>NZ_JYJF01000710.1 GCF_000955975.1 Saccharothrix sp. ST-888
TCCAGGCGGTCGAGGGGATCGCCGAGCAGACCACGCTGCGAGCGGTGGCGCACCTCACGGCGGTCGGTCACTCGGACGCCGAACTGCGGTCGAGCATCGGCCGTTACGCCGATGTCGGCATCCGGGACGTGCTGGCCCTGCGCGGCGGTCCGCCGGGTGACCCGGTCGGACCGTGGACACGGCATGGGCAAGGGTTCAGGCACGCTGCCGAACTGGTCCAACTGGTGAAGGAGTGCGGCGAGTTCAGCGGCGGCGTCGCCGCCTTCGCCGAGCTGCATCCGCGGTCGCCGGAGTGGGACAGCGAGATCAGGCACTTCGTCGCCAAGTGCCGGGC
>NZ_JYJF01000711.1 GCF_000955975.1 Saccharothrix sp. ST-888
CCGTCCGCGTGATCTACGAGCTGCCCCTCGCCCCCGGCCACCCCCCCCCTCGGCTCGCCGCCGACCTCACCCTCCCCGGGCTGAAGCCGCTCGCCGCCCCCTGGGCCGCGTACAAGTACCGGATGCCCGCGCTCTCCGCCGTCATCGCCCGCCGGCAACTGCGCTCGCGGCCCGACCGGATGCTCGCCGCCGAACAGAACCGGTCCACCCTGCGCAAGGCCCTGGAGGAGTACGACGCACCTGGCGCCTGGCCCGGGATCGGCGAACGCTCCGTCCGAGGCTGGTACGGCACCCCGCTGACGATCAACGTCCGCGTGCCCGACCCGAAGACGCT
>NZ_JYJF01000712.1 GCF_000955975.1 Saccharothrix sp. ST-888
GGCGGATCTCGAGTGGCGTGAGGTAGCCCCACTCGGGGTGTCTGCGTAGACGCCTACGGTTATAGAAGGTCTCGATGAACGCGAAGACCTCCGCGCGGGAGGTGGCGCGGTCCGGCCAGACGCGGATGCCGATCGTCTGCTTCAGCAGGGCGAAGAACGGGGCGCCGGGGGGATCGCGGTGATCGACGTCGGTTCCAGGGGAGCGTACGGCGTCCGGCGCGTGCACGCGGAACTGCGGCGCCAGGGCCGGGCGGTCAACCGAAAGAAGGTGGAGCGGATCGTGCGCGAGGGCGGGATCACGGGCATCACCCGCCGCCGACGCCGCGGCCTGACC
>NZ_JYJF01000713.1 GCF_000955975.1 Saccharothrix sp. ST-888
GTTCGTGCTGTTCTCCTCCGCCGCCGGGGTCTTCGGCAACGCGGGCCAGGGCAACTACGCGGCGGCGAACAGCTTCCTGGACGCCCTGGCCGCCCGGCGGCGCGCCCCCGGTATCCCCGCGATCGCCCTCGCCCGGGGCCGGTGGGGCAGCGCGACGGCGGTCGGGGGGTCGAAGCCCAACGCCCGGAATGCGTGGGACGGCTGGAGGGCGGAGGGGCCGGCGTAGCCAAGCACCGCGGCGACCTGCCCGAACACCAGCTCCAGCAGGAGGGGCTCCTGCTCGTCGGCGGGGGGCCCGGCGAGCCGCTGCCTGAGCGCGGCGGCGGGGTCGGTC
>NZ_JYJF01000714.1 GCF_000955975.1 Saccharothrix sp. ST-888
GCCGGCCGGAGGAGTTGGCGGACATGCTGCTGTCGACCCTGCGCTGCGGGTGCTGGGAGACGGTGGAACCGGAGCCCGAAGGGCCGACGGTGCCCATGCCCGAACCGCCGTACTTCGCGGTCAGCACCGAGGAGGCCCACGCGCCCGGCGAGACCACCGCCCCGGCGACCGCCGCCGTGAGCCCCCCGGCCACGACCGTCCTCCGCCCCGCCGACCGGCTACCCGGCGCGGCGCTGGCCACACCCGCGCGGCCGGGCGCCCCGACCCCGCCACTTGCGCCGGCCGCGCAGGCGTGCACGGGCTCGGCCGTCCCCACCCCGCACTCCGGTCAGAA
>NZ_JYJF01000715.1 GCF_000955975.1 Saccharothrix sp. ST-888
GGCCGCCGAGGCTTCCCCCGGGGGCTGCTGCGCGAGGTCCTGCCCCCGGCAGCGACTGGCTGATCGGCGCATCGGACGGTTCGCATCGGACGGCCCGCATCACGCGGCCCGCCCCCCACGGCTCGCAGCGGACGGCTCCCGCCGGATGTCTCGCCCCGGACCGCCTCCAGGCCACCGCGCACCGCTCCGACCCGCGTCAGCGGTGCCCACGGGCCTGGGGGCCGTCCGCTGCGGGCCATCCGGCGGGAGCCGTCCGCTGCGAGCCGTCGGGTGCGGGCCGCCTGCTGCGGGCCGTCCGATGCGAACCGTCCGATGCGCCGATCAGCCAGTCGC
>NZ_JYJF01000716.1 GCF_000955975.1 Saccharothrix sp. ST-888
ATCGTACCGAACACGCACGTCACTTCACCGTGCTGCCCAACGGCCTGTTGCAGGACCGTCGGCTCAGTTACACCGCCCGCGGCCTGCTGGCCGACCTCCCCCCGCGCCCCGACGGCCGGCGCGAGGACGGTCGGCAGATGGCCGACTCCAGCCCGCACGGGCGGGGCGGGCTCCGCGGGGCCCGCCACGACCGCCTCGAGGCCGCGGCCTACCACGTGCCACAGGTCCGGCGGTGCGCCGGCACCGTCCGGCACCGGGCCCACGTCGTCGCCACCCCCCAGCTGCAGTTCGCGTCACGCGGGGTACGCAGGTCGGTCGCCTGCACGACCAGGG
>NZ_JYJF01000717.1 GCF_000955975.1 Saccharothrix sp. ST-888
CTCCTACCCTCCCCAGGGGCCCCGCTACTCCAAGACCGACCCCACGGCCGCCGACCCGGCCCAGCACCCCCACCGGTCACGCGGAGACCTCCCGGGCAGCGCGCTACGCCCCTCGGTCGTTCTCCGCCCCCCCCCCCCACCACGGCTGTCCGCCGCCCGCGCCGACGTCCCCGCTCCGCGCCCGCACGCTGTCGCGGAGCAGCACCGCGCCACCGGCGCTGCGGCCAGCGACGCGGTCCCGCGTGCGGATCCGGTCGCCGGCGACCCACAACAAGTCGGAGCGGAGGGGAGCGAGCCGGTTGCGACTGGCCTTGCCGTTGAGGGTACCGACGC
>NZ_JYJF01000718.1 GCF_000955975.1 Saccharothrix sp. ST-888
GCGTCCCAGCCACCCTCTCGGAAGTCCCGGTTGATGTCGTAGGCCGGCGACAGGGCATGTTCGGCGCCAAGGGAACCGGTGACACCTCCGGCTTCGGCGGGCTGACCGCCCCGATCGCGCTGGCGCCCGCGAACAGCCGCCCGGACGGGCACGGTTTCGACGAGGTGGCCGACGAGTTCGAGGGCGCGCGGGCGGAGCAGGGGCTCGAGCCGGCGGCGGTGATCGGGAAGACCCGCGTGGACCGGGGCGAACTCACCTTCCACGTCGCCCGGGAGCACCCGCTCCTCCAGCGCGCCCTCGAACTCGTCGGCCACCTCGTCGAAACCGTGCCCG
>NZ_JYJF01000719.1 GCF_000955975.1 Saccharothrix sp. ST-888
GGCAAGAACCTGGTCGACATCATTCTGTCCAACAACGGCTACAACGTGGTCAATCTGGGGATCAAGCAGCCCGTCGCGGCGATCCTGGACGCCGCCCAGGAGCACAACGCCGACGTGATCGGCATGTCCGGCCTGCTGGTCAAGTCCACCGTGATCATGAAGGAGAACCTCCAGGAGCTCAACCAGCGCGGCATGGCCGCCGACTACCCCGTCATCCTCGGCGGCGCCGCCCTCACCCGCGCCTACGTCGAACAGGACCTCCACGCCATCTACGAAGGCGAAGTCCGCTACGCCCGCGACGCCTTCGAAGGACTCCGCCTGATGGACGCGCT
>NZ_JYJF01000073.1 GCF_000955975.1 Saccharothrix sp. ST-888
GACGCAGACCCGTTCGGCGACGACCTGGCGATCATCCCGGTGGCCACCCCGGCGCACCCGCGCGGGGCGTTCTTCTACCGGCTGCCCGGCGAGGACAACCGGGTCGAGCTGTCGCTCACCGGCGTCCTCGGCGACCACCCGCCCACCGATCCCGAGGGCTTCCTGGCGTACGCGCGGTCGCTGCCGGTGCCGGACATCCACCGGGCGATCCGGGACGCCGAGCCCATCGACGACGCGGTGATGTTCAAGTATCCCGCCAGTGTGCGGCGCCACTACGAGCGGCTGTCCCGGTTCCCCGGTGGTTTCCTGGTGATGGGCGACGCGGTGTGCAGCTTCAATCCGGTCTACGGGCAGGGCATGACCGTCGCCGCGCTCGAAGCGCTCGCGCTGCGCGAGGGGTTGCGGCGCGGCGCACTGCCGAACCCGCGGCAGTTCTTCACGGAGGTCGCCGCCGTCGTCGACGCACCCTGGGACTTCGCGGCCGGTGCCGACCTCGGCTACCGCGGGGTCGAGGGCCACCGGACGCCCAAGATCCGCCTGGCCAACGCCTACGTCAACCGGCTGCACCACGCCGCCACCCATGACGCCGAACTGACCGCCGCCTTCATCCGCGCGGCCGGGCTGATCGACGCCCCCGAGGCGCTGATGCGGCCGGGCACCGTGCTGCGCGTCCTGCGGCACTCGCTGCGCCGCCCGGCCGGTGCCCCGGCCGCCGCCCCGGCGCCGGCCCGATCCGGCGAACTGTCCCGCTGAGAGGAGTTGGCATGCGTCCCTTCCGTATCGATATTCCGCAGGAAGCCCTCGACGACCTGGACCGCAGGCTCGCGGCGACCCGCTGGCCCGGTGAACTGCCCGGTACCGGCTGGCAACGCGGTGTCCCGCTGGGCTATCTCAAGGAGCTGGCCGAGTACTGGCGCACCGGTTTCGACTGGCGCAAGGCCGAGGAGCACCTCAACTCCTTCCCGCAGTTCCTGACCGGGATCGACGGGGTGGACATCCACTTCCTGCACGTGCGCTCACCCGAGCCGGACGCCGTGCCGTTGATCCTCACCCATGGCTGGCCGGGTTCGGTGGTGGAATTCCTGGACGTGATCGGCCCGTTGACCGATCCACGGGCCCACGGCGGCGATCCTGCCGACGCGTTCCACCTGGTGATCCCCTCGCTGCCCGGCTACGGCTTCTCCGGCCGCCCCCAGGAGGCCGGCTGGGACACCGCCCGAGTCGCCCGTGCCTGGGCCGAGTTGATGCACCGACTCGGTTACGGACGGTACGTCGTGCAGGGCGGCGACTGGGGCATGCCGATCTCCTTGCAGCTCGGCCTGGCCGATCCGGCGCACGTCGCGGGCGTGCACCTCAACATGCTCGCCACCTTCCCGCCGCAGGACCCGGCCGAGTTCGCGCAACTGGACGAGGCGGACCGGGCCCGGCTGCAGTTCGCCATGCACTTCGAGCAGGACGGAGCCGGCTGGCGGAAGATCCAGTCCACCCGGCCGCAGACCCTCTCGTACGGCCTGACCGATTCGCCGGTCGGACAACTCGCCTGGATCGTCGAGAAGTTCAAGGAGTGGACGGCGGCGCGGGCGGCTCCCGAGGACGCGGTGAGCCGCGACCGGCTGCTGACCAATGTCGCGCTCTACTGGTTCACCGCCTCCGCCGGGTCCAGTGCCCAGCTCTACTACGAATCCAACCGGCTGGACACCGAGTTCATCCGGACCTGGGCGGGCCCCTGGCCGCTCGCCGCGCCGGTCGGGGTGGCCGTGTTCCCCGAGGACGCGGTCCGGCCGGTCCGCCGCTGGGCCGAGGGGATCCTCCCGACTCTCACCCACTGGTCGGAGTTCGACCGCGGCGGGCACTTCGCCGCGCTGGAGCAGCCCGAGCTGTTCGTCGGCGACGTCCGGACGTTCGCCCGTCGGGTGCGCTGATCCTGCACATCCTGGCGCCGACCAACGGCGCAGGTACGAAACGGAGTTGACGTGTCCGACCTCGGACTTTCGAACACCCGCGGCCGGCTGCGGCGCAGACGCCGCACACCCGGCTGGCTCGGGCTCACGGCGCTGGCCGTGTTCTCGCTGGCGATCGGGCCCGGCATCGCCGATCCGCGCCCGTCGGCCGCCTCGGCCGCGGAAGCCTCCGGCCTCGGGAAGTACTCACGGGACTGGGCTCTCTCCAACGGCGATCCGGCCAACACCAGGGCCACCACCCGGACTCCGATCAGTTCCCGCAACGTCAAGAACCTCAAGGTCAAGTGGCGGCTGCCGCTGGAGGGCAAGCCGACCTTCGCCGGCATCATGGCCTCCAACCCGATCGTGGCCGGCGACACCGTCTACCTGATCAACCTCGACTCGGACGTCACCGCGGTGGACAAGGAGACCGGGAAGGTCCGCTGGAAGCACGAGTTCGACAGCCCCACGGTCGGGCCGAACGGTGTGGCGTACGCGCACGGCCTGCTCTTCGGCACTACGTTCACCGGCGCCTTCGCGCTGGACCCGAAGACCGGCCGGACCGTGTGGTCGCGGGAGTTGATCGCCGCCGACCAGGGCGGTATCGATGTCGCCCCCCAGGTCTACGACGGCACCGTCGTGATCAGTACCGTCCCGAGTACCTTCGGCAAGTACGTACCGGGCTCCATGGGGACGATCTTCGCGCTGGACGCCGCCACCGGCACGACGAAGTGGAACTTCAACACGGTCAAGGACGGCGATCTGTGGGGCCACCCGGAGATCAACAGCGGCGGTGGCACCTGGTTCGCTCCGGCCCTCGACGGCCACGGCCGGATCTTCCTCTCCGTCGCCAATCCCGCCCCGCTGCCCGGCACTCCCGAGTACCCCAACGGCAGCAGCCGGCCGGGCCCCGACCTCTACACGAACTGCCTGGTGGTACTCGACAGCGGGACCGGAAAGCTGCTCTGGTACCAGCAGACCGCGCCGCACGACCTGCGTGACTACGACCTCCAGGACCCGCCGATCATCACCACCGCCAAGATCGGCGGCGTGCGCACCGAAATCGTGGTCGTGGCAGGCAAGATGGGCAAGGCCTTCGCCTATCGGGCCGATGACGGCACCCCGCTCTGGACCCTCCCGGTCGGCACCCATCTGAACGACGAGGGCCCGCTGCCGAACGACCCCGTCACCGTCCTGCCGGGCATCCTCGGCGGAGTGGAGACGCCGATGGCGCTCGCGGACGGGCGGGTCTTCGTGCCCTGGGTCGACCAGCCCGCCAAGCTCAGCGCCATCGGCGGGCTGGAACTCCCCGACAACGCCAAGGGCCGGGGCGGCCTCACCGCGGCCGACGTGGCGACCGGCAAGGTGCTCTGGCAGCGCGACCTGCCGCAGATGGCGCTCGGTGCCGCCACGGTGGCCAACGATGTGGTCTTCACCGCCACCTACGACGGCCGGGTCTTCGGCTTCAGCACCGCCACCGGCGACCTCCTGTGGACGTCCACCGCGCGGGCCGGCATCAACGCCTTCCCGGCCGTGAGCGGCAACCTGCTGCTGGTCGGCGCGGGTGCCCCCGGGCTCTCGGGCTCTCCGGTACCCGAGCTGATCGCGTACTCGCTCTGACCCGACCGTTCGCACCTCAGTACTGATTTGCACTGATCCCGAGACGACGGCCACCGGCCCGGCATCCAATGCCGCGCCGGTGGCCGTCGTGCGTGCGTTCCAGGGCCGCCCCAACGCCGCCCGGCAGGCGGGAGTTTGAAGACCGGCCCTCGGTGGGCGGTGCGGCGGGAGAACTGTCGAACATTTCTTCCCGGCGGATGTCGATTTCCGCGCGCTCGGCGCCGACTATCCAGTGCCGGACCAAAACGCCGGCGGTCGAGGACCCCCGTAACCTCGACAGCTCGCGGCCGTCGGGGAGGGAGTGGATGCCCTTCCCGGCGACCGTCCGCCACACGTCGGAGAGGAGATCGCCGGATATTACCGAGCGTGACTGATGGGCCCACCGGCTGAGCCCCGGACCACCCGCGACGCCTGCCTCTCCGGCCGCGGGCAGCTCCGTCGCGAGCCTCGTCACCGCTGCGCACGAGCGCTGTTCCCTTCTCTCGTCGTGCGGTGTACCCGGGCCGTCCCGCGCCCGGTCCGGTCGGCTCCTTGGGGCTCATTTATACCGTCTGACCTGCGCAGTAATCCGATGCGCCGGTGATCGTCCGGCCGCTGCCGGGCCCACGGACGGTTCTTGACCATGCTTCGTGGACGCTGCTACACATCCACCGTCGCCGACCGCAGTTGACGGTGGGCGGATCTCCTGTGGGCACGTCCGTGGAGGGGCCGTGATGTCATCACCGAGCGTACTGGCCGACGGGCTGGACTTCCCGACCAGCCTGGCCTTCGACGACAAGGGTGGGGTGTATCTGGCCGAGTCCGGACTCCCCTTCGGGGGTGCTGCTCCGGGCGGCCGGATCTGGCGCCTGGACCCACGGTCCGACACTCCGTCACGAGTGCTGGTGGCCGACGGCCTGGCCGCTCCGGTGACCGGACTGCTCTGGCACCAGGGGTGCCTCTACGCCTCCGAGGGCGGGGCCGGCCGGATCACCCGGATCGGCCCGGACGGGCAGCGGACGGTCATCGTCGACGGCATGCCGGGGCCCGGCAACTACCACATCGACATGGCCGTGGCCGGCCCTGACGGGAAGCTGTACTTCGCGCAGGGGGCGATGTCCAACCTCGGGATCATCGGGCTGGACGCCTATGAGATCGGCTGGCTGGGACGGCTCCCGCACTCGTACGACGTCCCCGGCCTGGACGTGGTGCTCACCGGTGTCAACGTCACCACCGAGGACCCGCTGGCCGGCCGTCCCGGCGCGCGGACCACCACCGGCGCCTTCGTCCCGTTCGGCACCGCGACCACGCCCGGGCAGCAGGTGCCGGCCGGGCTGCCGTGCAGCGCGGCGGTGATGCGCTGCGATCTCGACGGCGGCAACCTGGAGTTGGTGGCCTGGGGGCTGCGCAACGCGTTCGGGCTCGGATTCCTCCCGGACGGGCGGCTGCTCGCGGTCGACCAGGGCGCCGACGACCGGGGGAGCCGGCCGATCGGCAACGCACCCGACCTGTTGTTCGAGGTGCGCGAGGGCGCCTGGTACGGGTGGCCGGACTTCGTCGGCGGCGTCCCGGTGACCGACCCGGTGTTCAAGCCCGAGCGCGGCCCGCAGCCGTCCTTCATCCTGGCCGACCACGACCGACTCCCGCCCCCCGAGCCGCCGGTACTCGACTTCGAGGCACATGTGGCGGCCACCAAGTTCGCCGTCGCTCCGCCGCGCTCGCCGCTCGCCGGGCAGCTGGTGGTCACGCTGTTCGGTGACGAGGCCCCGATGACCATGCCGCCCGGCGGCCCGCAACTCGGGCGCGACCTGCTGCTGGTCGACCCGGCCGACTGGTCCACCCGCGGCCTGCCGTCCGGTCCGCAGCTGCACCGGCCGATCGACGTCGGGTTCGCACCGGGTGAGACCGCGCTGCTGATCCTGGACTTCGGCGAGTTCGAGATGACCGACCACGGCGTCGAGGCCAAGGCTGGCACCGGACGGCTGTGGCGCTGGGAGGGCTGGGACCGGCCGACCGCCGGCTGACGCTGCGGTATCTCACCTCTGAGGAAAGGGAGTTGCAGGATGGCAGGCAGAACCGGTCTGTGGCTGATCGGCGCACGGGGGTCGGTGGCCACCACGGCCGTCTGCGGCCTCTCCGCGTTCCGGGCCGGGCTCGTCCCGGCCACCGGCTGCGTCAGCGAGCGGCTCGACCTCGACCCGGCGCTCTTCCCCGGCTGGTCCGACCTGGTGACCGGCGGCCACGACATCGTCGCCACCCCGTTGGCCAAGCGGGCCGAGGACCTCGCCGACGCCGGTGTGCTGCCCGGGTGGCTCCCGGCGGCGGTCGCCGAGGACCTGCGGGCGGCCGACCGGGAGATCCGCCCGGGCTTCGACCCCGGACGTCCGGGCCCCCAGGCCGAGGCGGCCGGGCAACTCGCCTCCGACATCGCGGAGTTCCGGCGCAGCCGGAACCTGGACCGGGTCGTGGTGGTCAACGTCTCGTCCACCGAGCCGCCGATCACGCCGCTGCCCGAGCACGCCGGCCTGGCCGGTCTCGAACGCGCCCTCGCCGAACCGGGGCGGCCGGTGCTCCCGCCCAGCGCGCTGGCCGCCTACGCGGCCTTCTCGGCCGACTGCCCGTACGTCGACTTCACTCCCTCGCCCGGCCTGCGCATCCCGGCGGTCACCGAACTGGCGGACCGCCGCGGGCTGCCGTACGCGGGCTGCGACGGCAAGACCGGCGAGACCCTGCTGCGCAGCGCGCTGGCGCCGATGTTCCTCGCCCGCGGCCTGCGCGTCCGGTCCTGGTCCGGGACCAACCTGCTGGGCGGCGGGGACGGTGCCAACCTGGGCCGGGAAGGGCGCGCCGAGGGCAAGCTGGCGGCCAAGACCCGGGGCCTGGCCGCCCTGCTCGGCACCGAGGCCACCGCGCCGCTGCACATCGACCACGTACCCGACCTCGGCGAACGCAAGGTCGCGTGGGACTACGTCTCCTTCGAGGGCTTCCTCGGCGCCTCGATGAGCCTGCAACTCACCTGGGACGGCTACGACTCGGCCCTGGCCGCGCCGCTGGTCCTCGACCTGGCCCGGCTGGTGGCGGGCGCACACGCGGCCGGAGAGTCCGGACCGCTCGGCGCGCTGGCCTTCTTCTTCAAGGACCCGCTCGGCAGCGGGGAACACCGACTCGCCCAGCAGGAGCAGGAGCTGGCCGCCTGGGCGGACCGGATCGCGGAGGTCCGATGAGCGGCGCGCCCGCCGTGGGCACGCCGGGCGCCTGGCTGGAGCTGGTACGCGCGCCGGCCGCGCTCACCGTCCTCGGCGACACCGTGGCCGGAGCGGCGGCGGCCGGGCGGCCGCTGCGGGGCAGGCGGCTCGCGCTGCCGCTCGCCTCGGTCGCGCTGTACTGGTCCGGCATGGCCCTGAACGACTGGGCCGACCGGGCGGTCGACGCGGGCGAGCGGCCCGAGCGCCCGATCCCGTCCGGCCGGATCGCGCCGGGGCCGGCCCTCGCGGCGGCCGCCGGGCTCAGCGGCGCCGGACTGGCGCTGGCCGCCCTCGCGGGCGGCTGTGACGCGCTGCGGGTCGCCGTCCCGCTCGCCGGGGCGGTCTGGGCGTACAACACCGTGCTGAAGCCGACCCCGGCCGCGCCGCTCGCCATGGCGGCCTGCCGCGCCCTGGACGTGCTGCTCGGCGCCGGAGCCGGGCGCTGGACCGCGGCCCGCACTCCGGCCCTCGCGATGGCCGCGCACACCTTCGGGGTGACCGCGCTGTCCCGTGGCGAGGTGCACGGCGGACGCCGAACCGACAGCCGGCTGGCCCTCACCACCACCCTGGTCGCCACCGCCCTGACCTGCGGCGGCCGGGCGCCCTCCGGCCTGCACCGGACGGCGTCCTGGCTCTGCGCGCTCGGCTACGCGGGCACCACCGGCCGGGCGCAACTCGCCGCGGACGCCGCGCCGTCCACGGCGGCGGCCGTCCGCGCCGCCACCGTGGCCGGCATCCACGGCATGGTGCCGTTGCAGGCCGGACTGGCCGCGCGGCGCGGTTCGCTACCGGCCGCCGCGCTGGTGCTGGCGGCACTGCCGCCGGCCCGCCGCCTCTCCGCCCGCAGGAGCCCGACATGACCGCGCCCGCCCTCGGCTACGGCACCAACGGATTCGCCAACCACCGGCTCTCCGACGCGCTGCGGGTGATCGCCGACCTCGGGTACACCGCGATCGGCCTCACCCTCGACCACCACCACCTGGACCCCTACGGATCCGACCTGGCCCGGGAGACCGAGCGACTCGGCGCGCTGCTCTCCTCGCTGGGTCTGCGCTGCGTCGTCGAGACCGGCGCGCGCTATCTGCTCGACCCGTACCGCAAGCACCACCCCACCCTGGTCTCGGAGTCGGCCCGGCCCCGGATCGACTTCCTGCTGCGCGCCGTCCGGATCGCCGAGTCGCTCGGCGCCGACTGCGTGTCCTTCTGGTCCGGCGCGGGCGAGCCGGGGGCGGTCCCGCGCACCAACCGCCGCCGGCTGGTCGAACACCTCGGCCCGGTGCTGGCCGAGACGCAGCGCCGCGGCGTGCGACTCGGTCTCGAACCGGAACCCGGGATGGTCGTCCAGCACCTCGACCAGGCA
Source organism: Saccharothrix sp. ST-888 (assembly GCF_000955975.1). GTDB lineage: Bacteria > Actinomycetota > Actinomycetes > Streptomycetales > Streptomycetaceae > Kitasatospora. Next base: position 8,145 of record NZ_JYJF01000073.1, read on the forward strand.
CTCGACCTGCGCCGCGAGCTCGGTGAGCCCGAGCTGCTCGGTATCACCCTGGACGTCGGGCACTGCGTCGCCGTGGAGCCGGTCGACGCCGCCGCCTGTGTCCGCCGCGCGGGCCGGTTGCTGGTCAACGTCCAACTGGACGACATGCTCCCGGGAGTGCACGAGCACCTCGAGTTCGGGCAGGGGCGGCTCGACCTCGTGGCCACCCTGGCCGCCCTCGACGAGATCGGCTACGCGGGCGTCGCGGCCGTCGAACTGCCCCGGCACAGCCACGCCGCACCGCAGACCGCACAGCGGGCCATGGCGGCACTCCGCCAGGCCCGCAGGACCGTTTCCGTTCAGCCGGTGCATACGGGTGCACCGCTGGCATCCACGATCGGAGACCGTTGACCATGGCGTACAAACAGGAACACCCCTGGCTCACCGTCGTCCACGGAGGGAGTCCGGCGGCGATTCTGCGAGCACCGCAGAACGGCTGGCCGGCCGGCGCCGAACGGCGCATCCGGGAGCAGCCCGCCGCCATCCACGAGTACTTCCCGCTGGCCGGCCAGGCGGTCGGCCGGGTGCCGGTCCAGCCGGAGACCGACCCGCACGGGCTGGCCTTCGGCACCGTCGACGACCAGGCCCGCGCCCGGCTGCTCGCGGCACTGGCCGAGGTGCTGCCCGCCGGGGAGCTGGCGGCCGAGGTCGAACGGCTCTACCGCCACGGCGACGACGCCGAGCGGCGCGGCGTACTGCGCGCGCTGCCGCTGCTGCCCGACTCCCTGGTGCGGCTCGGCCTGGAGCTGGTCGCCGACGCCCTGCGCACCAACGATCCGCGTCTGATCGCGGCGGCGATGGGCCCGTTCGCGGCCGAGCACCTCGACCAGGCACAGTGGCGGCAGGGCGTGGTGAAGTGCCTGTTCGCCGGTGTGACGCTGCTGGCAGTGGCGGACCTGGTCGCCCGCACCGACTCCGAGCTGCTGCGGATGGCCCGCGACCTGGCCGAGGAGCGGCGGGCGGCGGGGCGGGAGATCAGCCCCGATCTGCGCGCACTGCTCGGCATGACCGTGCTGATGGCACTCGTGCCGCCGCGGGCGGAGGGCGACCGGCGATGAGGATCTTCGACCCGCACATCCACATGACCTCCCGCACCACGGACGACTACCAGAACATGCACGTGGTCGGCGTCCGGGCCGTGGTCGAACCCGCCTTCTGGCTCGGCCAGCCGCGCACCGGCCTGAGCTCCTTCACCGACTACTTCGACAGCCTGATCGGCTGGGAGCGCTTCCGGGCCTCCCAGTTCGGCATCAGCCACAACTGCACGATCGCCCTCAACCCCAAGGAGGCCAACGACCCCCGCTGCGCCGAGGTGCTGGACGTACTGCCGCGCTACCTCGGCAAGGACGGTGTGGTCGCGGTCGGTGAGATCGGTTACGACTCGATGACCAGGGCCGAGGACGAGGCGTTCGCCCGGCAGTTGGCGCTGGCGGTCGAACACGACCTCCCGGTGCTGGTGCACACCCCGCACCGGGACAAGAAGGCCGGCACCGCCCGCACCCTCGACGTGATCCGCGAATCCGGGGCCGACCCCGGTGCCGTCCTGGTGGACCACCTCAACGAGGTCACCGCGCCGATGGTCGCCGACTCCGGCTGCTGGCTGGGCTTCTCGATCTATCCGGATACCAAGATGGACGAACACCGGATGGTCGCCCTGCTCAAGGAGTACGGCACGGCCCGCATCCTGGTCAACTCGGCGGCCGACTGGGGGCGTTCGGACCCGCTCAAGCCGTACCGGGTCGGCCAGGCGATGCTGGCGGCCGGCTTCACCCCGGCCGAGGTGGACACCGTGCTCTGGCAGAACCCGGTCGACTTCTACCGCCGCAGCGGGCACCTGATGCTCGGCGGGGACGTCCCGGCCGACGTCGAGGTGGTCTCCTTCGCGGGCAACTCGGTGCTCCGGGGCGGATCATGACCCGGCTCTGCTACTCGACCAACGTCCACCCGGCGGAGGATCTGCCCGGCATCCTCCGCCAACTGGACGGCTTCGCGGCCCCGATCCGCGAGCGCACCGGCTTCGACCGGCTCGGGCTCGGTCTGTGGCTGGCGGCCGGGACGGCTGCGGAACTGGCCGCCGACCCGGCCCTGCTCCGCCAGCTGCGAGGCGAGTTGGCGGCCCGCGGTCTCGCCGCACTGACCCTGAACGCCTTCCCCTACGGCGGGTTCCACCAGCCGGTGGTCAAGCACGCGGTGTACCGCCCCGACTGGACCGAACCCGCCCGGGCGCGCTACACCGCCGACTGCGCGACCGTGCTGGCCGGGCTGCTGCCCGACGACGCCGACAGCGGCAGTCTGTCCACCTTGCCGCTGGCCTGGCGCCGTCCCTGGTCCGCCGCCGCCGACCGGGCCGCCGAGGAGGCCCTGCGGCGGACCGAGGAGACGCTGCGTACGGTCTCGGCACGCGCCGGCCGGCCGATCCGGCTGGCCGTCGAGCCGGAACCGGGCTGCGTGCTGGACACCGTCGCGGACGCAGTGCGCTGGCTCGCCCCCCGGGTGGACCCCGAGTACGTCGGACTCTGCCTGGACACCTGCCACCTGGCCGTCTCGTTCGCCGACCCGGACAAGGCGGTGGCCTCGATCGAGCGGGCCGGTCTCGCGGTGGTCAAGATCCAGGCGTCGGCGGCGCTGCACGTCGATGACCCCGCCGACCCGGCGGCGCGCCGCCTGCTCGCCGACTACGCCGAACCGCGCTATCTGCACCAGGTAAGGGAGTTGGACGCCTCCGGGCAGGTGCTCGCGGCCGACGACCTGCCACCGGCGCTGGACGGGCTGCCCGCCCGGGGTCCCTGGCGGGTGCACTTCCACGTCCCGCTGCACGCCGCACCGCCGGGCCCACTGCGCAGCACGACCGAGGTGCTCCGCGCAGCCGTGGCAGCCGTCCGGGACCGGACGGTGCTCGAGGTCGAGACCTACACCTGGCCCGTCCTGCCCGGCGGAGGGACCGACATCGTCGCCGGGATCGCCGCAGAACTCACCTGGGCGAAAAGCGAGTTGCTGGACGAGCGGGTGAACCCTTGAAGCCGGTGATCGTGCTGGACGTGGTCGGGCTGACGCCACGGCTGCTCCCGCACCTGCCGAACCTCTCCCGGCTGGCCGAGCGCGGCGGCCACGCGCCGCTGCGCACCATCCTGCCCGCCGTGACGTGCAGCGTGCAGTCCACCCTGCTCACCGGCAGGCTGCCGGCCGAGCACGGCATCGTCGGGAACGGCTGGTACTTCCGGGAACTCGGCGAGATCCACCTGTGGCGGCAGCACAACCGGCTGGTGACCGCGCCGAAGGTGTGGGAGACCGCCCGTGTCCGGCATCCCGGCTACCGGGCGGCCAACGTCTGCTGGTGGTACGCCATTGGCGCCTCGACCGATCTGCTGGTCACCCCGCGGCCGGTCTACCACGCCGACGGCCGGAAGTCGCCCGACTGCTACACCCGACCGCCGGCGCTGCGCGACCGGCTCACCGACGAGCTCGGGCCGTTCCCGCTGTTCCAGTACTGGGGGCCGACCGCCGGGCTCGCCTCCAGCCGGTGGATCATCGCCGCGGCCCGCCGGATCCTGCGCACCGAACGGCCCGACCTGCTGCTGGTCTACGTCCCGCACCTGGACTACGACCTGCAGCGCTTCGGCCCGGACTCCCCGCAGGCGGTCGCCGCCGCCCGGGCGGTGGACGCGGAGCTGGCACCGCTGCTGGACCAGGCCGAGGCGGCGGGCGCCACCGTGATCGCGCTCAGCGAGTACGGCATCACCCCGGTGAGCCGCCCGGTGGACATCAACCGCGAGCTGCGCCGGGAGGGCCTGCTGGAGGTGTACACCCAGGCCGGGATGGAGTACCTGGACCCGTGGGCCTCGCGGGCCTTCGCCGTCGCCGACCACCAGATCGCGCACGTCTACGTGTCCGACGAGGCGGACCTGCCGAAGGTGCGCGACCAGCTGCTCCGGCTACCGGGCGTGGCCGAGGTCCTGGACCGGGCGGAGCAGGCCCGGCACGGCCTCGACCATCCCCGCTCCGGTGAACTGGTGGCCGTGGCGGCGCCCGACGCCTGGTTCACCTACTACTACTGGCTGGACGACACGCGCGCCCCCGACTTCGCACGGTCCGTCGAGATCCACCGCAAGCCCGGCTACGACCCGGCCGAGCTGTTCTTCGACCCGGCGGACCCGCTGGTCAAGGCCAGGGCGGCGGTCGGGCTGGCGCGCAAGAAGCTCGGCCTGCGGCACACCATGAACGTGGTGCCGCTGGACCCCTCCTGGGTCCGCGGTTCGCACGGCCGCCTCCCGGACTCGCCTGCGGACGGTCCCGTACTGATCTGCTCCGATCCGGCCTGGCAGGCCGTCCTCGACGCCACCGGCGCCATCAGTGCCACCGATGTGCCGGGACTGCTGCTCCGGCTCCAGGGCCTGGCCGGCTGACGGCCGTCACCGGGCTTTCAGCACTTCGGCGCGGGCCTCCAGATAGCGGCGCTCGGGAAGGCTGCCGGTGCGCCGGGCGGCCTCCCGGTAGCTGCTCCGGGCCGCCGTCAGGTCGCCGCTCATCTCCAGGAGATGGGCGCGGACGGCGGCGAGCCGGTGGTGGCCCGCGAGCCGGCCGTCGGCCTCCAGGGTCGCGAGCAGTTCGAGCCCGGCCGCCGGGCCCCGGGCCATCGCGAGGGCGACCGCGTGGTTGAGCGTCACCATCGGGCCGGGGGAGAGCTGCTCCAGCAGTCCGTACAGGGCGAGGATCTGCGGCCAGTCGGTGTCCTCGGAGTGCGCCGCCTCGCCGTGCACGGCCGCGATCGCCGCCTGCACCTGGTACGGACCGGCTACCGTGCGCGGGAGGGTCTCGGTGATCAGCGACAGTCCCTCCTTGAGCGCGGCCTGGTCCCAGCGGGAGCGATCCTGGTCGGCGAGCGGGACGAGGGCGCCGTCGGGCCGGGTGCGGGCCGGCCGACGGGCGTCGGTCAGCAGCATCAGCGCCAGCAGACCCGCGATCTCGCCCTCCTCGGGCAGCAGCCGGTGCAGCTCGCGGGTCAGCCGGATGGCCTCGCGGGTGAGCTCGGTGCGCTGGAGGTCGGGTCCGCCGGTGGTGGCGTAGCCCTCGTTGAATATCAGGTAGAGCACCTGGAGCACGACCGCCAGGCGTTCCGCGCGCTCGCTCCCCGGCGGCATCCGGAACGGCACCCCGGTGGCCTTGATCCGCTGCTTGGCCCGGCTGATCCGCTGGGCCATGGTCGCCTCGGGGACCAGAAAGGCGTGCGCGATCTGGGCCGTGGTCAGACCCCCGACGGCCCGGAGGGTGAGCGCGACCTGCGAGCCGGCCGTGAGCGAGGGGTGGCAGCACAGGAACAGCAGGGTGAGCATGTCGTCCCGCTCGCCCGCCTTGGGCTCCTCGCCCGGGCCCGGCGTCACCGTCTCGTCGGCCGGGATGAGCGCGGCGACGGTGGCCTCGCGGCGCTGGCGGGCCTGCTCGCTGCGCAGGCCGTCGATCACCCGGCGGGAGGCCACGGTGATCAGCCACGCCCGGGGACTGCCGGGGACGCCCTGCTCGGGCCACTGGACGGCGGCCGCCAGCAGGGCGTCCTGGACGGCGTCCTCGCAGGTGTCGAAGTGCCCGTAGCGGCGGACGACCGCGCCGAGGACCTGCGGCGCCAGCGAGCGGAGCAGCTCCTCGACCCGGACGTCGGGGTTCATCGGCTCACTGCTCCATGCCGGATTCGAAGACGACCTGGCGGACCTCGATACCGGTGTACCGGGCGTCGGGGATCAGACCGGCCAGCTCGACCGCGCGCTCCTTGGACGCACAGTCGACCAGGTAGTACCCGGCCAGGAACTCCTTGGCCTCCAGGTACGGGCCGTCGGTGACCGCCGGCAGGCCGCCGCGGACCCGGACGGTCGCGCTGCCGGACGGATCGGCGAGAGCCTGGGTCATCACCATCTCACCGGAGTCGCGGATGGTCTGCTGGAACGTGGCGTGCCCGGAGAAGACCGTGTTCTTCTCGTCCTCGGACAGGCCGTCCCAGACGACCGGGTTCATGTGGATCAGCAGCATGTACTTCATCTCGTCACTCCTTGGTCCCTGGCGCTGGCGGGTGCCGTGCACCCGAGACGTCGCCGCAGGCGGCCCGCCCTCGACATCCAAGCCCAGATGGCGGCTTTTCGCTCGTGTTTCGCGGACAGATGTCGAGATTCCGTCGCGGGGTCCGACGTCCCGGATGCCATGGCGCTCCCCGGGGGCGCGGCTGCCCCGACAACTCGGAAGGACCCCGTGATGAGTGACACCGAAACCCCCAGCGAGCCGGCTCCCCGGGCCGGACGGCGGGAGTGGACCGGGCTGGCCGTCCTCGCCCTGCCCACCCTGCTGGTCTCCATTGACGTCTTCGTCATGCTGCTCGCCCTGCCCAGCCTTTCGAACGCCCTCGGTGCCAGCAGCGTCCAACAGCTGTGGATCACCGACATCTACCCGTTCATGCTCGCCGGTCTCCTGATCACCATGGGGACGCTCGGCGACCGCATCGGGCGGCGCCGGCTCCTCCTGATCGGCGCCGGTGCCTTCGGCCTCGCCTCCATCGCCTCCGCCTACGCCGTCAGCCCCGCCATGCTGATCGCGGCGCGCGCCCTGCTCGGCATCGCCGGTGCGACCCTCGCGCCGGGCACGCTCTCGCTGATCTCCACCATGTTCCGCGACCCCAAGCAGCGCGGTGCCGCCATCGGCATCTGGGGCGCGTGCTTCTCCGCCGGAGCCATCATCGGCCCGTTGGTCGGCGGCACCATGCTCGACCACTTCTGGTGGGGGTCCGCGTTCCTGCTCGGCGTCCCCGCGATGGTCCTGCTCCTCGTGCTCGGCCCGGTCTTCCTGCCCGAGTACCGCAACCCCGATGCCGGGCGCCTCGACCTGGTCAGCGTGCTGGCGTCGCTCGCCGCCATCCTCCCCGCCATCTGGGGCCTGAAGGAGATCGCCAGGGACGGCTGGCAGGCCGTGCCCATCGCCGCCCTGCTGGTCGGCATCGGCTTCGGCGTCGCCTTCGTCCACCGCCAGCGCCGCCTGCCCAACCCCCTGCTCGACCTGAGCCTGTTCGGCCACCGCGCCTTCACGGCCGCCCTGGTCAGCATGTTCCTCGGCACCATGCTCACCGGCGCGGTGATGTTCTTCGTCACCCAGACGCTGCAACTGCTGTACAACCGTGACCCGTTCCACGCCGGCCTGTGGATGCTGCCGGCGATCCTCGCCAACACGGTCAGCTTCATCGTGTCTCCCAAGCTCGGTCAGCGCTACCGTCCCGCCTACCTCATCGGCGGCGGCCTGCTGATCTGCACGCTCGGCATGCTGGTGATCACCAGGGCGCAGGCCGACTCCGGCCCCGCCGTGCTCATCACCGGCTTCACCCTGGTCTTCCTCGGTGCCGGTCCGCTCGTCACCCTCGGCATGGGCCTGGTCTTCGGTACCGCCCCGCAGGAGAAGGCCGGTGCCGCGGCCGCCCTCAACGAGACCAGCGGCCAACTCGGCTTCGCGCTCGGCATCGCCGCCCTCGGGAGCATCGGTGCCGCCGTCTACCACGGCAGCATCAGCATGCCCGACGGCCTGCCCGCAGATGCCGCCCGGGCGGCGAAGGACTCCCTCACCGGTGCCAAGGACGCCGCCCGTGATCTACCCGGTACGGTCGCGGACACCCTCCTCGCACCGGCTCGGGAAGCCTTCGCCACCGAACTCCACACCGTGGTCACCATCGCGGCCGCCCTGCTGCTCGCCACCGCCGTCCTGGTGACCGCGCTGCTCCGCCACATGCCTCCCACCGGCCAGCCGTCGGCCGAGGCCGCGGCGGGGCCCGCCGAGGACCGCGACGCCGTCACCGCGACCGGCTGACCCGCCGCACCCACCGGACCGGCCCTCCCGCCAAGCCTGCGGGAGGGCCGGTCCGGCTGTGTGGTGCCGGATCCGGATCCGGGGGCCGGCGAGGGGCCTGACAGGATGGCCGGATGCACCGCTTCCGCTTCCGTGGCCTCCGGGCCGGGGCCCTGTTCCTGCTGCTGACCTGCGGCGCTGCCTTCGGCTTCGCGAAGGACAGCCACTCGAGGTACACCGGTGCCGCGGTCGTGGCACTCGGTGTGGCTTTCGTGCTGTACCTCGTCCTGGAGTTGAACGGCCCCGAGGACGCCCGGTCGGTGTCCGGCGGGGCGGCCGCCGAGCAGCCGCCCCACCCCGTGCGTCCGCCGGCTGCCGACCCGACGGGGCCCGCCCTGGCGGACACGGCGGACGAGGCTTCGGCGGACTCGCCGGACCTGGACATCTGTGACCTCTGCGGGAGAGTGGAGTCCAGGACCGGGCATGACGGATACCTCGATCTGCCCGAGGGATGGCTGGCCCTGGAGATCGACCGGCGGGCCGCCGAGGTGCTGTACCGGACCTACTGCTGCGAGGACCACATGCGCCAGGGCCTCGCCCGCGCCCTGCCGACCCCCGAGCCCCTGGAGCGGGAACCGGCCTGGACCCAGGGCCCCAGGACCGTGCGCGACCGACTCGCCCAACTCGCCTGGAGTGCAGGGATGTTGCTCCTCACCGCGTTCCTGCTGCTCGGCTCCGGGCTGGCCCTGCGGTTCCTGATCGGACTGCTGTAGCGGGCCGGGGCCCCGGGCCCACCGGCCGCCTTCCGCAGCCGACGGCGTCCTGACCGCACCGACTTCATCGCAGTCTCAGGCGAAGGACATCAGCGGAGTGTCTTCACCATGTCCTCGACTGCCTTGAGAACGACATCCGGGCGGTCGATCGGGATGTCGTGCGAGCTGTTCGCCGCGACGAGGAGGTGCCGGTTCGACGCGGCTGCCGCAAACTCCGACTGGGCGTTTCGCCACAGCTGCGCGTCCTCAGGGGTGTCGAACGGTGTCTTCGCCGAGACGATGGCGGTCGCCGGAACCGCCTTCGGCCAGGTGACCTGGTGGTAGGCGCGGTGCGCGGGTCCGAAGTCGGCCGCGACGGCGATCAGTTGGCGGCTCTGTTTCGTGGAGGGCTGCTTCTCCAGTTCGGCGATCTGGGCCTGATTCGCGGCCTCGAGTTTCGCCACCTCGCTGTCGGTGTAGAAGTCGGGCAGGCTGGCGTCGACGAGCACTGCTCCGGTGACCAGGTGCGGGTTCTTGTTCACGAAGTACGTGGCGATCTCACCCGCGAGGGAGTGCGACACCAGCAGCACGTCCCGTGTGACGCCCAGTTGCTTCAGACCGGTCTCCAGATCCGACACCGCGTCCTCGGCCTTCCACGGTCCGGGCACCTCGTCGCTGGCGCCCATGCCGGCCCGGTCGTAGGTGATGATCTCGGAACCGGTGTTCTTGGCGAGCGCGGGTGCGATGTCCTTCCAGTAGGACGAGTCCAGGCCTCCGCCGGCGTCCAGCACGATCGCGGGCAGCCGGCCGGGCGTCACATGGAATGCCAGCTTGTGCGAGCCGTTCGCAACCATGTGGAGCGAAGGCTCGGCGGCGGGCGCCGACGAGGCAGGAGGAGTGCTGCTGCCCTTGGCGGGCACAGTGTCCTTCTGGCATGCCGTCAGGGCGCCAACCAGCACGCAGCCGGCGGCAACTGCGGCCGCCGTGCGCCGTATGAGGAGAGATCTCCTCGGGTGTTCGGTCATGGTAAGAACCTATGACCGCGGCCGGGTTCGGACGATCCCGCTGTCCCCCCACCTCAGGGTGGGCTAGCCCTACCAACGGCACCCAGGCAGGCCCCACCGCCCGAGGCGTGGTGCGGTGCTCCGACGGGCGGAGCACCGCGACCTCGTGCCGCAGGGCCGGTACCTCCCGGTCCTGGGCTGCCGGCCAGGGAGTACCCGTGGCGCTCCTTCTGACGCCATGGCGTGCGGCCCGAGGGTCTGCCCGGCACTACCTCCTCCTGCGATAGGAATTGCCACTCTCGTACCTGCCGCCAGGACTGTTGAGCTCATCGGGCTTCTCCCGCAACCAAGGCCGGCCCCAGCCGCCCGAGGCCCAAGGGCCGTCAGCTCCACGGGAGTTCGGAGCGGTGGTGCCAGTAGGTTCGGGCGGGCTCGGCCAGGGTGGTGAGGCGGGCGTGCTGGGCGGGGGTGAGTGCTACGGAGGCGGCTTGCAGGTTGCTGGTGAGCTGGTCGGCGGTGGCGGCGCCGGACAGGACCAGGTCGGCCCACGGGTGGTGGAGGACGGCGGCCAGGGCCACCGCGTCACTGGTGGTGTCCGCCTCCTCGGCCACCCGGTGCAGGACGGTGGACGCCGCCTCGTCGGTGGGGCGCCCGGCGAGGCGTCCGTTGGCCATGCCCTCCTTGACGATGACGGTGCATCCGGCGTCGTGCGCCTCGGCGAGGGCCTCACCGGCGGAGGGTTCGAGCAGGTTGTACGTGGCCTGCACGCTGCGGAAGAGCGGTTCCCCGTCCACGGTGACGGTCAGTGCGGCGCGGATGGCGGCCGCCTGTTCCGGGCCGCTGGTCGACAGGCCGATGAGCACGCCCTCGGCGGCGAGCGCTGCCAGCCGGCCGTGCAGGACGGTGTCGGTGAGCGCGGGGCTGTCCGGGGTGACGGAGTGGATCTGGTACAGATCGAGGCGCTTGCCGAGCAGGCTCCGGCTCTCGGCGACCTGGCGGTCGTACGTCTGCACGCTGTGGTCCTTGACCTCGTGCACCTCGGCGTCGGCCTGCCAGTCGGCGGTGTAGGTGTAGCCCCACTTGCTGCCGACCACGACGTCGCGGACGTCCGCGCGGTGGTCGAGCCACTCGGCGAGGAACTCCTCCGAGCGGCCGTAGGAGCGGGCCACGTCGAGGTAGCGGACGCCCTGCGCGTAGGCCGCGTCGAGGAGTTGGTGGGCGCGCTCGCGCATCGCGGACACGGTCCGGTCGGCCGGGAGGTCCTCGGCCCGGCCGAGGTTGATGTAGCCGGGCCGGCCGACCGCGGCCAGGCCCAGCCCGATCCGCGAGCTCGGCGTGGCGGTGGCAAGACGTGCGAAGGACACGGTGTGTCTCCCCTGCTCGGAGTGGGTGGCTCCCTCACCGTACCCACGCGGTCCCGGGCCTCGGGAACTTCCCCGCCCGGGGACCCGCGCCCCGAGCCTCAGCCTTGCCGGGCGAGCAGGGCGCGCAGGCGCCGGTTCTCCTCCTCCAGGGCGGCCAGTCGGACGCGGATCGGGTCCAGCACCTCGGCCAGTTCGGCCTCCGAGTACCGGGGGGTGATGTGCTGGTGGCAGTTCCAGTTGAAGCCCTCCACCCGGATCAGCAGCAGGCGCTCCTCCCGCCCCGGAGTGCGGACGGCGGCCAGGCGCGCGGTGAGCTCCGGTTCGTCGTGCGGCGCGTGGACGCTCGCGCGGCCGAAGAGCTTCAGCCGCAACTGCCGTGGCTGGTCCATGAAGAACAGCGCGACGCGCCCGTCCGCGCGGACGTTGCCGGTGGTGATGTACTGGCGGTTGCCGCGGACGTCGAGGAAGCCGATGGTCCGCTCGTCCAGCACGTGGACGAATCCCGGTGGCCCGCCCCGGAACTGGACGTACGGCCAGCCGGTCTCGCTGACGCTGGCGAGGTGGAAGCCGTCGCGGGAGTCGATGAAGGCGGCCTCCGCCTCGGTCAGCGGTTCGGGGGCGTCGCCCTCCAGGAGCCGGCGTTCGGCCACCGCCGCGCTGCCCTGTTCGCGCTGGACCTCACGTACCGACGGGGTGTACGCCAAGTGTGCGTAGCGGCCCATGCGACCCTCCTGCGGGCTCGTCGATGGATGTGTGCCGACGGTGGGGTGCCGCAGCCGGGCCGGGCGGGTGGGTCAGCCTACGAGCTGCCGGGCCCGGGGTGTCGCGGCCAGGATCGAGACCAGCAGCCCCGGGAAGCGCTCCTCCAGCTCGGCCGTGCGCAGCCGGCTGAGCCGGGTGTTGCCCACCAGCCGGGTGGCGACCACGCCGCTCTCCCGCAGGGTGCGGAGATGGTGCGAGACGGTCGAACGCTTGACGGGCACGTCGAGGCTGGTGCACGAGCCCTCGCCCGCGGCCGCCAGCAGCCGGACGATCTGCAGCCGGACCGGGTCGGCCAGGGCCTGCAGGACCTCGCCGATGTCCACCTCGTCGAGATCGGGCTGGGGGAGCCAGGTGTCCTGTGAGTCGCGCATCATGCCCTCCACGCGGATCGTCATGCGGATCGTCTCTGCCGATACCCATCGACCCTACCTGCCGTCCTGATCGCATCTCCCGGTGCGGGCGCCGCCCGGCGGGGTGGCCGGATGCGGCCTGTCCGCTGCGGCCCTTACGCGGCGCCGCCCGGACCTCTACGGTCGGTGCAGGCGCCCATCGATTGTCGTCGTCTCTTACGATGGCCGTCGAAACCGTCGTACGATGCTCATCGTACATGACGCTCTCCATCGAAACAGGAGCACTGATGAGCGACACCTCAGCGACCGACCACGGCGAGCGCTGGCGCGCCCACGTCGCGGTTCTGGCCTTCGGGACCTTCGCAGTGGGCACCGATGCGTTCGTCATCGCCGGCCTGCTCCCCGACATCGGCAAGTCGCTGCACATCGACGTGGGCGCGGCGGGCCAGCTGGTCAGTGTGTTCTCGATCGCGTACGCGGTGCTGTCACCGGTGCTGGCGGCGCTGACCGGTCGCTGGTCCCGGCGCCGGGTGCTGGTCACGGCGCTCGTCGTGTTCGCGCTGGGCAACGTCGGCACGGCGCTCGCGCCGGACTACGGGCTGGTGCTGGCCGCCCGGGTGGTCGCGGCGGCGGGTGCGGCGATGTTCACGCCCAACGCCGGTGCCACGGCTGCCGCGATCGCCGGCAGTGAGCGGCGCGGGCGGGCGATCGCGATCGTGACGGTCGGGCTGACGTCCTCGCTGGCCCTCGGGGCGCCCCTGGGCACCGCCATCGGCAACGCGCTCGGCTGGAAGGCGACCATGTGGTTCGTCACCGCGCTCGCCGTGGTGGTCGCACCGGTGATCGCGCTGCGGCTGCCCGGCATCCGGCTTGCCGCCGCGCCCAGCCTGCGCCAGCGGCTCTCGCCGCTGACCGACCGCCGGGTGGCCGGCGTGCTCACCGTGACGCTGCTGGCCTTCATCGGCATCTACCTGCCCTACACCTACATCAGCTCGGTCTTCAGCTCGGCCACCGGCGGTGACGGCGGCCGGATCGCCCTGCTGCTGCTGGTGTTCGGCGTGGCCGGTACCGCCGGCAACCTGGTGGCCGGACGGCTGGCCGACCGGCACGGCCCGCAGCGGGTGGTGATCGCCGCGACCTTCGGCCTGGCGGTGGTGTTCCTGCTCATGCTCCCGAGCCGGAACTCGTTCCTGGCGGCCGTTCCGGTCGTCGCGCTCAGCGGCATCGGCTCCTGGTCGGTGACCGCCCCGCAGCAGCACCGCATCATGGCCCTGGCGCCCGCCGGGGCCGAGGCGCTGGTGGTCTCGCTCAACGCGGCCGTGATGTACCTGGCGATCTCGCTCTCCAGCGTGGTGGGCGCGATCGCCCTGAGCTCCTTCCACTCGGCCACCGTGCTGCTGCCGGTCGCCGCCGTCTTCGTCCTCGCCGCGGCCCTGCTGACCTGGATCTCCAGGTCGGCGCAGCGTCAGGTCGGGGAGCCGTCCGAGTCCGCCGGTGCCGCGGCGAGCCCGGCCGTCAGGTGAGCCCGGCCGTCAGGTGAGCCGACGTCCCGCCCCGGCCGCGGCCGTCAGAGTCGGACGGGGGTCCCGGGACGTTCCGGCGGGGCGGCGGTGTACGCGTCGGCGACCAGGATCAGGAAGGCGGTCTCGCCGACGAGATCGTCGCCGCCCAGCGAGGACAGCGCGGCCGAGCCGGCCCGCGGCCCCTGGCCGTGGTGCTTGGCTCGGCAGGCGGTCCTGAGCATGCGGGCCATCTCGCGCGCCCGGACCACGCACAGCTCGCCCTCGGCCGCACCGCCGGACGGGCCGGACGGGGCCAACGGGTCCGACGGCAGTTCGGGAGCCGCGTAGTCGCGCAGGACCAGGATGGCGTCCCGGATCTCGATCACCTGGCGGTACACCAGCAGCCGCCAGGGGCCGCGCGGCAGCAGCAGTTCCAGCGGCAGCGGCCTGGGCGGGGCGAGCGCGACGGCGGGGACGGCGGACACCAGGTCCCGCCACAGTCGCCACAGCCGCCGGAAGACCGTCATGTCCCGCAGGACGCGGCGGCCGGTCGACACCACGGGGACGGCGAGCACGGTGGCCCTGGAGAGGCAGAACAGGCCCATCGCGAACGGAGCGGCCGACGTCACCCAGGAGGCGCCGAGGGTGAGCTGGAGCAGCTGGCCGACCCAGCAGAGCCCGGCGAAGCAGCTGCCGAGCCCGAACAGGCGCATGCCGGCCCGTACTTCGCCGCCGCCGCGGTGCCGGTGCAGGAAGCACACGGTGATGCAGACGCCGTTGCTGATCAGGTGGACGCCGATCACGATCAGCCAGAACGCGTAGCCGAAGGAGGAGCCGGCGGTGCCGAAGCGGTCCACCGACATGGCCGGGTCCGCCCGCAGGCCCAGCATGACCAGGCAGACGAAGGCCAGTCCGGAGCCCACGTGCAGCCACTCCCGGCGGGACCGGTCCATGGTGACCATGACGAAGTCCACCACCACGACCGAGGAGAGCACTCCGCACAGGTGGGTGGCCAGGGGGTACACGTCGAAGGCGGGGGCGCTCTGCGAGGCGACGTCGACCAGAAAGGGACGTTTCAGCGTCATGGTGATGGCGGCGGCCGCGACGGCGATCCAGAGTCCGCGCTGATGCCGGGAGCGGATCGCCGAGGGGCCCCGCAGCAGCAGTCCGAGCCACATGGCGACGATCCCGGCCCCCTCGAACCGCAGTCCGACCTCGGTGACGTCAACGGACACGGGACAGCCCCAGCGCCGCTTCCCACTCACCGGAGGACCCGGACGGCCGAGGGTCCTCGGCCCGGGCCGCGACGGTCCTGATGAGACTGGCGAGCATCTCCGCCTCCTGCTCCTGGCGGGTGGTGTAGTCGGTGCGGGCCAGCAGGTGCCGGACGAGGGTGAGATCCAGGTCGCCGAGCCGGGCGGACGGGACGACGGCGCCGGGCAGCTCCAGGGTCGGGTGGTCGAACAGCATGTGCCCGATCTCGTGCAGCACGATGTGCTCCTGGTGCGGTCGGCTGGTCTGCTGTTCGAAGAAGACGTAGTCCCCCTCCTCGGTGGCCAGCCACAGGCCGCAGGCACCGGCCGCCGAAGCTCCGTCCGGCAGCGGGAGCAGGTGCAGCGGCCGCCCGCGCAGCTCGGACAGGTGGGCGCAGATCCGCTCCACCGAGAACGCCGGGATCGGTCCCAGGGTCTGCAGCATGGCCTCACAGCGACGGCGCAGCCTCCGGTAGGGAATTCGCATGCGCACCCCCGCTCGTTCCGAGACCCTGCCGGTCGGCGGTCCCGGTCACCGCGCGTTCACCGGGCCGTGGTCAGACATCGTCGGTGTTCTCCTCGAGCGGCAGACCTTCCAGTGCACGAAGCTGGTTGAGAATCTGGACCGCCGCCAGCAGACCCTTCGGGGACAGTCCGTTGGCCCGGGCGGCAATCCTGGTGACGCCCGAGTCGCGCAGGGCCTCCCAGTCGCTCACCTGCAGGCCCGCCTCGCGCAGCGACGCCATCCGGACCAGCGTGGAGTCGACCTCCTCGGCGACCTCGTCGTCGAAGAAGTAGGCGGGCTTCACTCCGAAGAAGCCCGCCAGTGCCACGATGTGATGCATCGTCGGATTGCTGCGCTTGCCGTTGCGCAGGTAGGCGATGTACGCCTTGGAGATATCGCCCCCTCGCTCCCGGATCGCCCGGGCGACCTCGTCGTTGCTGTACGGGCCACGATCCCTCGGATGCACTGTGGCGAACAAGTGGTTGAGGCGGGCGGCGAGTTTGTCCGTGCAGGACCGCGCGTTTCCGGCCATTGGCACTCCTTCACTCGTGCTTTGCGTTGGCATCAAGTGTGCACAAACCAGCGTTGGTTGACATGGAATCAGCAACAGCTAAGCTGAGCCCTCGGCAACTGGGGTGGCCGCTCGGGTCGCCGGGTTCCCCCATGGTAGGGACGTCAGTTGCCGCGGACAATCCCGCACCAATCCCGCACCAATCCCGCACGGAGCCCGCGCGGCGCCGCTCTCAGCCGCGCTCGGTACCCGGCTCTCTGTTCCCGTGCATTGTCGGCAGGCGTGCCGACCTCGTTGCTGTGCTGTGACCGGATGGGGTGGAGGACTCGATGGAAAAGCGAACGACCAGGAGCTCCGAGGACTGGATCCAGAACCTCCGACCGGCCCCCGGGGCCGCCGTCCGGCTGGTCTGCTGTCCGCACGCCGGTGCCTCGGCGACCGCCTTCGGGCCGCTTTCCAGAGCCCTGCCGTCCGGTATCGAGGCCCTGTCCGTGCAGTACCCCGGACGGCAGGCCGGATCCGCCGGTTTCACGGACATCGGCGAGCTCGCGGAGCGGACAGCCGAGGAGTTGGCCCCGTGGGCGGACCGTCCGCTCGCGGTGTTCGGCCACAGCATGGGATCGGTGGTGGCCTTCGAGCTGACCCGCAGGCTGGAGGCGGCGGGCACGCCTGTGGTGCGGCTGTTCGTCTCCGGCCGGCGGTCGCCCTCCGACGGTCTGGGTGCCGACGTGCCGCGCAACGACGAGGAGATCGTCGCGGAACTCCGGGCCCTGGGCGGGGTCCCGGTCCGGCTGCTCGAACGGCCGAAGTACCGGGAGGCGGTGCTCAGCGTGATCCGCAACGACTACCGGGCCAACTCCGGCTATCTGGCACCTCCAGAGGTCAGGGTGGACTGCCCGGTCACCTTCCTGCTGGCGGCCGACGACCCCTACGTCGACCGGGCCGCGGCCGCCGACTGGCAGCGCCACACCGGCCGGGACTTCAAGATCCTGCCGTTCCCCGGCGGGCACTTCTTCCTCAACGACCAACTGGCGCCGATCGTCGAGGCCATCGGTGCGGACCTCCCGGAGCAGTCGGCCGGCCGGACGGCCGGAGGCCACCGGTGAGCGACCTCCTGGACACACCCGTGGGCTCCCGGATCCAGCCGCTCGGCCCCGGGGCGGACGACGAACTGGCCGTCCGCGTCTACGAGTACACGCTGGCGAACGAGCCGGTCACGGTGTCCCGGGCGGCGAGTGCGCTCAAGGTGCCCGCCGCCGAGGCCGAACAGGCCATGGCCACCCTGCGCGACCTGCGGCTGGTCAGGTACTCCGAGTCGGCGGCCGGGTTCCGGGCGGTGAGCCCGGACGCCGCGCAGATCGAGCTGGTCATGCCCCTGGAACAGGCCATCTACGACAAGCACCGCGAACTGGCCGGTATCCACGAGCAGTTACGCTCCTTCGCGGACACCTTCAGCACCCTACACCGCTCCCGGCCGCGCGACGAGGAGGTCGTCCGGCACCAGGACCCGAGGCAGGTGCAGCTCCGGATGGCCGATGCCGTGCGCAACTGCACCTCGGAGGTCCTGGTGATGCGCCCGATCGGCCACGGACCGCAGGACGTCGCGCCGTTCGAACTCCCGCTGCCGCTGCGCGGCGTGCCGATGCGGCTGCTGTACCCGCACACCGCCCGGACCAGTGCGACCGTCCGGGCCTGCCTGCGCCGCAAGGGGCAGACCGGCGCGTGGATCCGCACCTCCAACCTGGTCTTCGAGAACCTGGTGCTGGTCGGCGACGACGTGGCGTTCCTGCCCGACCACACCTCCGGCCAGGACGCCCCCACCGTCACCGTCGTCTACGAGCCCTCGATGATCTCCCTGCTCCGGCGGCTCTACGAGTACGCCTGGCAGGCGGGCACGGACTTCGAGGCCGATGCCGTCTCCTACGGCGAGACGCTGGACGACGTCAAGGCGACCATCCTCGACCTGCTGGCCTCCGGGCTGAAGGACGAGGTCGTCGCCCGCCGCATCGGCATGTCCTCGCGGACCTTCCGGCGGCACATCGCCGGCATCATGGACGAGTTGGGTGCCGACAGCAGGTTCCAGGCGGGGGTGGCCGCGGCCCGCGCCGGGCTGGTCGGCTCCGAGGAGCCCGACCGCCGGCTGCCCCGGGCCGGCTGAGCGGGCACAGGACGGCGATCCACGCGACGGCCTGCCGGGCTCGGCCCGGCAGGCCGTCGCGCTGCGCGCCCGCACCATCGCGGGAGCGCACCCGCGCGGTGGCGGTGGTGGCCGGGTGCGGCCAAGCCGCTTTCGGTCGTTGCGGTCCTCGGCCGCCGGTCCCTAGGGTCTTTTCCAGGGCCGCGAGGACATGACGGCGAACCCCGGGAAAGGCCGTCCCGCCAGGCGAATACGAGTGGGAGATGACTTTCGAGCATGGTCAGTAATCTGATCGATCAGGACGACCGCTTCCTCGGAATCCTGGAGCGCCTGACCACCAAGTCGATCGACGACTACTACAACCCCTACAAGCTCTTCGAATGGCCGGACAGCCTGCCCGAGGCCATGTGGTGGATGAGCCCCGAGCTGACCACCACGTACGGCACCGAAGCGGCTCAGCGGCTCACCCAGGAGCAGCTCCACGCGCTGTCGCGGTACGAGAGCATCAACTTCTACAGCCTCAATGTGCACGGTATCCGCGAACTCCTCATCGAGGTGACCAAGCGGATCCACACCGCCGGATTCGAGACTCCGTCGGAGTTCTTCCACCACTTCATCGGTGAGGAGAACGAGCACATGTGGTTCTTCGCCGAGTTCTGCCTGCGGTACGGCAAGAAGATCTACCGGCAGCCGGCCGGTGCGAATGCCGATATCCCGCGCTCCAATGTGGAGAGCCTGCTGGTCTTCGCCCGGATCCTGATATTCGAGGAGCTGGTGGACCACTTCAACTCCCGGATGGCGCTGGACGACCGGCTGCACGGGACGATCCGTGCCATCAACCGGATCCACCACCAGGACGAGTCCCGGCACATCGCCTTCGGCCGGGAGCTGGTCACGGCGCTGTTCGAGGACGTCCGGCGCACCTGCTCGGCGGCGGAGCTCCAGGAGATCGCCGCCTACCTCCGGCGCTACCTGGCCTACAGCTTCGAGTCGCTGTACAACCCGCAGGTCTACCGCGACGCCGGCATCGAGAACCCGCTCGAACTGCGCAGGGAGCTCCTGGAGTCCCCGGCGCGGGCGGAGTTCGAGCAGAGCGTCTTCCGCAAGACCGCCAAGTTCCTGGGAAAGGTGGGGATGATCTGATGGTCGGCGTCGACGCGCCCGTCGATCTGTCCGAGGCCCTGGTCATCCTCGACCCGGACCGCACGGACCTGCTCAGGGAACTCGACCGGACGTTCACCGCGTGGGGCAACGCGGCCGGCGCCCGGGAGATCCTGCCGCCTCCGCTGTACCCGGTCTCGGACCTGGAGAAGTTCGACGTCTACAACAACTTCCCGCACCTCGCCCTGGTCGCCGCCCCGCTCGACCTGGCGGGAGGTGCCGTCAAGCCCGCCGACGGCCGCTTCACGCCCGCCGACCTGCAAGCCCCGCGGCTCGGACTGCCGCACGCCACCTGCTACGGCGCCTACCTGTTCCACCAGGACCGGCGGGTGGCCGACACGGCCCTGGTCACCCTGGTCAACCGGTGCTTCCGCAACGAGGAGCACTACGGCG
Source organism: Saccharothrix sp. ST-888 (assembly GCF_000955975.1). Taxonomy (GTDB): domain Bacteria; phylum Actinomycetota; class Actinomycetes; order Streptomycetales; family Streptomycetaceae; genus Kitasatospora. The sequence continues at coordinate 27,687 of NZ_JYJF01000073.1, forward strand.
GGCTGCGGCGGCTGCTCAGCTTCCAGATGCGCGAGATCGTGGCCCTGGGCTCCTACGAGCACAGCCGGCAGGTGCTGACCGCCTTCACCGAGCGCATCACCGCCTTCGGCCGGGCACTCGGTCTCGCGCTCGACCGGGTGGCGGCCTCCGACCCCTTCTTCGAGAACGACGGCGGCCGCGCCCTGCTCGCCAAACTCAGCCCGGTGAAGTTCGAGTTCCAGGTCGAGGGGCTCGCCATCTCCTCGGTCAACACCCACCGCAACTTCTTCGGCGAGCGCTGCAACATCCGGCGGCTGGACGGCGACGAGTACGCGTACACCAGCTGCGTGGCGTTCGGTCTTGAACGCTGGCTCTCGGTGCTGCTCGACCTGCACGGCGGGGACGCGCAGCAGGCCCTCGAATCCGTCAAGTCCGCGGCGGGACAGGTCTCCTGACGTGCTGGACGGACGGGTCGGCATCGACCTCGTCCCGTTCGGCCGGGTCCGGCAGCTGACGGCCGGTGGAGACGGCGCGGCGCTGCGGCGGATGCTCTCCGAGGCGGAGATCGCGCTCTGCCGCCCGGAGAGCGGCTGGGACATCGCCGGTGTCGCGGGACGGCTGGCCGCCAAGGAGGCGGTGTTCAAGACCCTGCGCGTGCCGGGGCAGGTGCTGCCCTGGCTCGGCATCGAGATCCTCAAGGACGGCGGCGGCTGGCCGGTCGTCCGACTCACCGGCCGGGCCGCGCAGTTGGCCCGGGACGCCGGGATCGAGCAGGTCGACGTGAGTATCACGCACGACGAACCCTTTGCCGTGGCGGTCGCCTTCGGCGTCGGCACGCCGGTGCGGCACGCCGCGCGGCCGCCACGGGCCTGACAACAGTTGAGGAGTGGACATGGCTTCGGCAGGTATCGACGAAGTACGGGCCTGGATTCTCGGCCGCCACCCGGAGCGGGACGCCATCGCGCCCGAGGAGAACCTCATCGAGAGCCGGCTGGTGGACTCGCTCTCGTTCGTGGAGCTGGTGTACGCGATCGAGGGCGCGAGCGGCGTCGAGATCGACTTCGACACCATCGACATCCAGGACTTCCAGACCCTCTCGGCGATCGAGAAGGCGTTCTTCGCCACGGTCCGAATCGCCTAGGAGGCGCCCGATGGAAGCTGTTTCCTACACCGCGCAGTGGACGGCGGCGGCGCGCGCCGTGGAGTCCGAGCTCCCCGAGGGGGCGCTGTTCACCGACCCGTTCGCCCGGGAGCTGGCGGCCCCGCGCGGCTTCGAGCTGCTGGACAAGTACGGCGGCGGCGGCCTGCTGCCCTTCATCGCCATCCGCACCAAATACCTGGACGACAGCATCCAGGCCGTCCTGCGGGACACCGGGATCCGGCAGATCGTCCTGATCGCCGCGGGCATGGACACCCGCGCGTTCCGGCTGGAGTGGCCGTCGGGAGCGATGGTGTACGAGGTCGACCACAGCGCGCTGGTCGTGGAGAAGGGAAGGCGGCTCGCCGCACTGGACGCCGAGCCCGCGGTGGAGCGCCGGGAGGTCCGGGCGGACCTGGCCGAGGAGTGGCTGCCGAGCCTGCACCGGGCGGGCTTCGACCCGGAGCGGCCCACGCTGTGGGTGGCCGAGGGGCTGATGTTCTTCCTCACCGAGGACCAGGCCGCCCGGCTGCTCGGCACCCTCGGCTCGGTCTCGGCTCCCGGCAGCTGGCTGGCCGTCGACTTCGTCAGCAAGGCGCTGCTGCGCAGCCCGTTCTCCCGGACGTTCCTGCGCGGGCTCCAGGAGGACGGCACACCCTGGCTGTTCGGCACCGACGAGCCCGAGAAGTTCCTGGCCGCCGGCGGCTGGCAGGTGCGCGACCTCAAGGAGCCCGGCGATCCGGGCGCCGGGCAGGGCCGCTGGCCCTACGAGGTGCAGCCGCGCGACCGCCGGGGCGCCGCCCGCAGCTGGCTGGTCCGTGCCGAGTTCGTCGGCCGCTGAGAAGGAGACCGTATGAACGGCGCGACGACCCTGGAGCGCATCGAGTCGTTCCTGCCCGAGCGCAGCGTGCGGATCGACGACGTGGCCGAGAGCCTCGGGCTGCGGCGGGCCGAGGTGGGCGTGTTCCGGAAGATCTACGGCCTCGACCGGCTGCGGTTCGACCCGGGCACCGGCCTGTTCGACCTCGTGCTCCCGGCGGCGCGGCAGGCACTGAAGGCACTGCCGGAGGGACGCCGGATCGCGTACGTCATCTACGCCCACACCATGCAGACGCTCACCCCGCCGCACATCGACGCCGCCCAGGTGATCCGCGAGGACCTGGGGCTGCCCGACGCCGAGGCGTTCGCGCTCACCCAGCAGGCCTGCGTGAGCAGCCTGGGCGCCATCGACCTGGCCGGCGAGCTGCTGCGGGCCGAGGCGCCCGAGGGCGCGTACGCCCTGATGGTGACCGGCGAGCGGGCCTACTCGCCCAAGGTGCAGCTGATCCCCAACAGCGCCATCATGGCCGACGCCGCGGCCGCCTGCCTGGTCACCCTGGACGGTCCCGGCGACCGGGTGCGCTCCCATGTCACGCGCACCCTGGGCGAGTTCGCCGCCGGGCTGGACATGACCAAGGAGCAGACCCAGGGCTTCGGCCGGGTCTACGGCACGGTGCTCGGCGAGGTCATCCACCGGGCCGTCCGGGAGGCGGGGCTGCGGTTCGACGAGATCGACCTGGTGATCCCGCACAACGTGAACCTGGTCTCGTGGCGGCAGACGATCAAGGACATGGGTGCCGACCCGGCCCGGTTCTTCCTCGACAACGTCGCGCACTACAGCCACACCTACGCCTCGGACGTCTTCGTCAACTACACCACGCTGCGGGAGCGCGAGCGCCTGGTCGACGGCCGGCACTACGTCCTGGTCTCCGTCGGCCTGGGCGCCACCTTCGGCGCGATGGTGATCACCCACCGGAGGCGATCGGCATGACGAGCGGCACCGCCTACACGGCGGATCTCAAGGAAGCGCTCACCGGGGACCGCGCCACCCGGCTGGTCTGGCTGTGCAACTTCGAGGTCGAGAACCAGTGGGCGCGCGACTACCCCGGGCTGCCGGCGGCGCGCGTGTCGACCACGGCGGCGACCGTCCAGCGGATGGAGGAACTCGGCGCCCTGCTGGCCGAACCCGCCGACTACCTGCTGCTGGACCGGCCGCTCGACGAGGGCTACCGCCGCTACGTCGAACGGCTCGGCCTGGGCGTACCCACCGAGCTGGTCACCCGGGCCCCGGCCGGCGCCGGCGGCACCAGCCAGGCGGTCCTGGACTCGCCCGAACTGCTCGACAGGCTAAGGCAGTTGGCGCTGGACGGCGCACGGCTGATGCCGATGGGCAACTCGCTGCTGGAACAGCGGATCTGCGAGCTGACCGGCCTGCCGGCCGCGGTCCCGCAGCCGGCCGTCTACGAGCGGGTCAACAGCAAGATCTACAGCCGCCGGCTGGCGGCGGAACTGGGGCTGCGCGAGGTACCCGGCTTCTGCTGCACCACCGTGGCCGAACTGCGCGGCGCCGTCGGGCAGGGACTGGCCGACGGCGGCCCGCTGATCGTCAAGGACGCCTACGGCGTGTCCGGCAAGGGCCTGCTGGTGCTGGACAGCGCCGCCAAGGGCGAGCGGCTGCTGCGCATGGTGGACCGCCGGGCGCAGAAGAACGGCGACGACGCGATCCACGTCGTCGTGGAGCGGTTCCTGCCCAAGCGGTTCGACCTCAACTACCAGTTCACCATCGACCGCGACGGCAAGACCAGGCTCGACTTCGTCAAGGAGGCGATCACGGCCGGCGGCGTCCACCTCGGACACGTCATGCCGCCCGACCTGTCGCCGGCTCACCTGGACGAGCTGGCCCGCGCGGTGGACCTGCTGGGCGCGCGCCTCCACCAGGACGGGTTCTTCGGCGTGGTGGGCGTGGACGCGCTGCTCGGCGCCGACGACCTGCTCTACCCGGTCCTGGAGATCAACGCCCGGCTGAACATGTCCAGTTACCAGGGCCGGGTCACCGAGCGGTTCCTGCGGCCCGGCGGGACGGCGCTGGCCAAGCACTACCCGCTGCGGCTCACCGAGCCGCTCCCGTTCGAGCGGATCGCCGACGCCCTCGGCGACCTGGCCCGGGAGCCGGCCGAGGGCACCGGCCTCGTCGTCACCTGCTTCGGCACGGTCAACGCGCAGAGCGGCGCCGGCGGCCCGTTCGAGGGGCGGCTCTACACCGTCCTGTTCGCCGGCGACCGCGAGCAACTCGGCGTCCTCGACGACCGGGTGGCCCGCAGCCTCGATCGCCTCAACACCCCGGAGAGGACACCATGAGCAGCGCGGAACTCCATGTCCAGGGACTGCCGGTCTCCCGCATCGCCGAGGAGTTCGGCACCCCCCTGTTCCTCTACGACGCCGAGGTGCTGCACTCGGTCCACCGGTCCCTGCGCGAGCAACTGCACCCCGCCGTGGACGTCTTCTTCTCCCTGAAGGCCAACCCCAACGTCAGCATCTGCGCCTTCCTCGGGTCCCTCGGCGCGGGCGCGGAGATCTCCTCCATGGTCGAGCTGATGACCGTGCAGCGCGCCGGGATCGCCCCCCGGGACGTCATCTTCCTCGGGCCGGGCAAGACCCGGGCCGAGCTGGCGGCGTGCGTCGAGGCCGACCTGCACGCGATCGTCTGCGAATCGCTGGACGAGGTCGCCGCGCTGGAGGAGATCGCGGCCGCCGCCGGCCGGGACGAGGTCCCGGTCCTGCTGCGGGTCAACCCCGACTTCCACACCAAGGGCTCGGGCCTGGCCATGGGCGGCAAGCCGCGGCAGTTCGGCATCGACGCGGACGTGCTGCGCCGCTCCCGTCCGTTCCTGGACGGGCTGCGCCGGGTGCGGGTCCAGGGCTTCCACGCCTACATGGGCACCCGCTTCCTCAACGCGGACGACCTGGTGCACAACACCCGGCAGATCCTCGCGCTCGCAGAGGAGCTGTCGCAGACCCTCGGCATCCCGCTGCGGACCGTGGACTTCGGCGGCGGGTTCGGGGTCGCCTACTTCGACAACGAGAAGGACCTCGACCTGGCGGCCGCGGTGGCGGGGATCAACGAGGTGGTCGAGCCGTTCGCCGCCGCACACCCGGACTGCCGCCTGATCAACGAACTCGGCCGCTACCTGACCGCGCTGTGCGGCACGTACGTGACGCGCGCGCTGTACGTCAAGGAGTCGATGGGCGAGCGCTTCGTCGTCGCCGACGGCGGCACCAACCACCACATGGCGGCGGTCGGCGTCGGCAGCTTCGTCAAGCGGAACTTCCCGATCAGGTCGCTGACCGACTACCACGCCGAACCCAGCGGCAGCTACACCGTCACCGGGCCGCTGTGCACACCCAACGACGTCATCGGCAAGAAGGTCGCGCTGCCCGAGGTCCGGGCCGGCGACCTGCTCGGGGTCGAGCGCTCCGGCGCGTACGGCCCCTCCGCCTCGCCGGGCCTGTTCCTCAGCCACGGCTTCCCGGCCGAGGTCCTCGTCCACCGCGGGACCGCCCACCTCGTGCGCGAGCGGGACCGCAAGGAGGCGCTGCTCGACAAGCAGCGCCTCGTCGACTTCAACTGACTCAGGAGCGAACTGCCATGGAACGCGCCAGCGTGCTCTCGGCGATCGAGCAGGCCCTCACCGAGGTACTGGAGCGGCCCGTCACCGGGCTCACCGACGACATCAGGCTCTTCGAGGACCTCCACCTGGACTCCACCTCGATCCTGGAACTCCTGATGGCGCTGGAGGACGCCGTCGGCATCTCGGTGGATCCGGAGGACCTCGACATGGAGGACTTCAGGTCGGTCGGGTCCCTCACCGGCTACGTGCTGTCCCAGCAGGCCACCAGCGAGGTGTGAGGCGACCGCCATGCCCACTCTGCGCGCCGCCTGCGCCGTGGTGTCCCCACCGCGCAAGCCCTGTGACGACGACCCCGCCACCCTCTCCTACTACCGCGACCTGGTCGAGCCGTTCGGCGCGCAGGTGTCGCCGGACCTGCTGCGCGCCGCGCCCAACGTCGGCCACCGCGACCTGGTGGACCGGCTGGTGACCGGCGACGGCGTGGCCGGCGGCCCGCCGGACCTGGTGATCGTGGCCCAGGCCCTGCCGGACGTCACGCCGTTCACCGCGATCGCCCCCTACCTGAACCACCTGCTCGGCGGCGAAGGCACCAACTTCGGCATCCACCAGCAGGGCCTGGCCGCGCCGTTCACCGCGCTGCGGGTGATCTCCGCCTTCGAACGGGCCGGCCGGAGCAGCAGGGCGGTCCTAGCCGTCCTGGACCAGACCACCCTGCCCACCCGCTTCCCGCCGGTCCACGACAACGACCTGGTCGACTCGGGCGCCGTGCTGGTCCTCGAACGGGACGGCGGCCTGCGGGTGACCGAGGTCGAGACCGTCCCGGCCGGCCGGCCGGCGTCCGCCCGGATCACCGAGCTGGCGGCCGGGGACCCGGACGGCACGCTGGTGGTGACCGGGCCGTGGTTCGGCACCGCCGAGCTCCCCGGCGTCCCGCACCACCGGCGGGCGGAGCGCGGCACCTACTGCACGGGCGTCTGGCTGGAGCTGGCCGAGCACTGGCGCTCCTGGCAGCAGGAGTACCGCACGGTGGTGCTCTGCGAGCGGGACCCGCGCTCCGGCGACAGCCACCTCGCGGTCCTGCGGGCCGGCGACCGGCCCGCCGGGGCACGGGCGGGTGAGGACCGATGACCGTCCTGGACGGCACCCTCCTCGATCCGGCGGCCTTCGCCGCCGCGCTGGACGCCTGCCACGAACAGGCGGCCCCCGGCGGCCTGGTGGCCTCCGGCAGCCGGTGGGCCCTCGCCTCCGCGGCGCGGGCGGGCGACGGCGTGCCGGTACCGGGCGGACCGCCGGAGCTGGTCGCCCTGCGGTGCGCCGCCCCGGCCGGCGAACGGGAGCTGGCGGTGTTCGCCGAGCAGTTGCTCCGGCTGCACCGGCAGGCCCTGCGGACCGTCCTGGACGCCGCCGTGGCCCGCCTCGACCGGCGCCTCTCCGAGGGCACCACGCTGCTCAACCGGCAGCTGGTACGGGGCGCGGTCGCCGACACCGCGCTGGCGCTGGCGGAGTCGGCCGACCTGCTCGGCCTCCCGGCCGGCACACCGTGGCGGCGCTGGCGGATCCACCGGGACCTGACGGCCGCGGGCCGGACCGCGCTCAAGCTGCACGGCGCGGCCGGCTTCGAGGCGGCCGGCCCCGGCCGGCTGCTCTACCTGACCGAACTGCTCGGCAACACCTATCTGCATCCGCAGCCGCACGGATCGGAGGCGCAGGATGACTGAGGGCCTGTCCCCACGGATCGAGGCGCTGCGCGCCCATGTCCGGGAGGCCGCCGTCGAACTGCGCACGATCGGCCCGGAGATCGACCGGGACCCGACCGCCATCGACCGCTGGCTGCACCTGCCCGCCGTGGACATCATGCGCGGCTGCACCGTGCCGACGGAGTACCTGGACCGCCCGCTGCGCATCGGAGGGGACACCTACGACATCCGCTCCTGCCTGGAACACGTCGTCACCATCGAGGAGTTGAGCTACGGCGACGCGGGCTTCATGCTGGCCTGTCCCGGCCCGCTGATGTCCGGTGCGACGATCGACGCACTGGCTGACGACAAGCAGCGCCACGCCTACTACCAGCGGATGGCCGGGCCCGAACCCACCTGGACCTTCTTCGGCCTGACCGAGCCCGCCAAGGGCTCGGCGGCCACCGAACTGGAGACGGCACTCGTCCCGGACGGCGACGGCTTCCGGCTGACCGGCGGCAAACGCTACGTGGGCAACGCCGCGTTCGCCCAGCTCGGCGTGGTCTTCTGCCGCCGGGCGCCCGGACCGCTCGGCATCGAGGCGGTGCTGCTCGACACGGACACCCCCGGCTTCCACGCCGAACTGGTCGAGACCGTGGGCCTGCGCGGAGCCAGGATCTCCGCCATCAGGTTCGAGGACGTCCGGGTCGAGCGCACCCAGATCCTCGGCTACCAGACCCTCAAACCCAGCCGGCGGGGGCTGGTCGGCGCCATCCGGACCCTCCAGCGGTTCCGTCCGGTGCTGGCCGGGACCGCCCTCGGGCTGTCGCGTGCGGTGCTGGACCACGTCCACCGGCAGCGCCCCGGCCTGGCCGGGACCGCCCGGCTGCGGCTGGCGGAGGCGCAGGACCGGCTCGCCGCCGCCCGCGCCCGCAACTACCGGGTCGCGCAGGCGATCGACGCGGGCCAGGTGCGCCTGGACCACGTCGCCGGGGTGAAGACCCGTGCCGCCGAACTGGCCGAGTACTGCACCCTGGTCGCCGCCGACCTGCTCGGCCCCGCCGCGCTGCTGGAGGACCCGCTGCTCAACAGGCTGTACCGGGACGCGCGGGCCTTCGAGTTCATGGAGGGCACCGGCCACATCCAGCGGCTGGCCGTCTTCCAGGGCGTGCTGAAGGGCACCTTCCTCGACTGACCGGCCGGACGACCGGGGGACCGACCGCCGGACGACCGGGTGACAAGGAGCACGGGATGTGGATCGGCATCGACGTACTGCACGAGGACGAACTCGACGCCCTGCTCGACCGGCCGTGGTTCCGCCGCTACACCTACGCCCCGGAGGAGCTCGCCACCGCGGAGTCCTTCGGGGCCGACCGGGCCCGCGAGTTCCTCGCCGGGCGCTTCGCCGGCAAGGAGGCCGCGCTGAAGGTGATCGGCACCGGAGTCGGTGCCGGCGTGACACCGCGGCAGGTCGCCATCCTCCGGACCGATGGCGGGGCTCCGCTGGTGCGCCTGTCCGGTGCGGCCGCCCGGCACGCCGGTGCGCGCGGGATCGCCGGTATCAGCGTGTCCATCACCCACAAGCGGGGCCTGGTCTTCGCCGCCGCCATCGGGGTGCCCGCAGCCTGCTGCACCGACCCCGAACCACCGCTCTGACAGAGGAGTTCCGTGTCCCGTCGCCTGTTCACCTCGGAATCCGTGACCGAGGGCCATCCCGACAAGATCGCCGACCGGATCAGCGACGCGATCCTCGACGCGCATCTGCGCCAGGACCCGGCAGCCCGGGTCGCGGTCGAGACGCTGATCACCACCGGCCAGGTGCACGTGGCCGGCGAGGTCGCCACCACGGCGTCCGTGCCGATCGCCCAACTCGTCCGGGACACCGTCCTGGAGATCGGGTACGACAGCTCGAAGAAGGGCTTCGACGGCGCCTCCTGCGGGGTGTCCGTCTCGATCGGCGCGCAGTCCCCGGACATCGCGCAGGGCGTCGACGCCGCCTACGAACACCGCGCCGAGGGCTCGGACGACGCCCTCGGCCGACAGGGCGCCGGCGACCAGGGCCTGATGTTCGGTTACGCCACCGACGAGACACCCGAGCTGATGCCGCTGCCGATCGATCTCGCGCACCGGCTCTCGCTCCGGCTGGCGGAGGTCCGCAGGTCCGGGGTCATGCCCTACCTGCGGCCGGACGGCAAGACCCAGGTGACCATCGAGTACCTCGGCAGCCGGGCGGTGCGGCTGGACACCGTCGTGGTGTCCGCGCAGCACGCGGCGGACGTCGACCTCGAAGGGCTGCTGACCCCGGACGTCCGCCGGCTCGTCGTCGAGCACGTCCTGGACCGGCTCGCGGAGGACGGCGTCAAGCTGGAGACCGAGGGCTTCCGGCTGCTGGTCAACCCGACCGGCCGGTTCGAGATCGGCGGCCCGACGGGCGACGCCGGCCTGACCGGCCGCAAGATCATCGTGGACACCTACGGCGGCATGGCCCGGCACGGCGGCGGCGCCTTCTCCGGCAAGGACCCGTCCAA
>NZ_JYJF01000720.1 GCF_000955975.1 Saccharothrix sp. ST-888
CGCCGCCGCGCTCGCCGCCTCGGCCTCGGCGGCCGCCTCGTCCTCACCCGCGCCGGCCTCGCCCTCCGCCGCCGCCACAGCGAGCTCGGCCTCCACCGCATCCACCGCCGCAGCGACCTCAGCCTCGACCTCCGCAGCCTCCGCCTCGGCCTCGACCTCAGCAGCCTCCACAGCGACCTCCGCCTCGACCTCATCCTCCTCCGCCTCGACCTCAGCCTCGACCTCAGCATCCTCCGCCTCGGCCTCGACCTCAGCAGCCTCCACAGCAACCTCAGCCTCGACCTCAGCAACCTCCGCCTCGACCTCAGCAGCCTCCACAGCGACCTCAGCCT
>NZ_JYJF01000721.1 GCF_000955975.1 Saccharothrix sp. ST-888
GAGCAGGGTGTCGTAGGCGACGATCCGGCGGGTGGCGCCGAAGCCGGAGACGTACGCGTTGAGGGCGGTGGTCCGGCGCGAGGCGTCGGCGAACAGCACGTCGCGCACCCGGATCCCGTCCCGCTGCGCCAGGGCCAGTAGCGCGGTGCGCAGTTCACCGGCGGGCCGCGGGGACAAGCCGATGCCCACCGCCGCAACCAGCTGCGGGTGGACGACGGCGAGGGCGTGGGTCAGCAGCCCGGCGAACCGCGCTGCCGGCATCTAGCAGCAGTGCGGGCAGCGCGCGCTCAACGCGTGCACCACGGCCACCCGCGGGAGGCCGAGCTCCCGCC
>NZ_JYJF01000722.1 GCF_000955975.1 Saccharothrix sp. ST-888
CCAGCAGTCCGGTCAGCCGGGTGGGCAGCGGCACCATCCGCAGCACCGAGGAGACCGCCGCGGCATCGGGGGAGTAGGGGACCGCGCCGAGGAGGAGGTACACCCGCCAGTCGAATACGACCATCGCGTGGGCGCCCCCCGCGGCGACGAAGACCAGCACCGCTCCGACCACCAGTGCCGGGAAGATCGCCGAGCGCATAGCGTCCGCGGTGCCGAACAGGCCGAGCAGCACCAAAATGCAGGTCTCCCAGACCCAGGACAGGCCGCCCGCGGAGCGCCGGACGGCGGGGGCTTGGGGAAGCTCCGCGTTCACGGCGAGCTGCGAGGGCAAG
>NZ_JYJF01000723.1 GCF_000955975.1 Saccharothrix sp. ST-888
GACCGGCTCAGTCCAGCCGACGGGCCAGGGTCAGGCCGTCGGCGACGGTGAGCAGGACCGCCTCGACCCGCTTGTCGGCGCGCACCACCTCGTTGAAGCCCCGGATCGCGGCCGCGCTGCCGGTGGGGGCCGGGTCCACGACCTGCCCGTGGACGAGCGTGTTGTCCAGGACGATGCGCCCGCCGGGCCGCGTCCGCCAGGCCAAACCCTCGCTCTACGCCGGGTGGTCGCCCTTGTCGGCGTCGATGAGGTCCCGGTCGATCCGGGCCTTGTCCTCCGGCGGCGCGCGCAGCGTCTCCCGCGCGTGGCCCATGGTCAGCCCGCTCCGGTTG
>NZ_JYJF01000724.1 GCF_000955975.1 Saccharothrix sp. ST-888
CCGCCGAGAGCGCCCGCTGACGACTGAAGTCGACGAACACCTCGGGGGTGGACATGATCGCGACGCCGCCGGCCAGGGCCATCGTGCACTCGCCGTTGCTCAGTGCCTGGATCGCCCAGTGCAGGGCAACCAGGGAGGACGAGCAGGCGGTGTCGACGGTGACCGCCGGGCCTTCGAAGCCGAGCGTGTAGGCGACCCGGCCGGAGGCGATGCTGCCGGAGTTGCCCGTGCCCAGGTAGCCCTCGACACCGTCCGGCAGCTCACCGACACCCGTCGCGTAGTCGTGGTACATCACACCGGCGAACACACCGGTCCGGCTGCCGCGCACGGTC
>NZ_JYJF01000725.1 GCF_000955975.1 Saccharothrix sp. ST-888
GCGGAAAGGTCGCCGTCGTATGCGGTTAAGGCGATGTGCGCAAGGGCGGAGCGGAGTCGCTGCGGGGTCAGGGTGCGCGGGGGAGCGTGACGGAGATCGACCCGATCAGCGAGCTGCCGGCGGCTCTGGACGGCCACCAGGTGACAACCCTGGAGGAGGTGGTCGAGACGGCGGACAGCTTCATCACGACCACGGGCAACAAGCACATCATCCCGGCGTCGCACATGTCGAGGGTGAAGCACGAGGCGAGCGGGGGCAACACCGGTCACTTCGACTCCGAGATCGAGATGGCGGTGCTGCGCCAGCTGCCGGTTGTGGTGACTACAGAGGTC
>NZ_JYJF01000726.1 GCF_000955975.1 Saccharothrix sp. ST-888
CCGAGCCCGCACGTCAACTGGTCGGCGGGGGCGGTCGAACTGCTCACCGAGGGCAGGCCGTGGCCCGAGACCGGGCACCCGCGCCGGGCCGGGGTGTCCCCCTTCGGGGTCAGCGGCACCAACGCGCACGTCCTGCTGGAGCACGTCCCCGACCCGGACGCGACCGCCGACCCCACCGGCACCGACAACAGCCCGAGGACCCGCTCTCCCGGGCCGCCGCCGATCGTGGCTTCGACGCGCGGCGCACCGGCGCTCCGCCACCGGGCAGCGGCCCCGCCCCCCACGCCCAGCGCCGCGGGCCAACTCGCCCACCTGGCCTACTCGTCGTCCAG
>NZ_JYJF01000727.1 GCF_000955975.1 Saccharothrix sp. ST-888
CCGCCGCTCCCGCCACCCCTGGACCGCCGTACCGCTGCCACCCGGGAGCGGTCACCGGGCGGCAGCCTGGGCGCCCTCAGAACGCCCTCAGAAAACTCGCAGGCGTTCAGCGACGGGATCTCCTGGGTGTCGAACCAGAGCAGGTCGTAGTCCTCCGCGCCGTCCACTGTGAACTGGGCGTCCGCTGCGCCCTTGTCGGCGGCCGCGATCGACTCGGCGGCGGCCGTCACTTCCTCGCCCACCTCGGTTCCGGCGACATCGGCATGCACGGCGGCGGCCTTGGCCAGCCAGACCGTGCCCACCAGCTCGACCCGGCCTAGCGAGGCCTGGTC
>NZ_JYJF01000728.1 GCF_000955975.1 Saccharothrix sp. ST-888
CCCGATCGTGAGCGTCACCGCGGCCCCGGGCGGGTCCGCGGGCGGCCGGCTGAGCCCCGACCGCCCGCGGGCCGAAGCCGCGCTGGTCCGCATGGTCGCGTGATCGGGTTCGATGAACTACCCGCCGACGAAGATGCGACCCGGCCGTGAGGGCACCGCCGCCGCGTTCGACGCGCGGCGAGACGCCGTCGCCTGCGCCGACCCCGCGACCCGCCAGCAGGCCAAGCAGGCGCTGCGCAAGCTCAACCCGGCCGGCGGCACCGCGATCGGGACCTGGCTGACCCTGGCCGACCAGCTCTTCGAGACCCGGTCCGACATCCCCATCCGGCAC
>NZ_JYJF01000729.1 GCF_000955975.1 Saccharothrix sp. ST-888
GTCTCGAGGGCTCGACCGCCAGAGTTGCCGTGCGGGACTCCTCGCACACAATGCCCGTCGTCATCACCGCCAGCGACAGAGACACCTCCGGACGTGGCATGGCCCTGGTGGAAGCGCTGTCGTCCCGTTGGGGGGTCAAGTTGGCGCCCAGAGGGAAGTGGGTCTGGGCTGAAGTCGCGACCCTGTTGAAGACCACGCTGCACGCGGTGTAGCGGCGCGCACCTGCACAGACCGCGGTACATCAAGAGGGAAGAAACGTGTATGAGATGATAGCAACAGCGTTCCTCGGGGAACACAGCTCGCCCGAGAACGGCATGCAGGTCGGCCTCTT
>NZ_JYJF01000074.1 GCF_000955975.1 Saccharothrix sp. ST-888
CCAGGCGGCCACGAACTCGTATCGCAGCCCGAGCGCGTCGGCCTCCTCCTGCGGCACCACGACGGTCGGCCCCTCCGGCTCGGAGACCGTCACCACCGGGCGCAACCCGGCGGGAACGCGGGCGGGGAGGGTGCAGTAGACGTACCGTCCCGGGTTGAGCGTCGGGCGCATTCCACTGAGCAGCTTCTGAAGATCTCGTTCACCGGCCATGGCGGCCACGGTAGTCCGTACGTCCGGCGGTCGCCGGGAGGACGCGGCGGTCGAGCCGGATTCGCTGCCGCGCCGACGGGTGCCGGGACCGGGGGCCACCACATGGCTTCGGGCACCTCCGGCCAGCCGGACACGAAGCCGAGCCCCACTCCCGGTCGGCGGCCCGACGCAACCGCGCCCGATGCCGCCGAGGCCAACTCGGGCCGGGAGCAGGGCGATTGTCGCTCCTGGTTGTTCGCTTGCGTGCTTGTGCGCCCGTGTCGATGTGCAGCACGGGGGTTGCGGCGGCACTCCAGCTTCGACGGTTGCCCGAGCTGATCAACGCTCAACTCCCTTGCCGGGCAGCGGAGCTGCCGGTCACCGGCGGACTGCGAGCGGCGCGGCCATCGGCCTTCTCCGCCCCGGTCGGGAGGTGCTCTGCCACGGCGGGGCGGCCGAAGAGCGATTCCTCGGGCACAGCGGCGCGGATCCGAGGACGGAAAGCCCCCCATGGCCGCGACCGGCCCCCGCCCCCCGACCGGTGGCCCCTGGCCCGTGGTCCGGGAGGGCTCGGCCCGGTGAGCCAAGTCGTTGACGAGCGATAGTTAGCGATATATCGTCGAGTTATCGAGATGCTTCGGAAGAGAGGCGTCGAGTGAGTGTTCAGAACGGTGGTGCGAGTCATGCGCGCAAGAGGATCGTTCCGGGGAGAGCGTCGGCGCCCTGAGCGCGGGGAGTTCGCCGGGGAGAGCTTCGAGGGCCGCCATGCCTTCGGCGGCTTCGGTGGGCCGGGTCGGCCGGCGGGTCCGTGGGGGCCCGGGTTCGGCGGACCGTTCGGCCCCATGGGGGGACGGGGGCGCGGCGGCCACGGCCGCCGGGGCGGCCGGGCCCGGCGCGGGGACGTCCGCGCCTCGCTGCTCGCGCTGCTCAGGGAGCGGCCGATGCACGGCTACGAGATGATCACCGAGATCGGTGAGCGGACGGGCGGGGCCTGGCGGCCGAGCCCGGGATCGGTCTACCCGACCCTCCAGCTGCTGGAGGAGGAGGGGCTGATCCGGGCTCAGGAGGACTCCGGAAAGCGCCTGTTCGAGCTCACCGAGACCGGGCGGGCCGAGGCCGAGGCGGGGCAGGAGTCCCCCTGGGACGAGGCCGGTCGCGGTGTCGACTGGGAGGCGGTCCAGGAGGTCGGCCAGGCGCTGGCCGCCGTGGACCACGCCGTACGGCAGGTGATGACCACGGGTACGGAGGAGCAGCGGGCCAAGGGGCTCGCGGTCCTGGCCGAGGCGAAGAAGAAGCTGTACCTCATCCTCGCCGACGAGGGCTGAGCTCCTCGCCGGTCAGGGGCTCGGGGCTCCGCCTGCCCGGCCGGCCGAACGCGAACCGGGGGCATGCTCGGGCGGGCGCCGATGATGCCCGCTCCGGCTCCGGGCGGGAGCGGGGCCGGAAGGGGAGGATGCCCCGGATGGGAGAGGCGCCCAGGCGCGGCCGAGCCTCGGGTGGGAGGCCCGTGAAGCCCGTGAGGCGTGCCTCACAGTCCGGCCCCAGCCGAATCTCGGCGCTCCGCCCCGCGCGCGTTCGGCCAGGGGGAGTCCCGTGCCCCGGAGGTGGCGGGAGGAGGGGCTACGCCGTGGCGGAGGGGTCGTACTCGTACTGCCAGTAGCGGCGCCGCTTGGCGGTGCGCATTTCGATCCGCCGGTAGACCAGGGTGGCGGCCGGTACGTCGCCGTGGGCGGGGACCGGTACCCGGTAGACCTTGGGCACGCTGTTGAGCGGGGTCAGTGCGACCGGCAGCACCGTGCCGTCCAGTGGCCCGCCCACGAATTCGGTGTCGGCGCTTCTCATCACCCCAGCGTAAGCGAGTCGGCCGGGGACCGGTCCGGCCGGATCCGCCCTGCTCGGAGGGGGCGGAAGCGGGGCAGCCGTGGAGAACCGGTGGCGCTGCAGAAACGGACCGGCGGAGCCCCGGTGACGGTCGCCGCGACGGCCGCAGCGCCGCCCCCGGTCAATCGGACCCGTTCCGCACCCTTATCCTGCTCTGTACGCCCCTGGGGTCCACCCGGGTCTGCGGGCCCCGTACGGGCCGGGTCGGGCGCGCGGTGGTGTGCCTTCCCACCGAGCCCAACTCTCGTACTCCGTACCGTGACCCAGGCGTTGGCCGTCCGGCAACCCCGGCTCCGGCTCATGGCGGACGCGCCGGATCGAGCACCACCCGGGAAGCAACAGGCGACCCCGGATGTTGCGTCGGATGTTGCGTCGGTCGCCGCGCCGTACCGGGCGTGGCAGGTCACGGCAGGGTGCGGAAGGGGTCTGATGGAAGCCAGCGGCAGGTGGACGACCTGGTGGCGGAAGCGCGAGCGGCAGCAGGCGGGGGCTGCGGCGGACGGCGCGGACGCGGCAGTGCGCCTCGATCAGCTGCTCGAAGCCGTCAGAGCGGGTTTCCCGGTGGCCCCGGCGGCACACCCGGCCGGCTATCGCTGCTCGTGTGACCGGGTCGGCTGTCCGGCCCCCGCCCAGCACCCCGTCTCGTTCGCCTGGCAGTCCCAGGCGACCACCGACACCGAGCAGCTGGCCCGCTGGCTCTCCCGCGACCCGCAGGCGAACTTCATCACCGCCACCGGCCGCGCGCACGACGTCCTGGACGTCCCGGCCGAAGCCGGCCGGCTCGCGCTGGAGCGGCTGGACGCGCTGGGCGTCGGCGGCCCGGTCGCGGCCGTCGGCGAGGACCGCTACCTGTTCTTCACCGCCACCCGGGGCACCCCGCAGGACGAGGACGAGTGGTGGCCGAGCGTGCTCGACAGCACGCCGGACACCATGTCCGAGCACCCCGGTCTGCGCTGGCACTGCCGTGGCTCGTACACGCTGCTGCCGCCCGCCGCGCTCCCGGACGGCTCCGAGGTCCGCTGGCTGGACACCCGTGGCCCCGAGCAGCAACTGCCGGACGCGCTGCGCGTCCTGGACGTACTCACCGACGCCTGCACCGAGGTGGGCGCCGTCGCCGAGGAGCAGTGGCTGATCGGCTAGCAGGAGTCGCGCCGGCCGACCCTGCGGGGCGAGCGCAGCGGCGGGGCAGCGGTTCTTCGGGGGTGCGGGGAACCGCGCGCCTGAAGTCCACGCCCCTGCAAGATCGGCCGGACCGGCGCGCCGCCGTTACGGCAGGGTGAGGATCTCCGCGCCGTCGGCCGTGACGACCAGGGTGTGCTCGAACTGGGCGGTCCGCTTGCGGTCCTTGGTGACGACCGTCCAGCCGTCCTCCCAGACCTCGTAGTCGTAGGTGCCCACGGTGAGCATCGGCTCGATGGTGAAGGTCATACCGGGCTTGATCACCTCGGTGGCCCGCTCGCTGTCGTAGTGCGGGACGATCAGGCCGGAGTGGAACGACGTGTTGATGCCGTGTCCGGTGAAGTCGCGCACCACGCCGTAGTCGAAGCGCTTGGCGTACGACTCGATGACCCGCCCGATCACGTTGATCTGACGGCCGGGCTTGACCGCCTTGATCGCCCGGTTGAGCGACTCGCGGGTGCGCTCGACCAGCAGCCGGGACTCCTCGTCCACCTCGCCGCACAGGTAGGTGGCGTTGAGGTCGCCGTGCACGCCGTGGATGTAGGCGGTCGCGTCGATGTTGACGATGTCGCCGTCCTGAAGGACCGTCGAGTCCGGAATGCCGTGGCAGATCACCTCGTTGACGGAGGTGCAGATCGACTTGGGGAAGCCCCGGTAGCCGAGGTCCGAGGGGTACGCGCCGTGGTCGCACATGTACTCGTGGGCGACGGCGTCGAGCGCGTCGGTGGTGACACCCGGCGCGATCAGCTTCGCGGCCTCCGCCATCGCCTGGGCGGCGATCCGGCCCGCGATCCGCATCTTCTCGACCGTCTCGGCGGTCTGCACCTCGGGCCCGGTGTACGGCGTCGGCGCGGGCTTGCCGACGTACTCGGGACGCGTGATGTGCGCCGGAACCTTGCGGGTGGGGGACTGGATGCCGGGTACGAGAACCATGGCCGCGAGTCTATCCGCCGGGCCCCTCACCGCCCCGGCAGTGTGTGCGAGCCGGGCATCGGGAATGATCCCTATCGAAGCGAACGAGCGACGGGAGACCATCATGGCGCTGGGATTCGGCCACAAGCCCACCGGGAAGCCGGGGGAGTGGTTCTACTGCATCAAGCACGCCAAGGTCGAGGAGGGCCCGGACTGCCCGGCCAAGGACCGGCTGGGACCGTACGCCAGCCGCGAGGAGGCCGCCCACGCGCTCGAGACGGCCGCCGAGCGGAACCGCGAGTGGCAGACCGACCCGCGCTGGAGCGACACCGAAGGACCGGCCGACGAGCAGGCGTGAACCTCCCGGAGGCGTAGTGCCGGAGCCGCCCGCGCGCCCTCGCGCTCAGACGGTCGCCGCTGCCGGGCCCTCGGCGGCCTTCCGGGTGGCGCGGACGGCCGCCGCGTGCGGGTCGGTCCTGGAGTCGTACGCGAGCAGCTTCGGCAGTGCGGCGGTCAGCCCGAGCACGCCGACCACGCAGGCCAGCCCGCCCGCCCAGACCGAGCCGCGGACACCGATCAGCGCGGCCATGCCGCCGACCCGGACCTGGCCCAGCTGCGGTCCGACCGAGTAGCTGAGCAGCTCGACCCCGGCCAGCCGCCCGCGCAGCTCGTCCGGGATGGACTGGTTCCAGATCACCGAGCGGGCGATGCCGCTGATCTGGTCCGCGCCACCGGCCAGCGCGAGCCCCAGCAGTACGGGCGCCACTGGCATGCAGGGCCCGGAGCAGCGGGAAGGGGTCGAAGCCGAGGGCGTCGTCGGTGGCGATGGTGCCGAGCTCGGTGTCGGCGGCGTCGTGGCTCAGACCGGTGGCCGCCCGGCCACAGGTGAGTTCGCGGACCTTCGCCGTGCAGCTGAGCTCGAACGGCTCTGAACCGGCGGAGTCGGGGCGTGCGGCTCACCAGTCGGCGAGTGGGGAGGTGGCCAGGTGGGCGAGGAAGGGGAGGCGGGGGAAGCAGGAGCGGGTGCCGGCGGCGGTGCTGACGAGGTGTTGGACGAGGGCGAAGGGTTCCTCGGCGGCGTCCGGGACGGTGAGGCGCTCGTGGGCGAGGGAGGCGAGGTCGTGGTCGCCGGTGTCGAGGGCGAGGACGGTGGCGCCGCTGCGGCGGGCGTCGTGGACGCGTTCCAGCAGCGGGCCCTCGGCGGTGGCGAGGGCGACGATCAGGACCGTGGCGCCGCGCCGAGCCTGCGCCAACCGGCCGACGCCGTGGGCGAGATGGGCGGGCGAGCCGTCCGGGACACGGTGCCGCAGCAGGGTGGGGGACAGGCCGCTGACACCGGAGAGGCCGGCCTCCGCGTCCAGGTGGGCGGCCAGGTGCCAGGGCTCGTACTGCTCGGTGCCGACCAGCAGCAGCCCGTCGGCGCTGCGGCGGCTGACGCATCTTCGCAGTGCGCCGCCGAAGGCCCGGGTGCTCTCCGGCCAGCCGGTACCGGCCAGTGACCGGGCCAGTGCTGAAACTCTCATCGCGTCCATAGCCGCACAGGATGGAGCACGGGGCCCGGCTTTGGCAGGATCATCCGCATGAGTACCCACGATTCAGTGACGGAGCCGACCCGAGGGCTCCCCGACGTCTCCGAGCTGGTGGTCGGCGTCCTGGGCGGCACCGGTGACCAGGGCCGCGGGCTGGCCTACCGGCTGGCCAAGGCCGGGCAGCAGGTGGTGATCGGCTCCCGTACGGCGGAGCGCGCCGAGACGGCGGCGGCCGAGCTCGGCCTCGGCGTGCGCGGTGCGGACAACGCGACCGCGGCCAGGGAGAGCGACATCGTGATCGTCGCCGTGCCGTGGGAGGGCCACGCGGCCACGCTCTCCGGCCTGCGCGAGGAGCTCGCGGGCAAGCTCGTGGTGGACTGCGTCAACCCGCTGGGCTTCGACAAGCAGGGCGCGTACGCCATCAGGCCGGAGGAGGGCAGCGCCGCCCAGCAGGCCGCCGTCCTGCTGCCGGAATCCCGGGTGACGGCGGCCTTCCACCACCTCTCGGCGGTGCTGCTCCAGGACCCCGCGATCGAGCAGATCGACACCGATGTGATGGTGCTCGGCGAGGACCGCGAGGCCACCGACACCGTCCAGGCGCTGGCCGCCCGGATCCCCGGTATGCGCGGCATCTTCGCCGGCCGGCTGCGCAACGCCCACCAGGTGGAGTCGCTGGTGGCCAACCTGATCTCGGTCAACCGCCGCTACAAGGCCCACGCCGGCCTGCGGATCACGGACGTCTGACGGGGATCGCGGTGGTCCGGCCGTCCGGCACGGACCGCACGCGAAGGGCCCCCTGCTCGGTGGCAGGGGGCCCTTCGGCGACAATGGGTGCTGACTGCCCCCGGCACCAGGAGTACAGACCATGCCCCGCACCGCCCTCTACGCCTCGATCGTCTTCGTGCTGGCGGTCGCCGCGGCCGTGGTCTCGTTCGTGCAGGGCAACTGGCTGGGCGTGGTGTGGGTGCTGATGGCGGGCGTCTCCAGCAACATCGCCTGGTTCTACCTGCGCCGTGAGCGCCTGGCGAAGGCCGAGGCGGCCGCCGAGGGCTGAGCCGGCCCCCGGGGACGCGCCCCGGCAGGTCCGGTCAGTTCTCCCAGAAGCTGAACAGGTACCGGCCGAGCACGGCGTAGGCGCCGTCCACGCCGAACAGGTCCATGATCCGGTAGACCAGGTCGAAGAACCACCGGTTGACCTCGGACTGCCAGAGCACCACGAACACCGCGAGCAGCCCGTACGGGGCGAAGGGCTCGACCGCCCGGCGGGTCTTCAGGGAGAGCCACGGCTCGACGATCCCGTAGCCGTCCAGTCCCGGCACCGGCAGCAGGTTCAGCAGGGCCGCGCTGACCTGGAGGAAGGCGAGGAAGCCGAGCGCCGCCGCGAGTGGGGAGACGTTCAGCTCGTGGCCCTCGTAGCTGGTGTGCACGGCGGGGTTGTCCAGCCAGCCCGCGCCGACCGGGACCAGCAGCAGGACCGCGCAGAGGACGTTCACCAGCGGGCCGGCCGCCGAGATCAGACTGTGCTTGAGCCTGCCCTGGATGCGGTGCCGCTCGATGTAGACGGCACCGCCCGGCAGCCCGATGCCGCCGAGGATCACGAAGATGATCGGCAGGACGAAGCTGAAGATCGCGTTGGTGTACTTGAACGGGTTGAGGGTGAGGTAGCCCTTCGACCCGATCGTGATGTCGCCGCTGTGCATCGCGGTCCGCGCGTGCGCGTACTCGTGCAGGCAGAGCGAGACCATCCAGCCCGCCACCACGAACAGGAAGACCCCGACGCCCGCGTTGCCGTACCCGGACCAGACGGCCCAGCCCGAGGTGCCGAGGGTCGCGACCAGGACCCAGAAGACCGGGCTGATCCTGTGGTCCTCGCTGCGCGTGCGCTGGGTTTCGGCGAAGGTCATGGCGGCGGGACTCCGAGGGTAGGGGAAGGCAAGGGTCGATCATGCCGGGCCGGGCGAGGCCGGGACAAGCGCTCCCCGGTGAACGCACAGGGCAGAGGCAGGGTTCCTCGGGCCCGGCCCGCCGGGCAGCGCGTCGGGGGGCGCCGGGGGCCGCCCGGCCGGGCCGGCGGGCAAATAGGCGTGCGCGTGCGCCGGAGTCCACCAGAATGGTCCCCGTGCACTACGGCATTCTCGGAACGACCACCGCCCACCAGGACGACGGCACCCCCATCCCGCTGGGCGGTGCCCGGCTGCGTGCCCTGCTCACCGCGCTGGTGCTGCGGCAGGGGCGGCCCGTTCCGACGGATCTGCTGGTGGACGAGGTCTGGGGCGCCGATCCCCCGCAGGACTCCGCCGCAGCCCTGCAGACGCTGGTCGGACGGCTGCGCCGCACCATCGGACGGGACGAGGTCGGGTCCGGCCCCGCCGGGTACTGGCTGACCGGCCGGGACACCGATCTCGGGGAGTTCCAGCGGCTGGTCGCCGAAGGCCGGGCGGCAGCGGCCGCCACGGACCACGCCCGCGCCGCCGAGCGGCTGAACGCCGCCCTCGGCCTCTGGCGCGGCCCCGCCCTCGCCGACCTGCCCGACCGCAGCGGACCGGCCGCCCGGCTGGAGACCCAGCGCGAGGAGGCCCGCAGGCACCGGATCGGCGCCGAACTGGAGCTCGGCCGGGCCGCCGACCTGACCGCCGAACTGGCCGGACTCTGCGGGGACCGCCCGCTGGACGAGCAGCTGCAACTCCTGCTGATCCGTGCCCTGCACGGCAGCGGCCGGACGGCCGAGGCACTCCAGCAGTACGAGCGCGCCCGGCGCGGGCTGGCCGAGCAGCTGGGCGCCGACCCCGGCCCGGCGCTCCGGGCCGTGCACCGCGACCTGCTCCGCTCCACCGCGCCCGGACCGGGCTCCGCCGTACCGGCCCCGGCCGCTCCGGGCTCCGCCATAGCCACCCCGCCCGCGCTGCCCACCCTGGACCAGGACCGGCCCGCGGCGCGCCCGGTCGGCAACCTGCGCCCGAGGCTGACCAGCTTCGTCGGACGGGAGGCCGATCTCGCCGCCCTGAAGACCGCCCTGACGGCCGGCCGGCTGACCACCCTCATCGGCCCGGGAGGCTCCGGCAAGACCCGCCTGTCCGTCGAGGCCGGGCGCGCCGCCGCCGAGGAAGCCGCCGCCCAGGCCGCCCCCGACAGCCACGGCGCACCCGACGCCGGCTGGC
The DNA here is from genome assembly GCF_000955975.1 of Saccharothrix sp. ST-888. Lineage (GTDB taxonomy): Bacteria > Actinomycetota > Actinomycetes > Streptomycetales > Streptomycetaceae > Kitasatospora. The sequence goes on from NZ_JYJF01000074.1 coordinate 8,849, forward strand.
CGGACGGCGTCTGGCTCGCCGAGCTGGCCCCGCTGGAGGACCCGGGCGACGTACCGGCCGCCGTGCTCTCCGCGCTCGGCCTGCGCGAGACCGTCCTGCACACCGGCGGCGCGGTCGCCGAGGTGGCCCGCAGTACGGACGACCCGGTACGGCGGATCGTCGAGCACTGCGCCGACCGCCGGATGCTGCTGGTGCTGGACAACTGCGAGCACCTGATCCAGGCCGCGGCCGAGCTGGCCGACCAACTCCTCGCCGAGTGCCCGGGGCTGACCGTCCTGGCGACCAGCAGGGAGCCGCTCGGGGTGCCCGGTGAGGCGGTCCGGCCGGTGGAGCCGCTGCCCGACCCGGTCGCGCTCAGGCTGCTGGCCGAGCGCGGGGCCGCCGCCCGCCCCGGCTTCGACCCCGCCGAGGACCCGGCGGCCTGCGCCGAGATCTGCCGCCGCCTGGACGGTCTGCCGCTGGCCATCGAACTGGCCGCCGCCCGGCTGCGCGGGCTGACCCCGCGCCAGCTCGCGGACCGCCTCGACGGCCGGTTCGCGCTGCTCACCGCCGGTTCCCGCACCCTGCTGCCGCGCCAGCAGACCCTGCGCGCGGTGGTCGACTGGAGCTGGGACCTGCTGGGCAAGCGCGAGCGCGCCGTACTCCGCCGGCTCTCCGTCTTCACCGGCGGCTGGACACTGGAGCAGGCCGAACAGGTCTGCGCCGACGGCGTCGAGGTCCTCCGGGAGGAGGTCGCCGACCTGCTGCTCTCGCTGGTGGACAAGTCCCTGCTGGTCGCGGGTCTCGGTACCGAGAGCAGGTACTGGATGCTGGAGACCATCCACGAGTACGCCACCGAGCGGCTCGCCGAGGCGGGCGCGGACCTTGACGCCGACCCGGCGGCCGACGGTGGCGCGGTGCTCCGGCACGTCCGCTGCTTCCGCGAACTGGTCAGGACCGCCGAGCCGCAGCTGCACGGCCCCGCCCAACTGCACTGGCTGGACGTGCTGGAGCGCGAGCAGGACAACATCCGGGCCGCGCTGCGCCGTGCGGTGGACGGCGGCGAGGAGCAGGAGGCGCTGGTCCTGGCGCTCGGGATGAGCTGGTTCTGGTCCCTGCGGGACTTCCCCACGGAGGCGCGCGGCTGGTACGAGGCGATCGGCGCGCTCGCCCCGGACCCGTACGCCGACGACGCGCCGAAGCCGGTCCCGCTGCTGGTCGATCCGCTGGCGTCGCCGCCGCCGATGCCGCCGGACCTGTTGCAGGAGGCCCGGCGGCAGATCCACCTGCACCGGCTGGTCGCCATGTTCGTCGGGAACGTGGAGATGTTCGGGAACCCGGAGGCGGCCGATCTCGCCCGGCGGGTGCTCGCGACCTACACCGGGGATCTGCCGCAGTCCTACCGCTTCCCCGCGCTGAACCGGGTCTTCGCCATGTTCCTCTCCGGTGAGCTGGACCAGTTGCGGCCGATGCTCGACGACGCCGTGGCGGGCTGCCGTCGCCACGGCCGGGACGGCGACCTCGCCTTCATCCTGCAGATCCGCTCCCAGATGTCGAACGACTGGGCGGGTGACCTGGAGCAGGCGATCCGCGACAGCGACGAGGCGCTGGAGCTGTTCACCCGGCTCGGCGACCGCTGGGGGATGTCCGAGGCGCTGTCCGCGCAGGGCGAGAACGCCGCCAAGCAGGGTGACGCCGCCCGCGCCACCGCGTCGTACCGGCGGGCCATGGAACTGGCCAAGGAGCTGGGTTCGCCGCAGGAGGTCCCGATGCTTCAAGTCCGGCTCGGCGAGGCCATGTTCGCCATCGACCTGGCGGAGGGCGAGCGGCTGGTCCGGCAGGCGCTGGCGGACATCCGGGCCGGGAACCACGCGGCCGACGGCGCGATGTTCTCCGGACGGCTGGTGCTCTGCAACCTGGCCGCCGCGCGCGGGGACTACGCCGAGGCGCTGCACCAGCTGGATCAACTGGAGAGCGGCCAGCGCTCGTTCGGTCCGCTGGTGCCCGTCGTCTTCAAGAGCATCGTGAGCTCGCTCCGGGCGTGGGTGGTCGCACTGGGCGGTGATCCCGAGGCCGGTCTCGAACTGCTCAGGGAGGCACGGCGGTCGGTGAACTCGGTGGGCGGTGTCGTCGCGGTCTTCGCCGAGCACTTGACCCTGATGCTGATACTGCCGGCGATCGGGGTGCTGGTCAGACTCGCCGAGCTGCGGGCGGACCTGGGCCTGGCCCGGCGGGCGGCCGTGCTGATGGGTGCCCACCACAGCCTGCACGGCGGGCTCGGCTCGTACGCGGAGCGGCTGGAGCGGGAGCGGGGCGATCGCGAGCTGCGGGCGCTGCTCGGCGAACAGGTCTACCGGGAGGCGCTGGCGGAGGGCGGCGGCCTCACGATCTCGGACGCGGCCGCCCTGATGAACGACCCGGACGGGTCCGGCGCCTGAGCGGCCGCGGCCGGGCGCCGGACTCCGTCGGTCGATCGGAGTCCGGCGCCCGCAGGGACGTCGGCAGGCTCAGGTCCGCTTGCGGAACCTGGCCACCGCCAGCGGGGCGGTGACGGCGGTGATCGCGACCGCCCAGATCAGCACGATGCCCACCGGGTGGGCCACCGCGCCGTGGCCGTTGATCAGCGCCCGGCAGGCGTCCGCCAGGTTGGAGAGCGGGTTGACCCGGGTGAAGGCCTGGAGCCAGCCCGGCATGCTGCTGGTCGGCGCGAAGATCGAACTGCCGAACTGCAGCGGCATGATGACCAGCATCGACACTCCCTGGACGGCCTGGGCGCTGCGCAGCGACATGCCGAGCAGCATGGAGATCCAGACGATCGACATCCCGAACAGCAGGGAGAGGCCGACGGCCGCCAGCAGGGCCGCGAAGCCGCCCGTGATCTCCAGGCCGAGGATCGTCGAGAAGCCGATCAGGATCGTGAAGGAGAGCAGCCCCCGGCAGGTCTCCGCCGCGATCTTGGAGAGCAGGACCGAGGCCCGGCCGATCGGCAGTGTCCGGAAGCGGTCCATCACGCCGGTCTGGAAGTCGCTGTTCAGCCCGGTGCCGACGGCCATCGCCAGGTTGAGCCCGGTGGTGCCGAGCAGTCCCGGGATCATGTACTGGATGTACGTGTGCCGGTCGCCGGAGACGGCACCGCCGAAGACGTAGACGAACAGCAGCGTGAAGATGATCGGGACCAGCACGGCGTCGAGGATCGACTCCGGGTCGGCCTTGATCCGCATCAGGTTGCGGCGGGTGAGGGCGCCGACGTGCCGCAGGTGGGCACGGAGGCCGATCCGCGGATCGGCCGAGTCGTAGGCGATCGCGGCGCTCATGCCACGGGCTCCTTCGCGGGGGTGGGGGTGACGGCGGCGGGCTTGGCGGTGATGGCGAGGAACACCTCGTCCAGGCTGGGCAGTTTGGTGTCGATGGCGCTGATGCCGAAGCCGCGGGTGCCCAGCACGCCCACCACGGAGGTGAGTTGGGAGTCATCGGCGATCTGCACGGTGAGCAGGCCGGCGTCCGCGGAGACGGTGGCGGCGCCGATGCCGGCCTCGTGCAGGCAGCGGGCCATCTCGGGCAGCTCGGCGACGTGGACCGGCGTCACGTGCAGGGTGCGGCCGCCGACCTGGGTCTTGAGCTCGCTGACCCCGCCGTTGGCGATCACCCGGCCCTTGTCGATCACGGTCAGCTCGTGGGCGAGCTGCTCGGCCTCCTCCATGTACTGCGTGGTGAGCAGCACGGTGGAGCCGTCGGCGACCATCCGCTGCACCTCGTCCCAGACCTCGTTGCGGGTCCGCGGGTCGAGCCCGGTGGTCGGCTCGTCGAGGTAGAGCACCTTGGGGCGGCCGATCATGCTGGCGGCCAGGTCGAGGCGGCGCCGCATCCCGCCGGAGTACGTCTTGGCCGGGCGCCTGGCGGCCTCGGTGAGCGAGAAGCGCTCCAGCAGTTCGGCGGCGCGGGCCTTGGCCTCCTTGCCGGGGAGGTCGAGCAGGCGGCCGATCAGGTAGAGGTTCTCGTAGCCGGAGAGCAGCTCGTCCACGGAGGCGTACTGGCCGGTGAGGCCGATGGTGCGGCGCAGCTGCCTGGGCTGGCGCAGCACGTCGTAGCCGCCGACGAAGGCGGTGCCGGCGTCCGGCTTGATCAGGGTGGAGAGGACCCGCACCAGGGTGGTCTTGCCGGCGCCGTTCGGGCCGAGCACACCGAGCACGGTGCCCTGCCGGACCGTGAGGTCGACGCCGTCGAGGGCCTTGGTCGTGCCGTAGTGCTTGACGATCCCGCGTACCTCGACGGCGTTGCCGTCGCGGGGCCCCCGGTCGTTCGGGGCGGTGTCGATTCGTGTCATGCCCTCAGGCTGCCCGGGGCGACTGTCAGCCCGCTGTCACCCTGCCGTCACCGCTGTCACCGCGCTGTCGGAAGGCAGAGGGGCGGCCCAGGGGCGCGGAGACCTGCGCGGGAAACCCTGCGACTCCGTAGCGGGTTTCTCGCGCGGTTCCCCGCGCTCCTATCGGTTCACCCGTGCTGTAAAGGCGAACCGGCCCTGCGTGGACGTTACTTGAAGGTGTGCTCCGGCGCCGGGAAGGTGCCCGCGCCGACCTCGGCCGCGAACTCGCGGGCGGCGTCGCCGAGGACGGCCCGCAGGTTGGCGTACTGCTTGACGAACTTCGGCACCCGGCCCGCCGTCATCCCGGCGAAGTCGGTCCAGACCAGCACCTGTGCGTCGCAGTTGACGCCTGCGCCGATGCCCACGGTCGGGACCGTCAGCTGCTCGGTGACCTGCGCGGACAGCTCGGCCGGGACGGCCTCCAGCACCACCGCGAACGCACCGGCCTGCTGCACCGCCTTCGCGTCCCGCAGCAGCTGGTGGGCGGCCTCGTCACCGCGGCCCTGCACCGGGTACCCGCCGAAGGCGTGCACCGACTGCGGGGTCAGGCCGATGTGCGCCATCACCGGGATGCCGGCCTCGACCAGCAGCTCGATGGCCCGGGCGCTGCGCTCGCCGCCCTCCAGCTTCACCGCGCCGACCCCGGCCTCCTTGAGCAGCCGGGCGGCGTTGTGCAGGGCCTGGGCGGGCGACTCCTGGTAGGAGCCGAACGGCAGGTCGGCGACGATGAGGGCGCGCTTGGTGCCCCGGACGACGGCTGCGGACAGCATCACCATCTGGTCCATGGTCACCGGCACGGTGGTCTCGTAGCCGAGGTGGCAGTTGCCCGCCGAGTCGCCGACCAGCAGCACCGGGATGTCGGCCTCGTCGAAGACTCCGGCGGTCAGGGCGTCGTACGCGGTGAGCATCGCCCAGCGCTCACCGTGCTGCTTGGCCTTGGCCAGGTCGCGGACGGTCACCCGGCGGTTGGTGACCCCGCCGTAGAGGACGGTCGGTGTGCCGTCCTGCGTCTGGGCAGGCGAAAGCGGAGAAGCGTTCATCGAACAGGCTCCTGAAGGGTTGTCGTCTCGTGGCGCCGTGTGGCGTCCCCGGATCTGCTCCCATGCTTGCATGCCGTGCGCCCGGCGCAAAAGAGCGGGGATCGGACAGCTCCGCACGCCCCGGCAGCCTCCTCCTTTGCCTCATCGTTACGATACGGCACCGTCTCGTATCGAAAAAGGGGGCTATGCTGGACCGAAAGGGGTTACGAGACGCATCCGGCTCGTAAGTCCGCACTTCCTCGTACGGACGGGAACACTCTCCGATGGCCACAGCCGCACCTCAGCGGATCCCCGAAGCGATACACCGTCGTCGCTGGGTGATCCTGGGCACGCTGGTGCTCGCCCTGCTCGTCGTCGTCCTCGACAACTCGATTCTCAACGTGGCGATGAAGACCATCGCCTCGCCCGCCCCCACCGGCCTCGGCGCGAGCCAGAGCGACCTGGAATGGGCGATCAACTCGTACACGCTGGTCTTCGCCGGCCTGCTCTTCACCGCCGGTCTGCTCGGTGACCGGATCGGCCGGAAAAAGACCCTGCTCGGCGGCATGCTGGTGTTCGGGCTCGGCTCGCTGCTCTCCGCGCTGGCGTCCTCGCCCGGCCAGCTGATCACCTTCCGCGCGGTGATGGGCCTCGGCGGCGCCTTCGTGATGCCCGCCACGCTGGCCATCATCATGAACGTCTTCGAGCGGCACGAGCAGCCCAAGGCGATCGGCATCTGGGCCGGGGCCGTGGGCCTGGCCATCGCGATCGGCCCGATCACCGGCGGCCTGCTGATCGAGCACTTCTGGTGGGGCTCGGTCTTCCTGATCAACGTCCCGATCGTGGCCGTCGCGCTGGTCGCGATGGCGCTGCTGGTCCCGGACTCGCGCGACCCGAACCCCGGCAGGCTGGACCCGGTCGGTGTGGTGCTCTCCGTCATCGGCCTGGTCGCGCTGATCTTCGGCATCATCAAGGGCGGCGAGCTCGCCGACTTCACCAAGCCCGCGGCCTGGGGCCCGCTGCTCGGCGGCCTGCTGGCGCTGGTCCTGTTCGTCCTGCACGAGAAGCGCACCGACCACCCGGCGCTGGACGTCAGCTGGTTCCGCCGCAAGCAGTTCACCGGCTCCGTCGTGGTGATCGGCATGGTCTTCTTCGCGCTGATGGGCGTCTCCTTCTTCGGCGTCTTCTACACCCAGAGCGTGCGCGGCTACAGCGCCCTGCAGGCCGGTGTGCTGATGCTGCCGATGGCCGCCGCCCAGATGGTCTTCGCCCCCCGGGCCCGCCTGGTGGTCGACCGCTTCGGGGTCCGCGCCACCTGCGCCGGCGGTATGGCGCTGATCGCGATCGGCTTCCTCGGCTACCTGCTGCTCGGCCTGACCACCTCGATCTGGGTGCTGGTCGTGCTCGGCTTCGTGATGGGCGCCGGGATGGCGCACGTGATGCCGCCGGTCACGGTCGCGATCATGGGCTCGCTGCCCCGCGAGAAGGCGGGCGCCGGGTCGGCGATCAACAACACCTTCCGCCAGGTCGGCGGTTCGCTCGGGGTCGCCGTCCTGGGTGCCGTGCTCTCCACCTCCTACCGGGACGGCGTGGCCGACCAGCTCGCCCAGCTCCCCGCCCCGCTGCGGGACAAGGCCGGGGAGTCCCTGGAGGCGACCATGGCGATCGCCGACGGCACCCACCACGCCGAACTGATCGGCCCGGCCAAGGACGCCTTCATCCACGCGATGCACATCGTCTCCGGGCTCTCCGCCGGGATCACGGTGGTCGGCGTCCTGCTCGCCTGGTTCCTGCTCCCGGCCAAGGCCCCGGCCACCCCCGGTGGCGCGCCGCAGGCCCAGGCCGAACCGCAGCAGGCCGCCAAGGTCTGACCATGGCCGCCGACCGTCCGGAAGGCGGTCGGCGGCCCGGCCGGACCAGGGGGCCACGGCACGGGCCGTGGCAGGAGAGGGGGCGGCCGCGGTCACGGACCGCGGTGGTGAGACGGATGGTGGAGAACGGCTGTGGAGAATAAGGCCATGCAGATCGAGACCACGGCCCCGGCGCCCCGAGTCGAGCCCGAGTGCCCTGCCGCCGAGCCCTGTGCCCGGCGGCGGGGCCGTCCGCGCAGCGAGGCCGCGGAGCAGGCGATCGTCGCTGCCGTCGAGCGGCTGATGGGGGAGGGGGCCGGCCTGGCCGACCTCTCGATCGAGGGAATCGCCGCAGCGGCGGGCGTCGGCAAGGCCACCATCTACCGGCGCTGGCCCAACAAGGAGGCCCTGCTGGTCGACGTGGTCGCCCGGCTGGAGTCCCCCGAGCCCCAACTCACCGGCGGCACGGTGCGCGAGGAGCTCCTGGCGATGATGGAGTTCATGCGCCGCCGGGGCCTGGCCAAGCGCTCGCGCTGGGTGCTGAAGGCCGCGCTGGGCCAGCTGAACAGCTGGCCCGAGCTGCGGGCCAGGTACCACCAGCAGGTGATCGAACCGCGCCGCGAGCTGGTCCGGCAGATCGTCCGGCGCGGCGTCGCCGAGGGCCTGATCCGTTCCGACCTGGACACGGACCTGCTCTCCGAAGTGGTGATGGGACCGATACTGCTGCGCACCGTCTTCTGGGAGGAGGCGCCGCTCGACGATCCCGCGCTGGCCGAGCAGCTGGTCGACGCCCTCCTCAACGGCATCGCCGCCCCGGCCGCCGTCGATGCCCCGGCCGCCGGCCCGGTTCCCGCCCAGGACCGTGCCGTCGCGGGTTCGCCCGGTGGTGAATCTCACTGATCAGGTGCGCGCCGCAACCCCCCGCGACGATGGCTGCGTCTGTCCCGGCATAGGCTGATCCGAGAATCCGACAAAAGCGGCATCAGCTCGGTCAGACGGGGACGTACGGAGGATCAGGGCATGGCGCAGCTGGACAGGGCAGTGGAACCCCAGGGCGGCGGGGACGACCCCGCCTCCTCGGGCACCACCGGCCGTCGGACCGGCCGTGCCAGGGTCGGTGCCTGGTGCCGCGGTTGGCGTCCCGCCGGGCGGCGCGGCTGGATCACCGCCGCTCTCGCGGTGCTGCTCGCCGGGCTGCTCGCCCTGCACTCCTCGCTGCCCAACTCCGTGGGCAACCTCGGCAGTCTGCTGGAGACGTTCCTGCCCTGGCTGGGCCTGGCCGTGCCGCTGCTGGTCGCGGTGGCGGTGCTGCGACGTTCGGCCGTCGCGCTGGCGGCGGTGCTGCTGCCCGCGATCGTCTGGCTCAACCTGTTCGGCGGGCTGCTCTTCGACAAGAGCAGCGGCAAGGGCGACTTCACCGTCCTCACCCACAACGTGGCCGCCGCCAACAGTGATCCGGCGGGTACCATCCGGCTGCTGAACAACTCCGGTGCGCAGATCGTCGCCCTGGAGGAGCTGGCCGGGCAGGCCGTCCCGACCTACGCGGCGGGGCTGGCGGCCGCCTACCCGTACCACGCGGTGGAGGGCACCGTCGGCCTCTGGTCGAAGTACCCGCTCGGTGATGTCTCCGAGGTGGACATCAAGATCGGCTGGACCAGGGCCTTCCGTGCCACCGTGACCACCCCGCAGGGCCCGCTGGCGGTGTTCGTCGCGCACCTGCCGTCCGTCCGCGTGAAGTTCGACGCGGGCTTCACCGCGGGTCAGCGGGATGTCAGCGCGCAGGCGCTGGGCGACGCCATCGAGGCCGAGCACCTGAAGAAGGTACTGCTGCTCGGCGACCTCAACGGCACCATGAACGACCGCAGCCTGGCCCCGATCACCTCGCAGATGCGCTCGGCCCAGGGCGCCGCCGGGGACGGCTTCGGCTTCAGCTGGCCCGCGTCCTTCCCGATGGCCCGGATCGACCAGATCATGAGCAAGGGCGGCCTCAAGCCCACCGACTCCCGGACCCTGCCCGCCGACGGCAGCGACCACCTCGCCATCGCCGCCTCCTTCACGTACTGAGCCCTTCATGTGCTGAGCCGGGCGCCGGGGGACCGAGCGGCTCGACCGCTTCCTGCACCACTGCTCGGCGTTGATGCGGGAAGGCCCCGCAGTGCTGTGACAACAGCGCTGCGGGGCCGACGGGTTGACGGCGCGTCAGCCGCGGCGCCAGCGGTTGGTGATCGGGAGGCGGCGGTCCCGGCCGAAGCCCTTGACGGAGATCTTGGGGCCCGGCGGGTACTGGCGGCGCTTGTACTCGGCGGTGTCCACCAGGCGGACGATGCGGTCGACCAGCTCGGGGTCGAACCCGGCGGCGACGATGGCGTCGCGGCCCTGGTCGCCCTCGACGTAGAGGTCGAGGACGGTGTCCAGCAGGTCGTAGTCCGGCAGCGAGTCGGTGTCGACCTGGTCGGGGCGCAGCTCGGCGGACGGCGGCTTGGAGATGGTGTTCTCCGGGATCGGCGGGGTCTCGCCGCGCCGGACGGCCTCCTCGTTGCGCCAGGAGGCGAGCCGGAAGAGCAGCGACTTGTAGACGTCCTTGATCGGCCCGTACGCGCCGACCGAGTCGCCGTAGAGGGTGGAGTAGCCGACGGCGAGCTCGCTCTTGTTGCCGGGGGCCAGCACGATGTGGCCCTCCTGGTTGGAGATCGCCATCAGCATCGTGCCGCGCAGCCGGGACTGGAGGTTCTCCTCGGCGAGGCCGGTCAGGCCGAGGGACTCCATGTAGGCGTCGAACATCGGGGCGATGGAGACGGTGCGGAAGTTGAGGCCGGTGCGCTCGGCCAGCTCGGCGGCGTCGTCGCGGGAGTGCTGCGAGGAGTAGCGGCTGGGCATGGAGACGCAGTGCACGTTCTCGGCGCCGACGGCGTCCACCGCGATGGTGGCGACCAGCGCGGAGTCGATGCCGCCGGAGAGTCCGATCAGCACGGACTTGAAGCCGTTCTTGCGGACGTACGCCCGGGTGCCGGTGACCAGGGCCTGGTAGATCTCCGCCTCGTCGCCCACCTCGGGGGCGATCCCGGGCGTGACCCGCTCGGCGGGGGCGGGCAGCGGCTCGCCGCCGAGGTCGGTGCGGACCAGCCGGAGGCCGTCGCTGAGCAGCAGCCCGTCGGTCTGGTCCGAGGTGGCGGCGGGCAGGTTCAGGTCGAGGATCAGCAGGCTCTCCTCGAACTTCGGTCCCCGGGCCAGTACTTCGCCGTCGGCGGCGACCACCAGCGAGTCGCCGTCGAAGATCAGCTCGTCCTGGGCGCCGACCATGTTCAGGTAGACCAGCGGGCAGCCCGCCTCGGCGGCCCGGCGTGCGACCAGCTCCAGCCGGACGTCGTCCTTGTTCCGCTCGTACGGCGAGCCGTTGATCGACAGCAGCAGGCCGGCCCCGGCCTCGCGGGCGGCGGCGACCCGGCCGCCGTCCTGCCAGATGTCCTCGCAGATGGCCAGCGCGACGTCCACGCCGTGCAGGCGCAGGACGGAGAGCTGGTTGCCGGGGACGAAGTAGCGGTACTCGTCGAAGACGCCGTAGTTGGGCAGGTAGTGCTTGGCGAAACGGTTCGCCACCGTGCCGCGGTGCAGCACCGCCGCGCAGTTCTGCGGCGACCCGGCCGGGCGGCCCGCCCTCGGCACGTCCTGCTCGGAGCGGCCGAGGTAGCCGACCACCACCGGCAGCTCGCCCAGGCCCTCGGCGGCGAGCCGCTCGGCCAGCTCGACCAGCGCGGTCCTGGACGCCTCGACGAAGGAGCGGCGCAGGGCGAGGTCCTCGACGGGGTACCCGGTCAGCATCAGCTCGGGAAAGGCGACCAGCTGGGCGCCTGCCTCGGCGGCCTTCCTGGTCCAGTGCACCACCTCATCGCTGTTGCGTGCGATGTCACCGACCCAGGGGTCGATCTGGCTCAGGGCGAGACGGAGATTGGGCATGCCATGAGTGTAATCGTCTAACTGACGTTATGTCGCGGGCGGGGTCCGTCACTCGGTGCGGGGGGCCGTGCGCGCGCTGCCTCCGGGTGCTCAGGAGGTGGTCCGGTGGGCGTTCTGCGGACGGTCCAGGTGTCGGCAAGTCGGTGTGGATCGGCCATGATGGGGGCAGCCGCTCTGTGAGCCGCTTCCGCCGGTCGCTTTCGCGTGCTTCCGGGCGTAACACGAACGTAAAGAGCAGAGGTGAGACTGTCCCCATGGGCAAGCAGCAGGAGTTCGTGCTTCGTACGCTCGAAGAGCGTGACATCCGTTTTGTCCGGCTGTGGTTCACCGATGTGCTCGGGTTCCTGAAGTCGGTCGCAGTGGCACCCGCCGAGCTGGAGCAGGCCTTCGAGGAGGGTATCGGCTTCGACGGTTCGGCGATCGAGGGATTCGCCCGGGTGTACGAGTCCGACATGATCGCCAAGCCGGATCCGACCACCTTCCAGATACTGCCGTGGCGCTCGGAGACCCCGGGGACCGCGCGGATGTTCTGCGACATCCTGATGCCGGACGGCTCGCCCTCGTACGCCGACCCGCGCTTCGTGCTCAAGCGCACCCTGGAGAAGGCCTCCGAGCAGGGCTTCACCTTCTACACCCACCCGGAGATCGAGTTCTTCCTGCTGAAGAACCTCCCCGGCGACGGCACCGCGCCCATCCCCGCCGACCAGTCCGGCTACTTCGACCACACCCCGCGCGGCGTCGGCCACGACTTCCGCCGCCAGGCGATCACCATGCTGGAGTCGATGGGCATCTCGGTGGAGTTCTCCCACCACGAGGGCGCCCCCGGCCAGCAGGAGATCGACCTGCGCTACGCCGACGCGCTCTCCACCGCCGACAACATCATGACCTTCCGCCTGGTCATGAAGGAGGTCGCGCTGGAGCAGGGCGTGCACGCCAGCTTCATGCCCAAGCCCTTCTCCGACCACCCCGGCTCGGGGATGCACACCCACGTCTCGCTCTTCGAGGGCGACCGCAACGCCTTCCACGAGTCCGGCGCCGAGTACCAGCTGTCCAAGGTCGGCCGCTCCTTCATCGCCGGCCTGCTGCGGCACGCCGCCGAGACCGCCGCCGTCACCAACCAGTGGGTCAACTCCTACAAGCGGATCTGGGGCGGCTCGCAGCGCACCGCGGGCGCGGGCGGCGAGGCCCCCTCCTACATCTGCTGGGGCCACAACAACCGCTCGGCGCTGATCCGGGTCCCGATGTACAAGCCGGGCAAGCAGGGGTCCACCAGAGTCGAGGTCCGCTCGCTGGACACCGGCTGCAACCCCTACCTCGCCTACGCGGTCACCCTGGCCGCCGGCCTCAAGGGCATCGAGGAGGGCTACGAACTGCCCCCCGGCGCCGACGACGACGTCTGGGCCCTCTCCGACGCCGAGCGCCGCGCGATGGGCATCCAGCCGATGCCGCAGAACCTCGGCGAGGCGATCGACCTGATGCAGCGCAGCGAACTGGTCGCGGAGACCCTCGGTGAGCACGTCTTCGACTTCTTCCTGCGCAACAAGCGCCAGGAGTGGGAGGAGTACCGCTCCGAGGTCACCCCGTTCGAGCTGCGCAAGAACCTCCAGGTGCTCTGAGCCCAGCCGCGGCACTTCCAGGGCCCGCTCCGTCGGTGACGGGGCGGGCCCTGTCGTGTCAGGTCGCGGAGCGGCTCGGCGCGAGCGGGCGGGGAAGTGCGGTGGCGGGGCCGCGCAGGCGGCGTTCGCAGGGGCGTTCCACGTAGTGGTGGAGGGCGGCGGCGAGCGCCAGGGTCACGGTGAGCAGGGTGAGCCAGCCGGCCAGGGCGGCGGCGCCCCGGGCGGGGTGGCCGAACGCGTGGAGCCAGCAGCGGACGACGATCTCGTGGGTCAGGTACCAGGCGAACGACCAGTCGCCGAGGCGGACCCAGAGCGGGTGGGCCGGCCAGGCGGCACGGACCTGGCCGGTCCGCGCGGCGGTGAGGTCGGCCTGGGCGGCGGCGGTGATCAGAGCGGCGAACAGCGGGGCGGAGAGCAGCTGGGAGGCCGAGTACGGGCTGTCCCAGGCGCTGTCGGGGACCGCCTGGGACCAGGGGATCAGGAGGAGGTGCCAGGCGGCGACGGCCAGGGCGGTCCACCCGAGCGGCAGGCGGGGGAGCCGCCCCCGTCGCAGGGCCAGCCCCACCGCCATGCCGAGCAGGAACTGCGGGGTGCGGGTCGGCGGCAGGTAGTCCAGCAGCCAGCTGCGCAGCGCCGGGTCGGCGACCGCGGCGCCCGCCAGCCACAGCAGCGGGCCGAGCGCCAGGCAGAGCAGGGCGAGCGGGCGCAGCCGACGCGGGGTCAGGGCGGGCAGCAGTACGGGGAAGAGCAGGTAGAACCAGCCCTCGTCGCCCAGTGACCAGCCGGCCGGGTTGCCGCCCATGGTGAGGGACCGGAACCACGGGTGCAGCAGGAGCAGTGAGCAGAGCGCCGCCCTGAGCGGCAGGGCGGTCCCGATCCAGGCGTACGCCGCGAGTGAGAGCCCGGTCGCCAGCGCGTGCAGGGGCCAGATCCGGGCCAGCCGACGGCGGTAGAAGCGGGTGGCGGGGTTCGGGTCGTCGGCGTACGTCCAGGCCAGGACGGAGCCGGAGAGGACGAAGAAGAAGGTCACCCCGCTGCGTCCGTACCAGACCGCCGGGCCGACCAGGGGGAGCCCGCCCACCTGGCGGGCCAGGTGGTAGAGCACCACCAGCAGTGCGGCCCAGAAGCGGAGCCCGGTGAGCGAGGGCAGACGTGCGGGCATCGAGGGTCCTGAGGCCGGGGCGGAGCGGGCTCAGGTCTAACTGGGCGGTGAGCACGAGGTGACGGAAAGTCAACAAATGGGTGGGTTTTTTCTCGGAGTTATGCACTGTGACTAATATCCATCTGTCAATGTTCTTACCAGATCTGACCGGTCGTGAACGGCTGGTGTCGTCTTCAAGGAGCATGCCCTGCGCACGCGCGCGATTCGGCGGATCCGCTCGACCAGGATGTCCCTCCGGGCAGCCCTGCTCGTCCTGGCAGTCGTACCCGGCCTGGCTCTGGCCGCCCTCTGGGGCGTGACCAGCGGTCAGACCCTGCTGGACTTCCAACGGCAGGCGGCTCAGGGGCTGTTGGCCCAGAAGGCGGGCCAGCCGTCCAACATCGTCTACTACAACCTGCAGGAGGAGCGGCGGCTCAGCGCCGAAGCCCTCGCCACCCACGCGGGCGCCACCGATGCGCTGGTCAAGCAGCGCAAGTCGACCGACGACGCGATCCGCACCTTCCAGTCCCTGTCCGGGGTCGCCGCCGACGGCGCCCCCGCCGAGGTGCGCGACGCGGTCGGCCAGGCCCGGCAGGCGATGAACCAGCTCTCCGCCCAGCGCCTGCTGGTGGACCAGGGCGGCAACGACCAGCAGGCGGTGGTGTACCGCTACTACACCAACCTGATCGCGGTCGACATCAAACTGTTCACCGCCCTCAGCCACGTGGACAACGGCAAGGTCACCACGGTCTCCCAGCCGCTGGTCGACCTGTTCTGGGCCAAGGAGATGATCTCCCGCTCGGATGCGCTGCTGGCCCGGGGCTGGCCCACCGGAAAGCTGAGCGTCAAGGACTACCAGCTCCTCGTGCAGGCCGTCTCCGACCAGTCCTTCCAGTACACCACCAAGGTCGCGCCCTATCTGCCGGCCGACGAGGCGGCGATGGCCCGGGAGCTCGTCGAGAGCCCGGCCTGGCAGGCCAAGACCGAGGTGGAACGGAACCTGCTGCGCCCGAGCGCGCCGGACGCCGCCGGGTTCGTCGCGATCGGCTCGGACCAGCAGAAGTGGCGTCAGGCGATGGACCAGCTGACCCCCCGGCTGGTCGACCTGCTGGAGCACCGCACCGCCGCGGTGGTGGAGGTCGGCAAGGGCGCCGTCATGTCCCTGCTGGTCAGGGTCGTGCTCACCACCGTGATCGGTCTGGTCGCGGTGGTCGCGGTGATCCTGACCTCGTGGCGGCTGACCCGTACGCTGCGCCGCCGGATCGGTGAACTCCAGGTCCAGGCCGAGGAACTGGAGCGGAAGCTGCCCGAGGTGGTCGAACGGCTCGGCCAGGGCGAGCAGATCGACGTCGAGGCCGAGGCCGGCAGCATCCGGCAGGACACCCGCAGTGGCGCCGACGACGAACTCGCCCAGCTCGGCGAGGCCCTCAACCTGGCCCGCGCCAGCGCCCTCACGGCGGCCGTCCGGCAGGCCGAGCAGCACCGGGGGTTCGAGCGGCTGCTCCAGCGCATCGCCCGCCGCACCCAGCTGCTGATCGGCCAACAGCTCAAGAAGCTGGACGAGCTGGAGCGCAAGCACGAGGACCCCGAGGTGCTGGACGGCCTCTTCGACCTGGACCACCTCACCGCCCGCCTGCGCCGCTACGAGGAGAACCTGGTCATCCTGGCCGGCGGCACCCCGCACCGGCGCTGGCGCAAGCCCGTCCCGCTGCTGGACGTGATGCGCGCGGCCCAGGGCGAGGTGCAGGACTACCGCCGGGTGATGCTGGACCTCGACGGCAGCCCCTGGCTCTCCGAACGCGCCGTCGGCCCGGTGGCGCACATCCTGGCCGAACTGATCGAGAACGCGCTCAGCTTCTCCAAGCCGCCGAGCCCGGTCGAGGTCCGGGCCGCCCGGGTCGCCCGGGGGACGGCGATCGAGATCGAGGACCGCGGCCTGGGCATGGGCGACGAGCAACTCGCCGAGGCCAACGAGCTGATGAGCCGTCCGCCCCGGACGGACGTGCTCGCGCGCGCCGACGACATCCGGCTCGGCTTCTTCGTGATCGCCCGGCTCGCGGCCCAGCACGGGCTGCGGGTGGAGTTCCGCCCCTCGGCCTTCGGCGGTACCAGGGCGGTGGTCTTCATCCCCGACGAGCTGATCACCTCCGAGGGCCCGCCGCGTCCGGCCGCGGTGCCGCCGGTGCAGGGCGGGCTGCCGACCCGGTCGCGCGGCCGCGCACTCGCCGGAGTCACGGCGCCGACCGGGCCGGCCGGTCCGGGTGAGCCGGGTCGTCCGGTCGGTCCGGTGGTACCGGTGGCACCGGTCGGTCCGATGACCGGCGAGGGGCACGGGTCGTACGGGGCGTACGAGGAGAGCGAGCCGCACGAGCCGGTGCCGGACGCGCAGCCCGTCCCGTGGCCGGTGACGCAGGAGGCGCCGGTGGCCCGGCGGCCGTCCGTCGAGGTGCGGGAGCGGCCGGCCGGGCCGGAGTCGACCGTCGCCGTCGGCACCGTGGACGAGCGGCCGTGGTCGGAGGACACCCTGGTGCTGCCGGGCCGGAGCGCGCCCGCCCCGGAGGCGCCGCTGCCGCGCCGGGTCCGGCAGGCCAGCCTGGTGGACGAGCTCAGGGTCCACCCGGTGCGGCCGGCCGCCGCGCCCAAGCCGCCGCGCTGGGACGAGAACCCGCTGTTCCGGCCGGCCCCCCGACGGGCCGGAGCAGCCATCGGTGCGTTCCAGCGACGGTCCCGGGCCGCCCGCGAGTCCGTCGGGCAGCCCGTTCAGCAGGAGCCGGGCCTCCCCTCGCAGGAGTACCGGCCGGAGTCCGGCGGGCCGCTGCCCGCCGACGCCTGGAAGACACCTCCCATCCCTACGACGGAAGACCGGTCATGACTCGCACAACCGCCACCCACCAGGATCTCGACTGGCTGCTCGACGGCCTGGTGGACTCGGTGGCCGGGACCAGAAACGCCGTGCTGCTCTCCGACGACGGCCTGGTGGTGAGCCACTCCCGCACCATCGACCGCGCCGACGCCGAGCGGCTGGCCGCCGTCGCGACCGGGCAGCAGAGCCTGGCGCGCGGTGTCGGCCAGCTCTTCGACGGCGGTGCGGTGCACCAGGTGATCGTGGAACTCGCCGACCTCTGGCTGTTCATCATCGCCGCAGGCCAGGGCACCCACCTGGCGGTGGTCGCCTCCCAGGAGGTGGACGCCGAGGTGATGTCGCTGGCCATGCACAACCTGGTGCAGCAGGTCGGCCAGAAGCTCGGCACCCCGGTCCGCGACGACTTCGACGCCTTCGGCGCCCGAGGTGGGCAGCGCGGGTGACCCCGTACTGGGACGAGGAGGCCGAGGAGGACGGCGCGGGCAGCATGGTCCGCCCGTACACCATCACCCGGGGCCGCACCGTGCCCGAGCGGGACGACTTCAGCCTGATCACCGTGCTGACGACCGTGCAGGACCCCAGGGACGAGCACGGTGCACCCGTACGGCCGGGACGGCACACGCTCCAGCCCGAGCACCGGGCGATCCTGGAGCGCTGCCGGCACCCGGCCGCGGTCGCCGAGGTCGCCGCCGACCTCGACCTGCCGGTATCGGTGACCAAGATCCTGCTGGCGGATCTGGTCGCCCACGGCCTGCTGCTGGCCCGTGCCCCGCTGTCGGTGGCGCGGGCCTCCGGCGGCGCCGACCTCGGCCTGCTGGCCGCCGTCCGTGACGGACTCCGGAGACTCTGAGACAGTGGGATGACAGCGAGATGACGAGCAGTCAGGCGGCTCCCGCCGCCGTCAAGATCCTGATCGCCGGGGGTTTCGGCGTCGGCAAGACCACCATGGTGGGCGCGGTCAGCGAGGTCGCGCCGCTGCGCACCGAGGAGTACCTGACCAGCGCCAGCGTCGGCGTGGACGACCTGGCCGGGATCGACCAGAAGGACACCACCACCGTCGCGCTGGACTTCGGCCGGATCACGGTCAGTCCGGAGCTGGTGGTCTACCTCTTCGGCACCCCCGGCCAGGAGCGCTTCTGGTTCATGTGGAACGACCTGGTCAACGGCGCGCTCGGCGGGGTCGTCATCGCCGACACCCGCCGCCTGGAGACCAGTTTCGCCTCGATCGACTTCTTCGAGAGCCGGGGCATCCCCTTCGTGGTCGCGATCAACTGCTTCCACGGCCACAACACCCGTACCGCAGTGGAGATCCGGGCCGCGCTCGACCTCGACCCGGACGTCCCGCTGCTGATCGGCGACGTCCGGGAGCGGCCGTTCGGGCGGGACGTGCTGCTCGCCCTGGTCGACCACCTGATGACCCTGTCGGTGTCCGAGGGCGAGGCCGCCCCCGAGGCCGTCCCCGAGCCCGTGCCGGCCGGCTGACCCCGCGACCGCTTCCCCCCGCGAGATCCCTGGAGAGACCTGAGATGGCATCACCCCTGCGCGTCCTGATCCACGGCGGCGGTATCGGCGGGCTCAGCCTCGCCACCGCGCTGGCCGGGCGCGGCCACACCGTCGAAGTCGCCGAACTGCGCGGCGAGTTGGACGCGCTCGGGGTCGGCATCATCCAGCCGTCCAACGCCCTGCACGTGATGCGGGAGCTCGGCGTGCTGGAGCAGTGCCTGGCAGCCGGCTTCGGGTGGGAGGTACTGACCATCTGCGACCCGGGCGGGAGCACCCTCGCCGAGATCCCGCAGCCCCGGATGGGCGGCGCCCCCGCCAACAACGGCATACCGCGACCCGCGCTCGCCGGGGTGCTCGGCCGGGCCGCCACCGAGGCGGGCGCCCGGATCCGCTTCGGCACCACCGTCACCGAACTGGCCGACGACGGCGAGGGCGTGGAGGTCACGCTCTCCGACGGCTCCGCCGGCCGCTGGGACCTGGTGGTCGGCTTCGACGGCATCGGCTCCCCGCTGCGCGGCCGGCTGTGCGGGGAGCGGTTCCGCCCCGAGTACACCGGCTTCGCCAACTGGCGGGTCACCGTGCCCCGGCAGCCCGAGGTGCGGGGCGTGGTGATGAGCACCGGCAACCAGGCGGCGAAGGCACTGCTCACCCCGATCACCGAGGAACTGATGTACCTGGGCGCGGTGTTCGCCGAGGCCGAGGACTTCAGGCCCGACCCGGCACGCGCCCACGAGCAGCTCGCCGAGCGGCTGTCCGGCTTCGGCGGACCGGTCGCCGAGGCGCTCGCCCAGGTCACCGACCCCGCCACCGTGGTGTACTCGCGGATCTCCCAGGTCACCGTGGACCGGCCCTGGCACGTCGGCCGGGTGGTGCTGGCCGGCGACGCCGCACACGCCTCCACCCCGCACCTCGCGCAGGGGGCGGCGATGGCGGTCGAGGACGCGCTGGTGCTGGCCCAGTCGCTGGACGGCGCGGACGGCGTTCCGGCCGCGCTCGCGGCGTGGGAGGCCAGGCGTCGGCCGCGCGCCCTGTGGGTGCAGAGCATGTCGCGAGCCGTGCTCAAGCAGGAGACCGGCACGGCCACCACGCCGGAGGAGGACGAACTGCTCAAGGTCGGTATCCCGGGCGCGGCCCACGTCCTCGTGCAGCCTTACTGACAGCGCCCCGGCCCGACCGGCCGAGCGCCCCCGGGCGCAGCCCGTCGTGCATGGCGGTCCTGTCGCGGTCGGGGCAGGACACGTACGCTTCCAGCAGGGTCGGCAGCTGGAGGGGCGATGGCAGTGGAGGAACGGGCCGGGAGCCGGACCAGTCGCCTGGAGGTCCGGCTGGTGCGGCGGGGCTTCACCGATCCCGAAGCGGCCGTCCGGCTGCTCGCGGACCCGGCCCTGGGCGGACTGGCCGCCGACCCCGTACTGCTGGACGCACTCGGCGCCGCCCCGGATCCCGACCTCGCGCTGCTCGGTCTCGCCCGGCTGCTCGAAGCCCTCGACGAGCCCGAGCGGCACACCCTGCGGGACACCCTGACCGGCTCCAAGCCGCTGCGCGACCGGCTGATCGGGGTGCTCGGCGCGTCCACCGCCCTCGGCGACCACCTGGCCCGCCACCCCCGTGACTGGCACGCGCTGGTCACCTTCGAACTCCGCGACATCCACCCGGGCCCGCAGGACTTCCTGCGCCAACTCTCCGACCGGGTCTGGCGGGGCACCGCGACGACCGGCGCGGACCGGGCCGACGCCCTGCGGATCGCCTACCGCCGCTGCCTGCTGGCCATCGCCGCCCGCGACCTCAGCCGCACCACCGACCTGCCGCAGGCCAGCGCCGAACTCGCCGACCTGGCCGGGGCCACGCTGCAGACCGCCCTGGACATCGCCGCCGAGGAGGACCCGGAGGCCGCCCGAGCCTGTCGGCTCGCCGTGATCGGGATGGGCAAGTGCGGCGGACACGAGCTCAACTACGTCTCCGACGTGGACGTCATCTTCGTCGCCGAGCCCTGCGAGGGGGTGCCGGAGCACCGCGCGATGCAGGCCGCCACCGGGCTGGCCGCCCGGATGATGCGGCTGTGCTCCGACACCACCGGCGAGGGCGCCATCTGGCCGGTGGACGCCAACCTCAGGCCCGAGGGCCGCAACGGACCGCTGGTCCGCACCCTGGCCAGCCACCTCGCCTACTACCAGCGCTGGGCCAAGACCTGGGAGTTCCAGGCCCTCCTCAAGGCGCGGCCGGTGGCCGGGGACGCGGAACTCGGCGCCGCGTACACCGCGGCCACCGCCCCGCTGGTCTGGCAGGCCGCCGAGCGCGACAACTTCGTCGCCGACGTCCAGCAGATGCGCCGCAAGGTGCTGGACTCCATCCCCGCCACCGAGATGGACCGGCAGCTCAAACTCGGCCCCGGCGGCCTGCGCGACGTCGAGTTCGCCGTCCAGCTGCTCCAGCTGGTGCACGGCCGCACCGACGACACCCTGCACAGCGGCAACACCCTCGAAGCGCTGGCCGCACTCAGCGCCGGCGGGTACGTGGGCCGGGCCGACGCCGCCTCGCTGGACGCCGCGTACCGCTTCCTGCGCGCCCTGGAACACCGCATCCAGCTGCACCGGCTGCGCCGCACCCACCTGATGCCCAGGGACGAGGCCGACCTCCGCCGCCTGGCCCGCTCACTCGCCCACCTGATCAACGACGACACCCGGGCCGACCCGGTCGCCGCCCTGCAACGGGAGTGGAAGCGCCACACGGTCGAGGTCCGGCGACTGCACGAGAAGCTGTTCTACCGGCCGCTGCTGGACGCCGTCGCCGAACTGCCCGTCGGGGCCGTCCGGCTCAGCCCCGAGGCGGCGAAGGCCCGGCTGGTCGCCCTCGGCTACGCCGACCCCGGCACCGCACTGCGCCACCTCACGGCGCTGGCCGCCGGCGTCAGCCGCAAGGCCGCCATCCAGCGCACCCTGTTGCCGGTCCTGCTCGGCTGGTTCGCCGACTCCGCCGACCCGGACGCCGGACTGCTCAACTTCCGCCAGGTCTCCGACGCGCTCGGCCGCACCCCCTGGTACCTGCGGCTGCTGCGCGACGAGAGCGCCGCCGCCGAGCAGCTCGCCCGGGTGCTCTCCGCCGGGCGGCTCGCCCCCGACCTGCTGCTGCGCGCCCCGGAGGCGGTCGCCATGCTCGGCGACCCGCAGGGGCTCGTCCCGCGTGGGCGGGCCTCGCTGGAGTCGGAGATCCTGGCCGCCGTCGGCCGGGCGGGCAGCGCCGACGCCGGGGTGGCCTCGGCCCGCTCGGTGCGGCGGCGGGAACTGTTCCGTACGGCCGCCGCCGACGTGCTCGGACGCTTCTCGGACGATCCCGGCGAGGCCGTCGACATGGCCGGAGAGGCGCTGACGGCGCTCAACGCGGCCACCCTCCAGGGCGCGCTGCGGGCCTGCATCGCCGAGTGGGAGGCGGCGAACGGCGAACTGCCCACCCGGCTCGCGGTGATCGCCATGGGCCGCTTCGGCGGGCACGAGCTCGGGTACGGCTCCGACGCGGACGTCCTGTTCGTCCACGATCCGCTGCTCGGGGTCCTCGAACACGACGCCGCCCGCGCGGCACAGGCCGTCTGCAACCGGCTGCGCACCCTGCTCGGCACCCCCTCCACCGAGCCCCCGCTGCTGGTCGACGCCGACCTGCGGCCCGAAGGGCGCCACGGTCCGCTGGTGCGCACCCTCGCCTCGTACGGCGCCTACTACCGGCGCTGGTCGCACGCCTGGGAGAGCCAGGCGCTGCTGCGGGCCGAACCGGTGGCGGGCGACGTGGAACTGGGCACCAGCTTCCGGCAGCTGACCGATCCGCTGCGCTACCCGGGCATGGGCGTCCCCGAGAAGGACCTGCTGGAGATCCGGCGGATCAAGGCCAGGATCGAGTCCGAACGGCTCCCGCGCGGCGCCGACCCGACCACCCACACCAAGATCGGGCGGGGTGGCCTCGCGGACGTGGAGTGGACCGTCCAGTTGCTCCAGTTGCAGCACGGGCACGAGCTGCCGGAGCTGCGGACCACTCGGACCAGGCTGGCGCTGGCGGCCGCGGCGGAGGCCGGGCTGGTCGGGGGGCGGGACGCGGAGGTGCTCGACGCGGCCTGGGTGCTGGCGTCGCGGGTGCGCAGCGCCGTCATGCTGGTCCGGGGCCGGGCCGGGGACAGCTTCCCGGTCGACGGGCGCGAACTCGCCGGGGTGGCACGCTACCTCGGCTACGGCTCGCGCCACACCGGAGAGCTGGTCGACGACTACCGCCGCACCACCCGCCGGGCACGCACGGTGGTCGAGAAACTCTTCTACGGCCCCTGAGAAGAGTCACCCGACTGCCCTGGGAGGCCACCCGACCGGTCCGGCGGGCTAGGGGCGGGAGGCGCCGACCGGGGTGCTCCACTGGGCGGGGACGGTGACCGGAGGGCCGGACAGTGGGTCGGCCGGTACTCGGGGGAGCCGGTAGGCCCAGGAGTGGTAGACCAGCCGGGAGGCGACGAAGCCGAGGGTGAGGCAGATCTCGCCGCCGATCGCGTCCATCCAGAAGTGGTTGGCCGTCGAGATGATCACCAGCAGCGTGGCCAGCGGGTAGGCCAGGCCGAGCAGTCGGGCCCAGAGCGGCTTGGCCAGGAAGAAGATCGCCAACCCGCACCACATCGACCACCCGATGTGCATCGAGGGCATCGCCGCGAACTGGTTGGAGACCTGCGCCCCCGCGCCGGAGGCCATCGAGCCCCAGGTGTCGTGCACCTTCACGGTGTCGATGAACCCGCCCGCGTCCATCAGCCGGGGCGGGGCCAGCGGGAAGAAGTAGAAGCCGACCAGCGCGACCCCGGTGGTGACGAAGAGCACTGTCCGCGCCGCCGCGTAACGGCCCGGATGCGAGCGGTACAGCCACACCAGCACACCGATGGTGATGACGAAGTGCAGTGTCGCGTAGTAGTAGTTCATCCCGACGATCAGCCAGGTGACCGAGTTCACACCGTGGTTGATCGAGCGTTCGACCGCGATGCCGATGCTCTGCTCGAAGTGCCAGATCCAGCTCGCGTGCTTCTGTGCGACCGTCGCCTGCTCGGGGACGGCGTTGCGGACCAGGGAGTAGATCCAGTAGCTGAGGCCGATCAGCGCCAGCTCGAAGAGGAGTCGTGGTCTCGCCGGGTTCCTGCGCTGCTCGCGAATACGGCTGCGGAGCGCGGCGCTGCGCGTCTGGGCGGCGCGGGTGGCTCCGTCCGGCGTGGGGTTCGATCGAACCGTGCCGTCGACGGAACCTGCACCGCTGGCCGCCTCGGCGCGTTCGGCGCCGGCTGTACGGATCTCGGTCGGTTCCCCCATGGACGAGAAGTCTGCCAGACGTCCTGTGGCCGTCTGCTCATCCTGCGGTAGTGGATTCTTCACCAGCTGTCCCCCCTGGGGGGTAGGGGGTGGGGACCGGAGGTGGGCATGGAGTCCATTGTGACTCGCACTCGAACGACCCGGTGACCCGCCCCCCGAGTGGCGGAGAAGAGTGTGCGGGAGTAGGCGGGGGAGGCCCGCCGGCTGTCAGGCGCGACGGGCCACCGTCCCCGCACACGGGCCCGCCCGTCCCTCACCGGCAGGTCCGTGTGGTGCCGCCGCACAGCGGGGCACGCAGTGACTCTTTCCTGCGCACAACGGTTCGGTCAAGAGATTGCTTGCAAGTTTTACAACATCTTGCTGAAACATCTTGCAGTCGCTAGCGTCCACGCCACTCGATGACGACCAGCTGCCTCAAGGGAGAGCCGCAGTGGCCGAAATACCGCTCCGCCACCCACGGAGCACTACCCCATTCCATAGCTCCAGGTTCCGTAGATCCGGGTTCCGCAGCGCCGGCCGGGCGCCCGCGCTGCTGGCCGCCTCGCTACTGGCCACCTCGCTGGTGGCGGCGGCGCTCGGCCCGGCCGCTCCGGTGGTGGCCGCCACCCGCCCCGCCCCGCCCTCGGACGCCGCCCTGGCCGCTACGGCCGGGCGGCACGACCTGACCCGTGAACAGTTCTACTTCGTCCTCCCGGACCGCTTCGCCAACGGGAACCCCGGCAACGACACCGGCGGTATCACCGGCTCACGGCTGGACAACGGCCTCGATCCCACGGACAAGGGCTTCTACCACGGTGGCGACCTCCAGGGCCTGATCAACCGGCTCGACTACATCCAGGGCCTGGGCACCACCGCCATCTGGATGGCGCCGATCTTCAAGAACAGGCCGGTGCAGGGCACCGGCGACAATGCCTCGGCCGGCTACCACGGCTACTGGATCACCGACTTCACCCAGGTCGACCCGCACTTCGGCACCAACGCCCAGCTCAAGGAGCTGATCGCCAAGGCGCACGCCAAGGGCATCAAGGTCTTCTTCGACGTCATCACCAACCACACCGCCGACGTCATCGACCACACGGAGGGTAAGGACGACTACCGCTCGACCGGCGCGTACCCGACCCTGGACGCCGACGGCAACCCGGTCGACGAGACCGCCGTCGCGGACGCGGGCGCGCCCTGGCCGAAGATCACCGCCGACTCCTTCCCCTACACCCCGACCTTCCGCAGCGCGGCGGACGCGAAGGCCAAGACCCCCTCCTGGCTGAACGACCCCGCGCTCTACCACAACCGGGGCAACTCGACCTTCGCCGGAGAGTCCGCCACCGAGGGCGACTTCTCCGGTCTGGACGACCTGGACACCCAGAACCCCAAGGTGGTCGAGGGCTTCAAGAAGATCTACCAGGGCTGGGTCAGGGAGACCGGCGTGGACGGCTTCCGGATCGACACCGTGAAGCACGTCGACATGGCCTTCTGGCAGAACTGGGCGCCCGCGCTCAAGCAGTACGCCGCCCAGCAGGGCGACAGGAACTTCTTCATGTTCGGCGAGGTCTACTCCGGCGACCCGGCGATCACCTCGCCGTACGTCACCAAGGGCAGGCTCCAGGCCACCCTGGACTTCCCGTTCCAGCAGGCCGCGCGGACCTATGTCTCGCAGAACGGCTCGGCCAGGGCGCTGTCCGAGGTGTACGGCCAGGACTACCGCTACACCAGCGCCGACACCGACGCGTACGAGCTGCCGACCTTCCTCGGCAACCACGACATGGGCCGCTTCGGCTCCTTCCTGCAGAGCGACAACCCGGGTGCGGGCCAGGACGAGCTGCTCAGGAAGGACCGACTGGCCGGCGAGCTGATGTTCCTGACCCGGGGGCAGCCGGTCGTCTACTACGGCGACGAGCAGGGCATGACCGGCGCGGGCGGCGACAAGGACGCCCGGCAGGACATGTTCGCCTCCAAGGTGCCCTCGTACAACAGCGACAACGTGATCGGCGGCAGTGCGGGCTCCGCCGACCGGTACGGCCGGAACGTGCCGCTCTACCAGGGGATTTCCACGCTGGCGCAGCTGCGGAAGGCCAACCCGGCGCTGGCCGACGGTGCGCAGATCGAGCGGTACGCCGCCGACGGGCCCGGGGTGTACGCCTTCTCGCGGATCGACGCCAAGCAGCAGGTCGAGTACGTCGTCGCGGTCAACAACTCGACCGAGGCGAAGACCGTCACCCTGGACACCTTCTCGGCGGGGATGAACTTCGACCGGATCTACCCGGCCGCCGGTGCCCGGACCACCAGTGGTGCGGACCGCAGGATCACCGTCACCGTGCCGCCGCTGTCGTCGACCGTCTACCGGGCGGCGGGCCGGCTGGCCAAGGTGGCGGCGGCGCCCCAACTGTCCTTGCAGCCACCGGCGGAGGGCTCCACCGGTACGGTCACGGTCGGGGCCGCGGTCGCGGACGGCGGGTTCGACCGGGTCTCCTTCGCCGCGCAGATCGGCAACGGCCGCTGGCAGGTGCTCGGCACGGCCGACAACGGGACGTACCGGGTGACCCAGGACCTCGGCGCCCTCGCGCCCGGCACGGTGGTGCGGTACAAGGCTGTCGTGCAGACATCCAGCGGACAACTGCGTTCCACCACGGGAAGTTTCACCACCGGCACCCCGGCCGCCAAGCCCGTGCCGACCGCGACCTCGCGCCCGTACGCGGTGGTGCACTACCAGCGCAAGAACGGCGACTACGACGGCTGGAACCTCTACGCCTGGGGCGACCTCGCCGACGGTGAGGCCACCGACTGGCCCGCCGGGCACGGCTTCACCGGCCGGGACGCCTACGGGGCCTTCGCCTACGTCAAGTTGAAGAGCGGCGCGTCCGACCTCGGATTCCTGGTCGAGAAGAACGGCGGCAAGGACGTCGAGGCCGACCGGCACATCGACCTCGCCACCACGGGCGAGGTGTGGCTCAAGGAGGGCGACCCCACCGTCCGGACCACCAACCCCGGGCCGGTCGACACGGTGCCCGCCGACACCGCCGTCATCCACTACCACCGGACGGACGGCAGCTACGACGGCTGGGGCCTGCACGACTGGACGGGCGCCGCCAAGCCCACCGACTGGGGCAGCCCGCTGCAGCCGGCCCGCCGGGACGCCTTCGGCGACGTCTTCGAGGTGCCGCTGGCCGCCGGGGCCACCAGCCTGAGCTACATCCTGCACAACGGCAACGACAAGGACCTGCCGAACGACCAGTCCCTGGACTTCGCCGTCAGCGGCCGGGAGGTGTGGATCCTCGGCGGCCGGCAGGACTACCTGCTCCCGCAGACCGCGGGCAGCTCGGCGCAGTTGGACCTCACCACCGCGAAGGCCCAGTGGATCGACGCGAAGACCGTGGTGGTTCCGGCCGACTTCGGTGCGAACGACGGCGCACTGGCCGGCGGCACCAGCGCCCAGCTGATCTACGACCCCGAGGGGGCCCTGCGGATCGACCAGGGCGCACTCAACCGGCCGGGGCACTGGATCAGGCTGAACCCCGGTGCGCTCACCGACGCCCAGAAGGCCAAGTACCCGCATCTGGCCGGCTACCGCGCCTTCACGGTGGACCGGCGCGACGCGGGCCGGATCACTCCCGCCCTGCGCAGCCAGGTGGTCTTCACCGAACACCTGCCCAGCGGCGCCCTGTCGGCCGCCACCGGCGTGCAACTCCCCGGCGTCCTGGACGACCTGTACGCGGGCAAGGCCGCCAAGGCCCGGCTCGGTCCGGTCTACCAGGGCGGGAAGGTCACCCTCTCGCTCTGGGCGCCGACCGCCACCCACGTCTCGGTCCAGCTCTTCGACCGGGCGAGTGGCGGCACGCCGAAGACCGTACCGCTCGGCCGGGACGACGCCACCGGCGTCTGGTCGCTGAGCCGCAGTGCCCGCGAACTGGACGGCAAGTACTACCTCTACCAGGTCGGGGTGTGGGCGCCGAGCGTCCAGCAGCCGGTGACCAACCTCGTCACCGATCCCTACTCGGTGGCGCTGTCCACCGACTCCAAGCGCAGTCTGGTCACCGACCTCGCCGACCGGCGCAACAAGCCGGACGGCTGGGACCGGCACCGCAGTCCGGCCGGCATCCCGGCCACCCGGCAGCAGATCCAGGAACTGCACGTCCGCGACTTCTCGGTGGCCGACACCACCGTGCCGGCCGCCGAGCGCGGCACGTACCTGGCCTTCACCGAGTCGAAGTCGGCCGGCATGACGCACCTGCGTGAGCTGGCCGAGGCGGGCATCACCACCATCCACCTGCTGCCGACCTTCGACATCGCCACCATCCCGGAGAACCGCGCCGACCAGAAGCTGCCCGCCTGCGACCTCAAGTCGCTGCCGCCGGACAGCGAGAAGCAGCAGGAGTGCGTGGCGGCCGTGCAGGCCGACGACGCCTACAACTGGGGCTACGACCCGCTGCACTACACGGTGCCCGAGGGCTCGTACGCCACTGACCCCACCGGCACTGCGCGGACCGTCCAGTTCCGGCAGATGGTGCAGGCGATGCACGAGGTGGGACTGCGGGTGGTGCTGGACGTGGTCTACAACCACACCGCCGCCTCCGGCCAGGCCGACCACTCGGTGCTGGACAAGGTGGTGCCCGGCTACTACCAGCGGCTGGACGCCGCCGGGAAGGTGACCGCCGACAGCTGCTGCGCCGACACCGCACCCGAACACGCCATGATGAACAAGCTGGT
>NZ_JYJF01000730.1 GCF_000955975.1 Saccharothrix sp. ST-888
GGCTACAAGACGGTGGACACCGGACAGGTCGTCGCAGCGATCGACGTGACCCGTGTCAAGCGGCCGCTGGAATCTCGAGGCCGAAACGACACACATCAGAACGAGAACAGCAAGGGATGCAAGCACTATCCACATGATATGCGCAAGGCACAATCGCTGACACTCCACCACACCGAGCCGTGTGCGCGACCTTTTCGAGCAGGCCAAGGCGAACGCCCCGGCGATAATCTTCGTCGGCGAGATCGGCGCCGTCGGCCGGCACCGTGGTGCGGGCCTCGGCGGCTGCCACGACGAGAGCGAGCAGACCCTCAACCAGCTGCTGGTCGAGATG
>NZ_JYJF01000731.1 GCF_000955975.1 Saccharothrix sp. ST-888
CACCCGCGCCTACGTCGAACAGGACCTCCACGCCATCTACGAAGGCGAAGTCCGCTACGCCCGCGACGCCTTCGAAGGACTCCGCCTGATGGACGCGCTCATGGGCATCAAACGCGGAGTGCCCGGTGCGAGCCTGCCGGAACTGAAGCAACGCCGCCACCGCAGAGTGGAGTTGGAAGCTCCCGTTCCCACCGAGCGGTTGGGTCAGGTCCGTTCCGATGTGGCGGTGGACAACCGGGTGCCGGCTCCGCCGTTCTGGGGGGACCGGATCGTCAAGGGGGTGCCGTTCGCGGACTACGCGTCCTGGCTGGACGAGGACGCGCTGTTCAAG
>NZ_JYJF01000732.1 GCF_000955975.1 Saccharothrix sp. ST-888
CTCACCCGGTAGCGCCAGCCGTCCACCGTGGACTGCTCGCGGCTCTGCCGACGCCACGCCGACAGGGCGGGCAGCAGCGCGCCCAGCTCGTCGCCGTCCGCGACCTGGAGCGTCGCGGCCAGGCCCGCCAGGTCCTCGCGCTCGACGGCGTCCCAGAAGCGGGCGTCCGCCGCGTCGACGGGCACCGCGGCCGCGGTGGCGGATCCGCTGCCCGACTCCAGCCAGTAGCGGCCGCGCTGGAAGGCGTACGTCGGCAGGTCGACCCGGCCGGCGCCCCGACCGGCGAAGAACGCCGCCCAGTCCAGGGCGGCTCCGCGCGCATGCGCCCGG
>NZ_JYJF01000733.1 GCF_000955975.1 Saccharothrix sp. ST-888
GACCTGACCACCCGTACGCTCACCGAGGTCATGCGCTTCTACACGCCCGGCCGGCTGCTCACCCGGGTCGCGATGCAGGACACCCTGCTGACCGGGCAGCACATCCCGTAGGGCACCGTGATCGTCTTCAGCCCCTACCTCATCCACCACCCGCCCGACCTGCACCCGGCCCCCCAACGCTTCGACCCGTACCGCTGGCTCCCCGAGCGGCCGCATGCGCTGCCGCGAGCCGCGTACGTCCCCTACGGAATCGGCAGCCGCCCGTGCATCGGCCAGGTCTACGGTATCCCCCACCTCACGCGCGCCCTGGCCGTTATGCTGCGCCTCTGG
>NZ_JYJF01000734.1 GCF_000955975.1 Saccharothrix sp. ST-888
TGGTTCGACTAGGGGCCGCTACAGCGGCCGCCGCACCCGGACTTCGACGGTAACTTGCACGGTGTGGCCGGGCGGGTGCCGATGGACGGGCTCAAGTACCGCGGTCGGGCACTGCACCGCTTGAGCGAGGCCTGCTGAGCGCCCCCAACCCGACGGATGGCCCGCCGCTGCACCACGGGGGCGGGCCGTGCGCATGTCCGGGGCACTCGGTTCGCGGCGTTCCCGTAGCTCTCGCCGCGGCCGCCATAGCCACCGGCGTCGCCGAAGCGTCACCGGGCAGTTGCCGAGGCGGTCGCGGGAGTGGTCGTGGGCGTGGTCCCGGCGTGACGT
>NZ_JYJF01000735.1 GCF_000955975.1 Saccharothrix sp. ST-888
CGACGCTGCCTCCAGCGGCGGCCGACCATTACTACCTGCGTCCGCGGGGTCATCGCCGGCCGAGGCCTGCCCCTAGAGCGGCCCACCGAACTCGGTATACTGGACGGTGCGGTTCGCTGCATCCGAGCGTCCGGGGCCCCGGCGGTGCACCTCTGTCAGCTGGTCCTTGTCGTTCAGCAGAAGGTCGAGCACCACCGGTCCTGGCCCCAGCTCCGCCCTGAGCGCCGTCCTCCGGGCCGTGCTCAGCTGCGTCTGCGCGGCGGCGTACGCCTCGGCAGAGAGGGTCACCCGGTAGCGCTGAAACGTTCCGTCGGTGCCCTTCTGCTCCCC
>NZ_JYJF01000736.1 GCF_000955975.1 Saccharothrix sp. ST-888
GGTAGCTGGCAGTGCCCACGAGGGACAAGAGACAGGCTCCCGGACCGAGGTCGAGGCGCCTGAAGAGGACTTGACCGAAGCCGAGAGGGCCTGGGTGGCCCAATGGGTGGAGCGTTCGCCGGACTTGAGCGATGAGAAGCGGGAACGGATGGGTCACACGCTCGACTGCAAGCTCCGCTGCCGTCCTACTCTTTCCAGACAGGGACGACGGTGTCAGGATCGAACTTGTGAGATCCCTTCACCCCCGGCAGGACGACCACGGCTGCCAGTGCGTCGAAGATGACTCCGCGCTTCTGCTGGAGATCAATGCATTCCCACTGCTCACGCACA
>NZ_JYJF01000737.1 GCF_000955975.1 Saccharothrix sp. ST-888
GCCCCTCGCTGCTGCGGGGGGCCTTCGGCCGCCTGTGCGCCGCCAGGGACACGAACCCCGGACCCGCTGACTAACAGTCAGCTGCTCTAACCAACTGAGCTAGCGGCCCCTGCTCCCAGAGCAGACTCCAGCAGGGCCCTCGGGTGGAACAAAAAACGACTACGATCCCGGGCCGGGCGGAGACCGCGGCCCGGCACCGCCCCCCGTGTGCCGGTGGCCTCAGGCGGAGGGCAGCGGCTCCAGCGGGCTCCCGGCGCCCGTACCGGCTGAGGACCACGGCTCACGCACGGTGTGCGGGCTGCGTGCCCGTGGCGGCACCGCGAGCTGTGC
>NZ_JYJF01000738.1 GCF_000955975.1 Saccharothrix sp. ST-888
CGGACGGCAGGCTCGACGGGCTGATCCACGCGCCCTTCGCGACCTACGCGCACCAGCGGTGGGGCCTGGCGGCGGAGGCCCGGTCGCCGCTGGACGCCGGGGAGTCGCCCGCCCTGCTGGAGGCGGGACGGCTCGCCATGCTCCCCGCGCACCCTGGAGAAGCTGCACGCCACCGTCCGGGCAAACGACCTGACGCTGGATCAGACGGTTCCCGACCGCCTGGACGAGATCTTCACGGTCCGCCGCCCGGCTCCCGAGGCGTACGCCTGCTGCCGTACTCCCGGTAGTGGTGATACGCGGGCGTCAACGGCAGCGCACGCTCGGCGGTTG
>NZ_JYJF01000739.1 GCF_000955975.1 Saccharothrix sp. ST-888
GTACTCGTACGCCGATGCGACGGTCGGCGAGATCGTCGCCTTCGGGCTCGGCGTCTGCCTGCGGATGGAGTACGGGCACTCGGCGTCCGCCATCGCGGTCAGCTGGGGCCAGTACGTGAACAAGTTCTTCGACCTGGGCTTCGGCAGGGGCAACCCGAGCCCGTGCAGGCCGCGCGGCTTCGGCGGTGGGCAGGTGGCCGCGTAGCGCATCTTCTCCTCGTTCAGCGGTCTGGACGCGGTCTCCACGGCGGGTGAAGAGGTCAGGAGCCCGCGCCGCACGCTGCCGCTGGCGATCATCATCTCGCTGGTCGTGGTCACCCTGCTGTACAT
>NZ_JYJF01000075.1 GCF_000955975.1 Saccharothrix sp. ST-888
GCCGAGACCGCGGCCTTCCGCGCGGCGGGCCGACTGCGCGGCTACGGCCGCACCACGATGGTCACCACCCTGTCGCCCTGCTGGTACTGCTCGGGCCTGGTACGGCAGTTCGGGATCGGCCGGGTGGTGATCGGCGAGTCCCGCACCTTCACCGGCGGCCACGACTGGCTGGCCCGGCACGGCGTACGGATCACCCTGCTGGACGACCCGGAGTGCGTCCGGCTGATGACCGACTTCATCGCCGCCCACCCGGACCTCTGGTCCGAGGACATCGGCACCGAGCCGGTCGCCTGACCAGCGGTTCTCCCCCCAGCTCGGCGCACGTGTCGTCGGCATACCCACAAGTCCCCTATCCCGTCAGGCAATTGATGGACAAGGACCAGTAAAGGCTGGGCGCTCGGCCTTGTCCCCGCCCGTGACCCGTCAGTAGCGTCATGGCCACACCGCCCGGCCCTGCCGTCCGCGGTGCCGCCGTTGGCGCGCCCACTGCGTGTCATGTGCCTGCCACCGGCATCGGAGTACCCCAACTCCCGTACAGCGCAGAGACGCCGGCCCGCGGCCACCAGCCGCAGCCGCTCAGCACATGCCGAGATCCGTCAACACGGGCACGGACCCGCACCGGCGAAACCCCACGCCGGCGGACGTGCCCTCGCCCCCACGGAGGGTCGACCCTTGCGCTTCCACACCCCAAGCGGTGCACGCCTGCCCAGGCCCCGCAGATTGCTCGCCGCCCTGCCGGCCCTGGCGATGGCCGCCACCGGCCTGCTCGCCGTCGCCGCCCCGAGCGCGACCGCGGCCGGCCACTCGCCGGACTCCGGCGTCACCACCAAGCGCCTGTGCGCGGCCCCGAACCACCCCGGCGAGATGGCCTGTCTCGCACTGGCCCGCACCGACATCGCGCCGAGGCCGTCCCTCGCGCCGAACGCGACCCCCTCCGGCCTCGGCCCGAGCGACCTCACCTCCGCCTACAAGCTCCCGTCCGCCGCGGGATCGGGCGCCACGGTCGCCATCATCGACGCGCAGGACGACCCCAACGCCGAGTCGGACCTGGCGACCTACCGCTCGACGTACGGTCTGCCGGCCTGCACCACCGCCAACGGCTGCTTCAAGAAGATCGACCAGCGCGGCGGCACCAGCTACCCGGCCGCCGACAGCGGCTGGGCCGGTGAGATCTCGCTCGACGTCGACATGGTGAGCGCGGTCTGCCCCAACTGCCACATCCTGCTGGTCGAGGCCGACACCGCCGACATGAACAACCTCGGCGCGGCCGTCAACGAGGCCGTCGCCCTGGGCGCGAAGTACGTGTCCAACAGCTACGGCGGCTCGGAGGACTCCACCGACCCGAGCTCCGACAGCAGCTACTTCAACCACCCCGGCGTCGCCATCACCGTCTCCTCCGGTGACTCCGGCTACGGCGTGGAGTACCCGGCGGCCTCCCAGTACGTGACCTCGGTCGGCGGCACCAGCCTGAGCCGCGCCTCCAACGCCCGCGGCTGGAACGAGAGCGTCTGGGGCACCAGCTCCGGCGGCCAGGGCGCCGGCTCCGGCTGCTCCTCCTACGACTCCAAGCCGAGCTGGCAGAGCGACAGCGGCTGCGGCAAGCGCACCGTCGCCGACGTCTCCGCCGTCGCCGACCCGGCCACCGGTCTCGCGGTCTACCAGACCTACGGCGGCAGCGGCTGGGCGGTCTACGGCGGCACCAGCGCCTCCTCGCCGATCATCGCCAGCGTCTACGCACTGGCCGGCACCCCCGCCTCCGGCAGCTACCCGGCCTCCTACCCGTACGCGCACGCCTCCTCGCTCTACGACGTGACCAGCGGCGCCAACGGCAGCTGCTCGCCGTCCTACCTCTGCACGGCGGGCGCCGGCTACGACGGCCCGACCGGCCTCGGTACCCCGAACGGCACCACGGCCTTCACCTCCGGCGGCAGCACCGGCGGCAACACCGTCACGGTCGCCAACCCGGGCAGCCAGACCACCGCGCAGGGCGGTTCGGTCAGCCTGCAGATCTCCGCGAGCGACTCGGCTTCCGGCCAGACCCTCGGCTACAGCGCGAGCGGGCTGCCCACCGGACTGTCCATCAACTCCTCCACCGGTCTGATCACCGGCACCGCGAGCGCGGCGGGCACCTACAACACGACGGTCACCGCAACCGACTCCACCAACGCGAGCGGCTCGGCCAGCTTCACCTGGACGGTCACCGGCTCCTCCGGCGGCTGCACCGGGACCCAGCTGCTCGGCAACTCGGGCTTCGAGACCGGCAGCGCCGCGCCGTGGACCGCCACCAGCGGCGTGATCGACAACTCCAGCGGCGAGCCCGCCCACTCCGGCAGCTGGAAGGCGTGGCTGGACGGCTACGGCTCCTCGCACACCGACAGCCTCTCGCAGACCGTGAGCATCCCGGCGGGCTGCAAGGCCAGCCTCAGCTTCTGGCTGCACATCGACACCGCCGAGTCCGGTAGCACCGCCTACGACAAGCTCACCGTCCAGGCGAACTCCACCACGCTGGCGACCTACTCCAACGTCAACGCCAGCTCGGGCTACGTCCAGAAGACCTTCGACCTGTCCTCCTACGCCGGCAAGACGGTGACCCTCAAGTTCACCGGTGTCGAGGACTCCTCGCTGCAGACCAGCTTCGTCATCGACGACACCGCCCTCAACATCTCCTGACCCGACGCCAGTCGAGGGGCCGCAGCCAAGGGCTGCGGCCCCTCCGCGCGTTGGGACCGCCGGGCCCTGGCGCCGTCGGGCGCTAGGGTCTGGCCATGCTCACTGTGCTGGTGAACGGACTGCCCGGGGCCGGGAAGACGACGCTCGCGCGGGCCCTGGCCCGGGAGTTGGGGCTTCCGCTGTTCAGCAAGGACTCGGTCAAGGAGACCCTGGCGGACAACCTCGCCCCCGCGCGCCCGGCCGGCTGCACACCCCGCGAGTGGAGCCGGATCCTCGGAGTGGCGGCGGGCGAGACCCTGTGGACCCTGCTGGCGGAGGCCCGGGGCCGGGCCGTCCTGGAGAGCCCGCTGCTGGCGCACCTGCGACCGGTCGTCACCGCCGGACTCCGGCGCGCGGGGGTGACCGAGGTGCACGAGGTGTGGTGCGAGGTCCCGTTGGAGCTCGCCCGGCGAAGATTCGCCGAACGCAGCGCCGACCGGCATGCCATCCACCCCGAGCGCAGCGGACTCGACGGCGACTGGGAGCTGTGGGCCCGCGGCGCCGAACCGCTCGGCCTCGGGACCGTCCGCCGGGTGGACACCTCCGGTCCGGTGGACGTCCCCGCGCTGGCCGCTCTGCTCAGGTCCCACGGGCGGGACGGGCAGGACGGAACGCGAGGGGCGGCCGGCTCCGGCTCCCGGTGAGGAGTGGATCCGGCCGCCCCTGCGGCAGCGGTGGGACCGTCAGCCGCGGACCTCGCTGACGGCCGCGCCGAGGGCCTCCTTGATACGGGGGCCGAGACGGGCGAACCCGAGCTCCTTCATGGCGGCCCGGAGGAGGTCGTCCTCGGTGCGCTCGACGCCGTCGCCGTCGATCCAGCGGACCAGGGAACGGAGTTCGCCCGGCGTGTAGGCGGTGATCGGCTGACCGGCGGTGAGCGAGGGCTTCCGCGGACGGCGGACTCGCTTGGGACGCTCCTGCTCAGGGGCCGCCTCGACAGCAGCGACGCCCTCGGCCACGGGCTCGGCCACCGGCTCCGCGTCGGACGCGGCGACAGTCTCCGCCTCGACGACCGGCTCGGCCTCTGCCACTGCCTCAGCTTCTGCCGCCGTCTCGATCACGCTCTCGGACTCAGCAGCGATCTCGACCTCAACCTCGACAGCCTCGACCTCAGCAGCCTCCACAGCGACCTCAGCCTCGACCTCAGCAACCTCCGCAGCGACCTCAGCCTCGACCTCAGCAGCCTCCGCCTCGGCCTCGACCTCAGCAGCCTCCACAGCGACCTCAGCCTCGACCTCAGCAACCTCCGCCTCGACCTCAGCAGCCTCCACAGCGACCTCAGCCTCGACCTCAGCAACCTCCGCCTCGGCCTCGACCTCAGCAGCCTCCACAGCGACCTCAGCCTCGACCTCAGCAACCTCCGCAGCGACCTCAGCCTCGATCACGGTCTCGGGACGCGCCGCCGGGATCTCCGGCTCGGCGGCCGGGGCCTCCTCCGCACCGGGGTCGGTCTCGGTCCGCGGACCGGCCGCGAGCACCTGGCGGGCGGCCTCCAGGCCGCCGTCCTCCGTGTCGGCGGCGCCGGTGTGGCGGTCGTACGCGGCGAGGGCGGCCTCCCGGTCGGCCTGACGCTCCGCCAGTTCGTCGAACAGGTCGGTGAGCCCGGCGGCGGCCAGCTCGGCCCGGAGGGCGCGCAGCGTGGGCAGCCGGTAGAGGGTGCCCTCGTCGGCGGCCAGGCGGTCGACCAGGTCGGCGAGTTCGCCCAGCGGGGCGGTCTCCAGGTCGCGGCCGGGCAGCAGTCGGCCGAGCGCGCGGACGGCCTCGGCGAGTGCCTCCACCGCCTGGGCGGCTGCGGTGAGCCGGTCCGCGTCGGCGGGTACGACCGGCCGGACCCGGCGCGGGTCGGCATCGGCGGAGGCGGCGAGGGCCGTCCAGTCGGCACGCTCCGCCGCGGCCGCCGCGAGGGCGTCGTGCAGGTCGGCCCGGCGGGCCCGGCCGCCGGCGGCGAGCTGCCTGGCCTGGGCGCGCAGCGCCCGGCGGCGGCTCCAGGAGAGCTTGACGCCCTGTTCCTTGCGCCAGCGGGAGCCCGCCGTGGCGGCGGTGAGTGCGGCCAGGTCGGCTTCGTACGCCTCCGGCCGGAGCTTGGCCGACGTGCCCTGCACACGTCGCAGGACGCCGATCACCAGGCCTAGGGCGATCACGCTGTCCGGCTCGTCCAGACCGCCGGGGGCGATCAGTGCGGTGACGGCGGCGCGGGTGGCGAGGACGTCCCGGCTGCGCAGTTCGGCGAGCACGGTGGAGGCGGCGCGGGCGTCCTCGGGGCTGCCGACGGCCTCGTCGGCCGGGTACCAGGGGTGGGAGTCGGCGGCCAGGGTGAACCCGCCGAGTTCGGCGTACTTGCCGAGGGCCTCGCGCGGGCCCGGCCGGGCCTCGGTGTCGGGTGTGGCCGCCGGGTCGTCCGCCGACGCGGGCTCGGTGTCGTTCTGGTAACGCACAGTCATGGTGATGTCCGGTTCGTGGCAGGGCAGACAGGGACGGGACGGGCATCGTCCGGCGGCGCGGGCGGGAGGAGCGCGGTGGCCGGCGCGGGCGACCAGGATACGGGTGGGCGTTCGAGGCGCGCACGCACCCGGCCCGGTGGGCCTCCGGGTGACACACCCCTTTGGCTCACGGAGGCACCGGCGGCCCGCTCGCACAGGCTCGGCAACCCCGGTGCGCGGCCGGGCCGCAGCCGTTCACGGGTCCTCCCGCGCCGGCCGGCGCCGTGCGGTGCCCGCTGCGCGCGGCGCCAGGTAGGCCAGGTCGCGGTAGGTCACGGGAGGAAGGTACTCGCGTACCAGCGTCCGTTCCCACCACGCGCCGGTCGCACGCAGCGTGCGCCAGTCGGTGAACCGGTAGCGGTAGAGCAGCGCCCGTACGTGGTGCGGGGGTTCGCCCGGGAACGGGTTGTGCCGCAGCAGCCCGAGCGTGTCCGGGTCGTTGACCAGCAGTCGGGCGACGAAGGCGGCGAACCACGGGCGCCCGTACACCGGGGAGATCGCGGCGAACCACATCAGCCAGTCCAGCCGGAGGTGGTACGGCGCGAACTGGCGCGGCAGCCGCCGCAGCTCGCCCGGTTTGCCCTTGAAGGCGTACTCGCGCCACTGCACGCCGGGCCCGAGCTCCTGTGCGCGGGTGCCCTCGACCACCACCTCGAAGCGGATCCGGTTGATCGAGCCGAAGGCGCCGTAGGCGTTGACGAGATGGAACCGGTTGTATGAGCGGTTCATCAGCTGGCGACGGGAGACCAGGTTGCGGGCGGGCCAGTAGCTGAGGACGGCGAAGAGCACCGCCACGGCGAGCACCGGCAGTTGGAACCAGAGCGGAACGGGGTGCAGGACGGGCGGCGCGGGCAGCGGGAGCAGCCGGGCGACCGACGGGGTGTCGACGGCGGAGAACGCGAGGGCGATGGTCAGCCAGTTGAGCCAGGCGAAGTTGCCCGAGGCCACCAGCCAGAGCTGGGTGACCACGATCACCAGGGCGGCCGCGCTCGCGATCGGCTGGGGCAGGAAGAGGCAGACCGGGACGACCAGTTGGGCCACGTGGTTGGCGGCCACCTCGGCCTTGTGCACCGGTGCGGGCAGGTGGTGGAAGAACCAGCTGAGCGGTCCCGGCATCGGCTGGGTCTCGTGGTGGTACTTCAGGCAGGTCAGGTCCCGCCAACAGCGGTCGCCGCGCAGTTTGATCAGCCCGGCCCCGAACTCGACCCGGAACAGCAGCCAGCGCAGCAGCCACAGGATCAGCACCGGCGGCGCGACCCGGGCGTTGCCGAGCAGCGCCGCCAGGAATCCCGACTCCAGCAGCAGCGACTCCCAGCCGAAGGCGTACCAGGTCTGGCCGACGTTGACGATCGAGAGGTAGAGCACCCAGAGCAGCGCCCAGCCGAGCAGCGCCGCCCAGAGCGGGACCAGGTCCAGCGCACCGGCGAGGACCGCCGCGGCCAGTGCGGCGCCGCTCCAGCAGACGGTGGCGAACGCGCGGTCGGAGTAGTACAGATGGAACAGGCTGGGCGAACGGCCCAGCGGCACCCGGGCGGTGAAGCGCGGCACGGGCAGCATGCCCCGCTCGCCGATCAGTGCACGGAACTGGCAGGCGGCGGCCAGGAAGCCGATCAGGTAGAGCGCGGCGATCAGCCGTTGGAAGACCAGCCGCCCGAGCCAGTAGTCGGGTGCCGCGAACCACTCCACGCCGGCTGCTCCTCCCACGCCTCCCGGGGGTCATGCCTACCACTCGCCGGTCGCCGGACGGGATCCGGCGAGCGGCGCGCACGCCCGGTTCAGCCACTCGGCGGACCGGCGCACGGCCGGGCCCGCACCTCCACCGGGAGCGGTCCGCGCGCCCGGTACTCCCTCGGCGGCTTCCGGAACCGGACCCGGCCCCGGCCGGGGCGTCCATTCCCCTCGCGCCCGGCGCCCCGGCTGTGGTGCGATACCCGGTACAGCACCAATACCGGGAGATACTCATGACCGCTGCTCCACGGCAGTCCCGTCCCTCCGTCCCCACCATCCCTGAGCTGCCCACCGGCGATGGCACCGTCCGTCCCCGGATCAGCGGCGCCGCGTGGGCCGCACTCGCCATCGTCTACGTCGTCTGGGGCTCCACCTACCTGGCCATCCGAATAGCCGTCGAGACCATGCCGCCGTTCCTCTCGGCGACCGCCCGGTTCGTCACGGCGGGGCTGCTGCTGGCCGCCCTGCTGGTGTGGCGGCAGGGGCCGTCCGCGCTGCGGGTGACGCCGCGCCGGCTGGGGTCGGCGGCGCTGGTCGGGGTCCTGCTGCTGCTCGGCGGCAACGGCCTGGTGGTGCTGGCCGAGCAGTCGGGGGTGCCGTCCGGGCTCGCCGCACTGCTGGTGGCCGCCGTCCCGCTCTGGGTGGTGCTGCTGCGCCGCGCGTCCGGCCAGCGCACCTCGGCGGTCACCGTCGCGGGCGTGCTGGTCGGCCTGGCCGGGCTCGCGGTGCTGACCGTGCCCGGCCTGAGCGGTGAGGTGAAGCTGACCGGGCTGCTCGTCGTCATCACCGCGACCCTGATGTGGTCGACCGGCTCCTTCCTCGCCGGACGACTGCCGATGCCGCGCAACCCGCTCGCCGCCAGCGTGTACGAGATGCTCGCGGGCGGGCTCGCCTGCCTGCCGGTCGCGGCCGCCAAGGGCGAGCTGCACGACCTGGACCTGTCGGCCGTCTCCACCCACTCCTGGCTGGCGCTCGGCTACCTGATCGTGTTCGGCTCGCTGGTCGCGTTCAGCGCGTACGCCTGGCTGCTCCAGTCCGCCCCGCTGCCGCTGGTCGCGACCTACGCGTACGTGAACCCGGTGGTGGCCGTGTTCCTCGGCTGGCTGGTCCTCGCCGAGCCGTTGAGCCTGCCGATCGCCCTTGGCGGAGCGATCGTGGTGGGCGGGGTGTTCCTGGTCGTCCGCAGCGAACGGTGAGCCGGACGGGGAGTCAGCGGGCGAAACGGTGAGCCGGACGGGGAGTCAGCGGCGGTTCGGGCGAGCATATTGACGGACAGTCACTCTGCTTATATCAGTAGTGAAGGAGCGGCCCGGTGGACCACCCCGCATTCGAGACCTGGAGCGTGGCACAGGCTGTCGTGGTCCGCGCTCCTGACGGCGCCACCGTCCGCCCGCTGGCGGCGCTGGCGGGCCAGGGCAGTCTGGCCCAGTTCGAGTTGCCGCCCGGCGGCATCTCGCAGGCGGTCTCGCACGCCACCGTCCAGGAGATCTGGCACGTCACCCAGGGCACCGGTCAGATCTGGCGCCGCCAGGACGGCCGCGAGGAGGTCGCTCCGCTGCGGCCGGGGACCGTGCTCACGATCCCGCTCGGCACGGCCTTCCAGTTCCGTGCCGCTCCGGACTCCCCGCCGCTGCAGATCACCGCCGTCACCATGCCGCCGTGGCCGGACGTCGACACCGAGGCCCGGCCCGAGCAGGGCCCCTGGTCGGCGAACCTCGCCCACTGAGTCACCTGTTGAAGGCTTGACGGAGATGTGTCCGACTCGTCCCGACTATCCGCATGAATTCTTCACAGAGTGGTGTCCCGTTCGAGCACTCCCACCCTGATGGTTTAATTCTTGACGCCAACTCGCGCGGACGCTTGACTCCCTCCCTCAGCCGCGTCGGTGCGGCGCTCTCAGGGAGGCACCACCCCATGAACGCGATGACGCGTCGGATCATCGTCGGCACGACCGCTGCGTCGATGGCGCTGACGCTGGCCGCCTGCGGCCAGGACAGCAGCAAGAGCTCGACCTCGAGCAACAAGACCGTCGGCCTGCTGCTGCCCGAGAAGACCTCGTCCACCCGGTACGAGTCCTTCGACAAGCCGCTGATCGAGTCCTCGATCAGCGGGCTGTGCACCAAGTGCACCGTCGACTACGCCAACGCCGACGGCGACGAGCAGACCCAGAAGCAGCAGTTCGACGACATGCTGAACAAGGGCGTCAAGGTCATCATCCTCGACCCGGTGAACGGCCAGGGCACGGCGTCCTGGGTCGACGCGGCCACCGCCAAGGGTGCCAAGGTCATCGCCTACGACCGGCTGGCCACCGGCAACGTCGCCGCGTACGTGGCCTACGACTCCGAGCGGGCCGGCGAGCTCCAGGGCCAGGCCATGCTCGACGCGCTCGGCAGCAAGGCCGCCGGCGCCAACATCGTCATGATCAACGGCGCCGAGGCGGACCCGAACGCCGCCGACTTCAAGGCCGGCGCGCACAAGGTGCTGGACGGCAAGGTCAAGAAGGTCGTCTACGAGCAGTCCGGCGAGTGGAAGCCCAACGTCGCCGCGCAGAAGATGAACGAGGCGATCCAGAAGCTCGGCAAGGACGGCTTCCAGGCGGTCTACTCGGCCAACGACGGCATGTCCACCGCGATCATCGGCGCCCTCCAGTCCGCCGGGATCAAGAACGTCCCGGTCGGTGGACAGGACGCCTCGATCGACGCCGTCCGCCGGGTACTCGCGGGCGAGCAGGCGTACACCATCTACAAGCCGTTCCGGCCGGAGACGGACGCTGCCGCCAACCTCGCCGTCTACCTGATCCAGGGCCTGGACGTCACCTCGGTGGCCACCACGGTGACCGTCAGCGGCGGCAACCGGATCCCGTCGACGCTGCTCACCCCGCTGGTGGTGACCAAGCAGCGGGTCGCGGAGACCGTGATAGCGGGCGGTCTCTACAAGGCCTCCGACATCTGCAACGACCAGTACGCGGACGCCTGCAGCTCGGCAGGGATCAAGTAGCACTCCCCGCCCCCCTGACCTGGGGCCGCCCCCGGGGCGCCGACTCGTGGCGGCGGTCCGGCCGGGCCAGACTGGCCGTGTGCCGGAACTGCCCGAGGTCCAGGCCCTGGCCGAGCGGATGGCCGAAGCCTCCGCCGGCCGGACCGTCGCCCGTGTCGAGGTGCTCTCCGTCCAGGTCCTCAAGACCTTCGACCCCCCGGTGAGCGCGCTGGAAGGGCGCGCCGTCGAGGGAGTCGGCAGGTACGGCAAGTTCCTCGACCTCCGGACGACGGGCGGCCCGCACCTGGTCCTCCACCTGGCCCGGGCGGGCTGGATCCGGCACCGGGCCGCCTTCTCCGCCAAGCCGGTCCGCCCCGGGCGCGGACCGCTGGCCCTCCGGCTGGTCCTGGACGACGGCTCGGGCTTCGACATCACCGAGCAGGGCACCACCAAGCGGCTCGCCGCCTACGTGGTCACCGACCCGCACCTGGTGCCGGGCATCGGCCGGCTCGGTGCCGACCCGCTCGGTGAGGGCTTCACCCCGGCGGTGCTGGCCGGACTCGCCGCAGGCGCCCGGCAGCGGCTCAAGACCTTCCTCACCGACCAGTCCGTGCTCGCCGGGATCGGCAACGCCTACTCGGACGAGATCCTGCACGCGGCCCGCCTCTCCCCGTACGCGATAGCCTCCGCCTTGGGCGAGGAGCAGGTGGCGCAGCTGTACACCGCCGTCCGTGAGGTGCTCGGGAGTGCGGTGGCCCAGGCCCACGACGCGCCGGCCGACGCGCTGAAGTCCGAGAAGAAGGCCGCTCTCGCGGTCCACGGCCGCTCCGGCGAGCCCTGCCCGCGCTGCGGCGACACCGTCCGCTCGGTGAACTTCGCCGACAAGTCCCTGCAGTACTGCCCCACCTGCCAGACGGGCGGCCGGGTCCTCGCCGACCGGCGGCTGTCCCGCCTGCTCAAGTAGCCTGCCGGGGAAGCCGCGACGGGTTACTTGAGCCGGCGGGCGCCCGTCAGGCGGCGAAGGTGGCGAGGTCGATGACGAAGCGGTAGCGGACGTCGCTGCTGAGGACCCGCTGGTAAGCGTCGTTGATCTCCTCGACGCCGATGATCTCGATGTCGGCGCCGAAGCCGTGGGCGGCGCAGAAGTCGAGCATCTCCTGGGTCTCGCGGATGCCGCCGATCATCGATCCGGCCAGCGACCTGCGGCCCGCGATGAGCGAGAACATGTTGACCGCGTTGGGCTCGGCCGGGGCACCGACGTTGACCAGGGTGCCGTCGACGGTGAGCAGCCCGAGGTAGGCGTCCATGTCCAGGGTGGCGGAGACGGTGCTGACGATCAGGTCGAAGCTGCCGGCCAGCTCGGTGAAGGTGGCCGGGTCGGAGGTGGCGTGGAAGTGGTCGGCGCCCAGCCGCAGGCCGTCCTGCTGCTTGCGCAGGCTCTGGCTGAGGACGGTGACCTCGGCACCCAGCGCCTTGGCGATCTTCACACCCATGTGCCCGAGGCCGCCCAGACCGACGATGGCGACCTTCTTGCCCGGACCGGCCTGCCAGTGGCTGAGCGGGGAGTAGAGGGTGATCCCGGCGCAGAGCAGCGGTGCGGCGACGTCGAGGTCGATGCCCTCGGGGATGCGCAGCACGTAGTTCTCGTCGACGACGATGTGGGTGCTGTAGCCGCCGTAGGTGGGCTGTCCGTCGGGGCCTGCGGGGTAGGTGCCGGTCATGCCCTTCAGGCAGTACTGCTCGTTGCCGGCCAGGCAGTTGACGCAGGTGCGGCAGGAGTCCACGAAACAGCCGACGCCGACCCGGTCGCCGACCGCGTGCCGGGTGACGCCGGAGCCCACCTCGGTGACGATTCCGGCGATCTC
This sequence comes from Saccharothrix sp. ST-888, assembly GCF_000955975.1. Classification (GTDB taxonomy): domain Bacteria; phylum Actinomycetota; class Actinomycetes; order Streptomycetales; family Streptomycetaceae; genus Kitasatospora. The sequence goes on from NZ_JYJF01000075.1 coordinate 11,759, forward strand.
GTGGCCGGGGACCATCGGGAAGTGCGCCTGGCCCCAGTCCTCGTTGACCTGGTGGATGTCGGAGTGGCAGATGCCCGCGTACTTGATCTCGATCAGGACGTCGTGCTCGCCGACCGCGCGGCGGGTGATGGTGGTGCGCTCCAGCGGTGCCTTGGGGGCGGGTGCGGCGTAGGCGGCGACGGTGGTGCTCATGGCGGCTGGTCCTCTGCTGGCCCGGTGGATCCGGCTGCTCCCGGCCCGGTACCCGTCTCGGTTTCGGTGTCGTCGTCCATCCTGCGGCGGGCGGCGGCGTCCACCCAGGGCCGAGTTCTTCCCCGGAACCGGCGAACCTGGGAACCGTTGGACCTGGGGTCCGGCAGAACCCCTTTAGGATCGAACCATGGGGAATCGAGCTGAGCTGAGCACCTTCCTGAGGTCCCGCCGGGCCAGGCTGAAGCCTGAGCAGGCGGGGCTGCTGCAGTACGGCGAGCGCCGCCGGGTGCCCGGTCTGCGCCGGGAGGAGCTGGCCCAGCTCGCCGGGGTCAGTGTGGACTACTACGTACGGTTCGAGCAGGGCCGTTCCGAGAACGTGTCCGACGCGGTGATCGACGCCGTGGCCAGCGCGCTGCGGCTGGACCAGGACGAGCGCGCCCACCTGTTCCGGCTGGCCCGGCCGCACGCGGTCAACGGCAACGCGTACAGCTCCTCGTCGGCCCAGGTGGTCCGCCCCGGGCTGCGCCGGCTGCTGGAGTCGGTTCCGGAGGTGCCCGCGTACGTGATCGGGCGGCGGACGGACATCCTGGCCTGGAACGAGATGTTCTCGGCGCTGCTGCTGGTCGACCTCGACGGGCTGCCGTCCGAGCAGCGCAATCTCGCCTGGCTGGTGTTCTGCCACCCGGAGGCCCGGGCGCGGTTCGTGGACTGGGAGGGCAAGGCCAGGGACCTGGTCGCCTATCTGCGGATGGATGCCGGGCGGCATCCGAGCGACGCGGACTTCGCCACGCTGGTCGGCCAGCTGTCCGAGGCGAGCGCGGACTTCCGGCAGCTGTGGGCGAACCAGGAGGTCCGCGACAAGACGCACGGCGCACACGATCTGCGCCACCCGGCGGTCGGCGAGTTCACGCTCTCCTACGAGACGCTGCGGCTGCCGGACGACCCGGACCAGTCCCTGCTGCTGCACACCGTGGAGGCGGGTTCCCCCTCGGAGGCCGCCCTGCGGATCATCGCCCGCCGCAGGCACCTCGTGGGCCGCGTAGGCTGACGCCGCTGGCCGGTCGAACAGGTTGACGGGGCGGAACGGAGGGCGGGCCATGGCTCGTTGGGCGCTGGTGGTCGAGGAGAACGTCGGGAGCGGGGAGAACATGATCTGGGCCCCCCGGGTCCTCACCGAGGTCGAGGGAACCCGTGAGCAGGCGGTGGCCGCACTGAAGCAGCTCGTGCCCGGCTACATACCCGACCACCCGATGATGGCCAAACAGCGCACCCTCTACCGGGACGGCGACTCCTACCTGCTGGCGTCCCGGGGCGCCATGCGCACCTTCCACTGCGTGTTCAAGGTCTGGGAGGTGCTCTGGGACAGCGAGCGCCCCGAGATCCAGCAGCACCGCCTCGGCGAGGAGCCGGCCGGCTGACCTCCCGGGGCCGGGTGGGGCGCCGTCGGAGCCCGGGCTCCGACGGCGCCCCACCGCTGTGGCGGTCCGCGCCGAGTACGAGGCTCAGTACGAGGTGGACAGGCTCACCGAGCCGAAACCGGACTTGGCGTACAGGCTGAGGTAGACGATGCCGGCCGGCGGGTTGGTGACGGTGAGCATCTCCGCGTTGCCGGTCTGCGTCGAACGGGCACTCCAACTGCTCGTCGTGGCCCAGCCGTTGGGGTTGTAGTACAGGTCGGCGTCCCCGGTTCCGCCGGTCGAGGTGACGGTCAGCCAGCTGGTGCCGGCCGGGATCCGCAGGTACAGGTAGCTGTAGTTCCCGGTGGTGGCGGCCAGGTTGCCGCGAGCGCAGTTCTGGCCGAGTTCACGGGTGTCGGCCGAGGTGCACTCGGCCACCGGCGGCGTGCCCGGTCCGCAGTTCCCGGCGCCGCAGGCGGTCAGCCAGGCCGCGAAGTCGCTGTCGTAGCGGGTGCCGATGGTGCCGGTCAGCAGGGTGCGGGCACCGGCCCAGTCGCCCACCCGGAAGTGGCCGAGCAGGGTGTCGACGTCCGCGCGGTGCGACTGGAGCATGTAACGGACCGCCAGGTAGCCCCAGTTGTAGATCCTGGTGGTGTCGTTGGCGTAGGTGGTGTCGAAGAGGGTGCTGAGCCGGTACGTGCCCCGGGCCGCCTGGGCCATCGCCGCGTCGTAGCTGACGTTGCGGTAGGAGTAGGACACGTACTCGGCGAAGCCCTCGATCCACCAGACGGTCGGCGTGGACACCCCGGCGTCGAAGTCGCCGTACATGTCGAAGCGGCCGTCCAGGTAGTGGGTGTACTCGTGGTTGAGGTTCCAGATCTGGAAGCTCGGCCGCAGCCACTCGGCCTCGTAGGCGACGAAGCGCGGCTGGTTGCCGGTCGCGGCGGGGTCGCCCTCCACGTACATGCCGCCGTTGTCGGTGCTGATGCCGAAGATCAGGCCCGCGTAGGTCTGGTAGTCGGCGCTGGAGTGGAAGACCACGACCTCGATGGTCGAGTTGTGGTCGTCGGCGACCGGGCCGTTGTCCTTGACGATGCCGTGGACGTAGGCGTCCTGCCCGCGCAGGCTGGCACAGGTCGCGTCGAGGTCCGTCGTGCCCATCTGCTGGGCGACGATGCGGATGCTGGGGCTGCAGGTGTAGGCGGTGGTCAGGACGGCGGCGCGCAGCCGGGCGGCGAGGTCGCAGGTGCCGTAGTAGGCGCAGTCGCCCTGGTCGAAGCTGTCGGTCATCCCGGCGAGGCCGGTCCACAGCGGTGCCGTGCGGCCGGTCATGCTGCTCCGGCCGAGCAGGTCCTTCACCAGCGGCCGGGTCTTGTCGAGGAGTTCGGCGTGCTGGAGGAAGCGTCCGAGCTCGCGGCCCGCGTTGGCGGTCAGGTAGGACTGGTCGGTGCCGAGCAGTGCGTCGTTCGCGACGGCGAAGTCGTGCAGGGTGTCGAGCAGGCTCGGGTCGGCCTGCACGGCGGCGGTGAACTCGGGCAGTTGGTGGCCCCGGAAGAGCACGGTGTAGGTGTTGTTGACGGCGCTGAGCATCCCGTACGAGGAGTTGTAGCTGCCGGGGTCGTAGCCCTTGAGCAGGCGCTGCACGACGTACAGGTAGCGGGCGTTCTCCTGGGCGCTGTCGATCAGCGTGACGGCCTCGGCGAGCACCGCGCCGTTGGCGTCGGTGACGTCACCGGAGTGCGGGTTCGCGTAGAACGCGTCCAGGCCGCCCCGGATGGCCGTCTGCAGCGCGGTGCCGTAAGTCCCCACGGTGGAGGCGTTGTTCCACTGGACGTAGTAGCCGGCCCGCAGGAAGAGCACCAGCTGTTCGGTCGAGGTGCTGTCGTTGCCCGGGTAGCCGGCGGAGACGTCCCGCAGCGCGTCGGCGACGCTGACCATCTGCGGCTCGCGGAAGGCCAGGTAGGCGTCGTTGCCGGTGAGCGTGAAGAGGGTGTTGACGCAGTCGACGCTAGCCGACTCGATCTGCTGGACGAGGGCGCTGCCGGTGCGGCCGGTGAAGTCGGACACGTTGCAGGCGGCGGCGGTTGCGGCCCGGGGAGCGGCACGGCCGGGGCGGGCCGGGACAGCCGGCACCCTGAGCGGGGCGCGGTGGGCCGCGTCCACGGCCCCCTGGCGGCTCTCGTCGGCGGCGGCGTCCGGCGCGGCGGGCCTGGCCGCCGCCTGCGGCGGCAGGCCGGGCGGGACGGCCGCGACCGGGGCTACGGCGGTCGGGGCTGCTGCGGGCGCGGCCGCTGCGTGGGCCTGGGCGGCGGGCGTGAGCGCGGCGAGGCCCAGGCAGCACGCCAGCGCTGCGGTCAGCAGCCTGGGCAAGGCCCTCGGTATGGAAGGGGTACTCATGTGGGGGGACTCCTGGCCGGTCTGCGGGCACGCCCGAGGGCACACCCGAGGAGGAGGACGGACCGTGGTGGCCAAGGCGGTTGGGGCACTCCTGGCCACCCGGCGGAGAGTGTGACATGTACAATGGCATACATCACATGGCTGGAGAAGAGCCCCTGTCGTCGGAGTTTCAGCGCACGCACCGCTCGACCGACGTTCCGTCAAAGTCCTTGAGGGGATGGGGAATGCCGGGGACGATGCCCCGGTTCGGATACGACATCGCTCCGAGACCATCCACACGAAGGGCTGTCAGCTCCATGCGCGCACTTGTGGCAGACCACTCCGCCGTCGGCCGACTGCAGCTCGACGAGGTGCCCGACCCGGTGCCCGGCGCCGACGAGGTGCTGATCCGGGTCGCCGCCTTCTCTCTCAACTACGGTGAGCTCCCGAAGGCCGACGGCCTCACCCCGGACGGCACCGTCCCCGGCTGGGACACCGCCGGGGTGATCGAGCAGGCCGCCGCCTCCGGGCGCGGGCCGAAGGTCGGCGACCGGGTCGTCGCCTTCAAGCAGTCCGGCGGCGGCTGGGCCGAGCTCCGGGCCGTCCACCTCGACGAAGTGGCCGTCCTCCCCGACGACGTGACGTTCGGCCAGGCCGCCACCCTGCCCACCGCGGCGGTGACGGCACTGCGCGCCCTGCGCCGGGGCGGGCTCGCGGCCGGCAAGCGGGTCGCGGTCACCGGCGCCTCCGGCGGGGTCGGCACCTTCGCCGTCCAGCTCGCCCACCTGGCCGGGGCCGAGGTCTACGCCCTGGTCGGCAGCAAGGCCCGCGGCGAGGGCCTGGCCGCGCTCGGCGCCGACCATGTGGTCACCGGCGCCGAGGAGATCGACCAGCCGATCGACCTCGTCCTCGACAACGTCGGCGGCCCGCTGCTCACCGGCCTGCTCGGGCAGCTCGCCGAGCACGCCGTGGTGGTCTCGGTCGGCGCCACCTCCGGCCAGCCCACCGAGTTCGCGGCGTACCAGCTGCTCGGTGGCGAGATCAGCCTGCACGGCTTCCGGCACGGCGGCAGCGCCGGGGCCGACCTCGCCGAGCTGTCCCGCCTGGTCGCCGACGGCCGCCTGCGCACGCCCGTCGACTGGGAGGGCGACTGGTCCAAGGCGGGCGAAGCCGCCCTGGCCCTGCTCGACCGCCGCATCCGCGGCAAGGCCGTCCTGACGATCGGCTGAGCGGCTCCCGGGCCACCGGGTGTCCCCGACCGCCGGGGGCACCCGGTCGCCGGGGCCGGTGCCCGTCTGCTGAACCCCGGTCAGCCGAGGTCGCGACGGTCCAGGGCGGCCAGGCCGATGGCGGTCAGGACGGCGGTGACCGCGGTGAGCCAGAGCAGGGGCTGCGGCTCGAAGGCACCACCGGGCAGGCGCGGCAGGTGGCTGAAGGGCGAGAGGTCGAGCACCAGGTGGGGGAAGCGGAGGACCGGACCGAGCCAGCCGATCAGCAGGAAGGCGCCCGGCACCCCCCAGACCGCAGCGGTCCACCCCGGCCGCAGTCCGAAGATCACCAGCACGACGGCCGCCGTCAGCCACACCGCGGGCAGTTGGGCGAGCGCGCCGCCGACCAGCCCGCCGAGCCGTCCGGAGGAATCGCCCAGGACCGCGCCCGCCGTCAGCCCGGCGGCCAGGCCGCCGGTGGCCAGCAGCGCCGCCGAGCCGAGCAGCGGGAAGAGCAGGTGCCCAGCCGCCCAGCCGGCCCGGGAGACCGCTGCCGCCAGCACGGGCTCCGCGCGTCCGCCGGTCTCCTCGCCGCGCAGCCGCTGCACCGACTGGACCGCGTAGAGCGCGGCGACCATGCCGAGCAGGCCGAGGATGCTTGCCAGGTAGGCGTCCACGACGGCCTGCCGACCGCCCAGCCGGCTCAGGATGTCGGCCAGTTGCCGGTTGTCCCCGGCCAGCGAGGCCACTCCCCGGGCCACCGACCCGGACACCGCGCCCGCCACGGCGAAGCCGGCGCACCAGCCGTACAGGGTGGCGCTCTGCAACCTCCGGGCGAGGGCGAGTTGGCTGCGGAGTGCGGGCGCGGCGGTCGCCGGTCCGGGCCGCTGGGGCAGCAGTCCGGCGCCCTGGTCGCGCCGGCCGACCAGCGTGTACGCCGCCGCGGCCAGCACGCAGGCCGTGAGCAGCCCGAGCGCGACGGCCCACCAGCGGTCGCCCGCGAACGGCCGGACCTGCTCCGACCAGCCGAGCGGCGAGAGCCAACGTGCCTGTCGCACCACGGAGTCGGGGCCCGCCGCATCCCCGGCCGCGCGCAGGACGAAGGCGAGGCCCAGTACGGCGCCCGCGGCACCGTTGGCCGCCCGGCCGGTCTCCGCGATCTGGGCGGCCACGGCCGCGACCCCGGCGAAGACCGACCCGGCGGCGGCCAGCGCAAGCCCGAACGCCACTGCGCCGCCCACGGGTTGGCCGAGTACCGCAAGACCCGCCGCGACCAGTGCGGCGAGCAGCAGATCCGCGACGAGCGCGGTCAGCAGCGCGGCGGTGAGCGGCGCCCGGCGGCCGACCGCCCCGGCGCCGACCAGTTCGAGCCGTCCGTCCTCCTCCTCGGCCCGGGTGTGCCGGACCACCAGCAGAATGCTCATCAGCCCGGCGAGTGCCGCTCCGAAGGCGCCCATGCGCCAGGCCGTCAGCCCGCCGAGGCTCGCGTCGTACACCGTCCCGTAGAGGGCGCGCAGCGAGCCGTTGGCGTTCATGCTCGCCGCGAACTGCTCGCGGGCGGCGGCGGTGCCGTAGAGCCTGCCGAGGCTGTACCCGGTGGAGACGGTCGCGGCGGCGAGGACGTAGACCCAGGCCGGAAGCATGATCCGGTCCCGGCGCAGGGCCAGGCGGAGCAGAGTGCCCGTGCCCGCAAGGCCGTTCACGACCCCACCCGGGCACTCTGCTCGTCGGCCCCGTCCGCGCCCTGGGCCCGCACGCCCTGCCCGTCGGTCCCGTCGACTCCCTGGGCCCGGTCGCTCCGGTAGTGGCGCAGGAACAGCTCCTCCAGCGTGGGCGGTCGGCTGACCAGCGAGCGCACCCCGGCGGCGGTGAACCGGGCGAGCAGCGGGTCGAGTTGCCCGGTGGCCACCTGGCAGCGGACCCGGTTGCCCCGGATCTCCAGGTCGTACACCCCGGGCAGACCGGCCAACCCGTCGGGTTCGGAGGCCAGTTCGGCCTCGATGGAGGTGCGGGTGAGATGGCGCAGCTCGGCCAGTGTGCCGGTCTCCACCGTGCGGCCCTCCCGGATGATGCTGACCCGGTCGCAGAGCGCCTCCACCTCGGACAGGATGTGACTGGAGAGCAGCACGGTGCGTCCGCGCTCGCGCTCCTCGGCGACGCAGGCGCGGAAGACCTCCTCCATCAGCGGGTCGAGGCCGGAGGTCGGCTCGTCCAGGACCAGCAGCTCGACGTCGGAGCAGAAGGCGGCGACCAGGGCGACCTTCTGCCGGTTGCCCTTGGAGTAGCTGCGGCCCTTCTTGGTGGGGTCGAGTTCGAACCGCTCCAGCAGTTCGGCGCGGCGGGCGGGATCCGGCCGGCCGCGCAGCCGTCCGAGCAGGTCGATGATCTCGCCGCCGGTGAGGTTGCGCCAGAGTGCGACGTCCCCGGGGACGTAGGCGAGCCTGCGGTGCAGCTCGACCGCGTCGCGCCAGGGGTCGCCGCCGAGCAGGCGGGCCGTACCGGAATCGGCCCGCAGCAGGCCGAGCAGGACCCTGATGGTCGTGGACTTCCCGGCCCCGTTGGGGCCGAGGAAGCCGTGCACCTCGCCCTGGGCGACCGTGAGGTCGAGTCCGTCCAGGGCCCGAGTCCGGCCGTAGGTCTTCACCAGGCCGGACACCGTGATGGCGGTAGTCATGGCGCCCACGGTACTCTTGTTTCACAGAATCGTGAATGTTCTGAAGTCCATGGACTTCGATGACCTTCGCAGCAGCGGCTTTCACGACGACGGCGCGGGTGCGGCATGATGCGGCGGTGATCACGGAGCCGGCGGGAGAGGCCATGCAGACGCAGGACGGGCAGACGCAGGACGGGCAGGGGCGGGAGGGACGGGGACGGGGACGGGACGAGCAGGCCGTCGGCACCTTCATCGAGCGGTTCGCCAGCGTGCTCGCCGACGCGGGCTTCTCCCGGATGCCCGCGCGGATCTTCACCGCCCTGCTGGCCACCGACTCCGGACGGCTGACGGCGGCCGAACTCGCCGAACTCCTCCAGGTCAGCCCGGCGGCGGTCTCCGGCGGCGTCCGCTACCTGATCCAGCTCAACCTGGTCAGCCGCGAGCGCGACCCCGGCTCGCGCCGCGACCGCTACCGGGTGCACGACGACGTCTGGTACGAGGCCGCCGTGCGCCGCGACCAGATGCTGGTGCGCTGGGAGAGCAGCCTGCGGGAGGGCATCACCGCGCTCGGCGCGGACAGCCCGGCCGGGGCGCGGATGGCGGAGTCGCTGGAGTTCTTCGAGTTCATGCGCGGCGAACTGCCCGCCCTGCTGGCCCGCTGGCACACCCGCCGCACCGAGCTCCGCGCCGAGCGCGAGCGGTAGATCCGAACCCGAGGGCACCAGGGCCTTGTCAAGGCTGCGCTATTTGGGTTATATGACCGATATATCCGATAAACGCGGAACGCCGCGTGCGGGTGGAAGCAGGCCCTCGGGACAGGAGGGCACGACATGTATCTACAGCTGTCATCACGCCGGGAGGACGGCTGGTGGGTCGTGCGCGCGGCGGGCGAGCTCGACATCGCCACCGCCGAGCAGCTGCGCCTCCAGGTCAGCGGGATCCTCGCCCGGCGCGGCCCCCGGGCACGGGTGATCGCCGACCTCTCCGGGCTCTCGTTCTGCGACGCCTACGGCGCGGGGGCACTCGTCGACGCCCACAACACCGCACGGCGCCACGGCGGCCGGTTCCTCCTCGCCGTACCGGAGGGCAGGGTGCTGCGCCTCCTGCGACTGACCGGCCTCGACCGGCTGCTGCCGGTCTTCCCTACGGTCCACGAGGCCGCCTTCCGGGCGGCCGTCGCCGACCTCGTGCCGCTTGCGCACACCCTCCTGCCGGTCCCGCTGCGCGGACCCGCCGCCCCCGCACCGCCCGCCGGTCCGGCACCGGCACCCCCGGCGGCTCCCGGGCCACTGCAGTCGGCGGAGGCGATGCCCACCGCCCAGCTCGCGTAGCGGCCCCGCGACCCCCGATTCCGAGCCGCCACCGCCGAACCACCCAGGGAAAGGCAGGCGCCATGATCACCGAACTGGCTGTGGAACGAGTCGAATTCACCTGTGGGCACTGCTGGCACGGCTGGACCGCGGACTACGACGTGCAGCACTACCGCGACGAGGACGGCGCCGACTGGGAGTACTTCTCCCACGACGGCATTCCCGTCGCCTCCCCCTACTCGCCCGACGGCGCGCCCGCCTGCCCCGGCTGCCACCGCCACTGGGTCGGCCACCTCACCGCCCGCCGGCTCATCCCGCTCCCGACCAACGAGCCGGCCCGACCGCGTACCGGCGTGACGACCGACCCCGCACTGCACCGGCCCGAACGGCACTTCGCGCCGCCGATCCCCGTGACCTCGCACCAGCTGCCGACCCGTCAGCAACCCATCGGCCTCTGAAGCCCGTTCAACCACTCGGCGCCGCCGGGCTCACGGCATGACCGGGCTCACAGCGTGGCCGGGTGATTGGCGAGTCCGGGCCGCGGGCCCGCTCCTGAGGATCGGACAGCGGCGCCTCCAGGCCGTCCGGAACAGCGGGTTCCGGGCGGCCTCGGCATACCGTCCGCGCCACTGCCGACGGTCGAGTACCGGCCGAACACGGCGACAACCCGGAGGCGGTCGGACAGTCGGGCGGCACGGATGCGACGATGGTCGGCATCGTGACGACCTGGCAGCTCCGCACCATCCGCGCCGTGGTCTTCGCCACCCTGTGCGTGGCGATGTCCGCCACCGCGCACCTCAGCATGTCCGAAGCCGGGATCCCCGGGTGGGTCCTGCTCGCCGCCTTCGCCGGAACGGCCGCGGTCACCTGGCTGCTGGCCGGGCAGCGCCGCGGACCGGCGGTGATCAGCGCCTGGATGATCGCGGCTCAGACCTGTCTGCACCTGCTCTTCGAGCGCGGTGCACCGATGAGCACGGGTGCCTCCGCCGCCGCCGGCGCTTCCGGTCAGGCACACGGAGCCCTCGACTGGACCCGGCTGCTGCTCTGCACCTCCGACGGGATCCCCAACGGGGTGCAGCCCCTGGAGCTGGCCCGTGCGGCGGGCCTCGACCCGGCCGCCCTGTCCGCCGCCGGGCTTCCGCCCTACGGACCGGACTCGGCGGTTCAGGCCACACAGGCGATCCATCTGCACGGCGGCGCGGCCGGTCTGACCGACCCGTCGGCGATGTCACAGGCGATGCCCGGAATGCCCGCCGGGTCCGGATCCGTCGGCGGCTCCGTCGGTGCCCTGTCGGAGTCGATGGCGCCGTCGATGGCGCACGGGCTCTCGACGGGCATGCTCCTCGCCCACCTGCTGGCGGGCCTGGCCTGCGCGCTGCTGCTCTGGCGCGGCGAAGCCGCGGTGGCCGGTCTGTTCCAGCTGGTCCGGACGCTGGCGGCGGTCCTGGTACCGCTGCTCCTGCTGTTCGTACCGCGCAGCCCGGAGCCGTCCGTCCCGGGCCCGGCGGCGCGCCGACGAACCGGGCAGCCCAGATCGGTGCTGCTCACACATGCCGTCGTCCGGCGCGGGCCACCGGTCGTCCTCGCTGTGCCCAGCGCCCGCCTCGGCTGAGCCCAGGACGTCCCGAACCGACGTCCGACCACGATCCGACCTACGCCTCACCCAAGTGCGGTGTGCGTCGGATCCCGGAGACCCCGCGCGCCTCCCGGCGCCGACTCCGGGGTCCGCTCGGCAGCGGCGGGCAGGTCGCCCCCGCCCGCGCCTCCCGGTCCTCCCGGGTGGTCGCGGGGGCCGGCTCGCACCACCGCGACGGACGACCGTGCCCGGACCGCTGTTCCGGTCCTGCGGCCGCACGCCCCCTGCGCCCCTGCTCCGGGCTGCAGAGGCGTGCCTCCGGCGCGCCGTGGTGACGCGCGCTCTCCTGGCGGTGCCGCCGATCGCGGCGCCGCAGCCACTCCCTGCCCTCAGGACATGCCATGACCTCAGGACATCCCATCGGCGGCGGACACCCCGCCGCCTCCGTCAGCGCCCGGGTCGGCGCACCCGCAGCCAATCCGGCCGCAGCGCTCTCACGCCGTCCGGGCCTCGTCGTCCCCGTCGGCGTCCAGCCGCTCCAGCAGCCGATCCAGCAGCCCGGCGGACCACTCGGCCGACGGGCCCTGGGCCCCGGCCGTCAGTGCCCGCAGCCTGCGAGCCGCCGCCAGCCAGTCGCGGCAGTCGGCGCACTGCTCCGCGTGCGCGGCGAGGCCCCCCTCCCCGTGTCCGTCCCCGGCGCCGACCGGCGTGAGCGCCGCACCCGTACGCTCACCGTCGAGCTGGGCGGACATCGCACTTCGGTAGTCGGCACAGGTCATGCCGTCATGGTCTCCTACTCGACCGTGTGTCCGGTAGCGCCGGAGCCCTCGGCCGCTCCGGCGGTCCGGGCCGTCCGGGCCGGTGGGCCGGGGGTGTGCCGTGGATGACGAGCAGCTGACGGCCGTGGCCCTGCGCGCCCGGAGCGGGCGCCCCGCGGACATCGAGGCGTTCGTCCGGGCCACCCAGCGGGATGTGTGGCGGTTCGTCGCGCACCTGACCGACGTCCAGTCCGCGGACGATCTCGCCCAGGAGACCTTCCTGCGCGCACTGCGCAGCCTGCCCGGCTTCGCGGGTCGCTCCTCCGCCCGGACCTGGCTGCTGTCGATCGCCCGCCGGGTGGTGGTGGACCGCTACCGCAGCGCGGCGGCCCGTCCGCAGTGCGCGGCGCTGCCGGACTGGCAGGCCGCGGCCGAACAGCAGCAGCGGCCCGACGAGGTGCCGCGCTTCGAGAACGAGGTGGTGCTCAGCGACCTGCTGGACCGGGTGCCCGCACAGCGGCGCGAGGCGTTCGTCCTCACCCAGGTCGTCGGGCTCAGCTACGCCGAGGCAGCGGCGGTGTCCGGCTGCCCGGTGGGCACCGTACGGTCCCGGGTCGCGCGGGCCCGGGACGATCTGGTGACGCTGCTCCGCTCGGCGGACGGCGACGGGGGTGCGACCGACCCGGCGGGGCGCGGTTCGGCTGCGGGCGGTTCGGCGGGGCGCGGTTCGGTAGGCGGTTCGGCGGGGCGCTGCGGGATCGGGGAACCGCAGCGTCCCGGGCCGACGCCGTGGGCCGGGCGGGAGCGATCTCCCGCACTGGCGGGCTGACGGCTGCGTCGTACGCGTGCTGATCGGCTGCTGTCCGCACCGACCCGAAAATCAACCGTCTGTTCGGGAACTCGCGGCGGCCGACGCCCGACTGCTGTGACGGACGCCGTCGCCCGACGGCGTCCGTCACTACGGAAGGAGGGGCTCGCATGCTCCCACGAGAGCCGGGAACCCACCCGGGTCCGGGCCCCCGTCGGTCTCCCGACGACGGCCCGGACCCGGGTAGCGCTGGGTCGCCGTCCGGCGGCGGGCAGGCCGGGCAGGCCGGGCAGGCCGCCGCATCGTTGACGGTCGACCGGTGGAGCCTGGTGTTCGTCGCAGGTCTGCTGTCCTTCGTGGCGATGCTCGACATGAACATCGTCAACATCGCGGTCTCCTCGCTCTCCCGCAGCTTCGGGGTCTCCGTCGAGACCGCCCAGTGGGCCGTGCTCGGGTACCAGCTGCCCGTGGTCGCCCTGCTGCTGCCCGCCGGCCAGTGGCTGGACCGGGCGGGGCTGCGGCCCGCCCTGCTCTGCGCGATCTGCGGCTTCGCGCTGGGCAGCACGGCCGCCGCGGTCGCGCCCTCGGCACTCTGGCTGATCGCCGCCCGACTTGTGCAGGGGACCTTCGGCGCAGTGCTGTTCGTGCTGATGCCGGTGCTGGCCGCACGGTCGGTCCGGCCCGAGCTGCGCGGTCGGGCGATGAGCGTCCCCGCCACCCTCGGACCGCTCGGTGCGGTGACCGGACCTGCCCTCGGCGGGCTGCTGCTGGACCACCTCGGCTGGCGGGCGGTCTTCCTGGTGAAGCTGCCGGTCTGTCTCGCCGCTCTGCTGATCGCCCGGCGGAACGTCCCGCCGGGCGGCACCCTGCGCCTGCCCGACCGGCGCACCCTCGCCGACGCCGCGCTGGTCGGCGGCGCGGTGACCGCCGTCCTGCTCGCGCTCAGCCTCTCCCCCGGCTCGCCGTTCTGGCTGCTGCTGGCGGTGCCGGCCGTACCGCTCGCCGTCGGCTGGGCGAGAAGACCCGGCGGCCGCCGGGTCACCGCCGTGCTGCGCGACGCGGGCACGTACGGGGTCCACGCGGCCGTGCTGGCGCTGGCGGCGGGCTTCGCCGCGATGCACTACCTGATCGCACTGCACCTCCAGCGGGACGAGGCGGTGAGCGCCACCACGACCGGACTGACCGTGCTCTGCTTCCCCGCCGCCATGGGCCTGGCCGGGCCGCTCGGCGGGCGCCTCGCCGACCGCTTCGGCGCGCGCGCCCTGGCCACCGCCGGGGCCGCGCTGACCGCGGTCGGCCTCCTGCTGCTCGTACCGCTCGGGGACGGCTGGACACCGGCCGACGTCGCCTGGCGGCTGGCGCTCGCCGGATTCGGGACCGGGCTGTACGGCGGTCCGGTGCAGGCCCTGGTGATGAGCGCCGCGCTGCCGGAGCGGATGGCCACGGCGGGCTCGGCGGTCCAACTCGCCCGCAGCCTCGGGTTCACCCTCGGCCCCGCGCTGGCCACCGCCGTCTGGGCGCTCGGCGGCGCCGACAGCGGCGGCGTACGGGCCGGGCTGACGCTGGCGGCGCTCGGTGCCGGTGCGGCGGCGGCCCTGCTGCTCCGGCCCGGACGGCGCCCGGCAGCGCCCGCCGGCTGACCGGCCGTACCGACCCGCAGCCCGCAGCCCGCAGCCCGCAGCCCGCAGCCACATTCCACACCCCGCAGACCAGTTCGCACCGAGGAGCAGCCATATGTGCGGCATCACCGGCTGGGTGTCCTTCCGCCCGGACACCCTGGCCACCCAAGCCGGCCACGACCTCCAGAACGCCGGGGTCATCGAGGCGATGACCGCCACTATGGCCCGGCGCGGCCCGGACGCCGCGGGTGTCTGGCTCGGCACCCACGCGGCCCTCGGGCACCGCCGGCTCTCCGTGCTCGACCCGGTCGGCGGCGTCCAGCCGATGGCCGACCGGCCCGACCGGCCCGGCGTCGTCCTCAGCTACAGCGGCGAGGTCTACAACCACCACCGGCTGCGCGCCGAACTCCGCCGCCTCGGGCACGAGTTCCGCACCCGCAGTGACACCGAGGTGGTCCTCCGCGGCTACCAGCAGTGGGGCACGGGCCTCGCCGACCGGCTGGAGGGCATGTACGCCTTCGCGATCTGGGACGAGCACCGCGAGCAACTCCTGCTCGTCCGGGACCGCCTGGGCGTCAAGCCGCTGTTCTGGGCGCGGATCGACGGCGGGGTTGCCTTCGGTTCCGAGCCCAAGGCCCTGTTCGCACACCCCGAGTTGAGCCCCCGGGTGGACGCGGACGGGCTGCGCGAGGCGTACAGCCTGCTGTTCAACACCGGCCCCACGCTCTGGGCCGGCGTGCGCGAGGTACCGCCGGGCGGGCTGCTCGTCATCGGCCGTGACGGCATACGGGAGCACCGGTACTGGGAGTTGACGGCCCGCCCGCACACGGCCGACCTGCCCGGGACCGTCGAGCAGGTGCGCTCCCTGGTGAACCACACCGCGCGCGCCCAGCTGGAGGCGGACGTCCCGCTGTGCAGTCTGCTCTCCGGCGGCCTCGACTCGACCGTCCTCACCGCTCTCGCCGCCGACGAACTCCGGCTCACCTACGGCACGCAGGCGCGGTTGCGCTCGTACGCCGTCGACTACAGCGACCAGGCCGAGAGCTTCACCGGCGACGTGCTGCGCACCGGCCACGACACCCCGTACGCCGCCGAGGCGGGCCGCTTCATCGGTACCGACCACAGCACGGTGGTCCTCGACCCGCTCGCGCTGCTCGACCCCGAGCACCGGCGGGCGGTGGTGGTCGCCCGGGACTCGCCGATCGGCGTCGGGGACATGGACACCTCGCTCTACCTGCTCTTCGGCGAGATCCGCCGGCACTCCACGGTCGCACTCTCCGGCGAGGCGGCCGACGAGGTCTTCGGCGGCTACCCCTGGTTCCACAACCCGGCCGCCATCGCCGCGGAGACCTTTCCCTGGCTGCTGGTCACCGGCGACGAGGCGGCGATGCCGCTCAACCCCGAACTCGCCGCCGAGCTGCGGATCGGCGAGTTCCGCGACGCGACCTACCGCGACGCCCTCGTCGCCGTCCCGCACCTGGACGGCGAGGACCCGACGGAACACCGCCAACGCGAGCTCCAGCACCTCTCACTGACCCGCTGGCTGCGCCAACTGCTGCACCGCAAGGACAGGTTGAGCATGGCCCAGGGGCTGGAGGTCCGCGTGCCGTACTGCGACCACCGGCTGGTCGAGTACGCCTTCAACACGCCCTGGTCGATGAAGAGCCACGACGGCCGGGAGAAGAGCCTGCTGCGCGACGTCGGCACCGGCATGGCGCCGGAGTCCGTCCTGTACCGGCCCAAGAACCACTACCCGGCCACCCACCACCCCGAGTACACCCGGGGGTTGCAGCAGCTCGCCCGCGCGGCCCTCGACCTGTCCGCCGTCCGCGAGATCGCCGACGCCGCAGTCCTGAAGCCCGCCCTGGACGCCGCTCCCGAGCGACTGTCCTGGGGCCAACGCCTGCGGCTGGAACGGGTGGTGGACCTCTCGCTCTGGCTCGACCACCACCGGCCGACGCTCACCCTCTGACGTCCGCTGCCCGACCTATCCGACCCACCCGTCTCGCCCGAAGGGTTTCCCGATGACCCCGCCCGACCCCCGCCCCGCTACCGATCCACCGCGCTGCCCGGTGGCCCACGGCGTCGAGCCGGTGCCGCTGTACGGAAGCGAGTACAAGCGCGACCCGTACCCGCTCTACCGCGAACTGCGCGAAGCCGGTCCGGTGCACCGGGTCCGGTTCCCCAGCGGCATAGCCGCCTGGCTGGTGACCGGCTACCAGGCCGCCCACCAGGCGCTCAACGACCCGCGGCTGGGCAAGAACCACAGCCTCGGCAACGACAACTGGCGGCGACTCGCCTCGATCATGCCCGAACCCCAGCACTCCCGGCTCCAGGTGCACCTGCTGCACCAGGACCCGCCCAAGCACACCGGGATGCGCCGCCTCGTCCTGGACGCCTTCGCGCCGCGCCGGATCGAATCGCTGCGCCCGCGCTTCCAGCAACTGGCCGACGCCCTGGTGGACGCCCTGCCCGAGCACGGGGGCGCGGACCTGATCGGCGGCTTCGCGGCCCACTTCCCGTTCCAGGTCCTGGCCGAAGTCATCGGACTGCCCGCGGAACTGGCGCGACGCTTCGACCGCGACTGGGGCAAGGTGGTGCAGCCGGTCGGCCCGAACGACCCCGGCCGGCCTGCCTACGAGGCCCGGCTCCGAGCCCTCCAGCACTACATCGCCGACGTGATCGAGGCCAAGCGCACAGCACCGGCGGACAACCTGCTCGGACGGCTGGTCACCGCACGGGACGGCGGCGAGCTCAGCCAGGAGGAGCTGGACTCGATGATCTTCCAGCTGCTGGTGGCCGGCCAGGAACCGGTCACCAACCAGATCAGCACCATGCTGATGACCCTGCTGCGCCATCCCGACCAGCTGGCACGGCTGCGCCGGGACCCCGCGCTGCTCCCCCGGGCGGTCGAGGAACTCCTGCGCCACGACGGTGCGTTCGAGCTGACCACCTGGCGCTTCTTCGCCGAGGACAGCGAGCTGCACGGCACCCGGATCCCCGCCGGGGACTCGGTGATCGTCTCGCTCTGCGCGGCCAACCGCGATCCCGAGCAGTTCCCCGAGGCCGACACCCTCGACTTCGACCGCTCCCCCAACTCGCATCTGTCCTTCGGCCACGGGGTCCACTTCTGCCCCGGCGCCGCCCTGGCCCGCGCCGAGCTGCAGATCGCCCTCGGCACCCTGCTCGCCCGCCTGCCCGGCCTGCGTCCGGCCGTCGCCGAGTCCGAGATCGAGTGGATCCCGGCCGTCCTCGCCCGTGGCGTCAACCGCCTGCCCGTGGCCTACGACCAGCGCGACTGACCCGACCCCGTCCGATTCATCCGCGTTCGCGCGGCCTTGCGGCCTGCCCGGACGCCATACCGCCATGCCCTCGTGGAGGACCGCATGCCGCCCGTCGGCACCATCGCCGCCCCCGTACCGCCCGTCGTCTCCCCGGACCAGGTCGAACGCACCTGCGCCGCCGTCCTGGAGCTGCTGCTGCCCCACCGCCGCGCCGCCGACCCCGACGAGCCAGCTCCTGTTACGGCCTTCCCGCACCAACTGCGCCAGCTCGCCTCCTTCGTGGCCGTCGGCGACCCGATCGTGTTCACCCTGCCCGGCTTCCCGTGCAAGTCCCCGAACCCCGCCAAGGTGCTGGGTCACCTCCCGGACGAGGGCGAACGGCTCTCGCTCGGCTTCCTGGACGAGCTGTGCGCGGCCGTCCGCGAGATACACGCGCCCGGCGCCCGGATGGTGATCTGCTCGGACGGCCACATCTTCGGCGATCTGGTGCGCGTCCCGGACGACCATATCGACGCCTACTCGGACGAGTTGAAGGCCGTCATCCGCCGCGAGCAGTTCCAGCACCTCTCGGTCTTCGACCTGCGCGACGTCCTCGGCGACCTGCCGCACGACGAGAAGCGCGCCCTGGTGCACGCCCGGTACGCGCCGACGGTCGACCAACTGCGTGCCGAGATCCGCTCGGACGTCGACACCGAACGCCTCTACTGCGGCATCACCCGCTTCCTGGTGGACGACACCGCCGACTTCCCCGGCACCAGATCCGCCCTGCAACGCGAGTGCCGCCGACGCGCGTACGGCGTGATCCAGCGCAGCCGCGCCTGGGGCGACCTGATCGCCGACCACCACCCGCGCTCGGTCCGGCTCTCCATCCACCCGCAGCGCCGAGGTGCCGCCAAGTTCGGCATCAACCTGCTCGACTCGCACGACGCCTGGACCACCCCCTGGCACTCCTGTGTCCTCCACCGGCCGGACGGCAGCTGGGAGTTGCTCAAGCGCGAGCTCGCCGAACAGGCCGGACGCCTGATCCTGCGGGACGGCCGGCCCAGCCACTACGAGGCCGGCTGACTCCCGCACAGCCGTGCGTCGGCGCAGCGGCGCGGGGCCCGGTCGGCTCTCGCGCCGCTGCGCGGGCGGCGGGTGCGGCGGATGCGGCGGATGCGGTCAGGGCAGCGGCGCGGTGCCGACCGGGCTGCGGTGGTCGAACGCGATCAGCGGGTCGCCGGTGAGCGGGTGGTCGACCACTGCGGCCCGCACGCCGAACACCTCGGCCAGCAGCTCCGGGGTGAGGACGTCGCGCGGTCCGCCCGAGGCCACCACCTCGCCCCGGTGCAGGACGTGCAGGCGGTCGCAGAGCGAGGCCGCGGCGTTGAGGTCGTGCAGCGAGATCAGGGTGGTCCGGCGCTGGGCGCGCAGCAGGGCGAGCAGTTCGACCTGGTGCTGGACGTCGAGGTGGTTGGTGGGCTCGTCCAGCACCAGGACGTCCGGCTGCTGGGCGAACGCCCGTGCGAGCAGGACGCGTTGGCGTTCACCGCCGGAGAGGGCGGCGAAACTGCGGCGTTCGTGGCCGGCCAGGCCGACCTGGGCGAGTGCGTCGGCCACCGCCGCCCGATCCTGGGTACTCTCCCCGGCGAAGGCCCGCTGGTAGGGCGAGCGTCCCATCGCCACCACCTCGCGGACGGTGAACTCGAAGTCGCTGCCGCGCTCCTGAGGGAGTGCCGCGAGGTGCCGGGCGGCCTCCGCCGGCGCGAGTTCCCGGACGTCCCGGTCGGCGAGCAGGACGCGGCCGGACGTCGGCTTCAGATGGCGGTAGACGGTGCGCAGCAGGGTGGACTTCCCGCTGCCGTTGGGGCCGATCAACCCGGCGATCTCACCTTCCCCGGCAACCAGGTGGACGCCGGAGAGGATGCTGCGGCCGGAGAGGGTGACGGACACGTCGTCCACGGCGATTCGCATCATCGGTTCAGCGCTCCAGGCGTCGGTCGAGCAGGTAGAGCAGGGCGGGTGCGCCGATCAGCGCGGTGACGACGCCGATCGGGACTTCCTGCGTGTCCAGCGCGGTCCGGGCAACGGTGTCCACCATCACCAGCAGGACCGCCCCGGCCAGGGCGGAGACCGGCAGCAGGCGCCGGTGGTCGCCGCCGACCACCAGTCGGCAGGCGTGCGGGACGAGCAAGCCGACGAAGCCGATCGCGCCGGAGACCGCGACCAGGACGCCGGTGAGCAGGCTGGTGACGACGAAGAGTTCACGGCGCAGCCGGACCACGTCCACGCCGAGTCCGGCGGCGGTCTCGTCACCCATCAGCAGGGCGTTGAGCGCGCGGGCGCGGGCCTGGAGGACCAGCAGGCCGAGCGCCACCGCTCCGGCGGGGATGGCGAGTTGGCTCCACTGGGCGCCGCTGAGGCTGCCCATCAGCCAGAACAGAACGCCCCTGGTCTGCTGCTCGTCCCCGGCCTGGAGGACCAGGTAGCTGGTGAAGCCGGAGAGGAACTGCCCGATCCCGACGCCGGCCAGCACCAGCCGCAACGGCGAGAACCCGCCGCCGCGCCTGGCCATCGTCCACACCAGGGCGAAGGCGGCGAGCGCCCCGGCGAAGGCCGCGCCGGAGGCTCCGAATCCGATCGCGGACCCGGCGCCCGTGCCGAGGACGACGGCGGCGACCGCGCCGAGCGAGGCTCCGGAGGAGATCCCCAGCAGGTAGGGGTCGGCGAGCGGGTTGCGGACGAGGGCCTGGACGGCGGCGCCGACCAGGCCGAGCCCGGCGCCGACCACGGCGGCCAACAGGGCTCGCGGGGCGCGGAGTTGCCAGACGATGAGGTCACGCGATCCCGGCTCGGCCGCGCCGCCGGTCAGTCGGCGGCCCACCACGGACCAGACCTCGCCGACCGGGATGTCCACCGACCCCAGTGAGACGGCGGCGGTCAGCGCGGCGAGCAGGGCCACACCGAGCAGCGCGGCCACCACCCCGGCCCGTACGGACCGCACGGACCGCACGGCACGCCCGGCCCCGCCCTTAGGCTCGGCCTCGGAACCGGACTCGGAATCGGCCTCAGACTCGGAGCCGGATCCGGCGCCGATTTCGGGATCCTCAGGACCGGGGCCGGTGCCCGCCCGGGTGGCGGCTGACGCCGCCATCACTTCACCAGGTCGGGGTGGACGGTGCGGGCGATCTGCTGCACGGTGTCGGCGTTGCGGACGCCGGCGATGGTGGTGACCTCGGAACCGATCCGGACGAAGTGGCCCTCCTGGACGGCCTTCAGGCCCTTGGTCGCCGGGAAGTCCCGCAGGAACTGGGCGGCCTCGTCGAAGGCCTTGGCGTTGTCCGCCTCGCTCCCCCGGTTGCGGACGCCGAGCTGGATCCAGTCGGGGTTCTTGGCCACCACGTCCTCCCAGGCGACCGGCTTGAAGTCGCCGTCGCAGTCGGCGAAGACGTTGCGCGCGCCGGCCAGGGTGATCACGGCGTTGGCCACCTGCTTGCCGCAGACGGCCATCGGCTGCTTGGTCCCGGCGTCGAAGTCGAAGAAGAAGTACGTGGGGCGCTGGTCAGCCGGGACCGCCTTGACGGCGGCCTGGACGGCACCGGTCTTCTGCTCCATACCGGTGACAAGCTCGTCCGCCTTGGCGGACGTGCCGGTGATCGCGCCCAGACGCTTGATGTCGGCCTCGACCTCGGCGAGGTCCTGCTGCGGACCCTTGCGGGTGGCGGCGCAGGCGGTGGAGTGCAGGTAGACGTGCTTGACCCCGGCCGCCGCGAACTCCTGCTCGGTGGGCGCGGAGCCCATTGCCCCGCCCATACCGCCGCCGCCCGTGCCGTTCATGGCGGCGAAGGTGTCGATGTAGAGGTCGGCGCCCGATCCGAGCAGCTTCTCCTTGGCGATCACCATCTGGCCGAGCACGGGCACCTTCGCCGCCTGGGCGGCGAGGTCGTCCGGCATGGTGCCCTTGCCGGGCGGGAACCCGGTGCCTATCACCTGGCCCCCGGCCCCGAGCCGGAGCAGCATCTCCAGGCTGGAGGCGTTGCTGGTGACGATCCGCTTCGGAGCGGACGTGAAGATGGTCTCGGCACCGCCGCAGTCCGTCACCTTCACCGGGTAGGCACCGGCCCCACCTGCGGCCGCCGCGGTCGTACCGGTCGCGTCGCCGGACGGCCCGTCCGACGGGCTGCCACTGCCACAGCCGGCGGCGAGCAGGGCCACGGCGGCGGCCAGGCCGCACAACACGCGAGAACGCATGGAACTCTCCTGGAAATCCGGATGCACACGGGCCGCCGCTGCGGCCCGGACCAGGTAGTCGTACCGATCCGGCGTGGAGTTCCCGTGCCCGGCGGGGATTTTCGCTCAGCGGCACCCGCACCCCCGCCTCCGCCGACCCCGCGGCATCCCCAACCGGGACGAGCGCCGCGGCCAACTCCTCCACCGCCACCACTCGACGCCCCAACACCGCCCTCGCCGACTTCAGCTCACCCTCGAGGCGCTCCAACTCCGCCTCCAGATCCTCCACCCGCGCCCGAGCGGCCTCCCGCCGCTCCTCCAGCAACCCCAGCGGCGACGGCGGCATCACACATTCCGTTCCCACCTCGACAACCCGACGCCGAAACCCTGCCGCCCAACCCCGAACACCATGCCTGAACAGCGAAAAGTCATACGCCGCAAACGGATTGCGGATGCCTTCTCAGGTCAGTCCGTCACGGTGACCGTGAACGGTGACGCGGTGTCGCCCGGGTGGTGGTCGTGCGCGCTCTGCACGGACACCAGTCCCTGCAGGCTGGCCGACCGCGTGATGAGCGTCGAGGCGGTGACCGGCACCAGCGCGGTTGCGGTCGCCAGGGCCGGGAGTCCGGCGGGGAAGGTGCAGCGGACTCTGGAGGCCGAGCCGTTGGCGCGGCAGTTGTCGGGGAAGTACGGGCCGGTGGCGGTCACCCCGTCGGGAAGGGTCACCGTCACGGTGAACGGTACGTCGGTGGTGTCGGGGCCGGTGTTGGCGATGAAGGCGTGCACGGTGGTGCTTCCGCCCGGAGTGATCGGGTTCGGATCGATCCGCACCACCGAGAGGTGGTAGTCCGCGGGCGTTTGCGCGATCGCGACGGGCGCTGCGGCCGCAGCCACGGCCAGGGCTGCCGCGGCCGTGAGGATGTTTCGGAGCATTGCACGTATTCCTTGTTGGCTAGAGCTACGGGTGGAGCGCCCGTCTGCAGAGCCGAGATCGCGCTCCCGGAGTGCACGGAATCCGGGGAGGATGCTCGTCGTCGGTGGCGGTCACGGCCAGGGACCGGGGCGATCTGTGCCCGCCCGGAGATCAGGCGGTTCTGATGGTGAATTTCACGGTACGGATCTTGGCGTCCGGGTCGTCGGGGTTGGTCACGGTCACCGAGCCGTCGCGCAGTTTCGAGTGCGGTGGCGCGCTTGCCGCGATCTGCGCGGGGATGTTCACGATCGCGGTCCTCAGGTTGTTGAGGCCTGCGGGGAACGCGCAGGTGATGGTGGCTCCGAGCGGGTCGGCCAGGCACGAGTCGGGAAAGAACGGGCCGGTGGCGGTGGTGTTGTCGGGCATGTTGACCGTGACGGTGAACGGTGAGGCCGTTCGGGCGGGGCCCTTGTTGGCCAGCAGGATGTGCACCGTGACGTTGCCGCCCACCGGGGCGGGATCCGGGTCGGGATCGATGTGTGCCACAGGCACCCGTGCCTGGGCAGGGGCGCGCTTGGCAGCGTGGTCGCCCGGCGCGGCGGTGCCGACGGCTGGAGCCGCGCTCAGCGCGCATGTCGCCAGGACGGTCCACAGGGCCCATCCACGACGTGGGCCTGACCTACAAAAACTGACCATCACCTGTCCTAGGGGAAGTTCGCACGCCGGCCGCGAGCGAGGATTGCGGGAGTGGGAGGTGGGACATACGGCGCCGGCCTGAAAGAAGGCCGGTGTTCTTATCGCCATACGTGCACGTAGTCGGCGGAGAAGCCGATCGGGTTCGAGTTCGACGGCGCGGGGTGCCAGGTGCCGGCGTCGACGGAGAGGTTCAGGATGATGTATGCGGAGAACGACGTTCCCACGCCCTTGTTGTCGGAGAAGACCTTGACGCCGTTGACGTACCAGTCGACCGACGTGGCGCCGTAGACCGCTCCTACCTTTACCGAGCAGTTGGGGCTCACCGCGCCGGAGTTGGTGTAGTAGTCCTGGGCCGTGTTGACGTGGTTGGTCAGTTCCAGGAGGTTCGGGTTGTCGGGGTGGTACTCGAACTTGTCGACCTCGGTGTCGCCGTTCTTCCATGACCAGAGCGCGGGCCACGCTCCCAGGCCTGAGGGGAGGGCGACCGACGTCTCGATGTAGTCGCCCGTTTTGACCTGGAAGCCCTGGGTGGAGCCCTCCGTGGTGAGCAGGCCGGTGTCCCATGCCTGCTTGCCGTTCTCCAGGACGTGGGTGCTGGGGCGGGCGGTGAAGGTGGCCAGTCCGTTGGCGTAGGTGATGTTGGCGGGGTTCAGCCAGTCGAGCTTGTCGTCGTTCGGGTTGTGGGTGCCGTACTGGTAGGAGCTGGTCGTGCTGGCCTGCCACTTGGCGCCGTAGGTGATCGGGGCGTTGAACTCCTCCGCGAAGGTGAGGGTCTTTCCCTTGGTCGGGTCGCTCGGGGTTCCCGACGTGGCCACGGTCAGGGTGACCTGGGGGAGATTGTGGTAGCCGGTCGCGTCCCGGTAGAAGCCGAACTCCTTGTAGGTGCCAGCGGGGAAGGTACGCGATCCGGTGGTGAGCGTGTAGCCGCTCGGGCACAGCAGTGGGTTGGCGACCGACCCCGGGAAGTCGTAGTTGTTCCCCGCCGAGTCCCGCACGGCCACGCCGAGTTGCAGCACCGTGACACAGGCAGACGAGTGCACCTTCAAAGTGGCGGTGACCGGGCTGTTCGGAGAGGCGGTGGTCGGCGTGAGGCTGTCCTGGGTGACAGTGACCGCGGACAGCGCGATGGCACCCGGGGTCAACGCGAGCGCGAAGAGAGCTGTGATCGCCAGCAGGGCGATCCTGATCCTTGCATGCATATAGGTTCCTTCTGGCGAGGTGCAGCCATTCCCGGACCTGCAAATATCATTTTCATGGATTTCGATGGAGATATATTGCGAGGGCCGATATGGCTGCATGCAATCTATCGAAATGCCGGACATTAATGGCACTGCATCGGGCGGTGTGTCGCCACCGAAGGAAAGCCGCTGCCCGCATCGTAGAAGGTGAACGAATCAGCCCGGATCCACCGTGTGATCGCTGTCGGGGAGGTCCCGTAGAACGAAGAGATGCCTTGCGACCTGCGATGATGGGAGTTCTCTAGGCTCCACCACGCACAATCGGCAAGGCATCTCGTAAGTGCAATCC
>NZ_JYJF01000740.1 GCF_000955975.1 Saccharothrix sp. ST-888
GCCACGGACAGCGGCGCGGTTGGAGTGGCGGCTCCGCCTGGGGCCCAGGCGCTGCCCTGGCCGCTGTCCGCCAAGGGAGAGCACGCACTCCTGGCCCAGGCGGAACCCCTCCGCGCATGACCGGACGAGCAGCCCGAGCTCGGCCGGGCAGACGCCGGTGACGTGGGGGTGATGAGCCCACGGGCGGCCACCAGAGCGGCCGCAACCGCCAGCGAGAGCAGACCCGCCAGCTGCGCAGCGGCCACCTCACCGATCGAATGCCCCGCCAGGAAGTCCGGCCGGACACCCCACGACTCCACCAACCTGAACAGCGCCACCTCAACCGCGAAC
>NZ_JYJF01000741.1 GCF_000955975.1 Saccharothrix sp. ST-888
ACTCACCACCGGGAGACCGAGTTCCAGCACACCAGCGCCGGGCTCGCCATCCTCCCCGGCGACCAGTCGACCGGCCTGGCCGCACAGCGCCTCCGCCGTCCGGCACGACAGCACCCAGGGCACCACCGGCGCCATCGCAGCGGCCCCGATCGAGAGACGCCCCAGGAAGCCCGGCCGGACCCCCCACGACTCCACCAACCGGAAAAGCGCGACCGCAACCGCGAGCAGCGCCGGCTGCGTGTAGGCCGTCTGATCCAGCAGACCGTCCTCACCCGCGAACATCACCCCCCGCAGCGGACGCTCCAAGTGCCCGTCCAACTCCACACACAC
>NZ_JYJF01000742.1 GCF_000955975.1 Saccharothrix sp. ST-888
GGGATCTACCTGGGCAAGAGCGTCGAGATCGCCGACCGCGAGTCGCTGTACCGCGATCCGATGCACCCGTACAGCAAGGCCCTGACGTCGCCCGCCCCGGTGCCGGAGCCCGCCCGCAAGCAACGAACCGAGCGAATGCTGCTGACTGCCGACGTCCCGTCGCCGATCACCCCGCCAAGCGCGCGCCGGTCCAGCCCCTGCTGGATGTCGGGCGCTAAGAGCTGCGAGGTAACCATCCATTCTTCCCTGCGCCGCGACCCCGGCGTGCCCCGGGCGCCCGGTGCGGCGCCCACGGCCCGCGGGCGGCCCACCGGGTGCCCTGTCAATCCG
>NZ_JYJF01000743.1 GCF_000955975.1 Saccharothrix sp. ST-888
GTGGTCGTTCACCGTCGACGTGTTCGCCATCGACTTGGAGTACCCGTGCTGCTGCGTGCACACCAGTAACCACGCCTCGCCG
This sequence comes from Saccharothrix sp. ST-888, assembly GCF_000955975.1. Taxonomy (GTDB): domain Bacteria; phylum Actinomycetota; class Actinomycetes; order Streptomycetales; family Streptomycetaceae; genus Kitasatospora. The sequence continues at coordinate 83 of NZ_JYJF01000743.1, forward strand.
GCCAACAAGCAGAACTTCACCGCGCTGATGGCCGAGTTCCGCTCCGAGCTCGACGCCCAGGGCAGCGCCGACAAGAATACCTACGCGGTCTCCGCGGCGGTCGCCGCCTGCACAGACAAGACCAAGAACACCGAGACCGACAAGCCCGCCGAGTACCTCACGTTCCTTCACGTCATGACCTACGACCTGCACTACGCGTGGCACGCGACCCGGCCCACCAACCACCAGGCCCCGATCGACTCCGGCC
>NZ_JYJF01000744.1 GCF_000955975.1 Saccharothrix sp. ST-888
GTGTAGACCTGGGCCTGCCCGGCGTTGGTCTCCAGCCACTCGCCGAAGGCGGTCGAGCCGGTGTAGTCGATGACCTTCACCTCGCGCCGGACGGCCAGTACCTGGGCGATGGTCGAGCCCTCGTTCTCGGAGGCCAGACAGACCACGTTGGCGTCGAACGCGGCCTCGGCGAGCACCCGGCGGGCCACCCGCGCGGCGCGCGCGAGCAGCACGGTGGCGCCCGGGTGCGGCTTGACGACGACCGGGTGGTCGGTGGGCAGCAACGGGAACAGCCCCCGGTAGCCGTTCTAGGTCGGGAAGGTGTTGGAGATGATGAGCAGCGCGAGCTC
>NZ_JYJF01000745.1 GCF_000955975.1 Saccharothrix sp. ST-888
CACTCGCGGTGACCCCCCATGACCTGCCCCAACTCCCTTACGCCCTCCAGGTGTTCAATGACGCCGTGCGGCTCGATCCGCCGGTCTACCTGTACACCCGGCAGGCTACCGAGGACGTCGAGGTGCGCGGCCACCTCAGCCCGGCGGGCACAGCCGTGTTTTTCAGCCCGTACGTACTGAACCCGAGGGCCTACTACTTCACCGACCCCCCGCCTTTCGACCCCGGCCGGTTCTCCCCCGACCGCGACGCCCGGATCCCCCGCCACGGCTCCCTGCCCTTCGGGGCCGGCCACCTGGTCTGCATCGGGAACTGCCACGCACTGCTCAAC
>NZ_JYJF01000746.1 GCF_000955975.1 Saccharothrix sp. ST-888
CCCAGCATCGTGCCAGAAATACAACACCAGCCCCGGCTGGACCGTCGTGGCAAGCTATTTCACTCCGGCCCAGAACCCGATGGACAAAGCCGTCCAAGGAATCGTGGCAAGTCCAGGAAGTTATCCGGCGCATCTCCACTACACTTCGCCAGGAGTAGAGCTCGCGGTGCTCGGCGGAGCCGGACCGCTCAACATCGCCCTCGCCCTCGACCCGGTGTTCTCTGCGGACCCCGCAGCAGATCGCCTGTTGAGCGCCTTCAGCGCGGGGCTGGGCGGTATCCGTCTCACGCGCTGAGCGGCGACGCGGGGCAGGGGGCCTGTCAGGGACT
>NZ_JYJF01000747.1 GCF_000955975.1 Saccharothrix sp. ST-888
GTTGCGCAGGGCCTGCACGGCGAGGTGCAGGGCGACCAGCGAGGAGGAGCAGGCCGTGTCGACGGTGACCGCCGGGCCCTCCAGGCCGAAGGTGTAGGAAAGGCGGCCGGAGACCACGCCCGCGGCCGAGCCCGGGCCGGCAGCGCCGCCCCACTCATCGCCGAGACCCACACCGGAACCACCGCCGGCGACACGCTCGCCTTTACGCCATCCGCCCCGAGAACCTGCGCCCCCCTCAGGATCGTTTCCGCGCTCGTTGCGCCGCAGCCGACTGGAGCACCTGCAGACCGGCGCGGCTCGCCGCTCCCCGTCTGCTCTTCTGCCCGTGT
>NZ_JYJF01000748.1 GCF_000955975.1 Saccharothrix sp. ST-888
GGGCTCCCGACGGATCTACCGGATCGCCCTGACCAGCTGGGCCTGGCTGCTGGTGGAGCGAGGGGTCCCGGTCGGCCGCGAGCGGCGCCGGGCGCGGCCCGCGGTCGTCCCGCTGGCCCTGCTCGACCGTCCGGAGGCCGCCGGCCGGCTCGCGGACGCGCCCGCGCGGCGCGCCGCTGACGCCGATGCGCGCACGCCCAATCGCGAACTGTCCATCCCGCGCCGCGGCGTGGCCTGGTGGCGCAGCCAGGCCTGGCTCCGCGCCGACCCGATGCCCGGCCTGCGCCCGCCGGCGCCGCCCGATCACAACGTGCCGCCCCGTGGCCCCG
>NZ_JYJF01000749.1 GCF_000955975.1 Saccharothrix sp. ST-888
CACCAGACGGTCCGAACGACCCGTCGACACCGCACCCCGCGTCACACACCACAGCGGAGCAGCAACACCACAGTCGCCCAGCGCCTGCACCAGCGCCAAGGTCCCACCGAGCCCGGCAGACACACCCGACTCAACCACGGTCCGGTCCAGCGCCAGCAGCGACAGCACACCGGAGACCGGCGAGCCGTCCGCGAGCGCCTGCCGGAGCGACTCCGCCACCGCGCCGCGAGCGGCGCCGTCCAGCTCGACCCGGCGGACGTCCACGCCACGACCGGCCAGCATCCGAACCGTGCCCAGCACCGCCGCGTCCTCTGCGCACCCGGCGGGGA
>NZ_JYJF01000076.1 GCF_000955975.1 Saccharothrix sp. ST-888
GTCGGCGCGCCTATCGCCGCCGGCGGCCGACCGCCGTGCTCGCCGCCGCCGGTGGCCTACCGGCGGTGCTTGCCGCTGTTGGCGACCGCCGGGGCCGGGTAGGGGATCCGCAGCTTGCGGGCCAGCGGCGCCACCGCGCCTGCGGCACCGAGCGGCTTGGCCAGCACCAGGACCGAGACCAGGACCGCCAGCGAACCGGCCGCCAGGCCGGCGAAGTTGCCGACGATGCCCCGCCCGAGCGAGTCCGCGCACTGCCCGACGATCCAGTGGGCTGCCAGCGCACCGGGCGCGCAGGCGAGCGCCAGCGCCAGGTGCAGGGTGGTCACCCGGCCGCCGTCCAGGCCGCTGCGGACCCGGCCCCGCCGGCCGCCGCCGATCTCCAGCGTGGCGTCCGCGGGCAGCGCGGCCGCCGCCTCGGCGCGCAGCCGCTTGCCGAGCGCCCGGCCGGTGATGACCACACCGAACGTGGTGGCGACGGTCTGTGCGACGCCCATCCCGATGATGATCCAGCGCACCGGAAGCGAGTAGTACGCGATGGCGGAGAAGGCGACGTTGGTGCCCGCGATCGCCGTGGTCAGCCAGAACGGCGTCCGCGCGTCACTCATCGCGTAGAACCCGCGGGCCAGCGCGTACTGGGCGCAGAAGGCCGGCAGACCGATCGCGAACGCGATCAGCATCTCGGCCATGACCTGGACGTCGGCGGCCTTGATCTGGCTGCCGTGGCCGTAGGCGAGGCCGATGATCGGGTTGGCCATCGACAGGAAGATCGCCATGGCGGGGATGATCATCCCCGCCGAGCTGCGCAGGGTCTGGGCCAGCTCCCGGCCGACGTCCTCGAACCGGGCCGAGCTCACCGCGCGGGACATGGTCGGCAGGATCGCCGTGACCATCGAGACCGTGATGATGCCCTGCGGGACGACGAAGAGCAGGTACGCGTTGTTGTAGGGGGTGTAGCCCAGGCCCTCCTTCAGGCCCAGGTCATGAGCCTGCGAACCGGCGCCGGTGGCCATGTTGGTGATGGCGTTGAAGGAGAGCTGCGTCACCACGACCAGCATCAGCGCCCACCCGGCCGCCCGCAGCGGGGTGGTGAGTCCGGCGCCCTTCCAGTCGAAGCGCGGCCGGAAGCGGAATCCCGAGGCGCGCAACGAGGGCAGCAGGGAGAGCGCCTGCAGCAGGATGCCGAGCGCGGTGCCCGCTCCCAGCAGCATGGTGGCGCCGCTGCTCATCTGGTCGGCGGACTCCGCGTGCTTGCAGATCGCGATGTAGAGGCCGAAGACGCCGATCACCACGACGTTGTTCATCACCGGCGCCCACATCATCGCGCCGAAGCGGTCGCGGGCGTTGAGCACCTGGCCGAGCAGACCGAAGACGCCGTAGAACAGGATGGCCGGCAGGCAGTACCGCGCCAGCGCGATGGTCAGCGCCCGCTGGACGTGCTGTTCGGGGGTGTAGTTGGTGTAGGAGTCCACGATCGTCGGCGCGAAGAGCCAGGCAGCGACGGTGATGACGACCAGCGCCACACCGCAGGCCGTCAGCAGACGGTTGGTGTAGGCGACGCCGCGGTCCTTGTGGGTCTGCGCGGCGCGGACCAGCTCGGGGACGAAGACCGAGTTGAGCACACCGCCGATCAGCATCATGTAGACCGTGGTCGGCAGCAGGGTCGCGACGGCGTAGCCGTCGGCGAGCTGTCCGACGCCCAGTGCGGCGGCGATCACACCGGCCCGGACGAAGCCGAGCGCGCGCGAGGTCAGCGACCCCAGGGCCATGATCAGCCCGTTGCGGGCGGCGGAGGACTCCTTGCCCGCCGAAGCCTCCTCGGCCTCCGCCGGCGGCTGCTCCAACGGCTGGCGCGGAGGCGGCAGCTGGGTGCCGAGGTGCATGGTCGGCTGCGAGCCGTGCTGCGGCGCCTGCTGCTGTGCCTGTGCGGGCGTGGGCGGCATGAACTGCTCGTCAGTGATCTGACGCAGCGGCATGGTGGGCGGGTCACCGTACGAGCCGGAGGGCTCGCCCGTCGTGTGCATGGTCATCGGACCCCCGTCACTCGGTGCCTGGGCAGTGCGCGGCTACGGGGCTTCCGCAACCGCTGTCCGGCGGTCCCGCGGTGTACGGAGCCGGTGCTGCCTCGTACGACCGGCCTGGTCCGCGCCGTCGTGCTTGGGTCCCCCGGGTTGGGCGCAGGTGCACCCAGCCGGAGAAGTCTGCCTCAACTCGGCACTCGATGGGGAGCGGTGTGCCGTGTGCCGGAGATCTCCCCGAAGCCCCGACCGGCTCGGATTCCGGTCCAATCGGGCGGAAGCATGCACCCAATGACCCGATTTGCGGTAATTTTCCCGGTGTTCGTGCAGAGCGCTTTGGTCGGCGCGGCACTCTACCGATCCCTCCCCCGGGCTCACCTCAACGAGATGTGACCTTTCTCACTGGCCGTCAGGGGCGGCGGCGGGTTCACTCTCCCGACGCGGCCCCATGCTGACTCCCGGGGCCAGGACGCGCTGCACCCTCGGTCTGGTCCGCCAGTTGACCCGGCGCACGTCGCGGCTCAGTGCCCCGGGCCGCCACAGCTCGGCCGCGACCGTCACCCCACCGACCACCAGGCCGGCTGTCAGCCACCCGGCCAGGACGTCGCTGGGCCAGTGCACCCCGAGGGCGATCCTGGTCCAGCCGATGGTCAGGACGGCGAGTGCGGCGGCGGTGCAGGCGGTGGCCCGCCCGGCCCGGTTGGCGCGCGGCCAGACCAGGATCACCAGGGCGGCGCCGGTGATCGCCGAGGACATCGCGTGCCCGGAGGGGAAGGCCGCACCCGACGCGTGCGAGACCGGGTCGGCGAAGTGCGGCCTGGCCCGGCCGACCAGTGCCTTCCCGCCCCAGTTGGCCAGCCAGCCGAGCAGGACCTGGGCCGCCGCCCAGCCGGCCAGCATCCGGGCGCCGATCGCCCAGAGCCAGACGGCCGTGGAGCCCAGGATGATGCGCGTGGTGACCGTGCCGCCGATGTCGGAGAGCATCTGCATGGACGCCGTCCAGGCGGTGTGGCGGCGGGCGTAGTCGTGCAGCGCGTCGACCCAGCCGTGGTCCAGCCGGGCGAGCGGACCCCAGCCGCCCTGCACCAGGGCCAGCAGTACGCCCAGGAGCGCAGCGCAGCCGAGGGCCAGAACCGCGGACTCGAGCAGTCGGCCGCGGCGGCGCCGGGCGGAGGCGGCGCTGGCGCCGTGGATGGGCAGGTGCATGGCTGACACTTTCCCAGGGCCGGCAGGGGAGTCCGCACCGCCCTGATAGCGATTTGGCATCTTTTGTGAGGGGAAGCTGCGGATGTCGGATCTCGTTCGTTGGGTTTGCGGACGGGACGATTTCGACACGGCCTGTCTCCCTTCGATCACACAATGTGCGCGATCATGGGTCAAATTCTGCAGGATACTGCATCGTGCGAGGAATCTGGCCGAGTTGGGAATGTTGTCCGATTTCTGTGCGTTGGATCGTTACGTGTGAGCCTCCATGGGGCCCGCATCTCTTTGTCCTCGGCTCGCCCCGGTGGGGGTGAAGACCAGGGAGACCGGCACCAGCAGCAAGGGAGCAAGCATGGCCACTCGTGCCGTCGTCCGTGGCAGCGCCGACCGGACTCGCTCGGCCCGCCCGAACAACCTTGAGGCCGATCGCGACCTTGTCGGTATGTACCTCGACGAGATCGCCCGGACGCCTCTGCTCGATGCCGCTGAGGAGGTCGAACTCTCGCTGCGCATCGAGGCGGGTGTCTACGCCCAGCACCTGCTGGACGAGGACTCCATTCCGAAGGGTGCCCAGCGCGAGGAGCTGGAGGCGATAGCCAACGACGCCGAGCGCGCCAAGGACGTCTTCATCCGTTCGAACCTCCGTCTGGTGGTCGCGGTCGCCCGGCGGTACCCGCGCAGCGGCCTCCCTCTGCTCGACCTGATCCAGGAGGGCAATGCCGGCCTGGTTCGAGCGGTCGAGAAGTTCGACTACGCGAAGGGGTTCAAGTTCTCCACCTACGCGACCTGGTGGATCCGCCAGGCGATCACCCGCTCGATCGCCGACCAGTCGCGCACCATCCGGCTGCCCGTCCACCTGGTCGAGGAGCTGGGCCGGATCCGCCGGGTGCAGCGCGAGAAGGCCAAGGAACTGGGCCGGGAGCCCGAGCCCGCCGAGATCGCCGCCGAACTCGACACCACCGAGGACCGGATCAAGGACGTGCTCGACTGGGCCCGTGACCCGGTGAGTCTCAACATGTCCGTGGACGACGAGGGCGAGACCCAGTTCGGTGACCTGGTCGAGGACACCGGGGCGGTCTCTCCGGAGGATGCCGTGATGGTCATGCTCCGCCGTGAGGAGCTGGACGACCTGATCGGCCGGCTCGACGACCGGACGGCCTCCATCATCCGCTCCCGGTACGGAATGGAGGACGGCCGTGAGCGGACGCTGACGGAGGTGGGCAAGCAGCACGGGCTCACCCGTGAGCGGATACGCCAGATCGAGAAGCACGCGCTCGCGGAGCTGAAGAAGATCGCCGACCACGCGGGCTTCGAGGCCGCCTGACAGCCGCGCCCCGACCGTCCGGAGCCGTGGGGACCTTGGTCCGGTCGACGGCCGTGCCACGGTCCGGCGCCGTCCGGCGCCCGACGGGCAGGGGCCCCGCCGCTCCGGGGCCGCCTACGCTGGCTGGAGGATGCAGTTGACAAGGAACGGAGCAGAGATGCCCGAGCAGGACGAGCCGACCCGGCCGAAGGCGAAGCTGGTCTTCAGCGACCCGCTGGAGCAGCAGACCGGGGACGACACGGATCGGGGCTGGGGCGAGCGCCCGCAGACGGGGGAGAGCAGCGGGCGCGGCCTGGACTGGTACCTGAGCCAGCGGCCCCCGCACCACGGCGACTAGACGTAGACGGGCCCAGGTGGGCCGGCGGGACAACGAGCGGCAGCGTGGCGGTGGACAGGCCAGCAGCCGGCCTCGGTGGCGCCGACCTCTGACAACGAGAACGACGGAATTGCCGCGAAACAGGAATTCCTCCGGCCCTTTATGTCGCGCTGAGCATCGGCAGCGCCTTCCGGCGGTAGCCTCGGTGAATTCCAGATCTGCCGGGTCGGCGAACTCCGGTGAACCCCGGTGAATCCCGATGGAGCCCGGCGAATTCCGATGAATTCCCGCGCGCTCATCCGTTCGGCGGTGCCGTCCCGGTGCAGCGCGGGGTGGCGACCGGCGCGGCCGCTGCCGAGGCGGTCGAGGGAGCGGCGGGCGCGGGCGGGCCGGGGCGCAGCGGCCCGGCGGTGAATGCGGTGGCGGCGGCCAGCAGGCCCGTCACCAGGACGCCGGGCCGGTGCCGGACGGCCTGCTGGAGCCGGTGTCGCCCACCACCCCCGCGCCGGATCGGCGGGAAGGCGGGGACGGTGCGCCGGGGCGGCACGGCCGAGGGGGCGGTGCGGGCGGCGGCGGGGTGCGAGTGCAGCGAGTGGTGTTCCAGGGACGTCGTCATGCGCATCAGGGTGCGCGACCAGCCTCCGCCGGGGAATCCCCCCGCGAATTCCTGTGGATAACCCGGCCCTGTGGATAACTCCGTTCACCCGCAGGGGTGGCGTGGTCATACGAAAGGCCCGGGTTCGTCTCCGAATCCGGGCCTTTCGAACGGGCCGCAGCGGCGGCCCGGGGTGCTTCTGTGTCAGCTCGCGGTGCTGGTGCTGGTGCTCGCCGCCGGAGCCGCAGCGGCGGCCGGGGCCGGCGCCGAGGAGGTCGAGGACGAGGACGTCGAGGTCGAGGACGACGTCGAGGAGTTCACCGAGCTGCTCGACGAGGAGCGGCTGTCGGTGCGGTAGAAGCCCGAACCCTTGAAGACCACGCCCACGGCCGAGAAGACCTTGCGGAGCTTCCCCTGGCAGTCGGGGCACGTGGTCAGCGCCTCGTCGGTGAACTTCTGCACCGCCTCCAGGCCGTTGCCGCACTCGGTGCACTGGTACTGGTACGTGGGCACTTGTTCTTCCTCCTGCACTTCCCCCTGGCACTCGCGCCTGATGAGTGCTAACGACGGTCAATGATGCGGCATTCCGCTGGATCAGTCCAGCGCCACCGGGTGTGAGATACCCCGTCCGGCGCGCCGAGCAGAGGTGTCTCAGCCCTTGGACGCACCGGCCAGCTGCACCTGGGTCCCGCCGTGCGCCACGGTGCGGCTGGGCCCGCCGGGAGCGTCCAGCAGCCGCCGCAGCGAGGCCAGCGCGATCAGGCCGAGCCCGGCTCCGAAGACCGGCACCACGAAGCCGGCCCAGGCGCCGTGCCGGTCCACCAGGAGTCCGGCCACGATGGAACCCGCGGCCAGGCCGAGCCCGATGGCCCCGGTCAGCCAGGTGAACGCCTCGGTCTTGGCGCCGTCCGAGACCAGCGTCTCGACCAGCGTGTAGCCGCTGATCAGGGTCGGCGCGATGGCCAGACCGCAGAACAGTCCGGCGATCGCCAGCGTGGTCAGGTTGGGCATCGCCCAGAGCGTCGAGCAGCCCAGCACCAGCAGCGTGTAGCTGCCGAGCATCCGCTGCTTGACCGAGCGGCGCCAGGAGATCATGCCGTACAGCACGCCGGCCAGCATGCTGCCGCCCGCGAAGATCCCGTACACCACGCCGGTGAGGCCGGACTGGCCCTCGGCGGTGGCGTAGGCGGTCACCGAGACGGTCATGGCGCCGAAGACGGAGCCGACGCCCAGGAAGGACCCCGCCAGCAGCCGGACGCCGGGCGAGGAGAGCGCCGAGACCTGCTTGGCGCCGGGCACCCGGGGGTGCAGAGCGGGCGCGGTACCGCGCTGCGCGGCGAACGCGAGACCGCCGACCACGGTCAACGCGGCCTCGGTGATCAGGGCGACGGACGGTGAGACGAAGGCGGAGATACCGGAGGCCAGCACCGGGCCGATCGCGAACGTGAACTCGTCGGTCACGGACTCGAAGGCGAACGCGGTGTTCAGCTTCCGCGGCGAGTCGGAGAACTTGGCGACCCAGCGGGCCCGGACCATCGCGCCGATCTGCGGCACGCTGGCACCGGCGGTACCGGCCGCCAGGTAGAGCGTCCAGACCGGCGCGTGGTTGAGCGCCAGCGCGATCAGCGCGGCCACCGCGGCCGCGTGCACCGCGATGGTGGGGACCAGCACGGCGGCCTGGCCGGACCGGTCGGAGAGCCGGCCGGTCTGCGGACCGACCAGCGCCTGGGTCGCCGCGGCGAACGCCACGACCAGGCCGGCCGTGCCGTACGAGTGGTACTCGGCCTGGATGAGCAGCACGATGGCCGCGCTGAGCATCGCGTAGGGAAGTCGAGCCGCGAAGGCGGGGACCAGGAAGGTCCAGGCTCCAGGGGTGCGGAGCAGCGTGCCGTAGCCGACGCGGGTAGGAGTGGGCTCTGCGACCGTTCGGCGGGCCGTCACGGTCGGTCCTTCCTGCTGCCTGGTAGCGCGGCCGAGGTATGGGGTTTCCCCCGGCAGCGCCGAGAGTCGTCCTCTCGTGCGTTGACCGGGGTTGATACCGGGGTCCAGGGGTGGCCGATGGTGCTGGAAGCGGGCCGACCTGAGATGGGACCACGGCCGCCGAGCGGTCGCGCCAACTCTGCATCAGACAGATGTTGCGGGTTTTCGGTGATGAAAACAGGTATGTCGGTCCATAGTACGCACTGCGGACCCGGTCCGTGCGGGTCACACAGGGTGAACGGCACGGAAAAGGTGTGAATCTAGCGCCCGTGCAGCCATCCGGCAAGCTTTCCGCCTCGATCGACCGCCCGCAGCCTGCGCTCCGCAGCCTCGCTGACTTCCTCGGTGGTGACCACGAGCAGTTCGTCGCCGGCCCGCAGCACGGTGGCCTTGTCGGGGACGAAGCTGCTGTCGTCGCGGACCACCAGGGTGACGGCGGCCCCGGCGGGCAGCCGCAGCTCGCCCACCTCGACGCCGGACATCCGGGACGTCCCGGAGAGCGCGACCGACAGCAGGCGGCCGTGCAGGTGCTCCAGTGGTGCGGACTCGATGCCCAGGTCCTGGCCCATCGCGCCCTCGGAGATCCGCAGTTTGCGGGCGACCAGCGGCAGGGTCGGGCCCTGGAGCAGGGTGAAGACGACGACCAGGATGAAGACGATGTTGAAGACCTCCTGCGCCTGCGGCACCTCGGCCACCAGCGGGATGGTCGCCAGCACGATGGGCACCGCTCCGCGCAGCCCGGCCCAGCTCAGCAGGGCCTGCTCGCGCCAGGGCAGCCGGAACGGCGTGAGGGCGGCGAGGACCGAGGCGGGTCTGGCGACGAAGACCAGCACCGCTCCGATCACCAGTGCCGGGACGATCGCCGAGCGCATGGTGTCGGGGTTGCAGAGCAGGCCGAGCACCACGAACATGCCGATCTGCCCGATCCAGGCCAGTCCGTCCGCGAAGCCCCGGACGGCGGGGCCGTGCGGAAGCTTGGCGTTCCCGAGGATCACCGAGGCGATGTAGACCGCCAGGAAGCCGGAGCCGTGCAGCAGCGAGCCGCCCGCGTACGCCAGTACGGCCAGCGACATCACGGCGATCGGGTAGAGGCCGGAGGAGGGCAGCGCGACGTGCTTGATCCCGTACGCGCCGATCCTGCCTATGGCGAATCCCACAGCGGCACCGATGGCCAGCTCGGCGATGATCGTGCCGACCAGGACGTACCAGGAGTCCAGCGGTCCGGTGGTGGCGAAGGCGACCACCAGGATGACCACGGGGGCGTCGTTGAAGCCGGACTCGGCCTCCAGCAGTCCGGTCAGCCGGGTGGGCAGCGGCACCATCCGCAGCACCGAGAAGACCGCCGCGGCATCGGTGGAGGAGACGATCGCGCCGAGCAGCAGGGAGACCCGCCAGTCGAATCCGACCAGCCAGTGGGCGCCCGCGGCGGTGACGAAGACGCTGACCGCCACACCCAGGGTGGCCAGCACCGAGGCGGCCGGCATGACCGGTTTTATGGTCGTCCAGCTGGTCTTCAGACCGCCCTCGGCGAGGATCACCACCAGGGCCGCGTAGCCGAGGACCTGGGTGAGTTCGGCATTGTTGAAGGTGACTCCGAGGCCGTTCTGGCCCAGTGCGACGCCGATCCCCAGGTAGATCAGAAGGCTGGGCAGCCCTGATCGGGTCGAGATTCGCACGGCCACCACCGCGAACAGAAGGATCACGGAGAACTCGAGCAGGAGGCGGTTCAGGTGGTCGACAGTCACGCAGTGGCACCTCGGCACGTCGTAGGGGCGGTCGGGGCAGGTGGGTGGTCGGAGCTGATGGCTCGTTCGACGACTTGTTACTCAGTCTAACATTTTACCTGCTCTTTGATCGTCGGTGTCCGCCCGGCGAGACCGGTAGGGTCCACCTCAGCCCACCGTGGACGTCCCCCGTGCATGTCCGCCAGTTGAGTCGCCCTAATGTGGTGACCTGTCACGGCCGTCAACGCAACCCAGCCAAGGACCCAGATGCCCCGCTCGAAGAAGTTCCGGCGCGCCCGTCTGATCGTGCTCGTGCTGGTCGTGTTGCTCGTGGCCGCCGTCGGAGGCGGCGGCTACTGGGCGGTCAGCGCCGTCCGCGCCTCGTTCCCCGACGTGGACGGCAGCGTGACGGTGGCCGGCATGTCCGCGCCCGTGGACGTCAAGCGCGACGCCAACGGCATCCCGCAGCTGTACGCCGACACCCCCGAGGACCTGTTCCGCGCCCAGGGCTACGTCCAGGCCCAGGACCGGTTCTGGGAGATGGACGTCCGACGCCACATCACCTCGGGCCGGCTCTCCGAGATGTTCGGCTCCGGCCAGGTCGAGGCCGACACCTTCCTGCGCACCATGGGCTGGCGCCAGGTCGCGCAGCAGGAGTACGACACCCAGCTGTCCGCCGACACCAAGAAGTACCTGAAGGCCTACTCGGACGGGGTCAACGCCTGGCTCGACCAGCACCCCGGCGGTCAGAGCGCCTCGCTGGAGTACACCCTGCTCGGCACGGTGAACAGCAGCTACAAGCCCGAGGCGTGGGACCCGGTCGACTCGGTGGCCTGGCTCAAGGCGATGGCCTGGAACCTCTCCGGCAACATGCAGGAGGAGATCGACCGCTCGCTGCTCTCCCAGGACTTCGCGCCGGAGCAGATCGCCCAGCTCTACCCGGCCTACCCGTACGACCGCAACGGCACCATCGTGAAGACCGGCACGGTCGGCACGGACGGCACCTACAAGCCGGCCGACGGCTCCGCCGCCCCGACGAGTGCCGCCCAGGGCCGGGCCACCACCAGCGCGCTGTTCACCAACATCTCCGACAAGATGGCCGCGCTGCCGCAGCTGCTCGGCCCGCAGGGCCAGGGCATCGGCTCCAACTCCTGGGTGGTCAGCGGTGACCACACCACCACCGGCAAGCCGCTGCTGGCCAACGACCCGCACCTCGGCCCCGGCCTGCCCTCGGTCTGGTACCAGATGGGCCTGCACTGCCGGACCGTCAGCGCCACCTGCGCCTTCGACACCTCGGGCTTCACCTTCGCCGGGATGCCCGGCGTGGTGATCGGCCACAACCAGAAGGTCTCCTGGGGCTTCACCAACCTCGGCGCCGATGTCACCGACCTCTACCTGGAGAAGGTCACCGGCCCCGACACCTACCTGGTCGACGGCCAGAACGTGAAGTTCCAGACCCGCAAGGAGACCATCAAGGTCGCCGGCGGCGCCGACCGGACCATCACCGTCCGCAGCACCGACCGCGGCCCGCTGATCTCGGACCAGAGCTCCGAGCAGCAGACCGTCGGCAAGTACGCCCCCGCGGGCAACGCGGCCCCCGACCGGGCCCAGGGCTACGGCGTGGCACTCCAGTGGACCGCCCTCACCCCGGGCAAGACCATGGACGCCGTCTTCAAGCTCGACCGCGCGGCCAACTGGACCGACTTCCGGTCCGCCGCCGCCGACTTCGCGGTCCCCGCCCAGAACCTGATCTACGCCGACACCAGCAACAACATCGGCTACCAGGCGCCGGGCATGATCCCGCAGCGCACCAAAGGCGACGGCAGCTACCCGGCCCCCGGCTGGGACTCCAGCTACGGCTGGAAGAAGGACTTCGTGCCCTTCAACTCGCTGCCGTACAGCTTCAACCCCAAGAACGGCTACATCGTCACCGCCAACCAGGCCGTGGTGGACGCCACGTACCCGTACCTGCTCACCAAGGACTGGGAGTACGGCACCCGGGCCAAGGAGATCACCGACCTGATCGACGGCAAGCTGAAGAACGGCGGCAAGATCTCGCCGGACGACATGCAGTCGATGCAGCTGGACAACACCAACGTGATGGCCCAGACGCTGGTCCCGCTGCTGCTCAAGGTCAACATCAACGACCCGTACGTCCGCGAGGCGCAGGACCTGCTCAAGGACTGGAACTACCACCAGGACGCGTACTCCGCCGCCGCCGCGTACTACAACGGCGTCTGGCGCCAGCTGCTCACCCTCGCGTTCGGCCAGAAGTTCCCGGCCGACCTCCGCGCCAAGGGCGACTGCCTGCTGGTCCGCCAGAAGAGCAACAACACGCTTCCCGACGACGCGATCGGCGGTGCCGCGCACCCGGTCACCGAGTGCGGCACCCGCGACGCCCACTTCGCCCAGCCCGACGGCGGCGACCGGTGGACCGAGGTGGTCCGGCAGCTGCTCGCCAACCCGAAGAGCACCTGGTGGGACTACATCGACTCCAACCACGTGCAGCAGCACGGCCTGAACAACCTGCTCGCCGAGGCCATGAAGGACGCCCGTCAGGACCTCACGGCGCAGATGGGCAAGGACATCTCCACCTGGAACTGGGGCCGGCTGCACTCCCTGACCCTCAAGGAGCAGACGCTCGGCACCGACGACTCCTCGATCGCCTCCGGGCTGGTCCACAAGCTGCTCAACCGCGGCCCGTACCAGCTCTCCGGCGGCAGCGCGGCGGTCAACGCCTCCGGGTGGAACGCGGCTGCGGGGTACCAGGTGGACTGGATCCCCTCGATGCGGATGGTCGTCGACCTGAGCGACTTCAACGCCTCCCGCTGGATCAACGTCGGCGGTGCCTCGGGCCACGCCTTCCACGCCAACTACAACGACCAGACCGCCCTGTGGGCCAAGGGCGAACTCCTCCCCTGGGCCTGGTCGGCGGACGCGGTGGAGAAGGCGACCAAGCACAAGCTGGTCCTCAGCGCCCAGTAGGGCGTCGGAGCGAGCGGACGACCGTCCAGGGGCGCGGGGAACTGCGCGGCCGTGCCTTCCACCGAGGGCCGCCCGCAGTTCCCCGCGCCCCTGAGTGCGTCGGTGCCCCGGGCGCGTCAGTGCTGCTTGAGGCGGTGGACGGCGGCCGGGGTGACCGCCACCTGCACCGGCAGGTCGTGCGGCTCGGCGGGGACGGCGTCGAGCAGTTCGGTGTCGTACAGCAGGGTGGCCAGCACCGGGCGGGCCCGAGCACGGGCCAGCCGGGCCAGGACCCGGTCGTACGAGCCGCCGCCGCGGCCGAGCCGCAGACCCTGCCGGTCCACCGCGAGCCCAGGCAGCAGCACCAGCGCGGCGGTGCAGACCTCCTCGGGGCCGAGCCGCGGTCCGGTCGGCTCCAGCAGCCCGCGCCCGGCGGGGGCGAGCTGCTCGGGGCCCTGGTACTCGGCCCAGTCCAGGTCGTTGTCGGGGAGCAGCACCGGCAGCAGCACCCGAACCCCCCGCTCCCGCAGGGCTTCCAGCAGCGGCCGGGTGCCGGGCTCCGCCCCGACCGAGACGTACGCGGCGACGGTCTGCCCCGCTCCGGCCAGTTCCACGGCGCGTTCGGACAGTGCGGCGGCGGCGGTTTCACGCCATTCGGGCGACAGCGCACGCCGGTCCGCGAGCAACCGTGACCTCAGCTCGGCCTTCTCGTTGTGCAATGGATCCTCCTGGGTTCCGCTCCCGCCGACGCCACGGGTCTGTCCCGTGCCGCCCGGCGTTCAGAGCCTGACATGCGGAAGGCGATGGATGTCCACCCAGCTGCTGGCCGCCGCCCTGGCCGGGCTGAGCGCCACCGGGCTGGCCACGGCCGTGCTGTCCGGTCTGCGGCTGCGCCGGTCCACGGCGGCCGCCGCCGAGCGGGAGTCGGCTCTGGGGCAGCGGATCGCCGAGCTGGAGGCCGAGTGCGACGTGCTCCGCCGGACCGCCTCCTGCGACCCGCAGACCGGTGTCTGGAACTACCGCCACCTCCAACTCACCCTGGACCGGGAGGTGGAGCGCTCCCGCCGGGCCGAGCCGGGCGAGCGCCCGCGCCGGCTGGCGCTGCTGATGATGGAGATCACGGGTTTCGAGGCGGTGGTGGCCGAGCACGGGCGGCGCCGGGCCAACGCCGTGCTGCGGGACCTGGCGCAGCGGCTGAGCGTGGAGATCCGCCGTTCGGACACCCTCGGCCGGTACGGCGGTGAGGAGTTCCTGGTCGTCCTGCCGGACACCGGGGCGGACGGCGCGGCGCACGTCGCCGAGCGGCTGTGCTGGTCGGTGCGCAGACACCGGCTGCTGGACTGGTCGCCCGCAGGCCCGGAGCCGCGCCGACCGGTCGGCGGCAACGGTCTGACCGCCGCGATCGGTGTCGCGGTGCTGCCCGCCGACGGGGCGCACGCCGCCGTGCTGCTGCGCGCCGCGGACCGGGCGCTGGCCCGCGCCCGCGCCGACGGCGGCGACTGCTGGCGTACGGCCGACCCCACCGATCACGGTGACCGCACCGACCACACCAACCCCACAGGCAGCGAGAGCCCCGTCAGTCACACAAGGCCCGTGGAGCCCGCGCATCCGACGAGCCACGTACACCACTCGCACCCAACTGTCCTCATCGGCAACAGCGATGGTATCGAACCGACCCCCATAACCGCCGTATCCCAGGATGGAGCGGAAGTTCGGAACATTAGGCCCAAAAGCATGGAAAACACCGGTAATCTGGCGCCCTGCACCGGAGAGGCGGCTCCTCTCGCCTCCGTCGGTGCTGCCCACACCACTGCCGCTGTGGCCGCCGCTCACGATGGGATCTGAAGGCGAACCTGGGTTTCACGATTGGTTAACCCAGATCTCAGCTCAGCGGAACCATGCCTTAGTAAGGTCGACGCCATGACGAAGATGCACCCCCGAATGCCCGTCACCAAGGCGGTTGTTCCTGCCGCAGGGTTGGGGACCCGCTTCCTGCCGGCCACCAAGGCGACGCCGAAGGAGATGCTGCCGGTCGTCGACAAGCCGGCCATCCAGTACGTCGTCGAAGAGGCCGCCGCCGCGGGGCTCTCCGACATACTGATGGTCACCGGGCGCAACAAGCGGGCGCTGGAGGACCACTTCGACCGGGCGTACGAGCTGGAGGAGCTGCTCGCACGCAAGGGTGACCGGGACAAGCTCAAGCGCGTCCAGGAGTCCGCCCGGCTCGCCAACATGCACTACGTCCGGCAGGGCGACCCCAAGGGCCTCGGCCACGCCGTCTCGGTCGCCGAACAGCACGTCGCGGGCCAGCCGTTCGCCGTCCTGCTCGGTGACGACCTGATCGATCCGCGCGACCCGCTGCTCTCCCGGATGATCCAGGTGCAGCAGGAGCTCGGCGGCTCGGTGGTCGCGCTGATGGAGGTCGACCCCTCGCAGATCCACCTCTACGGCTGTGCCGCCGTGAAGCCCAACGGCTTCGGCGACGACGTCTTCCGGGTCACCGACCTGGTGGAGAAGCCGGAGACCGCTGACGCGCCGTCGAACTACGCGGTGATCGGCCGCTACATCCTCGACCCGACGATCTTCGACGTGCTGCGCGAGACCAGGCCCGGCCGGGGCGGCGAGATCCAGCTGACCGACGCGCTGCGCGAGCTGGCCCAGCGGGACGAGTCCACCGGCGGCCCGGTCCACGGTGTGATCTTCAAGGGCCGCCGTTATGACACGGGCGACCGCGCGGACTACCTTCGCGCTATCGTCCGACTTGCGTGTGAGCGCGAGGACCTGGGGTCGGAGTTCCGTTCCTGGCTCAGGGAGTTCGTGGCCACCGAGATGCAGGACTGAGCTGCGAAGAAGGCGAGCGTGAGGCGATGACCGGGACGAACGACCCCTGCTGCGGAGAGACTCCGGTCCCGGCCGCGCCGCGGATGTGGACGGTCGACGAGCACCTCGCCGACGTCCTCGGGGAGATCGCCCCGCTCCCGGCGATCGAACTCCAACTGCTCGACGCCCAGGGCTGCACCCTCGCCGAGGACGTCGTCGCCGCCACCGACCTGCCGCCCTTCGACAACAGCTCGATGGACGGCTACGCGCTGCGCACCGCCGACACCGCCGGCGCCACCGAGCAGTACCCCTCGGTGCTCACCGTGGTCGGCGACATCGCGGCCGGCGCGGGCGAACTGCCCAAGGTCGGCCCCGGGCAGGCCGCCCGGATCATGACCGGTGCCCCGATGCCGCCCGGCGCCGAAGCCGTCGCCCCGGTCGAGTGGACCGACGGCGGCACCGGCACCGGACAGGCCGCCGACAGCATGGGAGCCCCGGTCGAGAACGAGGAGGTACGCGTCCTGCGCCCGGTCGGCGAGGGCGCGTACATCCGCCGCCGCGGCAGCGACATCGCCACGGGCGACCACGTGCTCCCGGCCGGGACCGTGCTCGGCCCGACCCAGCTCGGCCTGTTGGCCGCCATCGGCCGGGGCATGGTCCGGGTCCGGCCCCGGCCGCGCGTGGTGGTGCTCTCCACCGGCAGCGAACTGGTCCAGCCCGGCGAGCCGGTGGGCCCCGGGCAGATCTCCGACTCCAACAGCTTCACCCTCACCGCCGCCGCCCGGGACGCGGGCGCCATCGCCTACCGGGTCGGCGGCGTCCCGGACGACGCGGCGACCCTGCGGGCCGTCCTGGAGGACCAGTTGGGCCGGGCCGATCTGATCGTCACCAGCGGTGGTGTCAGCGTCGGCGCGTACGACGTGGTCAAGGAGGCCCTCCAGTCGGTCGAGGGCGGTGCGGCCGCCGGTGTCGACTTCCGCCGGCTGCGGATGCAGCCGGGCAAGCCGCAGGGCTTCGGCCGGATCGGCGCGGGGGCGGGTGTGCCGCTGCTGGCGCTGCCCGGCAACCCGGTCAGCTCGTACATCTCCTTCGAGCTCTTCGTCCGCCCGGTCATCCGCACCATGCTCGGTGCCACCGACGTCCACCGCCCGGTCGTCCGGGCCGTCTGCCCGGCCGAACTGCGCTCCCCGGCAGGGCGGCGGCAGTTCCTGCGCGGCTGGTACGCGGACGGCGAGGTGCGCCCGGTCGGCGGCGAGGGCTCGCACCTGGTCGGTGCGCTCGCCAGGGCCAACTGCCTGATCACCGTTCCGGAGGAGACCACCTCGCTGGCCCCCGGCAGCACCGTGGATGTGGTCCTTCTCACGGACTGAGCAGGGCGGGGAGGTACGGTAGCGCGGTATTCGTACCCGCAGCACGGTGTTCGCGCCGCGCACCCTGGCCGTACCCATGGAGTTTCCCCGTGACCGCACCCTCCGGCGACCGTCTGACGCACGTCGATGACACCGGCGCCGCCCGCATGGTCGACGTCTCCGAGAAGGCGACCACCGTACGGACGGCCGTGGCCGCCGGACGGGTGCGGGTGGCCCCGCGCGTGATCGAACTGCTGCGCGGCGAGGGCGTCCCCAAGGGCGACGCCCTCGCCGTCGCGCGGATCGCCGGGATCATGGGTGCCAAGCGGACCCCCGACCTCGTCCCGCTCTGCCACCCGATCGCCATCTCCGGCGTCAAGGTCGACCTGACCGTCACCGACGAGGCCGTCGAGATCACCGCCACGGTGAAGACCGCCGACCGCACGGGCGTCGAGATGGAGGCCCTCACCGCGGTCGCCGTCGCCGGCCTCACCGTGATCGACATGGTCAAGGCGGTCGACAAGGGCGCTTCGATCGAGGACGTCCGGGTGCTCAGCAAGACCGGCGGCAAGAGCGGCGACTGGCACGCGCCGGAGGTCTCGCGATGAGGGCACTGGCTGTCACCGTCTCCAACCGCGCCTCGGCCGGGGTCTACCAGGACAAGGGCGGCCCGCTGCTGGTCGCCGGTCTGCGGCGGATGGGCTTCGAGGCGGACGGGCCGCGCGTGGTCCCGGACGGCGAACCGGTCGAGGCCGCCCTGCGCGAGGCCGTCGCCGCCGGGTACGACGTCGTGCTCACCACCGGCGGCACCGGGATCTCGCCGATGGACCTCACCCCCGAGATGACCGCACGGGTGATCGACCGCCAGATCCCCGGCATCGCCGAGTCGATCCGGGCGTACGGGCGCGAGAAGGTGCCCACCTCGGCGCTCTCCCGGGGCCTGGCCGGCCTGGCCGGACGCACCCTGATCGTCAACCTGCCCGGCTCCACCGGAGGCGTCAAGGACGGGCTGGCCGTCCTGGGACCGCTGCTCGCCCACGCGGTGGACCAGCTCGGCGGAGGCGACCATCCCCGGCCCGCCGCAGGCGAGGGAGACGGGAACTGAACGGCGGCTGGCAGGTCGAGCTCCACGAGGGGGACGTCACGCTGCGCCCGATCCGGGCCCGTGACCAGCGGGCCTGGCAGGAGGTCAGCCGACGGAACCGGGACTGGCTGCGCCGCTGGGAGGCCACCGTGCCGCCCGCGCAGCCCGGCCGGGCCTCCGGACCGCGTCCGACGTACCGGCAGATGGTCCGCTACCTGCGCGGCGAGGCGGCGGCCGGGCGGATCCTGCCCTTCGTGGTGCTGTACCGCGGCGAGCTGGTCGGCCAGCTCACGGTCGGCGGGATCACCTGGGGCTCGATGTGCTCGGCCAATGTCGGCTACTGGGTCGACGAGGCGGTGGCCGGCCGGGGGATCATGCCGACCGCTGTCGCGCTTTCCGTGGACTATTGCTTCGCGGTTCTCGGCCTGCACCGGATCGAGGTCTGCATCCGGCCGGAGAACGGGCCGAGTCGCCGGGTGGTGGAAAAGCTCGGCTTCCGCTCGGAGGGAATGCGTCCACGATATCTCCACATCGACGGGGACTGGCGGGACCACCTGGTCTATGCGCTGACCGCCGAGGAGGTTCCAGAGGGCATGCTGGCCCGCTGGCGTGCAGTCACCGTCCGAGGTCAGTACGGTAATTGAATATATGTTCGATAACATGATATCGATATGGCATCGCCACCCCCGCGAGTGGTCACAAATACCGGCAAAATAGTCGGAGAATCAGCTTGATCACACGACACGCCGTGCCAAATTGCTGCCGGGCCTTCCCCGACCCCCGTACCGTGTGAAAGGTGAGCAGTAGCGGCCTTATCTACGCGGTCATCGTAGGGGCCTGGGCTGCCTATCTGGTGCCGATGTGGCTCCGCAGGCAGGACGAGCTCAACGAGGCTCGTCCGACGGAACGCTTCAGTACCGCGATCCGCTTGCTGGCCGGCCGTTCGGCCCTGGAGCGGCGGGTGGCCCGGTCCCTCGGTGACGATGACGACAGTCCGGCTTCGGAGCCGGGTCCCGACACGGGCACGGCCCCCTCGGATCCGGCTTCGGCGTCCGACGGAGCCGGAGAGCGGGCCGAGTCCGCCGACCGGGGCGACGCGGACGCGGCTCCCCAGGGCCCACCGCACCGGGCCGCGCAGGGGCGTCCCGCCGAGCGGCGGGCCCGGCTGCTGGCGCGGCGCCGGCGGATGGTCACCACACTCTTCCTCGCCTTCGCGGCGGGCGCGGTGATCGCCGCAGTGGCGGGCGTGGCCTTCCTCTGGGTCCCGGGCATCCCGGCAGTCTTCCTCACCCTCTACATCGGCCACCTCAGGCGGCTGGAGCGCCAGCGGTACGAGGTCAAGCTGGACCGCGCCCGCGCCGCCCAGGCCGCCGAGCGCCTCCGCGAGCGGGAGCGGGCCCGTACGGGCGACCCCGAGGCCGTCCTGGACGACACCGCGCGGCCGGGCGAGCGGGCCACCGAGCGGGCGGCCGCGCCGTCCGCGGAGCGCTCGGCGGAGCACGCCGCCGACCCCGAGCGTCCGTACCTGCGCCTGGCCGCCGACCCGGGTGGCCGCCGCGAACCGGCGGAGAACTCGGCCGAGGCCGTGGCGGAGGCGACCGACCACGAGGAGTGGGTGGACGGCATGCGGGAGAACGGCGCCGCCGGTCCCGAGTCCTGGGAGCCGGTCCCGGTCCCGCTGCCGACCTACGTCACCGCCCCGGTTGCCCCCAGGGTCACCCGCGGGCTCGACCTCAACGCCCGCGACACCTGGGACTCCGGCCGCACCGCCGAACCCCGCAGGACGCCCCTCTTCGACCAGTACGCGGAGGCCGCCCCGCCGCCCCTGCCCGACGAGGACTACCTGGCCCGCCCCCGAGCCGCCAACGAATGAGCCACCCCGCCCCGCCGCCGGTCAGCGCCCTGCGGCGGGGCACTCGGCTGTCAGGGGGGTGGTCACGAGCCCCCTCCAAAAGGTGCTAGAGTTCTTTCTCGTTGGGGCTGTGGCGCAGTCCGGTAGCGCACCTCGTTCGCATCGAGGGGGTCAGGGGTTCGAATCCCCTCAGCTCCACCACCAACAGAGTCCCGCCCGATCGAAAGATCGGGCGGGACTCTTGCGTTGTGCGGGCCGGTTCGGGGCGCCGTGTGAAATCGGAGGCCCTTCGCGGGTGCGGTTCGTGGCTCGGTGGCGCGTGACGCTTGCCGGGCCGCCGTTGTGGGCGAACGGCGGCCGGGGGCTGGGGAACTGCGCGTCAGGTGGCCGGTGTGGGGAGCCCGTTGGCGGTGGGTGGAACGGGTGTAGGCATCGCGAGGTCCCGACCGTCGGAGCCGGCCGTTAGGGTGCGGCGCATGCGATCGCTGATCAACACCATCCGCGAGCAGGTGGACGCTGCCGATTTCCTGGCCGAGCCGGGCGACTTCGAGCTGGACCGAGGCGACCACGTCGAGGAGGTGCACCTCGCGTCGGGCGCGGCATTGGAGGGCTTTGCGGGAGACGGTGGCGGGGGTACCTACTTCTTCTGCGGTGAGGGTGGCGAGGAACGCCCGGTTCTGTACGCGGACTCTTGCCCACCTCCGTGGCCACCTCACGCAGGCGGGTCAGCACGTCCGTCTCACTGGGGAGGTCGAGGCCGAGAGCGATGGCCGCGCGGTCCCGCCGTACTGCCAGATCAGGCATGTCCTCCAGGTATTCGGCAGCCAGCTCGCTGCTCTCCTGGACGGTGAATGCCCGGCAGTCGCGCCACCACGGCACGACCAACAGGAGCCGCAGGAGCTCTGGCAGGCCGATCGCGACCAGAGCCGCGCCGCCTTCGGTCTCCGGCAGACTGGAGCCGACCGGCATCCGGACCAGGGGGACCGATCACGACGCACCACGCCCGGACGGCCTCGAAGCGGCCGAGGAGCTCGCCCGCCGGGGCATGCGGCTCGCCCACGCGGGCGACCTCCAGGGCGCCCTGCCGCTGCTGCGCGCCGCCGTGGAGCGGGCCCAGGGCCTCCCGGCGGGCGACTCGCCGATGGAACTCCGGCTCGCTGTCTTCCGCAACGACCTCGGACTGGTCCTGGCCTGGCTCGGTCGGCCCGCCGAGGCGCTCGCCCCCGTGGCCGAGGCCATCGCCACCTACCGCCGGCAACTCGCCGTCGCTGCCCGGCCGGGCACCGATCCCGGCACCGTCCGCCTGCTGCTGGCGAACTCGCTCGACAGCCTGGCCACCCGGCTGGCCTCGCTCGGCCGCCACCGCGACGCCGTCCGGGCCGCCGAGGATCCGTCGCGCACTACCGGACCTGGGCCGCCCGGCGGGAGGACGCCCAACTGCTGGAACTGGCCCGGGCCTTGAACAACCTCAGCATCCGCTACGCCGACACCGACCGGCATGGGGACGCACTCACCGCCAGCCGCGAGGCCGTCGCCCTGTTCCGCGGAACGCCTCCGGTCGACCCGGACCACCTCTCCGGCCTCACGCACGCCACCAGCAACCTCACCCTCCGTCTCGCCCGGCTCGACCACCGCTCCGAGGTCCCGGCGCTTGCCGACGAGACGCTGCGGCTGGTCGCCCGGCTCTCCGCGCCGCATCCGAGGAGTCGACTCGCCGGTCTCGCCGACTCGTTGACCTGGCTGGCGTGGTACCTGCGCAAGGAGGGTCACCTGCTCCGTGCCCGTTCCGTCGCCCGCGCCGCCCGGTCCCTCCGCCGCCGCCTGGCGGCGTGACGGCCCGACACCGGGTCGGGATCACCGATACACAGCCCGGGGACAGGCGGACGCAGGGAGTGGCGGCCTACCCCGAATCGGCCACTACCGGACTGCGACTTCACGCCCCCGGGGGGTGGAAGGCGAGGATGTGCGGCGGTTGATCCGGATCACGGACGGGGCTCGAAGGGGCGGCCCTGAAGACCCGGGTGGGCTTCAGGGCCGGATGTCCGGCTGTCGGGGTCAGTTCAGGCGGGCCAGGTAGCCGTTGTCGACCAGCCACAGGACGTTCAGGCGGGTCGGGGCGCTGGGGACGAGGGTGCCGTCGAGCTGGTACTGGAGGCCGTAGCCGGGCTGGCCGAACCACGGGGCGATCGGGCCGGCGTGGACGGTGAACGGCTTGAGGACGCGGTAGTCGCGGTAGTTGCAGCCGGCGGCGGGGCTGCCGTCGAGGCTCTGCGGCGGGATGGAGCGGGCGGCGTAGGGGATGCCCTCGGGGGCGAGGAAACTGCCGTACTCGCTGCCGTAGCGGTCGATGTCCTGACCGGGGAAGAGGCGGACGGTGAACTCGACCGGGGTGCCGTCGGGGCGGACCACGTAGCCGTCGGACGGCGGGTACGCCCAGCCCGGGGAGCCGGAGTTGGCGGTGGGGCTGTAGTAGGCGGCGAGGAACTTCTCCTCGGTCAGGCCGCCGGTGCGCCGGTAGCCGATCAGCTCGCGGCCGACCGCGCCCCTCCTGGGCAGGTCCTGCGGGCCGAGGCGGGGGTCGCCGCCGTGGAAGTCGGCGGAGCACTCGTTCGCGGCGCCGGCGGCGGCCGTGGCGGCCGAGGCCGGTACGGCGGGGGCGAGGAGTGCGGCGGCGGCGATGATCGGTGCGAGGAACAGGCGAAGGCGCACGTGGTCTCCGTGAGAGGAGGGCGAGGCGGCCCGGAGGTAAGAGCTGTCACCCTCCGTGCCCGGGTCGTCGCATAGGCAATCCGATCGGATGACTGTCCGTCAATTGATCGATCGCAGAAACCGAAGCGGAGGACCGGATTTCGGCCAACCGCCCGCACCCTGCGCTCGGAGGGTGGTGGAGAGCGCGGCGGGCCCGGAGCCGTTGCTGAGGCTCCGGGCCCGCCGAGGGGACAGTCCGGGTCAGTGCTGCGGACCGTGGTGCTGGGTGGGCCGTCGGCCGTGCGGGTGGCGGGTCAGGGTGTAGCCCGCCACACCGGCCAGGGCGGCCAGGGCGCCGCCGCCGAGGGTCCAGAACCACCGGGTGTTCCAGCCGGAGAACAGGTCCGAGTACCAGTGCGTCTTTTGCGCGACCGGTGCGGCGGCCCGCGTGGCGGCCGGGCCGCCGTCCGTCGCGGTGGCGGTCGGCGCGGCGGACGCGCCGGGGGCGGCCGACCCCGCGTTGACCGGCGGTACCAGCGGAGCCTTCAGCTCACCGCCCTCGGGCTGGGCGTCGTTCGGGCCGCCCTTGCTGGTGATGTGCAGCTTGACCTGGGCCGCCAGCCCGAGGTCCTGCTGGTCCACGTCACTGGTGGTGAGCCGGATGTAGTACGTCCCCGGCAGCGGGTCGCCCGACCAGGGCTCGGCCCAGGACCGGATCTGGCGCAGCGTGCACCCGACCGCGAGCGAGGGGGCGTTGGCGGCCGCCGTCGCGCTCTGCGGCCCGGCGGTGCAGGACTGGCGGCGGCGCAGCCCGTCGAAGAGCTCCACCGTCCAGGTCTGCGGGGCGTGCCGGTCCATGCTGGGCGGCAGGGTGACGGTCACCTGCACGGTGTCGGTCTGCCCCTCGGAGGCCGGGAAGGCCCAGTAGAGGTAGTCACCGGTGGACGCCGCCACCTCGGCCTCCTGCCCGGCCGCCAGCGTGGTCGCGGTCAGGAAGGAGGTGCCTGCGGTGGTCGCGGGGGCCTGGCTCTTGCCGGACGGGCTCGCCGGGGGCGCGGCCGATGCGGCCGGGGCCAGCGCGGGCAGCAGTCCGAGCGCGAGCAGCGCGCCCGCGGTGAGGCGGAGCGTTGCCGTGGTGAGTCTCGTACGCATCGTCAGTTCTCCCGCCAGACAGCGATTCGCCAGCGTGCCACCCAGCCGAACACCAGGCCGGTCAGCAGTCCGGCGCCGGTGAGCACCAGCAGCAGCACCCAGCCCCGGCCGAGCCCGGCGGCCGGGCCGTCGGGGGCTGGGGAGGCGGCGGCCACGTCCACGGTCAGCTCCAGCGGCAGCCCGGGGTCGGCGGCCGCCCCCGGCTGCGGGGCGAAGGAGTTGCTGATGATCAGGCAGACCGTCCTGCCCTCGGCCGTGGCAGCGCCGGAACCGGTCGCGGTGGCCGTCGGGGTGGCCGAGGTGCCGGAGGCGGACCAGCGCACGCCGGTCGAGGCGACGTCGGTACGGCCGCTGCCCGCGTCCGTGCCGCGGACCAGTTCCTGTCCCGCCTGGTCGGTGGCCTGCAGCAGCACGCCGTAGTCGCGGGCCACCGCCCGGTCCATCGCGACGCTGACCGAGGCGCGCAGTTCCTGGCCCGGCTTGACCGGCACCCGGTAGACGCGGTGCTCGGAGAACTTCTCCCGGTCGCTGTAGACGCCCGGGGTCAGCAGCGGTGCGGTCTCGCACTTGTCGGTGCCGGTGGTCTGGGCGGGCGTCACCTTGTAGGTGTCCCCGGCGCGGCCGACCAGCTGCTTGACCTTGCCGGTCAGCTGCTCCTGGGTGCGGACGTCGGTGTAGGTGCCGCCGGTCGCGTTGGCGATGCAGAGCAGCTGCTGGCGGGTCTTGTCGTCGTGGGCCAGACCCAGGGTGTCCACCACCAGGTGGGTGCCCTGGGCGGCGAGCTCGCGGGCCACGTCGCAGGGGTCCGGCGGGGCGCAGGTGTCCTCACCGTCGGTGATCAGCACCACCCGGCGGGTGGTCCGGCCGGTGCCGAGGTCCTTGGCGGCCTCGCGCAGCGCGAGTCCGATCGGGGTCCAGCCGGTGGGGCGCAGGGTGGCCACGGCGGTCTTCGCCTCGACCTTGTTGGTCTTGCCGATCGGGAAGAGCTGCTGGCTGTCCTTGCAGCCCATGGCCTGCTCGTTGCCGGGGTAGGTCGCGCCGAGCGTCCGGATGCCGAAGTCGGTCTCGGCCGGCAGTGCGTCGATCACCTCGTCGATGGACTGCTGGGCGACCGAGATCCGGCTCTTGCCCTGGATGTCGGCGGTCCGCATCGAGCCGCTGACGTCGAGGACCAGGTCGACCCTCGGTGCCTCGGAGCTGGTGGGGGTGGTCTCGTCGGCCTGCGCGGGCAGCCCGCTGAGCAGGGCGCCGGCGGATATCGCCAGCGCGGCCAGCAGGCCCAGCGGCCGCCTGACCGGCAATCGTCGTCTCATGGTCGTCACGGGCCGCATCCTATGGATCATCAGTTGCGAAAGACCAATGCCCTCCCGGTGCTTGAACTTCCCTGCCGGAGAAGGGCGGAGCGCCTCGGGGCGCCTGCGGTGAGGTCGCGTCAGGCGGAACCGGGCGCCCTGCAATATCGGACACACCGCTACCAACAGCCATAAATATGGCAAATCCTGGTTAGGGTCGGGGGAACCGGACCCGTGTGCCGGGACATGTCCGTCCGCGGGAGACGGTGTGAAGCCGGCCGGGTGGAAGGACACCTCCGTGAGCGAGCTGTTCGCGATCGCCCAGGCCGCACGGGCGGGGTCTGGCGCCTGAGCCGGACACGCAGCACCCTCGGGGGTGGACGGGAGAGTCGGCCCGTCCACCCCCGCCTGTACCGCCGAGCAGACAGGAGGGCCCGTGGCCTCACCCTCCGCCGTGGCCAGGGCCGGCGCCCCGGAGGGCCGCCCGGTCAAGAGCCGTCGCAACACCGAACTCGTCCTGGTGCTCGGTGCCGTGCTGATCGCCGTCTTCGGCTATGTCGAGGTCGGCGTCGACATCGACGGCAGGGTGCCGTCGGGCGCGGTCGGGTACGGGGTCGCGCTGGGGGTGCTCGCGCTGGCCGCGCACGGGGTGATCCGCTGGAAGGCCGGATACGCGGACCCGCTGCTGCTGCCGATCGCGGTCCTGCTCAACGGTGTCGGACTGGTCGTCATCTACCGCCTGGACCGGGCCACGCCGAAGAGCGAGGCGGCCCCCACCCAGCTGCTCTGGTCCACCCTCGGGGTGGCCCTGTTCATCGGCGTGGTGGTGGTGCTGCGCGACCACAGGATCCTCCAGCGGTACGCCTACATCGGCGCACTGGTGGCGCTGGTGCTGCTGATCCTGCCGATCTTCTTCCCGCCGGTGTACGGCTCGCGGATCTGGATCACCGTCGGCCCGCTCTCCTTCCAGCCGGGCGAGTTCGCCAAGATCCTGCTGGCGATCTTCTTCGCCGCGTACCTGGCGGTGCACCGGGACGCGCTGGCGCTGACCGGGCGCCGGGTCTGGAGGTTCCAGCTGCCGCGCGGGCGGGTGCTCGGCCCGGTGCTGCTGATCTGGGCCGCCTTCGTGGGCGTCCTGGTGCTGGAGACCGACCTCGGTACCTCGCTGCTCTTCTTCGGCCTCTTCGTGGTGATGCTGTACGTGGCGACCGCGCGCACCGGCTGGATCGCGATCGGGCTGGTGCTGGCCGCGATCGGGGCGGTCACCGTGGGCTGGCTCTCCCCGCACGTGCACAGCCGGGTGACGGACTGGCTGGACCCGCTGGCCTCCATCTCGGCCGGGCAGGGCGCCAACCAGATCGCCCAGTCGCTGTTCGCCTTCGCCTGGGGCGGCGTGCTGGGTACCGGTCTCGGCCTCGGGCACTCGATCCTGATCGGCTTCGCCGCCAAGTCCGACTTCATCCTGGCGACCATCGGGGAGGAGCTCGGCCTGGTCGGCCTGGTCACGCTGTTGCTGCTGTACGCGCTGCTGATCTCGCGCGGCTTCCGGACCGGGATCGCGCTCAGGGACCCGTTCGGG
Organism: Saccharothrix sp. ST-888; assembly: GCF_000955975.1. GTDB lineage: Bacteria > Actinomycetota > Actinomycetes > Streptomycetales > Streptomycetaceae > Kitasatospora. The sequence continues at coordinate 25,938 of NZ_JYJF01000076.1, forward strand.
CGGCTGCTGGCGATCGGCCTGGCCGCCATCGTCGGTCTGCAGGTCTTCGTGGTGGCCGGCGGGGTGCTCGGGCTGATTCCACTGACCGGGATGACGCTGCCCTTCATCGCCCAGGGCGGCTCCTCGGTGGTGACCAACTGGATCATCGTCGCGCTGCTGGTCCGGATGAGCGACATCGCCCGCCGGCCGCTGCCGGAGGGGGAGTAGCCGATGGTCCGCCGCAGACGCCCCAGGACGTCGGCCAACGGCCCGCAGGGCCTGCCCGGCATCTCCACCACCGGACGCCGGGCCGGTACCTTCGTACTGCTGCTGATCGTCGCGCTCGCCGCCCAGGCCACCCGGGTCCAGGTCTTCGAGGCCGACTCGCTCGACCACAACTCCGCCAACCAGCGCGCGACCATCCAGCGGTACTCCCAGCCGCGCGGAAACATCCTGGTGGCCGGCCAGCCGGTCACCGGTTCGGTGGCGACCGGCGGCCGGTACGCGTACAAGCGCACCTACACCGACGGCTCCCGGTACGCGGCGATCACCGGCTACTCCTCGCAGACCTACGGCAACACCCAGCTCGAAGGCGTCTACGACGACCTGCTCTCCGGCACCGACGACCGTCTGGCGAGCTGGGCGCTCTGGGACGAGGTGGCCCGCAGGCAGAACCCCGGCGGGGACGTCCACACCACCATCGACAAGGCCGCCCAGCAGGCCGCCATGGACGGCCTCAACGGGCAGAAGGGCGCCGTCGCGGCGATCGAACCCGCCACCGGCCGGATCCTCGCGCTGGTCAGCACCCCCTCGTACGACCCCGGCGCCTTCGCCGGCTCCTCGGGCGCCGACCAGGCCGCCTGGGACAGGCTCCGGGCCGACACCAACCAGCCGATGCTCAACCGGGCGCTGCGGCAGATCTACCCGCCGGGCTCGACCTTCAAGGTGGTCACGGCGGCGGCCGCGCTCTCCGCCGGGGTCGTCACCGACACCGGGGAGGGGACCGGCGCCCCGTACCCGTACGTCATGCCGGGGACCACGACGCCGCTGGTCAACGACACCAGCGCCTGTGACACCGCGGATCTGTCGCTGGACACCGCAATGACGTACTCCTGCAACAGCGTGATGGGATACCTCGGGGTGCGGACCGGGCTGGAGAAGATGACGGCGATGGCCGAGAACTTCGGCTTCAACGACCCGAGACTGGACATCCCGGTGCGGGCCGCGCGCAGCAACTTCGACACCAGGATGAACCAGTCGCAGGTCGCGCTCTCCTCGATCGGCCAGTACGACACCGCCGCCACGCCGCTGGTGATGGCCATGGTCGCGGCGGGCGTCGCCAACAACGGCACGGTGATGTATCCACAGCTTGTGGACAGACTGGCGAAGAGCGACGGCAGCACGGTCCAGGTGATGGAGCCCGTCACCTACCGGAAGGCGATGACCCCGTCCGTCGCCGGGCAGGTGCAGCAGCTGATGACCGACGTGGTGGAGAACGGCACCGGCCGCAACGCCCGGATCTCCGATGCCGTCGTCGGCGGCAAGACCGGTACCGCCCAGCACGGCGTCGACAACACCGGCACCCCCTACGCCTGGTTCATCTCCTGGGCCAGGCCCGCCGACTCCCGCGACGTCCCCCCGGTCGCGGTGGCCGTGGTGATCGCCGACAGCGAGGCCACCGACGTCACCGGCGGCGGCCTCGCCGCGCCGATCGCCAGGTCCGTGATGCAGGCGGTGCTCCAGGGCCACTGACGGGCGGACAGGCGAACCGCTGTCAGGCGCCGAACGCACTCTGCCGGAGAGCGGGATGACCCTGGCGGGCGTCCGATACCGGCCGGCACGGCCTGATCCCAACCACTACGCGGACGGATCGCCGCGCCGTCTGCTTTCTGTCCGGTTTGTCAGGGGTTATGCGACGATTCGTACAAGGCGGACCTCGGCTCTCACCGTTTGCGCTACTGGTGGATTCGCGGGGTACTGTCCCATCTTTGTTCGGTTGGTCCGTCTGCTCCCCCCACGAGCAGCTGCGGAGCAGTCGCTAGGACACCCTCCCCCGCCTAGAAGGAACCACCGCGTTGACCACCCCAAGCACCACCAGCGCGCGTCTGTTCAGACGGAAGCCGATCGACACCCTGATCGCCGAGAGCGGTTCGGCCGACAGCCTCCCTGCCGGGGCACCCGAGGAGGGCGGCCGCTCCGGGATCCACCTGCGCCGCTCGATCGGCCTCTGGCAGCTCTCCTCGATCGGTATCGGCGCGACCGTCGGCACCGGCATCTTCTTCGTGCTGAGCAGCGCGGTCCCCGAGGCCGGCCCCGCGGTGATCGTGTCCTTCGTGCTGGCGGCGGTCACGGCCGGTCTGACGGCGCTCTGCTACGCCGAGATGGCCTCCGCGATCCCGGTCTCCGGCTCCTCGTACTCGTACGCCTACGCGACGCTCGGCGAGATCGTCGCCTTCGGGGTCGGCGTCTGCCTGCTGCTGGAGTACGGGGTCTCGGCCTCCGCCATCGCGGTGAGCTGGGGCCAGTACCTGAACAAGTTCTTCGACCTGGCCTTCGGCTTCCGGATCCCGGAGTGGATGGCGGCGCCGCCCGGCGACGGCGGGTACTTCAACCTGCCCGCCGTGATCCTGGTGGCCATGGTGGTCCTGCTGCTGATCCGCGGTGTCAGCGAGTCGGCCAAGGTCAACGCGACCATGGTCGGCATCAAGATCGTGATCCTGGTGCTCTTCATCGCGATCGGCCTCACCGGCTTCCGCAGCGGCAACCTGAGCCCGTTCATGCCGCTCGGCTTCGGCGGTGTGCAGGTGGCCGCGTCGAGCATCTTCTTCTCGTTCATCGGTCTGGACGCGGTCTCCACGGCGGGTGAAGAGGTCAAGAACCCGCGCCGCACCCTGCCGCTGGCGATCATCATCTCGCTGGTCGTGGTCACCCTGCTGTACATCGGTGTCGCCATCGCCGCCCTCGGCGCCCAGTCGTGGCAGAAGTTCGACGGCCAGGAGGCCGGGCTCGCGCAGATCCTCCAGGACATCACCGGCCAGACCTGGCCGGGCCTGATGTTCGCGCTCGGTGCGATCATCTCGATCTTCAGCGTCACCCTCGTGGTGATCTACGGCCAGACCCGCATCCTGTACTCGATGGGCCGCGACGGCATGCTGCCGAAGAAGTTCGCCGAGGTCTCCCCGAAGACCGGTACCCCGGTCTGGAACACCCTGGTGGTCGGTGTCGGCGTCGCCGCCCTGGCGGCCTTCGTCCCGCTCGACATCCTGACCGACCTGACCAGCCTGGGCACCCTGGTCGCGTTCTCGGTGGTCTCGATCGGCGTGATCATCCTGCGCCGCACCCAGCCGCACCTGCCGCGCGGCTTCCGGGTTCCCGGCTACCCGGTCGTCCCGCTGCTCAGCGTCGGCTTCTGCGCCTACCTGATCTACGGGCTGCACCCGCTGACCTTCCTGTTCTTCGGGATCGCCCTCGCCATCGCCGCTGTCATCTACTTCGGCTACAGCGTCAAGCACTCCAAGCTCAACCGGGCGGAGAGCGAGCTCAGCACGGGCGGCTGAGCACGGCCGTACGCAGGCTGCGGTCCGCGCACCGGGCCGAGGGGCTGCCGGGGGATTCCCCCGGCAGCCCCTCGGCGTTCGACCTGGCCCCGGACCGGCGCGCGGCGGACCCGCTCGCAGGTGCCCGGCGCGCGGTGGGCCGTAGGGCCGGACCCAGCGGCGGTGGCTACTCCGGATGCGGCTGGGGGATGCTCTGACGTCCGGGCGGATGTTTGATGCGTAACGGTGGCCCCGGAGTGCGGACCGAGCGGGGAGCCACGGTGATACGGAGTCGGGAGACGGGCATGGGCGAGCGGCGGGGGTCGGGCACCGGGCGGCGGCGGTTTCTCGGGCTGGCGGCGGGGGCCGCGGTCGGGTTGAGCGCCTGCGGCCCCGGGGGTACGCCGGGGGCGGCCCCCGCGGCGAGTGCCGCGAGCGCCGGGGCGTCGGCGGCGGGCGGCCCCGCCCCGGGCCCGTCCGGGAGCCGGGCCGAGAACGAGCGGCCGGGTGATGCGGACTGGAAGGTGACCCAGGCCGGTCCCGCGCGGGCGATCGAGGGGTTCGCCGACCGGGTGAGTGTGCTCCCGGGCGAGCAGTTCGGGCTGCATGTGTCGACCACCGCGCCGGGGTTCACCGTCTCCGCGTACCGGATGGGCTGGTACGGCGGTGCGCGGGCCCGGCTGGTGTGGCGCTCCGAGCGGCTGCCGGGCAGCCGGCAGGCCGATCCGACGGTCGACCAGCGGACCAGGACGGTCCGTACCGACTGGGCCAGGAGCACCACGGTGGACACCGAGGGCTGGCCGGAGGGCAGCTACCTGCTCCGCCTGGATGCCGAGGACGGATCGGGGCAGCGCTTCGTCCCGGTCACCGTCCGGTCGGCGGTCACTGCGGGGAGGACGGTGATCGTCAACGCCCCGGCGACCTGGCAGGCGTACAACGAGTGGGGCGGGTACAGCCTCTACAACGGCCCGACCGGGGGACTGGCGACCCGTTCGCTGGAGGTCACCTTCGACCGGCCGTACCTGTACGACAACGGTGCCGGGCTGTTCCTGGTGTACGAGGCGCCGCTGATCGCCCTGGCGGAGAAACTCGGCCTGCCACTGGCCTACACCACGGGAGTGGACGTGGCGCGCGATCCGGCGCTGCTGCACGGGGCGACGGCCGTGGTGTCGCTGGGGCATGACGAGTACTGGTCGCCGGAGCAGCGGCAGCATGTCACCTCAGCCCGGGACGCCGGGACCAATGTGGCGGTCCTGGGCGCCAACTGCTGCTTCCGCCGGGTCCGCTTCGAGCCCTCGGGCCTCGGGCCGGACCGTACGGTGGTCTGCTACAAGGCCGCCTACCAGGAGGACCCCGGCTACCGGGCGGGGAAGCCCGCGACCACCGACTTCCGCGAGCAGCCGGGCGCCGATCCGGAGAGTTCGCTGCTCGGGGTGATCTACGACGGCTACCCGGTCGACGCCCCCTATGTGGTGACCGAGCCCGGCCACTGGCTGTTCGCCGGGACGGGGGTCAAGGCGGGCGACAGCTTCCCGCACCTGGTCGGGGTCGAGTACGACCGGGTGCTCACCGGCTTCCCCACGCCCCGGCCGATCGAGATCCTGGCCCACTCGCCGGTGGTCTGCGACGGGCGGCGCAGCTTCGCGGACTCCGCGTACTACACGGTGCCGAGCGGCGCCGGGGTGTTCGCCAGCGGGACGATGCGCTGGGTGGAGTCGCTGGACGCCAACGGCCCCGGCGGCGGCCGGGCCGATCACGGGATGGACGCCGCGGCCGGGGCGATGACCCGGCAGGTCACCGAGAACCTGCTCCGGGCCTTCGCGGCCGGCCCGGCCGGGCGCAGCCACCCGGCCGCCGACAACGTCGAGGCCGTGTACGGGAAGGGCTGACCCGTCCGGCGCTCAGCCGTCGTTGCCGACGCCGAGCACCAGGGCGGCGGCCGGTGCGGCGGCCTCGGAGCCGTGGCCGCCGCCCTCGACCTCGACGGCCACCGCGAGGTCGTCGCGGTAGGCGGTGAACCAGCTGTTGTCCGAGGACTGGCCGCCGACCTGCGCGGTGCCGGTCTTGGCCCCGGTGTTCCCGCTGAGCCCGGACATCGCCTCGCGGGCGGTGCCGCTGGTGGCGGTCAGGTGCATCATCTGGCGCAGCGACTTCAGGGTGGCCGAGGACAGCTTGCGCTCGGCCGGGACCTGGTCGTAGCCGGGGATGAGGATCGGCTGGCGGAAGGTGCCGTTCTCGACGGTGGCGGCGACCGAGGCCATGGTGAGCGAGTTCATGGTGATCTGGCCCTGGCCGATCAGCTGGGCGGCCCGCTCGGTGGAGCTGCCCGGCGCCGGTACCTTGGCCGGGGACAGCTTGAGGCCGACCTTCCAGGTCGGCCCGATGCCGAAGAACTGCCGTGCGGTGTCCTGGAGTTCGCTGCTCCTGAGGGTGCTCGTGCCCTGCTGGATGAAGGCGGTGTTGCAGGACTGGGCGAAGTCCTTGCTGAAGGTCCAGTCCTCGCCCGACTCGTCGTTGTCGTTCTTGAAGTTGAAGCCGTTCACCGAGAGGTTCTGCTTGCAGGGCATCGTCGCGTCGGCGGAGACCCCGTTCTCCAGCAGGGCGGTGGCGGTGATCACCTTCATGGTGGAGCCGGGGGCGATGGCGCCCAGGAAGGCCCGGTTCTGGCCGGTGGCCGGGGCGTTGGCGAAGGCCAGGATCTTCCCGGTGCTGGGCTCGACGGCCACCAGCGAGGCCGGCTTGCTGCCACCGTCGGAGGCCTGCTGCACGGCCTTCTCGGCGGCCGCCTGCAGCTTGCCGTCGATGGTCAGCTTGGCCTTCTGCGCGGACTTGGGCTCGGTGACGGTGAAGAGCTTCTCCGTCGTGCCCTGACCGCTGTCGTCGGTGATCACCACGCCGGTACCGGCCGTGCCCGCCTCGCCCGAGGGCACCCGGTCGGCCAGTTCGGCCAGCAGCGGCTGGAGCGAGGGGTAGGCGTCGAGCGGCCCGCCGTCGCGGTCCGCCAGCGCGGACGAGGCCGAGGCGGGCAGCGGGCGGACGGAGATGCTCTTCCCCGGGGCCAGATGGGGGTGGATCACGGTCGGGGTCCAGTGCACGGCGCTCTTGCCGTCGCTCATCCTGACCATGCCGAGCACGCCGTCGTAGCTCCAGGCCGTTCCGGTCCCGGCGAACTCGACGGTGGCCCTGAAGGTCAGCGAGACCTGTGCCGCGGGTGCGGAGGGCACCGGCGACGGGGCGCCGGCGCCAACCGCAGGGCCGGTGACGGACAGCGTCATCGAGCCCGGCTTGACCTTGTCCCGGAAGGCCGTCAGGGTCGCGACGGCGGTGTCGGGCCGGTCGGTCAGCGCGGCCGCGGCCTCCAGGTCGCCCTTCGCCCAGGCGGCGAGGAAGGCCTTCGCGCCGTCCTCGGCCTGCTGTCCGGTCGGGGGCTGGGTGGCCACCGTGCGGACCTTCGGTCCGGCATCCGACTGGCCGGTCTTCCCGCCCATCACCGCACCGGCGATGTTGTACACCCCGTACCCGGCGACCGAGATCATCCCGGTGCAGACGGCGGCCATGCCGATCTTCACGCCCTTGTTCATGGTGCGGTTCCCCCCGCGTTCCGACAGCTGTGACCCGGCCACCCTAGGCGGGCGGCCCGGTCAGCCCCGTCGGACCCCCGTACTCGTGACGTATTCGGTACTGGAGGTCCCGACCTCAGATCCAGCTGGTGAACCACATCCTGGACCGCCAGTCGTCCATCGGGATCATCTCGCCGGTGTACAGCGGGAGGAAGTACAGGAAGTTCCACATGATCGCGAGCACCAGCAGTGCCGCCGCCGTGGTGCCGACCACCCGGCGGTCGTACGAGGCGGTGGCCGGACCGATCAGCGCGCCGATCATCATCGTCACCGCCAGTACCAGGAAGGGGACGAAGGCGACCGCGTAGAAGAGGAAGATGGTCCGCTGCTGGTACATGAACCAGGGCAGGTAGCCCGCCGCCAGGCCGCAGAGCACCGCGCCCGCCCGCCAGTCGCGCCGCAGCGCCCAGCGGTACAGGCAGTACGCCAGCGCGGCCACGCCGGCCCACCACAGCAGCGGCGTGCCGATGCCCAGCACCTCGCGGGCGCACTCGTTCGCGGTGCAGCCGGACTGGCCGGACTTCGGGGACTCGTAGAAGTACGAGACCGGACGGCCCAGGAACAGCCAGCTCCACGGGTTCGACTGGTAGGTGTGCGGGTCGTGCAGGTTCACGTGGAAGCTGTACATCGTCGCGTGGTAATGCCACAGGCTGCGCAGCGCGTCCGGCACCCAGGTCAGGTCGAACTGGAACGGCATCTTCACGCCGAACACGAACTCCGGTGACAGACCGGCCCGGTGCACCGCCCAGTCCCGGCCGTAGCCGCCCTGACCGGGGACGTTGCTGCTGAGGAACCAGCCGGTCCAGGAGGCCAGGTACACCCCGACCGCGATCAGCGAGACCGCCGGCAGCGCCAGCGTGGCGTCCCACAGGCCGAGCCGCAGCCAGCGCCGCGCCCCCGCCAGCCGCCGGGCGCCGATGTCCCAGCAGGCGCCCAGCAGCCAGAACGCCAGCAGCACGTACATGCCGCTCCACTTGGTGGCGCAGGTCAGGCCGATGCAGACGGCCGCCGCCAGCCGGTAGGGGCGCCAGCCCAGGCCCAGCCGCTCCGCGCCGTCCGGCCCGGCCGCCAGCCGGCGGGCGATCAGCTCCCGGGTCCGGTCCCGGTCCAGCAGCAGGAAGCCGAACGCGGCCAGCATCCAGAACATGACGATCAGGTCGAGCAGCGCGGAGCGGCTCATCACGTAGTGCAGTCCGTCGACGCTCAGCAGCAGGCCCGCGACGCATCCCAGCAGGGTCGAGCGGAACAGCCGGCGGGCGATCCGGGCGAGCATCAGGATCGAGACGGTCCCGAGCACCGCCACCATGAACCGCCAGCCGAACGGGTGCATCCCGAACAGCTGCTCGCCGATGCCGATCAGCCACTTCCCGACCGGCGGATGCACGATGTACGCCGGATCGGTGCGGAACGGGACGCTCGGATGCGGCGCCACGATCTGCGCGTTGGCGTCGTCCGGCCAGCTGGTCTCGTAGCCGACGTGCCAGAGCGCGTACGCGTCCTTCGCGTAGTACGTCTCGTCGAAGATGAGGGAGTTCGGCTGGCCCAGGCCCCAGAAGCGCAGCACCCCGCCGAACAGCGCCACCGCGACCGGGCCCAGCCAGCCCGACCAGCGGCAGAGCCAGGACCAGAGCGGGTCGGGCAGGACGATGCCGCGGGCCGCGAGGCGCGGTGCGGGCAGGACCCGGCGGGGTGTCACCCGCGGGCCGTCCGGCATCGGCGGGACCAGCTGTTCGGCGGGCTCGGGCCTGACCGGCGCGCGGTAGCCGTACCTCGCCAGTCCGCGCTCCCAGACCGACCGGAGGGGGGCCGCCGCACGCGGTGCCGGGACGGCCGCGGGCGGCTCGTCGCCGGGCGCGGGCAGCACGGCGATGCCGCCCTGCTCGGGGTGGTCCACGCCCGGGGGTGTCTCAGGTGCCTTCTCGCCGCTCACCCGCCACATCGTAGGGGTGGGGCATGAGCTGACAAGGGTTTCCGGGCGGAGAACGGGACGCGGGCGGCGAGGGCCGGCGCTGCGCACGGTGCGGCCGGACGAGGGCCCCGGCCTGCGCTCCAGGGTGCCGGGTGGCGGGCCGGGCGGGTCCGGGCTGGGAGGATGGGGGAGTGACAGGAGTACTGGTTCTCGCAGGGACACCCATTGGCGACGTCTCGGACGCGCCGCCGAGGCTGCTCACCGAGCTGGCGACGGCGGATGTGATCGCCGCCGAGGACACCCGGCGGCTGCGCCGGTTGACGCAGGCGCTGGGGGTGACCCCGGTCGGGCGGGTGGTCTCGTACTTCGAGGGCAACGAGGTGGCCCGGACGCCCGAGCTGGTGGAGGCGCTGCGCGGCGGCGCCCGGGTGCTGCTGGTGACCGACGCCGGGATGCCCTCGGTCTCCGACCCCGGCTACCGCCTGGTGGACGCCGCCGTCGCGGCCGAGATCAAGGTGACCGCGGTGCCGGGGCCGTCCGCGGTGCTGACCGCGCTGGCGCTGTCCGGCCTGCCGGTGGACCGGTTCACCTTCGAGGGCTTTCTGCCCCGCAAGGCCGGCGACCGGTCCAGGCAGCTGGCGGAGGTCGCCGCCGAGCCGCGCACCATGGTCTTCTTCGAGGCCCCGCACCGGATCGCCGAGACGCTGGCCGCGATGGCCACCGCCTTCGGCGCGGACCGCCCGGCGGCGGTCTGCCGCGAGCTGACCAAGACGTACGAGGAGGTCAAGCGCGGCCCGCTGGGCGCGCTGGCGGACTGGGCGGCGGACGGGGTCCGGGGCGAGATCACCGTGGTGGTCGCGGGCGCCCCGCCAGCCGCGCCGAAGGAGTACGGCCCGGCGCAGCTGGCCGAGCTGGTGGCGGTCCGCGAGGAGGCCGGGGAGCGCCGCAAGGAGGCCATCGCGGCCGTGGCGGCGGAGCTCGGCCTGCCGAAGCGGGAGGTCTTCGACGCGGTGGTGGCGGCCAAGCACGGGGCCTGAGCCGGCGGCCGGGGTCACCCGAACGCAGCAGCTCACGATGGTCGTGCCGACCGGTTTGCCCGGTCCTACCCTGGAGGGAGGCCCCGGGATGTGCCCCCCGGCCCGTGGGCCGGGGGCGGGCTTTCTACAGCCCTCTCCAATTCGGCGCCAAGACTTGGCAAGCCGGGTAGCGAAAGGCATGTCCCGGGCATTCCCTGAGAAGGAAAGACCCGAGCCGGACGGACGTCCGGCGGGCGCTGGGAGACGGC
>NZ_JYJF01000750.1 GCF_000955975.1 Saccharothrix sp. ST-888
CGGGCGGACCGGAGCGCGCGGCGCGGCGGGCGCACTCTGCGTGTCCAGCGAGGCCGGGGGACGCAGCTTGACCGTCACCGGCTCCGCCTTGGCGCCGGTGCCCGCCTGGTCGGTCGCGCTGAGCAGCACCGGGAAGTCGCCGTCCACGACGTCGGGGGTGGCCAGCGCCGTGCACGAGCCCGCGGGGACGGCGGGGCTGGCCGGGCAACCCCACGTACCGTCAGCCGCCGTGGGCGCGCGGGAGAGCAGGAAGCGCTGGGCGGCCTAGCCGAGCCGGGCCGTCACGGGGACCGTCGCCGCAGGCTCGGCGCGCCCGGGGAGGCGGGGTG
>NZ_JYJF01000751.1 GCF_000955975.1 Saccharothrix sp. ST-888
TCCAGCCCGAAACCCGTCGCCCGGTGCCGGCGCAACGGCTCCACCTCACGGAACGAACCCTCGTCCAACAGCAGATCGATCCGCTCACGAGCCGTCAGCGTCCCCTTGGCATGCTGCGCCTCGGTCGCCTTCTCGCTCGGGCCCCGGCGGACCTTCCCCCCAAGAGTGTGCAGCTCGGCCACCCGGCCCTTCGCGGACCCCCCGGTCAGCAAGCTATTCATCAGCAGCCCACCTTAACGTCTGGTCGATTGCAGACCGGACCGACGAACCACACGGGACCCGGCCGCGAGATACGGAACCGACCATAAGGTCGCCCACCTGCAGGCCGC
>NZ_JYJF01000752.1 GCF_000955975.1 Saccharothrix sp. ST-888
GCGATGAATGGCCCGAGTTGGCGCAGCGGTCCGAGCACGTGGGCGCTTCGATGGCGCAGGCCCACAGCGACCAAGGACACCGGAAACGCCGTGCGCAGGTGGTCCGCATGCCCGCCGACATGCCCGCGGGCGCGCCGACCGGCGCACCGGGCGCCCAGCCGGAGGTCGGCAGGGAGGATCAGGCGCTGGCGGAGGTACAGGTGATGGACGCCGCGCAGTTCCGGGCGAGCGGCCAGGCGTGCGTCGACAACGAGCAGTGGCGCGCGGCTTACGAAGCGATCGCTGCCGGGCTTGCCGAATACCAACGCGACGCCATCCAGGCATACGC
>NZ_JYJF01000753.1 GCF_000955975.1 Saccharothrix sp. ST-888
GAGAAAAGCCAATGACGTTGAGTCGCTGATCCCCGCGGCCGCCCATTGCGCTTCCAGAGCGCCCTTCCGGCGCCGGGCGTCGGCCAGCTTCGGCTCCTCGGACCAGGCCTCCGCCACCTGCTTACGCTTAGCGCTCCGCTTCTCCAGCTTCGCGAGCACGAGATGCTTGATCAGCTTGTCGATCGCCGGTCCCTGACGACTGCGCTTGTTGCAGCCCCCGTCCAGCAGAGACCGGCACCGGTAGGCATGCGTCTTCCGGGCAGGCGCACCGTACAACTTCGCGTTGCACGCGCTGCCGTTCTCCAGCTTCCTGCCGCAGCGAAGGAGG
>NZ_JYJF01000754.1 GCF_000955975.1 Saccharothrix sp. ST-888
GGGTGCCTTCTGGCGCGCACGAGCAGCGAGACCGTCAGGCCGCGTACATGGCGGAGCTCGGTCGGGGTGAACGCCGCTCGCAGGGCACCGGCCTGGCCGGCCGGCAGCGCCTGGTACGGGTCGTCGCCAGTGCCGATGGGAACGACGGAGGTACGGCTCGCGTCACCGATGCGGGCGACCGCAACCGGGCACTCCACCGGCGACAGGTCGTCGGCCCGCACCGCGTCGCGCGGGATCAGCATCGGTCTCGGGCGGACGGCCTCCCGGAGGTGGGAGGTCACGCCGGGGCCCACTAGGATCCAGGCCTGCGTCCCGCCCACCGTCACGA
>NZ_JYJF01000755.1 GCF_000955975.1 Saccharothrix sp. ST-888
GCGCCGCCCCGGCCGACGCCACTGCCGGTTCGACGGCCCCCATCAACCGGCTGCAGGGCCGAGGCGCCCCCTGATGCCCCTCCCCTCGGACCGCGTTCCGTGGCTCGCCCGGCCGGGGCGAGCAGCGATGCTCGCCCCGGCCTTTCTGTTGCCCGCCCGCTGCATCCCCTGCCCGCCCGCCGGACTCCGGTCCACTCCGTCCGGCCCGCTGCCGCCTTCCCACAGCGGCGCCGCAGGCGCACACTGGGCCGGGGGCCGTTTTCCCGACACCGTGTCGGCATGACGTTGACTTAGGTAAGCCTAACCATAACAATCGTGCCCAGAGCCC
>NZ_JYJF01000756.1 GCF_000955975.1 Saccharothrix sp. ST-888
CTTGAACAGCGCGTCCTCGTCCAGCCAGGACGCGTAGTCCGCGAACGGCACCCCCTTGACGATCCGGTCCCCCCAGAACGGCGGAGCCGGCACCCGGTTTTCCACCGCCACATCGGAACGGACCTGACCGAGGTTCTCCTCCTCCGGCTCCTCGACCTCGACCCGGGCGTGCCGCCGCTGGCGCAGCTCGGGCAGTGCGGCACCCGGGACGCCGCGCTTGACCGCGATCAGCGCGTCCATCAGGCGGAGTCCTTCGAAGGCGTCGCGGGCGTAGCGGACTTCGCCTTCGTAGATGGCGTGGAGGTCCTGTTCGACGTAGGCGCGGGTG
>NZ_JYJF01000757.1 GCF_000955975.1 Saccharothrix sp. ST-888
CATTGCTGCTCCATCAGAATCTGACGGTGCCACAGCGGCACTCGTCGGTCCGGTGATCGGAGCGTAGGGGCAGCTCACCGGCCCTGACGAGATGATGATGAGCCAAACTTACCGGCGGGTAATCTGGCTACACCGTGCCTGCCCAGGAGTGGGTTGCGCGACGCTCCTCCAGCCCGATCGCCAACAGACTTACGCCGTCCAGGACAATCTCGTCCACATCCTCCAGGTCCTCCGGCGCCTCCAGGCCCTGCTCCAGAAGACGCATCGCGTGTCCGCTGATTGCCGTCCCCCAGTCACCGAGCTGAGAGGCCGACAATTTCCTCGTAC
>NZ_JYJF01000758.1 GCF_000955975.1 Saccharothrix sp. ST-888
CGGGCTCAACCCCGCAGCGGCGGACTTCTGGCGAGTGGTGGCTGACAGTCCGGCACTTCGGGCGCGCGCGAGAGAGATCAGCGAAAACACCGAGGCCGCACTCGCCGCCGCGCTGGCCGACCGGTGGGGCCTGGGTGACGAGGATCGGCTACCCAGGCTACGGCATGGGTGAATCAACGGAACGTGCCGGGCAACGGTCGCGGAGATGCTGCAGCAGATCCTGGCCGGCAAGGATGTCGAGACGGTCGGACAGTGCGTCAGCACTGCTGCGGACGAAGAGTTAGCGTTGCTGGAGCCCAGCTTGGCGGACCAGGAGCGCCCGACACG
>NZ_JYJF01000759.1 GCF_000955975.1 Saccharothrix sp. ST-888
CTGCGGCCGCGTCATCGCTGCCCAACTCGCCCGGCGCTTGAGCAGCGGCTGGACCCCCCGGCGCGCACTTGATCGATGGCAGATGCGTCAAGTGCGAATCCTATGACCAGAATCGCCGATCACGGCGGGCAACCATCCACCCCACTTCAGTGATCGACAAATCTGACATAAAGGCGAAAGGAGCATGCAGTCGCCGGCTGTCAGTGCCGAGCCAGTCCCCAGCCCCGACGTCGGACCGTGAAAACCGTGAGACGAATGTGAGAGGCAGCCCCAGCGCACGCCGAAGGCCGCTTCCTCGCGAACGAGAAAACGGCCTCTGACCTGCGA
>NZ_JYJF01000077.1 GCF_000955975.1 Saccharothrix sp. ST-888
CCGGGAGACCGGGAGGGGGCTTTCCGCATTTCCGGACCATTTCCGCTCCTCGTAGCCCGGCCGGCCCGACCGCTGTCCTCGTCCGGGCCGCCCTGGCAGGGCTTCGGCGTAGTCGGATGGTGTCCGGTTCATGACGGTCTGTCGGGTGGGAAGCCTTGGGAGTAAGACAGTGTCGGACAGCCCCGGATCCCGAACTGGAGAAGAGGCACCACCCGTCATGAACGGGGACGTGCATCTGCTGGATCCGCTGGCCCCGACTTTACGTCGTGATCGAAGGCGTCCGGTACGAGGTCAACCGGCCGTAGCCGACAGTCCGGTCAGCGCGCTGTCCCGCGCCTGGTGCGCTGGCTGTGGGGGCCGAGTACATGCACCCCTGCCGGCGCGTCACGGTGCAGAACCGTGCTGTAGGACGTGCGGGGTTCGCTGGCTGTGTGAGATGTCTCTCTCCCGTCGTCGTGGCGCTGGTGGCCTGGGGAGGTTGACCATGTAGGGATGACCTCCTCGCCCCGCCCGCCGCACGTCGGTGGCCGACCGGATCCGATAGACGGGACTACCGCGCTCGGTGGAGAGTCCGCTCCCGCCCGCGGGTACCTGCTGGACAACGCGCGCGCCGAGGCGGGCGAGCGATTCGTTTGGCTGGCCGAGCTGTTCGACGGTGTGACGCGCGGGCACTTCGATCGACTGGGGGTCAGGGCTGGCTCGCGCTGCTGGGAAGTGGGGGCCGGTGGCCCCGGTATCCCGGAGGCGCTCGCGGCGGCCGTCGGTCCGACCGGGCATGTGCTGGCCACGGACATCGACCCGTCGTGGCTGAAGACAGGCGACGGGTACGAGGTGCGCCAGCACGACGTCGCCGCTGATCCGCCCCCGGAGCCGGGGACGTTCGATCTGGTGCACGCCCGGCTCGTGCTGGTCCATGTACCCGACCGGGCTCGGGCGTTGGCCACGATGGCGGCAGCGCTACGGCCCGGCGGCTGGCTGCTGGTCGAGGACGCCGATACCGCTCTGCAGCCACTGGCATGCCTGGACGACAGCGGCCCTGCGCAGCGGCGGGCCAACCGGCTGCGCGACGCGGTCCGGGAGCTGCTGACGCGCCGCGGCGCGGACCTGCGCTACGGCCGGACACTGCCGCGGGCATTGCGTGAGGCCGGCTTGGTAGATGTCGCCGCGGGGGGCTCTTTCCCGGTCGGGGGGCTGGCCTGCGACCGGCTGGAGGCGGCGACCATCCGGCACGTGCGCGGCGAGCTGCTCGCGGCCGGCCTGGCCGACGACGCCGAGATCGACGCGCATCTGGCCGCCATCCACGCGGGCAAACTCGACCTGACACTCGCGCCGCTGATCTCGGCCTGGGGACGCCGTCCAGCCGAGCACCCGCCGGCACTCGGTTAGTAGGTGCAGATCCAGGCGTTGTCCGACCTGCCCACAGCGCTGTTCGTCGAGGGAGGCCAGGCAGCTCGCGCAGGTGCGCGCCGCGTGTCACCGAAGCTGGGGCCAACCCGCGATCCCGTCAAGCATCTCCCGACGACAAAACGTCAACCAAGTCCGGAGACCACACACCGACAGACAGGCACGGGCTTCGAAGATCGTGGAGTTCCTTAAGAATGTGAGGCGGTCCGGGAGGACCGGGTGTGGCTGATGGCGGTCCTGCCGTTGATGGCTCGTGGAGAATGGCCGCCCGGTCCTTCGGGACGCTCCGACTGCTGATTGAGAACTGCGGGCATCGCTGGTTAAGGACCTGTCGGCGGAGTGTTCTTCGGGCCACGGAAGTGCTGGTCAGGGAGGAGCGGAGCGAGCGGGTTGACGACGGGTGGGGCTCGGATATGGGTCGGCATCGATGCCGGCAAGGGACATCACTGGGCCGTCGCGGTCAACTCCGGCGGTGAGCCGGTGTTCTCCAGGAAGGTCCTCAACGACGAGAGCGAGATCCTGGCTCTCATCGGAGCGGCCTGCGAGACCGCCGACGAGGTTCGCTGGGCGGTGGACATCTCGGGGCGTGCGTCCTCGCTGCTGCTGGCCCTGCTGATCGCCCACGGCCAGCAGGTGGTCTACATACCCGGCTGCACTGTGAACCGGATGTCTGGGGCCTACCGCGGCGAGGGCAAGACCGACGCCAAGGACGCCCTGGTCATCGCCGACACCGCGCGCATGCGTCGCGACTTCACCCCGATCGAGACCCCCGATGGCCTGGTCTCCACGCTCCAACTGCTCACCAGCTACCGGCGCGACATGATCGCCGACCGCGTTCGGCTGATCAACCGGCTGCGCGACCTGCTGGTCGGGGTCTGTCCAGCGCTGGAGCGCGCCTTCGACTACTCCGCGGCCAAAGGGTCCCGTCGTGATGCTGACCGAGTACCAGACCCCGGCCGCTCTCCGCCGGATCGGCGTCAAGCGGCTGGCCACCTGGCTGGAACGCCGCAAGGTCCGCGTTGCGGGTGAGGTCGCCGCGAGGGCTGTGGAAGCCGCCCGGTCCCAGCTCACCACGCTACCGGGCGAGAAACGAGCCGCGAAGCTGGTCGGCGACCTGGCCCACCAGCTCCTGACACTGGACGAGCGGATCAAGGACAACGACCGCGAGATCCGCGAGACCTTCCGCACCGACGACCGCGCCGAGGTCATCGAGTCCATGCCCGCATGGGCCCGATCCTGGGCGCCGAATTCGTCGCCATCGTCGGTGACCTGTCCGGCTATCGCGACGCGGGCCGACTGGCCTCGCATGCCGGCCTCGCGCCGGTGCCGCGCGACTCCGGCCGCAAGACCGGCCATATTCACCGTCCCAAAAGGTACAACCGGCGCCTGCGCTGGTTGTTCTACATGGCCGCTCAGTCCGCCATGATGCGCCCAGGACCGTCCCGGGACTACTACCTCAAGAAGCGCGCCGAGGGACTGATCCACACCCAAGCAGTGCTCGCACTCGCCCGCCGCCGAGTTGACGTCCTGTGGGCCATGCTGCGTGACAAGAGACTGTTCACCTCTACCCCGCCAGACACCCAGACGGCTTGACGGGTCATTGAGATTCGCTACGCCCCATGACCTGCCGGGAAGACCGTGCCTGCCGACGCACCATCCCCGATCCCGCCTGCTCTTGACCAACTCCGCGAGCAGCCCGAACCCCGCCCCGAGGAGATCCCGGGGCTGCTGGAGCGGCTGGCCGAAGTGCCCGACCCACGTGACCCGCGCGGAGCGCGCCACGCCCTGGCCGCCGTGCTCGCGCTGAGCGCGTGTGCCGTACTGACCGGAGCCACCTCACTGCTGGCGGTCGGCGAGTGGATCGCCGACGCCCCGACCTGCGTGCTCGAACGCCTCGGTATCCGTTGTGATCCGTTGCTGCCTGGGCGGCTGGTGCCCGCGGAATCGACGGTGCGCCGACTGGTGGCCCGCGTCGACGGCGACGCACTGGATCGAGCAGTCGGCCGCTGGCTGGCTGACCGCCGCCCGAAGGCGGCCGGCTCCACTGGCCTGCGCGGAGTGTCGGTGGACGGCAAGAGCCTGCGCGGCGCCGCCAAGGCAACCGGCCGCAAGGTACACCTGCTCGCCGCCGTGGAGCACACCACCGGCCTGGTCCCGGCCCAGATGGACGTCAGTGAGAAGACCAACGAGATCACCTGCTTCCAGCCCCTGCTGGACACCGTCGCCGACCTGGCCGGAATGGTCATCACCGCCGACGCGATGCACACCCAGCGCGGGCACGCCGCCTTCCCGCCGACCCACGCCGCCCACTCGCCCTACTCGGACTCACATGATCACAAAACGCACATCACGCGACTATGCCGAAGCCCTGGCCGCCCTGGGCACGGCCCGGACGGGGGCGGCTCAGTTGCCGAACCGGATCGAGACGATCTTCTTGTCGAAGCCGATCGTGGAGAGGTCGGCGATGCTGCCGGTCACCACGGCCGAGGTACCGGTGCAGTCGGGGCCGGTCCAGATCTTGACCGGACCGCCGCTGAGGTCCAGCGAGGAGGCCGAGTTCGCCTGCGAGACGTTCTTGCAGCCGGGGCCCGCGAGTGCCTCCGAACCGTTGGGTTCGGTGAAGTTGACGCCGCTGTCCAGGGTGACGTTGCCGTTCCCGAGGGCGACGGAGGAGCCGGCCGGGCTCGGGGCGCCGGTCGAGCCGCCACTCGGCGCGGCGGTCGGCGCGGCCGGACCGCCGGAGGCACCCGGGGAGGCGGTGGAGGCACCGGTGTCGCCGGCCGCGGGGAGGACTTTTCCGCCGCTCGGGGAGACGGCGAACCAGGTCCCGCCGACGCCCTCGCCGTTGGTCTGGCCGGGCGCGGTGTCCTTGCTGAACCGGTAGACGGGCCAGCCGCCGATGGTGACCTGGCGGGTGCCGTCGGTACGCGTCACAATGCCGATCTTCGAGGTCGGCACACCGTCGACGAAGATCTTCGAGCCGGGCTGGACCAGGACCGGAGGCCATGTCGTGGCGCAGGCGCCGTCGCAGGTGGACTTCGAGGGCTTCGCGGAGTCCTTGTCGAACCGGTAGATGGTGAAGCCTGCGCCGTCGTGCACGATCGGGTTCAGACCGTTGGCCGAACCCGCGGTCAGCTGCACCCACTTCATCGCGTCCGGGGCGTTGCGAGCTCCGGTGTAGAGGTCGCCGGTGCCCTGCGGCGCGTTGTTCTGCTTCGCGGTGCCGGTCCGGTAGTCGAGCCCCGTGTCGGAGTCGGTGCCCTGTGGTGACTGGCCCGCCTTGCCGCCGTCCGGCGTCACGCCGAACCAAGTCCCGCCGACGCCCTGGCCGTTGGTCTGGCCGGGTGCGGTGTCCTTGCTGAACCGGTAGACGGGCCAGCCGCCGACGGTGACCTGCAGGGTGCCGTCGTCGCGCTTGACGGCACCGACGTCCGACTTCGCCACACCGTCCAGGAAGATCTTCGAGCCGGGCTGGACCAGGACCGGAGGCCAGGTCGTGGCGCAGGCGCCGTCGCAGGTGGACTTCGAGGGGTTCGCGGAGTCCTTGTCGAAGCGGTAGAGGGTGAAACCCGCGCCGTTGCGGAGGACCGGATTGAGCGCACCGGCCGCACCGGCGCTGAGCTGCACCCACTTCATCGCGGCCGGGTCGGTGCCGGGCCCGTTGAAGAAGTCGCCGGTGCCGGCCGGGGCGTTGTTGTCCTTCGCGGTCCCGGGAACGTAGCTGAGCGGTGCGGCCGTCGTCGCGCTCCCGGCGGACCGGGGCTCGGCAGCGGTGCCACCCGAGGAGCAGCCCGTCAATGCGGCCGTGCCTGCGGCCAAGGCGGCGGTGAGTACCGCAACACGCGTCCTGATCATTTCCGTCCCCCAGGTAGGTCTGTCGGCCCGGTTCTCCGTGAACCGTGCCGTTCTGACAGCTACACGGATCAGGCCGGCGAAGTGCTCAACCGAAACCCGAAGGAAGTGTGTGAGGTGAGTCACAGGCCCTGGGGGCGGCCTGTGGGTGTGCGCGCGCCGAACGGCGGTGAACCGCGAGCCGGGCTCGCCCGTAAGGCACCGGGTGCAGGAGCTCTCTGCCGAGGAGGAGCAGCGGAGGGCGTCCATGAGCAGCCGTATCGTCCCCTGCGGATTGGGGCTCCGCGGCTCATCGACGGCGGAGTGCTGTGTGTCCGGGGCCGGGCTGCCGGGGAGCGGCGGGGTGGAACTAGAGCTGTGGGCCCGGGTGTTCCGCGAATCCGCCGCCCTGCCAGCGGTCGGTGAGTGGGCCGGGGGCGGGGTGGGCGGCGGCGTCGTCCTGCGGCCGGTACCCGATGGTGTCCCAGCCGGTGTCCGGCCACCAGCGGGCGGTGTTGGCGGAGATGCCGTACAGCACGGTGTACGGGTCGGCCAGCGGGGCGGTCGCGGCGGAGTGCAGGAGTGCGGTGGCGTCGCGGGGGCTCAGCCAGGTGTGGCGGTGGCGTGGTTCGGTGGGGTGTTCGCGGAAGGAGCCGATGCGGACCGCGACGACTTCGAGGCCGTGCTTGTGGGCGTAGAGGTAGCCGAGGTGTTCCCCGGCGAGCTTGCTGACGGCGTAGAAGGTGTCCGGCGCCGGGGCGTCCTGCGGTGTGAGGCTGCGGTCGACGGGGTGGAAGCCGACGGTGTGGTGGCTGCTCGCCAGGACCACGCGGGTGACGCCGGCTCGGCGGGCGGCTTCGAGGACGTGGTAGGTGCCGAGGATGTTGTGCTCGCACAGGTCGGGGAACGGAGCCTCCTGCGGGATACCCGCGAGGTGGACGACGGCCGTTGCGCCCGAGAGGGCGGAGGTGAGTGCGGCCAGGTCGCGGATGTCCGCCCGGAGGGCCTCGGCGCCGGCCGGGACCGACTCGGGAGCATGCAGGTCGAGGACCCGGACCGGGTGCCGGTCGGCGGCCAGTGCGTTGACGAGGGCGGTGCCGATGGCGCCTGCGCCGCCGGTGACGACGATGGACACGGGTTCCTCGCTTCCAGCAGTACGGCGGAGAGCTGTGCGGTTCGGTCGGTCCTGTGAAACCGCCCCGGGCGACTCAGGCAACCTTGGCACCGGACGGGGACGGAGACGATCGCGCGGCCGTTGACCTCGACGGTCTTCTTGAGGCCGGTTGAGGCCGGTTGAAGCCGATTGAAGCCGGTTGAAGCCGGTTGAAGCCGAGGAACGAGCCGGCCCGTACCCCGCGCGGTGCCGCAGCGCGGGGTACGGGCCGGCCGGGTCGGCTACGGGCGGCGGGCCGCGATCAGGCGGATGCCGAGGGCGGCGTCCTCCCATGCCACTCGTACCTGGCCCAGGCCCGCAGAGCGCAGCAGGCTCTCGATCTCGCCGTCTGCCGGTGCCGTTCCGCCGGCCAGGGCGAGGCCGAGCCGGGTCGCGGCGGCGCCGAGGGGGCGCTTGGGGGCGAGCGGGCAGGGGACGACGAGCCAGCCGCCGGGCAGCAGCGCCGCTGTGGCGGCCGTGACTGCCTGCCGGAGTTCGGCCGGGGCCAGTCCGGCGGCGGGCAGCCAGGCGAGTGCGAGCCGGTCGCTCTCCTCGAAGCCCGCGGGGTCGCCGATCCGGACCTGTACCGATCCGTCGAGCACGGGCAGGGTCATCCGGTCCGGCTCCAGCGCGAGTACCGGTACGAACGGGATGTGGCGCGCCAACTCGACGGCGGACCGGCCGCCGTCACCGGCCGCGCAGCCCACCCTCGCACCGGGGCGGTCCAGCACCTCCGGCAGTCCTTCCAGCCGTCCGAGCAGGGAGTTGACCAGCACGTCCGCGAGCGCCGCCGCCTCGCCACCGCAGCCCGCCACCGACTCCCGTCCCACGACCGGCTTTCCGGCGCGCAGCAGGGCTCCGCCGGCCACTGCGCGCCGCAGCCGGGCGGCGAACGCCGAGGCGCGCGGACCGCCGATGAGCACCCGGTCCAGGCCCCGGTCGACGGCATGGCGGCCGTCGCCGTCGACGCGTACCACCGAGGCGTCCACCAGGATGTCGAGCAGCTCCGCTGTGAGACCCTCCGGCAGGTCGGCCGCCGCCTCCTGCACGGTGCACGGCTCCAGCAGCCGGGCCAGCAGACCGGTCTCCTGGGCCACCGCGCAGGCCAGCAGGCCCCAGGCCCCTGCGGCGACGCCCGCGAGCCGTCCGTCGAACAGGCCGGCCGGCCCCTGCGGCAGCGCGTCGGGAACCTCTCCCGCCCGGACGGCTGTCAGCAGGGCGTGGGCGCGGTCGAGCAGCGCGGCCAACTCGCCGTGCCGGTCGGGACCGACGGTCTCGATCCCGGCAGCCGACAGCACCGTGCGCACCGCGTCGCGCACCGGATCGGCGAGCTCGGCTGCGGCAGCCGCGTCGTCGGCGAAAGCCTCGTCGGCGAAAGCGTGGGCGGGCGAGGCCTCGGCCGCGTGCAGCGCCCACCAGGCGTCCGCCAGCTTGGCGACGGCGCGTTCGGCGGCGTCCTGCCGGACCCGCTTGCCCTCCAGGCCGACGATGGTGCGCTGTCCCAGCTGGATGAGCAGCATCTCCTGGGAGCCCTGACCGGAGATCAGCCCCAGGATGTCGCGCATGAACCGCTCCCACGGGAACGCGGACATGTAGGCCTCGCCGCCCTGCAGGCTCATCACCAGCTGGCCGACGCGCAGTGCGCACTCCGAGGCGTGGTGCTTGGCGACGGTGGCGAACTCGTCGAAGTGCGGGTCGCGGTCGGGCGACCGGGTGCCGTCGAGCGCCCGGTAGACGCTCGCGCGGGCCGTCTGCAGCAGGGCGCGCATCTCCCCGACCGAGCGCTCGACGTTGGGGTAGTCGAGTACGCGGCGGCCGCCGCGCCTGCGCGGGGACAGCGACTCCACACAGTTCTCGATCACCCCGTCCAGCGCGCCGAGCACTCCGCAGGCGCTCATCGTCCGGCGGATGCGCGCGTAGGTGTTGAGCTCGCTGAGCGCATCCGCGCGCCAGACCAGCCGCCAGGCGGGCAGCCGTACGTCCGTCAGCAGGACTTGGCCCAGGCCCATGGTGTGCATGCCCATGGTGTCCATGTGCACGGGTGTGACGCCCGGGTCGTCCTTCTCGACCACGAACGCGAGCATGTCGTTGGACGCCTCGTCGCGCAGGAACACGATGAACAGGTCGGCGAAGCGGGCGCCGGCGAGGAAGCGCTTGGCGCCGTTGAGCACCCACTCGTCGCCTTCGAGCCGCGCGGTGGAGTGGTAGTCGTACGGGTCCCGGCTCTCGTAGGCGCCCTGCACCCCGAAGCGCCGGCCGGCCACGAGGTCCGGGACGTAGCGCTCGATCAGCTCCGGCCTGCCACTGGAGAGGATCAGTTCGGTGATCTCGACGCTGATGTCGAGCAGTACGGCGAAACCGGGATCGCGCGAGAGGCGGGCGATCTCCTCGATCACCACACCCCAGGCGAGTTTGTCCCGTCCCTCGCCGCCGATCTCGGTGGGCAGCGAGAACCGCATCAGCCCGAGGTCGCCGGCCTGTTCGAAGATCCGGTTGTCGAGCGGCCGGCACTCCTTGTTGCGGAAGTGCGAGCCGGGGTTGGCCAGGTCCAGGACGAAGCTCCCGAACCGTCGCCTGGCCTCGCGCCGGATCTGTTCGATCTCGGCGTCGAGCGTGCGGTGTCCGGGGTCCGCCCGGTTCATCACGTCGACGGCGTGCGCGCGGGGCGTCATGCCCCGGCCTCCGGCGCACCGCTGCCGCCCGCCGAGGCCGGGCCGCCCGCTGTGGCCGCGTTGCCCGCCGAGGCCGGGCCGCCCGTCATCTCGCGCACCAGGTCGTCGAGCGACTCGTCACCGAGGAAGCGTTCGAGCGGGATGTTGGCGCCGGTGCGCTCCTCGACCTCGACGGAGAGCTGGGCGGCCGTGAGCGAGTCGATGCCGATCTCGCCGATCGGCCGGTCGGTGGGGATCTGCTGCGCGTCGATGCCGAGCAGCTCTCCGATCAGCGAGGACAGCCAGGTGCCGGCGGACTCGGCGGTGCCGGTGGGGTTTGCGGTGGTGATGGCGTTCTCCTAGGTTCGGGCCGGTGCGGACCCTCGGTACTGCGGCGCGAGCCGCAGCGGTACGAGGGAGAACGCCCGGTCGTCGTCGTCAAGATGCTTGAGCCGGTGCACCAGCCGGTCCTCGGCGGCCAGGTCGGGCTCGGCCGGCAGGCCGAGCCGCTCCACGACCCGCCGCAGCGCGACCGAGAGCCAGGCCCGGTCGGCGGCCAGGTCGCCGAGTGCCTCCCGGCGCTGCAGCCAGGTGTGCAGGCAGCAGGCGCCCGCGTGCACCAGGCAGTGCCGCCGGGCCGACTCGTACGCCTCGGAGGTGCGGAGCGTGCCGAGCCGGCGGAACGTCTCCCGGGTCTCGTCGCGGACCGTGAGCAGCCTGCGGGCGAGCGGGGCGAGCTCCGCGTCGTCGCGCAGCGCCTCGACCGCGTCGTCGAGCAGGTCGACCACCTCGTCGGCGCCGCCGTAGGTGATCGACGGGCGCTGCTCCCGAGGTGCCACCGGCGGCACCGGTTCGCCGAATCCGAACAGCAGCGGGAGGGGCAGTTCGGGGCGGGCCGCGCTCCGCCGCCGCGCCCCGCTGACCAGTTGGGCGCGGATGGTGTCCAGCTGGACCAGCTGGGTGCCCTCGAACACCGGGGTGATCGCCACATCGCGCGCCAGCTTCTGGAAGGCGCCGTCCGCGACCCCCTCGCGCAGGTAGGCCCGGGCACTCAGCACCTCGCCGCAGGCGTTCACGGCGTCCACGCAGAGCTGCGGCACCACGTACTTCGCCACCGCGGACCAGAGCGGCATCCGCTGCCGGGCCACGTCGAGGCCGCGCGCGGCGGCCAGGGCGGTGCACTCCGCGATCAGCAGGTCGGCGAAGCCGCGCGCCAGCAGCGAGCGGACCGGTGCCAGCGCCAGGGCCGGCTCGCCGTACAGCACCCGGCCGCGCGCGTGCCGCAGGGCGATGCGCAGCGCCGTGTCGGCCGCGCCGAGGCTGCTCCCGCCGACCAGGGTCCGGGTGAACTGGAGCATGCCGGAGACCATTTCGATGCCGCGGCCGGGCCGTCCGATCACGGCGTCGGCGCCGATCCGGTAGTCGCTGAGGGTGAAGCCGCTCAGGTCGTGGCCGCGCAGGCCGTGGGTACGGACCTTCGGCAGCCGCTGCACCCCCTGCGGGCCGACGGCGTCGAAGTCGAGCAGGAACAGTCCGAAGGACGGGTCGGAGGCGGCGAGCACGGTGGCGAACGAGGACCGCCGGCCGTTGCCGACCAGCCACTTCCGCCCGTTCAGCACGAACCCGCCGTCCGTGGGGGTGGCCCGGGTGCCGGTGGCGAGCAGGTCGCTGCCCGCGGCCTCCTCGCTGATGCCGGCGGTGCCCCAGGCCCGGCCGAGCGCGAGCTCGGCGACCCGCTGCCGCTGCCGGTCGTCACCCCAGATCCACACCGGTGTGGTGGCGAGGAGTGTCGACCCGAGGCCGACCGAGACCGCCAGTTCGCGGCGCGATGCCGCCCGCACCACGGCCAGCAGCGACTCGAACGAGGCGAGCCGGCCGCCCTCGCCGACGGGCACCAGGTGCTCGTGCAGTCCGGCCGACCAGGCCGCCTCGTACGCCGCGGTGGGCTCGGCCTCCAGGTCGTCCGCGCGCACACCGCGCGCCAGCGACATGCCGGTGCCCGGGTCGAACGGGCAGCCGAGCGCCTGCTCCAGCTCCGCCGCCGCCCCGAACGTGGACAGTGCCGCCCTGGCCGGGGCGGCCGACGGGATTGCCGTGCCGGTCATATCCGCTCCACCACGATCGCGTACGGCCCGCCGCCGTCCTCGTCGGCGAGTCCCAACTCATGGACGAATGCGAGCTCCCGGCCCTGGCGGTAGGCGGTGGTGCGGACCTCCAGCAGGTCCCACAGCTGGCCGGCCCGCAGCCAGGTCACGTCGACCCGGCGGATCCCCTCGGTCATGGCACGGCGCAGCTCGGGCGCCTTCCGGCCGTGCCGCAGCACGAACTCCTCCCGCGCGCCGCCGGCGAACCCGAGCGACTCGACCCAGTACCACTGGTCGGCCACCTCGCAGTGGTGCCGGTGCACCCGGAACGTCGTGGTGTCCGAGGCGATCCGCTCGCCGTCCCGCTCGAAGCCGCCCACCAGCCGGCGGACCGGGGACAGGTGGGGGGAGCGTTCGACCTCGTCGTCGTGGAAGGCCGCGACGAGCGAGTCCGGCAGTGTCGTGGGCGCGCCGGAGAGCGCCAGGTCGCCGCTGAGCCGCAGCGGCACCGAGGCGGCGCGGGTGCGGACCGCGACGCCGGCCGGGCCGGAGAGCGTCATCTCCATCTCCAGCTGCGAGGACTTCGGCCCGCGCACCCGGGCACGGACGTCGACCAGCACCTCGTCGGCGTCCAGGAACCGCAGCGGCTGCTCGTACTCCAGCTGCCACGCCCACAGGACCAGTCCCACCTGGTGCTCGGAGACGAGCGTGCGGTGGCTGCACACGTGGTCGCGCATCCAGCGGGTACCGGCCTGGAAGGCGAGTCGTCCGACGGCGGTGGTCTGCAGCTGCGTCGGGGTGAAGAGGCTCGCGTCGAGCACGACCTCGTAGGTGGAGCTGCGCGGCATCGGGGACTAGCCTCCCGAGACCGCGGTGACGATGTCCACCCGGTCGTCCTCGGTGGCCTCGCGGTCCAGCTCGTCCAGTGCGAGCTGTTCGCCGTTGAGGGCGATCAGGTGGGTCGCGCGGACGCTTCCCTCCCGGTCCATCAGCACCTCGCCCACGGTGGGGTAGCGCTCGGTCAGCGCGGCCAGACCCTCGCGCACCGTGCTGCCGTCGACCTCGATCTCGTTCTCGTAGTCGGTGAATCGGAGCAGGATGCCCCTGACCTTGACGATCATCGTCCGTCCCCCTTCGTTGATGTGGTCATCTGTCGATCGTTGTGCCGTCTCACGCCACCGGGGCGGGCCGGGTGGGGGCCTGCCAGCGGGCGAGCTCCTCCAGCTCTCCGGCGAGGTACTGCCGACGGGCCAGCCAGCGCTGCACCTTGCCGCTCGACGTCTTGGGGATCGTCCGCGGCCGCACCAGGACGACGGTGTGCGGCGGGACGCTCAGCTCGATCGAGACGGTCCGCCGGATCCCGTCGAGCACCGCCCGGTACTGCTCCTCGTCGCCGGGGTCGGTCTCGTAGACCAGCACCAGCCGTTCGGCTGCTCCCGCGTCGTCCTCGATCGCGAACGCGGCGCCGCAGTTGCGGCGGATGCCGGTGACCGAGGACTCGCAGACCCGCTCGATGTCGACCGGGTGGTAGTTGCGGCCGTTGACGACGATCAGGTCCTTCATCCGCCCCGCCATGAACAGTTCGCCGTCCAGCACGAAGCCGAGGTCGCCGGTGCGCAGGTACGGGCCGTCGCCGGTGGCGGTCGTCGCGCCGAAGGTGGCGGCACTCTCCTCGGGGCGTCGCCAGTAGCCGTCCGCGACGCTGGGCGAGTCGATCCAGATCTCGCCGACCGCACCGTCTCCCAGCGGCTCCGAGGTGGCCGGGTCGACGATCGCGAGCCGGGTGTGCGGTCCGGGAGCGCCGCAGCTCACCAGCGACCTCGACGGCTCCTCCGGTTCGGCCGGGCGGGCCGTGCCGTGCAGTTCGAGCGCGTCGCGGGCGACCGACACCGAGCGCCAACCGCCCAGCGGCCGGCCGCCGGTGACGAACAGCGTCGCCTCGGCGAGCCCGTAGCACGGGTAGAAGGACTCGGCCCGGAAGCCGCTCGGCCCGAAGCGCTCGACGAAGCGCGCGATCGTCTCGGCACGGACCGGCTCGGCACCGGTGAAGGTGAGCTCGACGGCGGACAGGTCCAGCTCCGCCACGTCGGCGTCGGTCGCCCGCCGCACGCAGAGGTCGAAGGCGAAGTTCGGGCCGCCGGTGATCGTCGAGCGGTAGCGGGAGACCATGCGCAGCCAGGACAGCGGACGGCGCAGGAACGTCACCGGTGACATGAGGGTCACCGGGATGCCGGAGAACAGCGGGGTGAGGATGCCGCCGATCAGCCCCATGTCGTGGTAGGGCGGCAGCCAGAGGCCGCCCGCACTGCCCTCGTGCATCCCGAAGCCGCGGGCGATCTCGACGCAGTTGCTCATGAGTTGGGCGTGGCTGAGCATGACACCGCGCGGAAGCGAGGTCGACCCGGAGGTGTACTGCAGCAGCGCCAGCAGATCCGGTCGGACCGTCGTGGTCGGCCCCTCGCCGTCGTCCTCGATCACGTCGGTCGAGATCACCCGGGGGGTGCGGCCGCCGAGTGCCGTGGTGAGCCACTCGGTCATCAGCGGCGCGATGTTCGAGGTGGTCAGGACGGTGTCCGAGCCGGTGTCCTCGATGATGGCGGCGAGCCGGGGCATCGTCCGCGCCAGCCGGGTCGGGTCGGGCGGGAAGGCCGGCACCGCCGGCACTCCCGCGTAGAAGCAGCCGAACAGGCCGGCCAGGTAGTCCAGGCCCGGCGCGAAGAGCAGCAGCGCAGGTTCGGGCCGTCCTCGGGTCGCCGCCGTCAGCCGGGCCGCGACCGCCCGTGCCCGCCTGTCGAGTTCGGCGTAGGTGATCTCGTCGGCCGACTCGTCGTCACCGACGAACCGGTAGGCGACGACATCGGGTGATCGGATCGCCCGCTCACGCAGCAGCTGCACGAAGCTCTCCGCCCCGTGCCGAATTGAAGCACTCAACCCCCGTGCCCTCCCCCGCACTTGATGAGGCGAGCAGTGTTACAGCAATGCTCGGCAGCGGTCAATGATCTTCTTCGGGCGCCCCGCCCGGGTACTGACAGGCGGTTTCGGATGACCTCCGGCGCGCCGGACGGGGATTGACACTGGCGGGTAACAACGAGCATGGTGATCAGGTCGGCCGGGGGGTGCGGCGGGTCGAGCACGGCAGGGCGGGGGATCAACAGAGCCACCAGCGCGGGGAGTTGTGCCTTCTTACGGCCGACTCGGCGCAACGGGGGCCGGTTTCCGCTCTTCCACGCACACCTCCGGTGCCTTTCCCACTCACCCCCGGGGGTGCGGTCCGGACGTGAAGGAGCGTATGTGTCGACGAAACCACTGCCGCCGCTTGTCGAGCCGGTGGCGGAGCTGACCAGGGACGAAGTCTCCCGGTACAGCCGCCATCTGATCATTCCCGACCTCGGGGTGGCGGGCCAGCGGCGGCTGCGGAGCGCCAAGGTGCTGGTCATCGGCGCCGGCGGGCTCGGGTCGCCGGCCCTGCTGTACCTGGCGGCCGCGGGCGTCGGCACGCTCGGCATCGTCGAGTTCGACGACGTGGAGACCTCGAACCTGCAACGGCAGATCATCCACGGCGAGTCCGACGTGGGCCGGCCGAAGGCGGAGAGCGCGCGGGACGCGATCCGGGAGATCAACAGCGGCGTGCAGGTGCGGCTGCACCAGCTGCAGCTGGACTCGGACAACGCGGTCGACCTGTTCGCCCAGTACGACCTGATCGTCGACGGCACCGACAACTTCGCGACCCGCTACCTGGTCAACGACGCCGCCGCGCTGGCCGGCAAGCCCTATGTCTACGGCTCGATCTTCCGCTTCGAGGGCCAGGTCTCGGTCTTCTGGGAGAACGCCCCGGACGACCGCGGGATCAACTACCGCGACCTCTACCCCGAGGCGCCGCCGCCGGGGCTGGTGCCGTCCTGTTCCGAGGGCGGCGTGCTCGGCGTGCTGTGCGCCTCGATCGGGTCGATCATGGTCACCGAGGCGATCAAACTGATCACCGGCATCGGCGAGTCGCTGCTCGGCCGCCTGCTGGTGTACGACGCGCTGAGCATGAGCTACCAGACGATGAAGCTGCGCCGGCACCCGCAGCGGCGGCCGATCACCGAGCTCATCGACTACCACGCGTTCTGCGGCGTGGTCTCCGCCGACGCCCAGGCGGCCGCCGCCGAGTCGACGATCACCGCGCGGGAGCTGCACGCGATGCTGACGTCCGGCACCGACGTCGCGATCATCGACGTGCGGGAGCGGCCCGAGTGGGACATCGCGCACATCGACGGCGCCACCCTGATCCCCAAGGACCGGATCCTGTCCGGCGAGGCGCTGGCCGAACTCCCGCACCACAAGCCGATCGTGCTGCACTGCAAGTCCGGCGCGCGCTCCGCCGAGGCGCTCGCGGCGCTCAAGAAGGCCGGTTTCACCAACGCGACCCATCTGCAGGGCGGCGTGCTCGCGTGGGCGAGCCAGATCGACACGTCCCTGCCGGTGTACTAGACCACCTGCCCGCCCAGGAAAGGACGCACGCATGGCCGACACACCGGTCGCCGCCCCGGGAGCCCGGGACGTCGTGGGGAGCGAACCCGCCGCCGGGCTGCCGGCCAAACTGGTCCTGCTGTGCTGCCTCGGCGCCTTCGTGGCGTTCCTGGACAGCACCATCGTGAACGTGGCGTTCCCCAACATCGCCAGGACCTTCTCCGCCTCGGACCTGCCCACGCTGTCCTGGGTGCTCAACGGCTACAACGTGGTGATCGCCGCGCTGCTCATGCCGGCCGGCCGGGCGGCCGACCGGCTCGGCTGCCGGCGGTCCTTCGCGGTGGGGCTGACCACCTTCACCGTCGCGTCGGCGGTCTGCGGCATCGCCAACTCGGCGGCCGTCCTGATCGGCGCCCGGCTGGTGCAGGCGGTCGGCGCCGCGATCCTCGTCCCGACCTCGCTCGCGCTGCTGATACCGATGTTCCCGGTGGCCAGGCGGCTGGTAGCGATCACCATCTGGGGCGCGGCCGCGGCGCTGGCCGCAGGCATCGGGCCCGGCCTCGGCGGGCTGCTCGCCGAGCACTGGACCTGGCGGGCGGTGTTCCTGGTGAACATCCCGATCGGGATCGTCGCCGTGTGGGCCACCCGGTACCTCACCGAGCAGCGCGAACGCAGCGGTCCGACCCCCGACATCCTCGGCGCGGTGCTGCTCGGCGCCTCCCTCGGCCTGCTGGCGCTCGGCCTGGTCAAGGGCCCGGACTGGAAGTGGGCGAGCGCGGCCACCATCGGCTGCCTGGCCGGCGGGGTACTGCTGGCGGTGGCGGTGGGCATCCGCAGTGCTCGCCATCCGGCGCCGGTCGTCTCGCTCGACCTGCTCCGCTCGCGCAACGCGGTGGGCGGCAACATCGGCTCGATGCTGTTCTCGGTGACCTTCTACGCCGTCATCCTGAACAACATCCTGTTCCTGACCAGCCACTGGCACTGGTCCCTGCTCACGGCGGGCCTGGCCACCACGCCGCCGCCGATCGCCACCGCCGTGGTCGCCCGGCCGGCGAGCCGCCTCGCCGAGCGGTTCGGCGACCGCCTGGTGGTCGTGGCCGGCTGCCTGATCTACATCGGCGGCACCCTGCTGCTGTCCTGGGGCGGTGGCGAGAGCCCGGACTTCGTCGCCCACTGGCTGCCCGGAGCGGCCGTCATGGGCGTCGGCGCCGGCCTGGTCTGGCCGGTCCTGGGCGGGGTGGCCCTCGCGGGGGTCGAGCCCAGCCGGCTGGCCACCGCGAGCGCGGCCAACGCCGCCTTCCGCCAACTCGGCGCCGTCCTCGGAACCGCCCTGACGGTGTCCATCCTGACCTCGTCCGCCACCGACGCGCTCGGCGGGGCCCGCGACACCTGGTACCTCGCGATCTGCTTCGCCGTCGCCGTCGCGGCACTGGTCGCGGTGACCGTGCGCCGCACCACGCCGCCGGCCCTCTGACGCCGCCGGGCCGGGGGAGCGGGACCACCCCGGGCCCTGGTGTCCGCTACTTCGTCTACGGAGCCACCGTGCCGCCGGAACGCCGTGCCGAACGTGGGTCTTCGACGCTCCGGCGGGCAATTCGGCTCGGCCCGGCGGGAGTTCCGGCCGAATCGGCGCCGATAGTCCGGAAGTCCCGTAGGGCGCGGGAACAATGGGACTTCCCGGCCCTTTCCCAATGCCCTGCGACGCGGCGCGGACGACCGAAGCCCGCCCCCGGTCCTGACAGGTTCCGGTCGAGTTCCGGCGCCGCCGATCGCGCGGCGGCCCAGGCCGGAGCGCTTTTCGCGGGCTGTCCGGCACGCGGTGTCCGACGTGAATCCGGTCGGACATCAGGCTTGCCGGATGTCCGTCATCGGGCGTAGGGACGCCGCTCAACCAGCCGCTCTCCAGGCGCAGTTATTCGACATGATCCCCCATTGTCACCCGACGGTCCGTCAACTTTCCTTGTGATCATAATTACTTGGCGGCCTCAGTCGCCAACTTGTATGATTCTGAGCCATGGTGACGCCTGGGGTGGAGTCCTACATTCGGCAGAAGTTCGCCGAGCATGCAGGTCTTACAGAAGAGCAGATATTCGTCGACGACGTGACGCTGGCCGTGGTGATCAGCCGCAGCCCGCGCATGACCAACAGTATTGATCTCATGGAGGCGTTCGCCCGGACGGCCAACGCGCTCCGCAAGGACCACGGCGTACGCGTACGCCTGCCCGCACTGCCGCTCGACACGCCGACGTCGACAGTGCTGAAGGTCTTCATCGAGGAGTTCGAGCGGCAGAAGAAGGAGACGGCCGCATGAGCATCGCCGAAGCTGAGACCGCCCTGAACCGGGCCGCGCAGCGGGCGGCCGCGCCCGCCGGGCCGCCCGCCATCATCACCGACCTCTACGACGCGGTGACCAGGCGCGGCATGTCCCTGGTCGACGTGACCTGGGAGCAGCAGCGGCTGCACGAGTCCCGGCGCTGGAGCGTCGTGGAGATGCTGGCGGACGTCGACCTGGACGCCCTCACGCCGATCGACCGCAACCTGGTCTGGAACGCCGGCCGGGCCGAGCTGACCACCAAGCCGGGCGCCGACCGGCTGGAGCGCCAGGCGGAGGCGGAGTGCCGCCGCTGGCAGGAGAAGAACCCGGCGGTCGCGGCGATCATGGAGGCCTGCGGCACCTGGAGCCGTTACTGGAACGAGGAAGAGGCTCACCACGAGACCGTCTTCAACCGCCTGGCCGACCTGAGCGGGATGGAGCCGATCTCCGACGAGACCTTCATCGCGTTCCGCCAGGTCTTCCCCGACGACGACATGCTCCGCACCCTGATGCTGCTCGCGATCTCCGAGATCACGGCCGCGGTCAACTACGGCCAGTGCCAGCACGTCGTCAAGGACCCGGGGCTGCGCCGGATCTTCAAGCAGGTCGCGGCCGACGAGATCCAGCACCGCAACTACTTCATCGCCTTCGCCAAGGCGCTGGTCGACAGCGGTGAGTACCACGCCAAGGACGCCTTCGCGGTGGCCCACCTCTTCCTCCGCGAGGACGGCGAACTCCAGGGCAGCGCCCGGGAGCAGAAGGAGGACCGCGGGACCCACGTGAACTGGTGGGACCACCTCGACACCGCGGAGACCGACTACCGTCCCGAGGCGCTGGAGAAGAAGGAGCAGCTCATCTGCGGCGCCCTCAAGAAGATCACCGGGATCGAGGTCAACTCCCGCGAAGAGGTCGAGGACACGTGGATGGATCTCATCGGGAGCTGATCGGCCTGGGGCACGACCTCCAGTTGATCAGTGAACTGGAGGTCGCCTCGGCTCTCCGTGAGCCCGGTGTCTTCTTCACCGCCGGGGAGCTGCGCCGCTTCGCCTCGGCCGTGGTCCCGCTGCAGAGCCTGGCGGGCGGGTTCGCGGCCAAGGAGGCGCTGTTCAAAGCGCTTCCGGCGGCGGACGAGACCTGGTTCTGGACGGACGCCGAGCTGGTCCACGACCGCCACGGTGCTCCGCAGTTCCACACCCACGGCGCGCTGGCGGGCCACCTGGCCCGCCGGCGCCTGCGGGTGAGCGTTTCGATCTCGCACAGCGGCGGGTTCGTATCCTCCGTGGTCATCGTCACCGGCGAGACCGCGGCGGCAACAGGTTTCTTCGGCACGATCGATCGGGCGGTCCGACATGTTCTTCGGCGAATCACGGCTCATCCTGCCGGTGCGCCCCAATGACCTCGACGCGCTGGGGCACGTGAACAACGCGGTCGCGCTCGAGTACCTGGAGACCGGGCGGTGGGACTGGCTCGGCCTCCAGGGGCTCGAGCCCGGCGCCCGCATGATCGCGGTGGTCGCCCGTACGGAGATCGACTACCTGGCGGAGATCCCGCGCGGCCGGGTCGAGGTCCGCACCGTCCTGGAGTCGCCGACGGCCGAGGAGTTCGACGAGGACGGCCTCACCTACCGGGCCCGGTTCCGGCAGCGCGTCCACCTTCCGGAGACCGACCGTCTCGCGGTGGACGCCCTCGTCACCGTGGCCTTCCTGGACGCCGAGCAGCGCTGCCTGGTCCCGATGCAGGACTTCCTGGCGGCCGCCGTCCGGGGCTGAACCCCGGGCCCGCACGCAGCGCGGGTGGCACGGCCGCAGAACAGACAACCAAGGAGCAGGAGGGGCGCGGTGCTCGAGTACATCCAGCGCAACCAGGAGTGCCCGCCGGAGCGGGGCCTCCGTCTGTACGAGAAGTTCGGCGACGCACCCGAGTTCGTCGCCTACCGCGACTTCCCGGAGCAGATCGCCGCCTACGCGGACTTCTTCCGCGACCGGGGGATCGAGCCGGGGACTCGGGTGCTGTTCCCGTTCGAGACCTCCAGTGCGGTGATCTTCTCGTTCCTGGGCCTGATGGAGATCGGCGCCGTGCCGCTCTCGGTGAAGCCCTTCGTCCTCAACACGCCGAGGGACGCCTACCAGGAGTTCCTCGGCCGGGTGGCCCGGGACTTCGACGCGTCCTGCGTGCTCCAGGTCCCGAGCCTGGCCACGATCGAGCTGCCCGTTGCCGCCCTGCCGCTTCCGCCGGCCGGGATCCGCAAGGCCGGCGCCCGGCTGCGGACCCCGGGGGACGACGAGCTGGCGTTCGTCCAGTTCTCGTCGGGATCGACGTCGTTCCCCAAGGGGATACCGGTCCGGCAGGGCCTGCTCCGTGCGAACCTGGCCATGATCACCCGCACCGACGGCCGCAAGCCCGAGGAGCGGGTCAGCAGTTGGCTGCCGCTCTACCACGACATGGGCCTGGTCGGCGGAGTGCTGTCGTGCTTCACGGTGGGGTGCGACCTGCTGCTCGCCGAGCCGGTGACGTTCCTGTTCGACGCCCGCGGCTGGTGGGAGCACATGGGCCAGGAGCGGGCCATCGGCACGGTGATCCCGAACTTCGCGGTCGACTACTCGCTCAAGATGATGCAGGACCTCGAACCCGAGGAGCTCGCCGAGCTCGACCTGTCCCGGATGCGGTCGATCTACCTGGGCAGCGAGCCCATCAACCTGCCGAACCTCAACGCCTTCCTGGACCTGATGGCGCCCGCCGGGCTGCGGCGCGATGTGTTCATGCCGTGCTACGGCATGGCCGAGGTCGTGCTGCTGGTGGCCAGCCGCCCGGTGGGCGGCGACATCCGGGTGGTGCCGTCCCCCTCGGGCGTGCCGGCCATCTCGGTGGGCCGGCCGATGCCGGAGTTCACCGTGCGCCTGCGGACCGAGGACGGGCGGGTCTGCGCGGAGAACGAGCTGGGCGAGATCGAGCTGGCCGGCGGCAGCCTGGCTGCCTGCTACTTCGACCAGCCGCGACCGCTCACCGGGGACGACGGCTTCTACGCCACCGGTGACATCGGATTCGTCGACGACGGCGAACTGTTCATCACGGGCCGGATCAGCGACCGGATCAAGGTCAACGGCCAGAGCTTCTTCGCCGCCGACTTCGAGCAGGCGGTGGAACAGCTCTCGTTCGTGCGCGAGGGCCGTACCGCCGTCGCTCAGATCGGGGGACAAATCGTCGTTCTGGCCGAGGTGGACCGCCCGGCGCGCGAGGATGTCGAGGGCAGCCGGGCCCAGATCGTCGAGCACCTCATCCAGACGATCGGGGTGACGGTGCAGGCTGCGGACGTGCACTACCTGCGTCCCGGGCAGCTCCCCCGGACCAGCAGCGGCAAGCTGCAGCGGCGCGCGATCGTGGCGGCGTACGAGCAGGGGCGGCTCGAAGGTCTGACTCTGGGCTCGCCCGCGCGTGCGGGTGAGGAAGCCACAACCCGATAGGAGCAACGCATGCCGAAGCTGGAGCGAGACGGCGAGGTCTTCGTCCTGCACCTCGACGCGGACAACGAGAACCGGTTCCACCCGGACTGGCTCACCGTGGTGGAGGCGGCACTCGACGAGGTGGATGCCGCGACCGGTCCGCGCGCGCTGGTCACGGTGGGCAGCGGCAAGTTCTGGTCCAACGGTCTCGACCTGGACTGGCTCCTGGCCAACGGCGATCAGTACGCGGCCTACCTCGACCGGGTCCACGCCCTGCTGGCCCGCACGCTGGCCTCGCCGGTGGTCACCGTCGCGGCCCTGAACGGGCACACCTTCGCGGCCGGGGCGATGTGGGCGCTGGCCCACGACGTCCGGGTGATGCGCTCGGACCGCGGCTTCTTCTGCCTGCCCGAGGTGGACCTCGGCCTGCCCTTCCAGCAGGGCATGTCGGACCTGCTCCGGGCCCGCCTGACACCGGCCACCGCGCACGAGGCGATGACCACCGGCCGGCGCTACGGCGGCGAGCAGGCACGCGCGGCGGGCATCGTCGACTCGGTCGCCGACGCGGACCAACTCCTGGCCGCCGCCGTGGACATCGCGCGGCCGCTCGCGGGCAAGGCCAACCCGGCCCGCGGCCAGATCAAGGAGATGCTGTACGCGCAGACGCTCGCCTCGCTGCGCACGCCGACGGCCGGCTGACGCCCGGCTGACGCCCAGCCCCACCGGGATCGCTCCCCGCTGGGGCTGGGCGTCGGGCTATGGGCGGTTGGGCTTTGGGTATCGGGCTTTGGCCACCCGCAGTCGGAACAGGCCCGGCTGCCGTCTCAGAACTCGGAGTTGGCGAACCAGTGCGCCAGCAGCTCCTGGTCGCCGAGCAGTTCGAAGCGGTCCGCCGTGCGGTCCAGGCGGCCGTAGACGAGCAGCAGCAGATCCGCGGCGGCCCCGCGGACCGTGGCATCGGCGGGGAGCTCCTTCGCCTCCGGGCCGTTCGCCTCCGGGCCGAAGCCGTCGGGCCGCAGGCGGACCAGCCAGTCGCCGTCCCCGTCGGTGCAGCTGAAGCGGACGGTCCGGTCGGTGCCCCGCAGGAGTGCGGTCTTGGGGGCGAAGGGCGCGGCGTAGGGCAGGTTGACCAGGAACTCGTCCACGCCGTCCACCGCGAGTGCGCGGTCGATCACCGGGTCGGCACCCAGCGCGAGTTCGGCGTCGACCCGGTGCACCAGGGTCTCGAACAGCATCCGGCGGATCCAGAACCCGGCGTGCTGGTCGGCACCCCACGCCCACATCGGCGCGTCGGAGTCGGTGGTCGCGAACACCTCGGCGGCCTCGGCCGCGCTCGCGGCCAACCAGTCGACGTAGCCGTCCTGGTGCTCCGGCAGGCGCAGGTCCACGTCACGGCTGAGCGGCCGCTCCTGGATCCGCTGCCGCAGCAGCACGGCGAACCAGCGCTGAACGCTGCCGGCGTGCTTGACCAGGTCGGCGAGCGTCCAGCCGGGGCAGGACGGCACCGGGGCCGCCAGGTCGGCGCCCTTGGCCGCGCTCACGAACCGGGCGCTCTCCGCCGCGACGGCCGCGCGGTGGTCGATCCTGGCCGGTCCGTGGTCCGATGTGCTCATTCTCGTGCCTTCCTCAGTGCGACGGTCCCCGGCGGGCTGCCCGACCGGAGACCGACATCTTCTCGCAGCCGGGTCGTCGGCCGGGTCGGCGACCCGGCGCAGCAGCGGCACTCCTCCGGCCGGGGCGAGCGGCCGTCGTCGTCCGAGGACGCGCAGCGTCCAGGCCGATCCGAAACCCGGGCCCAGAGCCTCGGAGCCATGACTCTGTTGCCGAATTTGGGTCGTGGGTTGGCTGACTGCGGCATGATCGCTTGTGTGGCTGTCTCGTGGGCAGGCGGTCGCGGGGGTGGTGCGGGTGTCGATGCGGGCGGCGGGGCTGCCGGAGGTCCCGGAACAGACGGCGCTGGTCGCAGGGGCGGCGTTCCCGAAGAGGGTGCCGGCGATGCGGGTGCGGGAGAAGCTGGCGGAGGTGTTCTCGGACGAGCCGTTCGTGGCCGCGTTCGGGGTGCGCGGGGCGCCGGGCCTGTCGCCGGGGATGCTGGCGCTGGTCACGGTGCTGCATTGTCGCTGCTTTCTTGGCGTGTCTCACATTCCTCAACTCCCGTTGATCAGGCGTGGTGTTAGCAGTTGATGGCGGACGTGTCGCGGACCTACCGTCCCGAGGCGTGTTGGTGCACTTCTTCTCTGCCGAGGGCCGGCAGTCCTGGGGGCTCGATGGCGAACCCTTGATCCCCGAGCGGATGCCGGTGCTGTTCGACGACGACTTCCTGTTCGAGGACGAGGGCGGCCCGCGGGCGACGCGGGCGGTGAACGCCTGGCTTCGTACGCTGCCGACGAGTGGGGCTCCGTCGCCGAATTCGTGGCGGGCGTACGCGCTGGCGGCCCGGGACTGGCTGACGCATCTGCGCCGACACCGTCTCGAAGTGTTCGGCACGCGACGGGAACTGGTGGCCGCGCTCGGTACGTACGCGGACCGTCGGCTGTCGGGGCCGTTGGACGAGCGGCTGGAGTCCTCGTCGCCAAGGACGACGAGGTCCAGCGGCTTCGACGCGAGCTGAGCACGTTCGCTTCGGTCCCGGATCAACGGCAGGGCGCCGACGCCAAGGACGTCGTCACCCTGCCCCGCCGCTGACATGCCGCCTGATCAGCAGGGCCGATACCCACAGACAGGAACCGCGGTTGGCCATGGGAATGATCATGCCCCCTGAGGCCGGTTGGGAGGAGCCCGCCGTGTCCTTCAGGTCGTCGTATCCGTTGATGGAACGACACGCGCACTGGTCGGAGGTGGCCCCTTACTGAGCGACTGTGAGCACGATCTTGCCCTGGATGTGCCCTCGGGCGGCACGCTCGTGTGCTGCCCGGGCCTCTGCGAGCGGGAACGTACTGTCGATCGCGACGCGTACCGTGCCTGCCTCGATCAGGCGCCCCAGCTCTGCAAGCTGCGCACCGCTCGAGCGTACCTGGGCGGTCGAGATCGTAACGCCCAGCTTCGCGGTCTCCTCCTCGTCGAACTCACCGGGGAAAACGGGGAAGTGAGAGCCGCCGCGCTTGAGCGTGTACAGAAGGCGCCGACTGTCGGGGCCACCCACGGTGTCGAGGACGACGTCGAGGTCGTTCACGAGGTCCTCCGGCCGGTTCTTGGTGTAGTCGATGAACTGGTCGGCACCGAGCTCGTTCAGGAACGACTCATGCGCGCCCGATGCCACGGCAACGACTCGTGCGCCCTTCCACTTGGCCAGCTGCAGCGCGAAGTGCCCCACGCCCCCCGCTGCGCCGTTGACGAGCACGGTCGAGTCGGCGTCGAGTGCTGTCGGGCGATGCAGCTCCTCCTGGAAGGGCGAGGGGATGCCGTGCCCGAGATCTATCAGGAACTGCCAGGCGGTGAGCCCGGCCATGGGCGTCCCCGCGGCGCGCACGTGATCGACGCCGGCCGGCTTGTGCGCGAGGTCCGACGCGCGCGCCGCCACGTACTCGGCGTATGCGCGGCCGTCGAAACCGGGGAAGCGCAATAGCCCGAAGACCTCATCTCCCACGGCGAAGCCGTCTACATCCTCGGCAACGGCCTTCACGACGCCCGACACGTCTGTCCCCGGCGTCACCGGGAGGCTGACCGTCGAGTCCGATCCCGGCACTCTGTCCAGCCCGCCGCGCAGGTACCAGTCCGGAGGGTTGACGCCGACCGCGTGCACGCGAACGAGAACCTCGCCCGGCCCCGGCTGAGGGACCGGCACCTCGTCGTAACGCAGTACCTCGGGGCCTCCGTACTCGTGGAGCCGGACTGCTCTCATCGTGTCTGTCGACATGTTCTCTCCTGCCGTGACGCGCGATACCCTTAGCGGACCACTGATCCACATAAATGGATCAGTGGTCCAGATGATATGGATCACTGATCCAGATAGTCAAGAGGGACAGATGCGAGCCGACGCCAAGAAGAACCGCGAGCAGGTGCTCGCAGCAGCGGGCATAGCCATCAGCGAGCAAGGTGTCGACGTGTCCCTCCGGGATGTTTCGCGCAGGGCCGGTGTCGGGCTCGCCACGCTCCTGCGGCACTATCCGACGCGAGAAGCGCTGCTCGAAGCCTTGCTCCACACGAGCTTTGCCGAGTTGACGGCCAAAGCGGGTGAGCTCGAGACCTCGAGTTCACCCGAAGAGGCACTCGTTTCGTGGCTGCGTGACTGCACTGCGTGGACAACGCAATATCAAGGCGTGACCGAGCTGATGGCAGCCGCCATCGAAGACGTCGAGTCCGCACTTCACGCCTCGTGCGTCGCCCTGCGCGCCGCCGGTGCGCGGCTCCTCACCCGCGCCCAGGCCGCGGGCGCGGCGCGGGCCGACATTGACGGCACGGATCTGTTCGCACTGGTGGCGGCGCTCGCCTGGGTCGGTGACCAACCCTCGCTCGAGTCACGCGCAGACCACTTGTTCGACGTCGTTGTCAGCGCCATCCTGACCTGCGCGCCGGTCTTGGGGGACCGGCGGCCGACTGAGGAAGTTTCATCGTGATTCGTGCAGGTCAACGGCCAACGCCGTGGCGTTTACCGATGCGAGCGGGGCGCAGGCCCCCTCTCCGTGATCGTGATCTCGGTGTGAAGGGTGTAGCTGTGGGCGGTGGCGCAGTGTTTGCCGACGTACGGGGCGTACTTGCTGTGACTCCTGCCTGCGTTCCGCGCAGTTCAGGGGTTCGGCGGGACGGCTGCTGTCCGGTGCGCCGGTCGGGACCCTGGCGTCGGGACACGGTGCGGGAGGCGCGGCGCAGCTGCCCCAGTGCCCGGTCGTAGTGCCCGGGGTTCGCGACGGTGCGGATCTCGCCTGTGCTGTAGGCCATCACCGCGAGGGTCTTCACACAGAGGTCGATACCCCGGCCAGCCGGTCACGGTGCTCGACCACAATCACGGTGGCGTTCGGGTCGGACAGCAGGCGGTGCAGCTCGCGGCGCCGCCCGTTCAGCCCCGAGCCGACCTCTCCCACCGTGCGGCGAGCTGGGTGAAGATCGGCTCCAGCTCACGGCGCGGAACCGTCTCACCGCTGCTTCGCTGCACGCCGACGTGGGGCGTGCGCCGCGTCCTTGTGGTCACGGCGGGTTCAACGCCGCCTGTGCCGTCCGGGTTACCCGCGAGCGCGGATTTCGCGGAGTGCGGTCCGGGCCTGGGCGGCGGTGAGGAGCAGGTGGAATTCGTGGAAGGCGGTGTCCGTGATTGCGTCGGGGGTGGGCTGTCGGCCCTCGGGTGCGCGGTGGGCGGCGAGCCGGGCGGCGCCGCGGGCGACGATCTTCTCGCGTGTCGCGTCGTTGCGGGTGTCGTCGGTGAGTGCGGCCAGGACCTGCCGCCACAGCGTCACCGCCCGCTCCTGTCCCGGGATGCGGGCCGGCCCGGGGGGCGGTGTGCTGGGTCCGGGGTCAGCGGGTGATCGAGATCGCGAAGGGGACGAATCCGCTGGAGCGGATCACGTGGGGTACGAACAGGATCGCGGCCTCCGTTGCGCGGGCGGTCCGGATCCCGCCGAGGTCGGTGATCCATTCGTTGTGCCAGCCGAGGTCGGTGAGGAGTTCGCGGACGGTCTGCTTGGCCCAGGGGTCCTCGCCGGAGAGGAACACGGTGGGCGTCTGGGTGAGCGTGGCCGGGGCGGTCATCACCGGGAAGAGCATGGTGTTGAGGGTCTTGACGACGTGTGTTTCGGGGAGTGCTTCCTGGAGTTGCTCGGCGAGGCTCGAGCCGGGGTAGAGCAGGTCGGCGGGCAGGCCGTCCGGTCCGTCGGTGGTGGCGTTGGAGACGTCGACGAGGAGGGTGCCGCGCAGTTCGTCGCGCAGGGCGGCGAGCCGTTCCAGGGAGCCGGCGCCCGGGGTGGCGTTGATGACGATCCGGGCGCGTTGGGCGGCGTCGGCGGCGGCGCCCGGTGTGCGGTCCGCGACGGTCACCTCGTGCCCTGCGCGGGTGAGGGCGGCGGCCAGGTTGCCGCCGACGCGGCCGTTTCCGAGTACTGCGATCGTGGTCATGAGGGTGTGGTCCCTTGTCGTGTGTGCGGGTGGGGTGGTGTTCGGTCAGCGTGAGAGGGTGGCAACGGCCTGGGCGTGGACGCCGGGCGCGGCGGCCAGGAAGCCGGCGCTCTGCGGGGTCCAGGGGCGGCCCTCGGCGTCGGAGATCCGTCCGCCGGCCTCGGTGACGAGGAGCGCGCCGGGCAGCAGGTCCGCGCGGGCGCCGGCGAACTGCCAGAAGGCGTCGAGCCGGCCGGCGGCCACGTTCAGCAGGTGCAGGGTCGCGGGCACGGCGACGCGGACGACGAGTGCGTCGAAGAGCATCGCGGTGATCGAGGAGCCGACGCGCCGGACGACGTTCTCGTCCTCGTCGGGCCGGGCCTGGCTGGTGGCCACGACGCTCAGTCCGAGGTCCGCGGTCCGGGAGACGTGCAGGGGCCGGCCGTCGAGGTGGGCGCCCGCGCCGGTGAGCGCGGTGTAGGTCTGGTCGGTCAGCGGCAGGTGGACCGCGGTGAGCACCGGCTGGTTGTCGCGCACGAGGGTGGCGGTCACCGCCCATTCGGGCAGGGCGTGCAGGTGGTTGACGTTGCCCTCGGCCGGATCCACGACCCACCACTCGCCGGACGGCAGCGCCCCGCCGTCCAGCTCGTCCTCCACCCAGCCGGCGTCCGGGCGCAGGCTCGTGAGGCGGGGGCGCAGGATGCCGAGGGCCGTGTCGTCGTTGGCGGCGAGCGCGCTCATCAGCTCTTCGCGGGTCTGGTAGGGGACCACCTCGCCGAACCGCTCGCGCAGTGCCGAACCGGCCTCACGCACGGCGGCCGCGGTCTGGTCGAGCAGGTCGGCGTCGGAGACGGTGACGTCAGTGGTCTGAAGCGTTTCGGACATGGTGGTACTCCCGTCTGAGCAAGGGGTGAGGAAGAAGATTTCGGGCCGGGCCGTGCGTTCCGTCCTGCGCCGTGGTGACGACGCTATACACCCCCTCCATTAACATCAAATGCATGTCAAACACGGCTGGGATTACTCCCATGCAATTGGATTTGAATCTGCTCACCGCGCTCGACGCGCTGCTGGAGGAAGGCAGCGTGGCCGGGGCGGCCGCACGCCTGCACGTCACCGCCCCCGCGATGAGCCGGAGTCTGGGCCGGATCCGGCGCACGACCGGGGACCAGATCCTGGTGCGCACCGGCCGCACCATGACCCCGACGCCCTATGCGATCGCCGTCCGGGAACAGGTGCACGAGCTGCTGCACCAGGTCCGGGGCGTGCTGGCACCGAGCCGTGAACTCGATCCGGCAACGCTGGAGCGCACCTTCACACTCCGCTGGCACGATTCCCTGGTCGCCCTCAGCGGCCCCGCGCTGCTCGCGGCCGTACGCGGACAGGCGCCGGGCGTGCGACTGCGCTTCGTCGCGGAATCGAGCACCGACACCCCCGAACTGCGACGCGGCGAGGTCGATCTGGAGGCGAACGCCAACCGCCCGAGCGCACCCGACATCCGCGCCGAGCACGTGGGCGAGACCCGCCTCGTCGCCGTCGTGAGGCAGGGACACCCCCTCACCCGCGCCCAAACCGTCACGGCACAGCAGTACGCCGCCGCCGAACACGTCACCGTCTCGCGACGCGGAAACCTCAGCAACGCCCTCGACGACGCCCTCACTCGGCTCGGCCTCACCCGCCGCGTGGTGGCGGCCGCCCCCACGGAAGCAGCCGCGCTGGAGTTCGCGCGCGGCACCGACCTCCTGATCAGCGTCCCCGAAATCACCACGCGCACCGCGGCCGCCGACCTCGGCCTGGCCGTACTTCCCCTGCCGCTCGAACTCCCCTCGGCACCGGTGTACCTGTCATGGCACCAGCGCTACGACACCGACCACGCCCACACCTGGCTGCGCGCACTGGCGCGAACCGCACT
This sequence comes from Saccharothrix sp. ST-888, assembly GCF_000955975.1. Taxonomy (GTDB): domain Bacteria; phylum Actinomycetota; class Actinomycetes; order Streptomycetales; family Streptomycetaceae; genus Kitasatospora. The sequence goes on from NZ_JYJF01000077.1 coordinate 29,263, forward strand.
GGCCACATGCGGAGCGTCGTAGCCGACGCCGCACGGCCGCCTCACCGGGACACGTCCACACTCCAGGGTCACCTCATAGCACGGCCGGGTCGCTCCCTGATCGCGCAGCTCGCCACCCGCTGGGGCAGCGCTGCGGCCTCTCCGGCAAGACCATCTGGGCGGGGCCGGCCCTCCCGTTCTGAGCGCGCGGCACCCAGTTCTTGGCCGGCCCCCGACCCGCTCGGGTTCGAGTCAGGTCCGAGGGGACGGACCCGGGTGGGCGGCCTCGATGCCGCCCAGGATGAGGTCGATGCCGGCCAGGAACTGCTCCCGGTCGTCGTGCTCGGGCAACTGCGCCGCCACCCGGTGCACGAACGGGTACCGAGCGGGATCGAGCTGGGCCCACTGCTGGGCGATCTCGCTCAGGAAGGCCGTCCGATCGGTCCTGTGCGCGTGCAGGCGGGCGTTGGCGGCGTTCTGTCCGGCGACGCCGAGGACATGGATCACGAGCGTGGACGTGGCGTCGAACTGCGCTCCCTCGGGCACACCGAGTTCCTCCAGCCGGCTGCCGAAACCCTCGAAGATCTGCGGAATCGCGGCCAGCCACGGCGCGCGGGAGAGCTGGGTGCCGACCCAGGGGTGTGCGTCGATCGCGTCGAAGAGCCCGAGCGCGAGGGCCCGGATCGCCTCCCGCGGACGCGCGCCGCCGGCCAGGTCCGCCATGACCCGGGCGATCACGTCGTTGGTGGCCGCCGCCAGCAGGTCGTCCTTGTTGGCGACGTGCCAGTAGATCGCCCCGCTTCCGGTGGCCAGGTGGGCCGCGAGCGTGCGGAAGGTCAGCGCGCCCTCGCCGTCGGAGTCGAGGATCTCGATCGCGGCCTCCACGATCCGTTCTTTCGACAGTGCGTCCGTGCGCCGTACAGCCCGCTGCTTCTTGATGGCCATGAACACAGTTTGACATGAATGGAGCACTGTTCCAACATGGGAATGGAACAACATTCCATCATTGCTTCGAAGGGAACACCATGACGACACCGGTCACGATCATCGGCGCGGGCCTGGGCGGCCTCACCCTCGCGCGCGTCCTGCACGTCCACGGCATCCCCGCCACCGTCCACGAGGCCGACCCCTCCGCCGAGTCCCGCGCCCAGGGCGGCCAGCTCGACATCCACGAGGAGGACGGACAGCGCGCCCTCGCGGACGCCGGCCTCACCGACGAGTTCGGCGCGATCATCCACGAGGGCGGCGACGCCGCCCGGGTGCTCGACCAGCACGGCGCGCTGCTGCTGGACATCCCCTCCGACGGCACTGCGGTACGCCCCGAGGTGCTCCGCGGCGACCTGCGCCGGATCCTGCTCGACTCCCTGCCCGAGGGGACGGTGCGCTGGGGCAGCAAGGTCACCGACGTCCGGCCGCTCGGCGACGGCCGGCACGAGCTGACCTTCACCGACGGCTCGACCGTGACCAGCAACATCCTGGTCGGCGCGGACGGCGCCTGGTCCAGGGTCCGGCCGCTGCTCTCCGACGCCCGGCCCGTCTACACCGGCACGACGTTCGTCGAGACCTACCTGCACGACGTCGACGAGCGGCACCCCGCGACGGCCGCGTTGGTCGGCCGAGGCGCCATGTACGCACTCGCCCCCGGCAAGGGGATCGTCGCCCACCGTGAGGCGGGTGGCATCCTCCACACCTACGTCGAGCTGAGCCGTTCGGCCGAGTGGATCGCCGCCACGGACTTCACCGACACCGCGGCCGCGAGCGCCCGGGTCGCGGCCGAGTTCGACGGGTGGGCGCCGCACCTCACCGCGCTGATCACCGACGGCGAGACCGCCCCGGTGGCACGCATGATCCACACCCTCCCGAACGGACACCGCTGGGACCGGGTGCCCGGCGTGACGCTGCTCGGCGACGCCGCGCACCTGATGCCGCCGTCCGGCGACGGCGCCAACCTGGCGATGTTCGACGGTGCCGAACTCGGCAAGGCCATCGCCCAGCACCCCGACGACGTCGAAGCGGCGCTCGCCGCCTACGAGAAGGAGCTCTTCCCGCGCAGCGAGGCCTGCTACGCGGACGCCCACGAGATTCTTGACCTCTGCCTCGGCGAGCGCGCACCGCAGAGCCTGGTCGACTTCTTCAGCGGGCACCCGGAGGGACAGGACGAGGCGGTGGCACAGTCCTGAAGGCGACCGACGCGTTCGGACGACCGGGGGGCTCGTCCTCACCAGGTGAACCGGTGGGAGCTCGACCCGGCGCACCGGGCGGTGGTACATGCCTTCGCGGACCGGGACCCGCTCGACCGGGCGTGAGGGCCCCTCGACATCCGCGCGGTGGTCGCGGGCATCCGCCCGCAGGCCGGGGAGGAGCGTGCCGGACGCGACGGTCGGCGGGGCACGGCGGCGCGGCATCGGCCACCCGGCAAAGCCCGACCAGCACGCTCACAAGATCACCGGACTTGGCAAACGGCCTTGGGGGTGCCGCCCGCCGCAGGTGAAACGGTATCCCATGGCAACGGGGCGCAGCCCCGCACCACACATCCGGACTCCTCCCTTCCTCCTCGTCGTACAGAACGATCCGGAGGACCCGGAGCCAGCTCAGTCGCGCGGACACACCCGGCGGCACCGACAAGACAAGCCCTCGATCAAGTAGACATGAACGAGGGCAGGACCTGGGGAATTACGTGACGCCGGGCCTGGGGAATTGCGGGCTCTGGCGCCGATCTTGTGACGGAGTCGGGTCAGGGCGTGAGGAGTACGCGTTTGCGGAGGAAGTCGAGGTTGGCTCGTCCATATCCTTGCCTTTTGAGTAGTTTCGTCCTTGTGACCTGTCCTTCGATCTGGCCGGAGCTCCAGGGGGTGGAGAGCCCGGCGGTGACGGCGTCGATGTCGCGGCTCAGTCCGGTGACGAGGGAGTGCAGGGCGGGCAGGTCGTCGGCGAGGACGCGTTCCATCCAGGCGGGCAGTTGGTCGCCGCGCAGGTCGCGCATCATGGTGGCGAAGTCGCGGACGTGGTGGGTGACGGCGTCGAGTTCGGGGCAGTTGGTCCGGATCTCCTTGAGGTCGGCGGCATCATCGGCTGTCAGGTTTCCGGGGTCGGTCATGATCCAGCGGACGATGCGGCGGGGCCGTGGAGCCGGGCGGCGCACGGGTGGCGCGGCGGTGGCGGCCTTGAACGGGCGGAGGTAACGCTGGACGGTCTGGATGCTTCCGGCAAAGCCCAGGGCGACGATTTCCTGGTGGAGCTGGGTGCTGTTGTGACAGCCCTCGTTCCATCGCTGGTGGAGGTGGGGCTTGTACTCGTCCAGGATGGTGGAGCGGTTCGTCGCTTTGACCAGCAGTTCGTCGATGCTGGCGGCGCGGACGAAGCGGCGCACGGTGGACCGGTCCAGCTGCAGTGTCCGGCAGATGTTCTCCAGCGTGCTGCCGCCCTCCAGGAGCTGTTGCACGGCGGTGTAGCGTTCCCTGGTCCGGGTCACCAGGCGGCGCTCTCGTCCGCAGACGTCGAGCATCCCGGCAGCCGGTGCTGGCGGCGGTGGCGTCTGCCAGATGTCGTCGCTGGTCGGCGGGGCGGCCGGTACGGTGTTCTCGAACGTGGTTCGGACGCAGGTGTGGTGGGCGGCGACGGTCTTTTCGACGGCCTCGCCGAGGTTGTGCCACAGATGCCAGGCGTCGGCGACCTGCACTGCTTGCGGGGCGCCGCTGCGGGCGCCCTCGGCATAGGCTCCGGCGCGGTCCCGGCAGATGATCTCCACTTCCGGATGGCGCTTCAGCCAGGCGGCCAGCGGTTCGGCGTCCCGGCCGGGCAGCACGTCCACCGGGCGCCGTCTCTCCAGGTCCACCAGGATCGTGGCGTACGAGTCCCCCTTCCGCAGGGCGAAATCATCGACACCGAGCACACGGATCTGTCCGACGGGATCTTCCGGCGTGGCCCGGACCAGACGTAACAGGGTGTCTTTGGCGACGCGCAGGCCCAGCATCCCGGCCAGGCGGGCTCCCGCGCGGCCGGCCAGTGCGAGAGCGATCGAGGTCAATTGCTCACGCACCGGTGGCGTGTACCGGGCATGCGGGCTCGTCAGCCCCGTGATCTGCTCGGCGAACGTCACCGCCCGACACGCCGGGTTCGGGCACTTGAACCGCCGAACCAGCAGCTCGATCACCACGCTGGCACCACCGACCGCGGCATCCGCCAACCGTCGCACATACCGGCCATGCACCCGGTCCGAGCCACTACCGCAGTGCGGGCAGTCCGCACCCGCCGAGCGGGCCCGCGCATGTAACGTGACAACCCCGGCCGCAGCCAAATCCACCAACTCCACCACGACACCGGCCAGATGAGGGAACAACACCTCGAAACTCCGCGAAGAACACGCGAGACATGATCACAGCCAACCGCTGCTTCCTCGCGTACTTCTCTCCGTCATGCTTGCCGGACCAGGAGCGTGAGCGCAGCCCGGGCCCTGCGCGGCACGCAGGGCCCAACATGGGGGCCAGTAGCGCGGGTTCGGCCACTTCGTACGGCATCGTGGCCGGTCAGTGATGGCGTACCGGCCCGGCGGGAAGATCGCTGGGTATAGTGCAGGCGTTTCGGGGAACCGGCGACCCGGAGTCGGTCGACCTCACGCGCCACCTCGCGTTCATCGACATCCGGGACCCTGGGAGCCCCGATAACCCATATCGCTGAGGAGGCCGTCCCATGGAACCCGTCACGCTGATCACCGGTGGCTCGACCGGAATCGGCGCCGCCACCGCCCGCGCCCTGTTCAAGCAGGGCCACCGCGTGGCCGTCACCGGACGTGACGCGGACAAGCTGGCCGCCTTCGCCGCTTCGGCCGGAGCGGGCGAGCGGCTGCTGACGATCACCGGCGACACCAGCGACGCTTACGACGTCGCCTCCGCCGTGCGCCGCGTGGTGGACGCGTGGGGCCGCCTGGACAACGTCATCGCCAACGCCGGTTTCTCGCTGCCCGGCAACCTGGAGAGCCACACCCCCGAGGACATGCGCGCCATGGTCCTCACCAACGTCCTGGGCCCGGCCCTGCTGGTGCGGGAGACCCTGCCACATCTCAGGGACTCCAAGGGCCGGATCGTGATCATCGGTTCGGTCGCCGGGGTGCGCAACACGCCTGGCAACCTGTACTCGGTCACCAAGTGGGCCGCGCACGCGCTGGCCGAGAACACCCGGCTGCTGGTCGGCAAGGACGGAGTCGGCGTGACCGTCGTCGCCCCCGGGGTGGTGGACACCCCGTTCTGGGACGAGCGCGGCGGCACCCCCGAGGCGGCGCCGGCGATGACCGCCGAGCAGATCGCGGACACGATCGTCTTCGCCGTCAACCAGCCCGCGGGCGTGGACATCAACCACATCACCATACGGCCGACCGGGCAGCTCGGCTGACGCCGCGCTCCCAACGACCGCACGACAAGGCGCCTTCGCCCCCGCCGCGTACCACGCGGTGCAGGCCGAAGGCGCCTTCGGGCGTCCGGGTGGACGCGCGGCGTCAGGGGGAGAAGTGGGCGCCCCCGGGAAGGACCACCCCGGACCGCTCGAAGTCGGCCACGGTGGGCGCCCCCATCAGGGCCATGACCTCCTCGAACTCGCCCATGAGCAGCCGCAGGACGTCCGCGACGCCCTCCGCGCCGGAGTGGACGAGCCCCCACAGGGCCGGGCATCCGACCATCACGGCGTCCGCGCCCAGCACAGGGGAACCCGTTGGCGGCGTCCCGCGGACAGAACGCCACCCTGGGCGCGTCGACGGTGAGGACCAGCGCGCGGAAATCGGCGGCCACGGCCCGGCGGATCAGGCCCACCAGGAGGTCGCGGCGCTTGAGCCAGTACAGCTGCAGCCACAGCGGGCTGGTGGCCGCGGCGGCGATGTCCATTGACACCGACAGCGTCACAAGATCAGCGCCAGAGCCGAATTGCGTGATCGTTCACACCAGCCCCTGACCGAGACACGAACGAAGGTGGACACGCCCTTCGCCGCGTTAACCCACAGTTCGCCGAGAACCTGACCGACCGCCAGCTGAGATGGCAGTCCGGGCAATCGACTGGGAGTATGCGCTCGGCCTGGAACTTGCCGCATCGACTGGACGACACGTCAGGTCCGCTGCCCCCGGGCCGCACCAGCAGCGGCTGGTATCCCGTCCAGCAGCACGGCCACGACGCTATCGTGATCGAGTTCGCCCGCGCCGACTGCCGCCCTTGTCCCTCCCGCGACAAGTGCACCACCGCGGCCAAGGGCCGTCGCATGCTGACCCTACGACCCCGCGAGCTGCAC
>NZ_JYJF01000760.1 GCF_000955975.1 Saccharothrix sp. ST-888
AGGCCGTCGAGGCGGCGCTTCCGCATCACTGGCGTCACGTGTTCGTACGTGCCCTCGATGTCCTTCACGACCCACCCCATGGTCTGGAACCGAAGCGCCGGATCCACCTCGTCTTCCTTCATCCACGTGCTGTGGGTATGGCGGGCGCCGCGCATCGTGAAGTGGGGCAGGATTGGTTCCCATCCGGGAAGAGCGCGGTGACCGCGGCGCGCCTCTCGGGGTGGCCTGCCGTTAGCTGTGGGACGGAGCTGCTGTCTGGCGAAGTTCGACCGCCTCCAGTGCTGGCCGCCAGGGGTGGATAACGGGTTGTCGTGCGGACAGGTCTCC
>NZ_JYJF01000761.1 GCF_000955975.1 Saccharothrix sp. ST-888
GCTGGTGCACGTCACCGCCCGCCGAATCCGCCGGGGGACGGCCGCCGAGGCGGCGGCCGAGTCGGGACTGGCGAAGCTGATCGAGCTGCACGCGCTGAACTCGTTCGGCGACATGCTGATCACCATCGCGCTGGCCTGGACCATCTTCTTCGCGGTCCCGAGCGGCGAGGCCCTCGTCCGGGTGGCGCTTTACCTGCTCGGCACCATGGCCCCGTTCGGCCTGCTGGCTCCGGTGCTCGGCCCGCTGCTCGACCGGATGCCGCACCGCCGCCGCACCGCGATGCAGATGTCGATGCTGGTCCGCGCCGTCCTGGCGTGCAGCAGCAT
>NZ_JYJF01000762.1 GCF_000955975.1 Saccharothrix sp. ST-888
GCTCGATGGCCTTGGCCTTGGCCTCCTTGCGGGAGGCGCCCCGGTGCACCCGGAACATCTCGCCGAGCTGGTAGCCCACGCTCAGCACGGGGTTGAGCGAGGAGAGCGCGTCCTGGAAGATCATCGCCAGCTGCGAGCCCCGGATCCTCCGGTGCTCGTCCTGGCTCAGCCGCAGCAGGTCGCGACCCTTGAAGAGGATCTCACCGCCGGTCACGAAGCCCGGCGGGGTGTCCAGGATGCCCATCACCGCCTGCGCGGTGACCGACTTGCCCGAGCCGGACTCCCCCAGCACCGCCAGCGTCTCCCCCGCCCGCACGCTGTAACTGA
>NZ_JYJF01000763.1 GCF_000955975.1 Saccharothrix sp. ST-888
TCGAACTGTGTCCGCTCCGCGGCTAGTCGTGCCCGCTCCTGTGCCTGCGGTTCGCCGTGCCGACCGGGAGAGCGGCGCGCTACCTGCTCCCTGCGTGCCTGGTTCGCGGGCGCGATGGTCTCGTTCTCGTCGGCGATGGCGTGGAGCATCTCGACCAGGTGGGCGACGTTCAGGCGCGACAGGCGTATATGGCCGATCCGAGGTTTGAGGTGTACCCGGACGTGGGAGTCGTAGCCGTTGGTCGTGGTCTTGCGGGTCTTCTTCGACGCAAGCCACATGTCGAGCCACTCGCCGACGGTCAGCCGGGACGTGAGCGACTGCCCACGG
>NZ_JYJF01000764.1 GCF_000955975.1 Saccharothrix sp. ST-888
CCGCTGCAGGCGCCGCTCCCCCGGCAGCGCCACACCCGGGCCCCGGTCCCCGGCGACGGCGACACCATGGAGACACAGCGCAGGAGAGGCCCCAGCGTGCCGCCTCCGCTGTGGGTACAGGGGCAGCGCCCCAACCTGTCCGACGGTCGCTGACTGCGGGAAAGCCCCCTGCCCGGCCGGAGCCGGGCAGGCGGCATCGCGTTTACGGGCGTACGAGGGCGACCGCCGAGACGATCAGCGCGCCGAGGCCGGTCAGTGCGGCGATCGCCGGGAGGGGCCACACGCAGCGCACCAGCCGGTCGACGCGCTGGGCGCGGGCGGCCAGGC
>NZ_JYJF01000765.1 GCF_000955975.1 Saccharothrix sp. ST-888
GCTGCCGGATCCGGTGATCTTGGCCAGCTCGGGGTCGCTTACCAGGTCCCCGGTCTGGGCACCCGGGCAGGGCAGGTCGATCGGGGGGACGTCGGGCAGGCCCGTGACGAAGATCTCCCACTTGTCGTGCGGGTGGCAGTATTCGGTGGCCGTGTCGGGTCTTCTCCAGTAGGTCTGTTACGTCCCCGTTGGTGTACTGGTACGGCGAACGCGTCCACTCCGCGCAGCCCTCGTGGCCGTAGCTGACCCGCCGCTGGTCCAGGTACCGCACACCGGGCACCTGGGAGGCCGCCTGCCGCAGGGCGTCGCTCAGGACCGGCACCACCC
>NZ_JYJF01000766.1 GCF_000955975.1 Saccharothrix sp. ST-888
GGGTGCGCCGGATCGGACGGCTCGTCAGCCGTCGTCCTGCAGCCCCCGTGTCGCCCATCGTCCCATCACCCGGAACCCGCGTACACCTGCTCCGGCCTTTTTTGGCGGAGCGGGCCGAAGCCCGGCGAGATTGCTTCAGCGCTTTGTCGCTTTCCCGACACTTGAGCCACACAAACCCCAGTCACGCATAGTACGGGAGCAGGCCGACACGCCGTGCGGACATGCAGAAGGCCCGGCAGATGAAGCTGCCGGGCCTTCTGACTATCGAGTAGCGGGGACAGGATTTGAACCTGCGACCTCTGGGTTATGAGCCCAGCGAGCTACCGG
>NZ_JYJF01000767.1 GCF_000955975.1 Saccharothrix sp. ST-888
CTTTCGCTTGCAGGGCGAAGCGGTCTTCGTCAACGACAGACATTCAAACCCTTCCCAGAACCGCCCGCGCCTAACTCCGGCGTTCTATTCACATCCGCTTCTATGCGGTCAGCCACTGATCGCCGGAACCCTCCAAATGCCCCCGCTCGGAACACGGCGCCAGTCCAAGCGACCAAGCCTACTGTCGACCACCATCGAGGAACCTCCGGATCCTAGGCAAATCCGCTTGCCACAGCGCTAATGACCGGTCGGTACGCCGGTCGGGACCACTGTTCCGCTGCTGCTCGGCGCGGGATCCGGGGCCGTCGAGGGCGACGGAGGAGGCGT
>NZ_JYJF01000768.1 GCF_000955975.1 Saccharothrix sp. ST-888
GGGTGCAGGAGGGGGCGTCTAGCGGTCCCGCACTGGTCGGGACGCTGGAGGGTCTGCCGGCCGGTGTGCCGGTGACCACCGCCATGGTGGCGGATGCGCTGGCCCGGCAGCGGCTCGGTTACGGCCGGGGTGCCCGGATGAAGTTCGGGCAGGACGAGGTCACGTTTCTCGTTGGCTGTCTCTTATACACATCTGGCGCCCCGGCGGGCTACCGGGACTGACGGGACGGCGGTCTAACGCCCGATCCTGTGACGCTTCATCGGACTGGATTCGGCGCCGTGCGCGGGTGTGGGCCGCCCAATGGTGCCGTGCACCGACCTGTGCCGG
>NZ_JYJF01000769.1 GCF_000955975.1 Saccharothrix sp. ST-888
GTGCCCCGCCGACCAGCCCGGCGACGTAGTAGTCCCCGGCGACGCAGGAGACGGCCGGGAAGGAGCCGAAAAGCTGCGGGATCAGCAGGCGCAGCAACAGGCCCCCGATGGCGGACCCGCGCACCTTACGCCCACTGCGGCGTGTCGGCGAGACCTCCCGCGTGTAGTCGCCGCGCAGGGTGAGCGAGGCGGCCGGGCCGCCCAGCCCGGCGGAGACCACGGCCAGCAGCCAGGTCTGCCAGAAGCCGCCCAGCAGGTAGTGCCCGTGCACGGCGGGGCCGAAGCGCGGGGCGAACGCGAACAGGCCCGCCACCATCCGCCCCGAC
>NZ_JYJF01000078.1 GCF_000955975.1 Saccharothrix sp. ST-888
CTTCGCGTTCATCGAGACCTTCTATAACCGTAGGCGTCTACGCAGACACCCCGAGTGGGGCTACCTCACGCCACTCGAGATCCGCCAGCGGCACCAGCAGGGTCACACCCTCGCGGCGTAGACGGAGAGTGTCCGAGCGCAGGGTGGAACTTCACCTTCCTGTTCGACTTGGGTGCGGTTCGGTCCGGTTGGGCATCACCGTTTCGGGTGGGGTGCCAGTCACGAGCCACATTCGGAAACTGAGTCGCCAGGTCGTTGCCGTATCCCACTCTGCGGCTGCCGCAGTAGGGGCATCCGCATCCACCGCTCCTGCTGTGAACCACTGCCTGCCACTCGTGGCCACACGGGCCGAGCCACCACGCCTTCCGGCTCGACCCTGCTGCGACCGAGTCCGGAGTGAGTTCACCGTTACGAACGGGATGCCATTCGCCGGCTACCTGTGGCGCGGCCAGCCTTACGACCTGGTGCGTGATTGCGGCGGCGATGTGACCAGCAGTGTTGCGGGCGGCATCATTTGACGATGTGACGATCAAGTTGAACCATGCGGTCCTTGGCCATCGGGTGCTGACTGGCATCTCGCGCCGGCACCTGGCGGATTTGGTCGTCGAACTGGCCACTCCGTGGCAGGTCGTTGTCGAGGGCCGGCGCGACGCTGCCCGTGGTGGAGCGCGGCAACGCGCGGCGGGCGCGGGTGCCAGGCATCGGCTCGTGTTCGTCGACCGGGTGACCGCCACGCTCATTTACCTGCGGCACGACCTGCCGCACGCCGTCCTGGGCCTGCTGTTCGGTGTCGACCGCTCCACGATCAGTCGTGCAATCGGCGAGGTCAGGGTCCTGCTCGCCAAGCGCGGTTTCGCGGTGCCCGACCGCCCCGGGGTCCGATTGCGAACCCTGGCGGACGTCTTCGCCTACGCCCAGGCCGAGGGCGTCGTACTGCGGCTGGACGCCACCGAGGTCCAGGTCCGCCGCCCGACATCGCACCGCGGCGGACGTCGGGCCTTCGTGTCCGGCAAGAAGAAGCAGAACACTATGAAGGCCACCGTCGTCGCCGACGCGAAGGGCCGCACCCTGTGGGCCGGCAACCTCCGCCCCGGACGCATGCACGACGCCACAGCGATACGAAGCGAGGGCATCGACGACCTCTTCCGGCAGTTCCCGAGAGTTCAAGTACTGCTCGATGATGGCTACTTGGGTCTGCGGCGCGACCATCCGGGCAAGGCCGTCACGCCTCCGAGGAAACCGAACAAGATCGCCGCACCGGAAGTCCACGAGGCCCGTGAGCAAGCCCGCCACGAGCACTCGTCTCAACGCATTTCCGTCGAGCACGCCCTCGCCGACCACAAACGCTGGAAGGGACTGGCTCGCTGGACCCACCGCCGCGACACCCTCCCGGCCACATACCTCGCCGTCGCCGGACTCGTCTCCGACCGCACCGCCACAGCCTGACAACGGCCGTCGCTCAGCCCGTCACATCGCCGCCGCAATCACGCACCAGGTCGTAAGAGGAGATCTCATTTGGAGAGGCGTCGGGTGCAGATGAGGGCTGCTGCGATGCTGGCGAAGGCGGCGAAGTGGTCGGCCTTTCGCTCGTAGCGACGGTGAAGTCGGCGGAAGCCGCCGAGCCACGCAACGGTGCGCTCGATCACCCAGCGGTGCCGGCCGAGACGGCTGGAGGTCTCGATCCCGCGGCGGGCGATGCGGGCGGGGATCTGTCGGCGGCGCAGGTACGGTGACCGTGCCCGAGACCTGCGCGCCGCGGCCGCCGGGCGTCTTGTTGACACCCTCCAGGCCGCCGGCCGCGCCGATCGCCGTGACGTCGACCTGGGTGACGCCGCTCGGGACGGTGAACGTCTGCTCGGCGCCCGTGAAGGCGAACGTACAGGTGGTGGTGGGGCCCGAGACCGTGCAGGTGCCCTGCGCGTGGGCGGTCCCGGACAGCGCCACCGGGGCGATGCCGGCGACACAGAGCATGCTGGCCGCAACGGCCAGCGCGGATCCGCGGCGACCGGCCGAACCGGCACGGCCCCCGCTCGTACCCGGGCCCGGCTGACCGGCGGTAGCCGGCCCTTCGCGCTCCAGGCTAGCGACCCTTATCGCCCGCCCGGTCGGCGGCACCGAGCGGGCGGAGGGCAAGGGTCGCCAGCCGCCGATGGCCGTCACCCCCGCTGGGTGACGGCCACCGAACAGGGCTCACACCGTGGTCACTAGCACGACCACGGCGTGGTGACGTGGCCCGTCACGGTGTCCACCGCCACCGTCCTGCCCTCGCTGGGAATGCAGAAGTAGTAGGTGGGATGCGGGTTCTGCACGACGGGCTCATTGAGGTACAGGGGCTTGAACGCGCCGGTGTGCCCGGCCTTGACGGCCAGATCGTGGGCCTGGACCTCCGTCATGGTGAACGGGGAGATGGCCTGGATCCCAATCGGGACGCTCCACGGCTGCGTGCTCTGGTACTGACCGGTGGTCGAGTACTTGTACTCGAAGGACGGCTCCGAGTCCTTGGCCCGGAAGCGGATCCACCAGGCCTGGACGTCATTGGGGTTGGTCGTGGGTGTCAGCAGGACGGCGTCCGCGTCGTAGAACTGCGAGCCGGGGTGCTCCTGCTGCGCCTTCACCTTGGCCTCCCGCACGATCTGTGTGAGCGGGAGGTGGGGTGCCGCGCTGGCGGTGGACGGGGCGATCGGCAGCAGCGACAGAGCCGTGGCGGTCGCGGCGAGCCCGATCCGTGCCCGAAGGCGGCGGCGTGATGTCCGGCACCCGTTCAGTGCGGGTGTCGCGGGCGTGCGGGCGGTGCGCGTGGTGTTCATGTCCTTCATCTCCTTCGACCCGGACCCTGCGTGGTCACGGTGGAAGTCGACTGCCGGGTTCGGCGTGAGCGGTGGCCGACGGGCGAGAGGTCCTCGGCCGGGCTCCGCGGGGATGCAGCCTCCCGGGGTCCAACAGTAGGAAGGTCTCCGGGCGCCGTCTCCTGGCCGTCATCCTCACTGAGCCGAACAGGCGAACCTCTCACCCGGAGCGATGCCCGTCCGGGGTTTCGCCGCGCGGTCCCGGCCGGTGGGCCCGATCCTGTGCCGCTCTTTGATCATCGCTGACTGTTACAAGGTGGTGACACGATCTTCTCGAAGTAGGCGTCCCAGCCGACGAGCCCGTAGATCGTCCTTCAGGCTGCGCTCCACCCACTCCAGGGCGATGTAGTACCGCTCCAGAACCGGGTCCCAGCCCGACTCCAGCATCCGCACGATATGAGGGTGCTCGACAGCTTTGAGTGCGGCGGTCTCCCGTTCCAGGAAGACCTTGATGATTTCGTCGTCGCGCCGCTTGAGTAACTTGATCGCCGCGAACTGCCTGTCACTGTCGCTATTTGCCGTGTCGACGGCCTTGCGCACCTTCGACAGACCGCCGCTGCGCGCGCTGTCTCCCACCAGCAGGAAGCGATCGTTGATCACATGCGGTCCCACACATGCTCCTCGTCCAGCACCGGCGTCAACTACCGGTCCGGCCATCCTGCCAGCCCAGGACTCCTCGGTTGGATGATTCGGCAGATCCGGGCTTGATCGTGGCCAACTCCTCGATGACTACAGTGCCCGACGCTCGACCAACTTATTGCTTATCTTCGGCTTGTTGGGGAGAGCTGTAGCCGAGGACGTGGTCGACGGCATCGGAGGCAGCCAATCCGGTGGCCCGGAGGGTGGCCACTCCGGAGTGTCAGGGTGGCCCACTCGTGGTCGAGGGCATCCACGGCGGTGCTACCAGCAGCCGACGGTAGAGGCTAGCGCCGTAGCCGCTCCCCCGCACGGAAGCGGCCCGTCGAATCTGTCGATGACGGCCGCCAGTTGCTCGTCCGCTTCGCGATCTACGCCGACCTTCCAGCGCGTTGCAGTTGCTCTACTCGCGCTTCGAGTTCGGCTGGTAGGTACCAGCCTTCGATGGTGGGGGTCATGTAGAGGCGGGCTTTGAGGCCGAGGAGGAGTTGGCGGCGTCGTTCCTGGTCGGCCTGGGTCCAGACGTCGGCAAAGGTCTGTCCGGTCTCGACTTCCACCCAGGCGGAGGGGCGTTGTGGGAGTGCGGCGAGGCGGCGGCGTTCGTCGACGAGGACTTCGAGGGCTTCGGAGTACTCGTCGTCGCCGCCGGGGTAGTCGAACAGGTAGCGGCGTTTCTCCTCGCGGAGGTCGCGCATGGCCGCGGTGACGTGGTTGAGCTGTTCGGTGTGGTCCTCGCCGGGGATGAATCTGCGCACCGTCATCGCCAGGCCGGCCAAGCGCTCGACCAGGGCGGTGATCGCGGCGGTGACGCGCTCGCCCTTGACGGACTGGCCCTTGCAGGCGGGTTTGCCGGCCGTCTTCGCGCAGCGGTAGTACTCGTAGACCTTGCCGTTCTTGGCGAGGTTCACCTGCCGGTAGAACCGGTCGCCGCAGCGGTCGCAGTGCGCAACGCCGAGCCAGGGCGAGGCGCCGTTCGAGCGCTCCTTCGTCACCGAGCGCTCGTCCATCGCCGCCTGGACCGCGGCCCACTCCTCCTCCGCGAACAGAGGCTTGGCCATCCGGATCGGCAGGCCCTTGGCGTCGCGGGCGATCTTGCGTGCCTTGACGGAGCGGCCGGTGAGCTTCAGGCCCATCGTCGCCGGCGAGCGCAGGATCTTGCCCACGCTGGTGGGGTTCCAGTGGTTCGACGGAGGCGTCTTGCGCTTGCTCGAGTACGTGTCGCCCTGGTTCTTGAACGCGTGCATCGACGGGGTGTCGAAGCCGGCGGCTTCCAGCGCTGCGGCGATCATCCACTGGCTCTGCCCCTCCAGGAGGAGCTTGCCCATGTAACGGACCGTCTCGGACGTCACGGGGTCCGGCTCCAGCGTTCGGCCGCCGCCGGGCCTGTCGACGATCCGGTACCCGTACGGCGGCTGCCCGCCGGCCCAGCGGTCGGTCTTCCGCAGGTGCTTGTGCGCAGCGGTGACGCGGGCCTTGATCCGCTTGAGCTCCATCTCGGCGAAGATCGACGCCAGCATCAGGAAGACCTTGGCCAGCTCGTTGCCGAACGACGACTCGCGGCCCTCGCGGTAATCGAGGGTGATGCCGTCGTCGGTGAACACCAGGACCTTGTGGTTCTCCTCCGCCCAGTGCGCGACGTCCGCGCAGTCCTTCGCCGATCGGAACGCCCGGTCGACCTTGGCCCACACCAATGCGTCCCACTCGCTCTGGCGATCGGTCAGCCACGGGCCCAGATCCGGACGCTTCCACGGAGTGATCTCTGCGGAGACGTCGAGATCCTCGAACGACCCGACGATCTCCCACTCCTTCGAGAGCGCGTGCCGGGTCGCCGACTCCGCCTGCACCAGGTGCGAGACCTTGCCCTCGTCCCCGTGCGTGTCCGACACACGCGAACCAACCACCGCCCGAACCGGCACCGAAGCCGTCATGATGCTCACAGGAGGTCCCCTACCGCCCAGGCCAGCGAGCACCCTCGAACAGGCTGCACTCGAACGAATGGACCTTTTTCGAAAAGGTGTCGTTCCGCTGGCGGATCGACTACCAGATGACCACCCCGGGCCTCGCCGAGCGGGCGAGCCGGGCCGTGGTCGAGCGGGCCGCGTCCCATGCCGAGCGCTGGTCGGATCATGCTCCGGTGACCGTGGCCTACCACCGGAAGTTCTAGCTGCGCCCCGGCAGCAGGGCCTTCGGGAGCGGGCGGCTGTCCACCGCCTCGGCATCCGAGGACCGGCTCAGCGGGCCATGGCCCGGGTCGCCGCCTCGACCTGACGGTCGAGAGCGGCCTTGGCCTCGGCCATGGCGTCGGCGTTGGCCGTGATCGCCTGCTGCTGGTAGGCGGCGTCGACCGCGTACCAGACGCCCACCACGTAGTGCTGGTGCCGGCAGGCCGCATCCGCGGTCCGTTGTTGTTCTTCAGCGACGAGTTCAGGTCCCTGCGCGTGTCCATCGGGATGGCCTGGCAGGCGACACTGCAGTCCCAGCCGCTGTTGTAGTAGACGTTGAACGTGCCGTACCAGTGGTTGTCCACCGCCGCCGCGTTGTTCTTCACCGCGACGCCGGCGCCGGTGCTGCCGTTGTTGCCCGAGCGGAACGTGTAGCCCGCGTAGTTGTCGATGCTCGTGCTCTCGACGTACACGGCCCCGTACCCGTAGGCACTGGAGTTGTAGTAGAGGCAGACCTGGCCGCCATGGCAGTCGGCCGTGAAAGCCTCCGCGTTCCCGGCCGTCGCGAGTCCCGCGGTCACCACAGCGCCGGTCACGACGGCCGCCGAAATGAGCTTGCCTTCAACCCGCCCACGGCATCGGCCAGTAGCTACGGCTGCTCCGGCAACCTGGTCGACACGTACGACATCAAGACCAACGGCGGGACCGGGACCAAGTACGGTGAGCTGAACCTCTACTACAGCTCCGCCAACGGCGGTACCAACTGTGCCGTGGCAGTCGACACGCACTTCGGTTCCGGTGTCACCAAGTACCAGGGCGTCTGGATCTGGCGGTGCACGGCCGGAAGCTCGGCGGGGGATTTCTGCGAGTACGACCAGTCCGACTACGACGACGGCACCTTCGCGTGGTACGCAGGCCCCGCCACCGTCACGGGCACCGCCGGCCGCTGCATCCGCCTGTTCGGCCGGATCGACAACCCCACCAGCAGCGCGACGGCGGATGCGAGCACGCTCGCGACCCACTGCGGACAACCGACCAGCCGGACATCCCGCGAGCCGTGTACGACGGCCCGCGCCGGCCCCGGCCGCGCTCCCCGATCCCTACTGTTCCGGGTCAATGACAGCGAGCGCTTCCCCTCCACGGCGATCGCGGCTACGACCTGGTGCGGGCCGGTTCCGGCTCGTGCTGCGGCGTGTGGTCGTGTCGGGGAAGCAGGAGCGGGGTGGTCAGGATGAGCAGTCCCGCGACCGTGAGAGCCGTGCGTGGGCTGGTGGCGTCAGCGAGTAGTCCCCCGAGGGCGGTGAAGACCGCGATGGACGTCTGCTGGCCGATTGACCAGGCCGACAGGGTGCGGGCGATGCGGTCTTGGGGGGTGTGTTCGAGTCGGTAGGTGGCGAGTACCGGGTTGTACAGGCTCATGCCGATGATGATCGCGAGCTCGACGGCCATCACGGTCGCGAGGCCGGCGAAACCGGGACGGACGAAGGCCAGGCCGATCAGCCAGACCGCGCGCAACGTGCCGACCGTCCGGAAGACCCGGTGCCGGCCGTAGCGGGCCACGACACGGCGGGCCAGCCGGGAACCGATGAGTCCGCCGACGCAGGGTGCGGCGAAGGCGAGGGCGTACTGCCAGGGTGGAAAGCCGAGTTGGCGGAGCAGGAGCACGGCCAGCAGTGGCTCGGTGGCCATGATCAGTCCGGCGACGAGCATGTTGTTGAGGTAGAGCGCCCGCAGGACGGGATGGGTCAGGATGTGCCGCCAGCCGTCGAGCAGTTCGCCGGCCCCGACCCGGCTCCTGTCGGTTCGCTGCGGGTGTTCTTCCCGGCCGCGAATCGCGCTGACCCCCAGTGCGGAGAACAGGTAGCTGAGCGCATCGGCCACCACCGTGGTGACCGGCCCGAACAGCCCGATCGCCGCACCTCCCAGCGGCGGTCCGACCGCGATGGAACTCCAGTTCGTCGACTCGAACCGCGCGTTCGCCACGAGCAGGTCCTCCGGCCGGACGAGAGCCCTGAGGTAGGCGCCGCTGGCCGCATTGAAGGCGATCTTGGCCGTGGCGACCATGGCCGAGACGACCAGCAACTGGACGAAGCCGAGCCGGCCGAGGGCGTAGGCGACCGGGATCGTCATCAGGACCGCGAACCGGGCCAGGTCCATCGTGATCATCACCGGCCGCTTGCGGCGGAACTCCACCCACGGGCCGAGCGGCAACGCGATCAGCGCGCCCACCGCCGGGCCCACCGCGGACAGCGCGGACACCTGGGCAGGGCTGGCATGCAACACCAGCACGGCGATCAGCGGGAACGCACCGAACCCCAGCCCGGAGCCATAGGCGCTGACGGCGTAGGCCGTCCACAGCCAGCCGAACTGCCGGCCCAGAGATCGTCTCGCCACCATGCCCCGCACCCCCTTCGAACAACCTGCCGTTGATCAACCTCATCCAAGCAAGCCTGCACAGGCGGATCAAACAACTGAACCGGCGGCGAGCCACAACCTTGTGTTGTGTGCATATGATTGGCGCATGGACCTCGACGCCGTGCGCACCTTCGTCGCCGCTGCGGATGCCGGCCAGTTCCAGGAAGCCGCCGCGGCGCTGTCGATCACCCAGCAGGCCGTCTCCAAGCGCATCGCCGCGCTGGAGAAGGACCTGGAGGTGCGTCTGTTCACCCGCACCGCCCGCGGAGCCCAGCTCACCGTCGACGGCCAGGCATTGCTGCCCCACGCCCGCGAACTCCTGCGGGTGGAAAAACGGGCCGACGCGTCGGTGCGTCCCGGGCGGCGTGCTCTACGCGTCGATGTCGTCAGCCGGCGGATCGCACCGGCAGTGCTGTTGCAGGACTTCCACCGCATGCATCCCGAGATCGAGCTGGACGTCGTGGCCCTGCTGAGGGCCGACGTCGATGAGGCGATCAACGCTGTCGAGGTCGGAACGATCGACGCCAGCTTCCACGCTGTCGCCCCGCAGCAGCATCTGCCGGACGCGGTCAGGACCGCCCGAGTGATCGACGAGCCGCACCAGCTACTCGTCGGACCCCGCCACGCACTCGCCAACGCCGACGCCGTCACGCCTGCACAACTTGTCGGGCACCGAATCTGGATGCCCGGCATTCCTCCCGGGACCGAGGTGGCCGGCTACTTCGACGAGCTCGCCGCCGCCTTCGGGCTCACCATCGACTTCATCGGGCCCGTCTTCGGCAACGAGGCATTGCTGGCCGAGATCGCCGACTCCTCGGAACTGGCGACCCTTGTTGGCGAGCGTACGCGGTATCTGTGGCCGGACAGCTACGACCTGCGGCGCATACCGGTGCGCGACCCGGCACTGGTCTACCCGCTGTCACTGATCTGGCGCGACGACAACCCCCACCCCGCGCTCGCCGAATTCCGCGACTACCTCCGCACCAGACGACCGAACCCGCCCAACACCGAGGTCTGGACACCGACATGGGCGCAGTGGGCAGCCCCGAGGTCATAGGCAAGAGGCGCACATCATCGGCTTCCTGCACCGGCCGGTCGGCGACACCAGCAACCTCCCCGCCCGGCATCCTGGTCGCCCTCGGCGTTCCCGCCGGCCTGGTGCCGGTCGGGCCGGGCGACCGCATCTCGCTCTACCGCTCGCTGCTGACCGGCCGCCGGGTCCTGGTGGTGCTGGACGATGCCCGCGACAGCGCCCAGGTCCGCTCGCTGCTGCCGAGCGACCCCGGCTGCGCGGCGCTGGTCACCAGCCGCTACCGACTCGCCGACCTGGTCGGGGCGTTGCCGCTCGAACTGGACGTGCTGTCGGCTCCGGAGGCCGAGTTGCTCCTGCGGCAGCTGGTCGGGACCGCACGGGTGGCGGCCGATCCGCAGGCGGCCGCCCGGGTGGTCGCCGCCTGCGGGCGGCTTCCGCCGCCGCTGCGGATCTGCGCCGCCCGGCATCGCGCGCGGCCCGGCTGGAGCATGCGGTACCTCGCGGACCGGCTGGCCGACCGACTGCTGCTGCTGCTGCTGCTGGACGAACTGCGGGTGGGCAGCCTGGACATCAGGGCCAGTATCGAGCCCAGCTACCGAGCACTCGACGCGGCCGCCGCCCGGGCCTTCCGACTGCTCGCCACGGCCGCGGACGGCCCCCTCTCGACCGTGCAGGCCGCCCGGGCACTGGACCTTGCGCCGTCGGCCGCGGAGCACTTGCTCGAACAGCTCGTCGACGCGCACCTGCTGGTCACCGACATGCCCGGCCGGTACCGCTACCCCGCCCTGCTGCGGGCCTTCGCCCGCGAGCAGGGGGGCCTGCGGCCGGGGGTGGTGCCAGCGCAGGCGGACAGGCGCTCCGCCGAGCGCCCGGTCGCGTCCGCCGGCTCCGGGTGTGCGCTGGGCCGCCGGCTCTGACCCGGCGTCCGGCAGCCCCGTGCCGAGGCGGAGCCCTCGCGCGGCGGCGGCCCGATGCCGTCAGCAGTGGTGCTATGACTTGGGCACCGAGAAGCGGAAGAGCTTGCCGGAGCAGCCGGCGATGAAGTGGTCGTCGGCGGGGAACGCCGACCAGCGGCCGGACCCGCCGCTGACCGGGTAGTGCCAGACCTGCTTTCCGTCGTCGGCGTGGAAGCCGTACAGTCCGGCCGGGCCTGCGGCGAGGAACAGGCCGCGCACCGCTCCGAGGAACTGCAGCTCGCCGAGCCCGGATCCGGCCGCCCAGCGCTTCGCCCCGGTGCGGGCGTCGACGGCGCGCAGGACCGAGTCCAGGTAGCAGACGGTGGCGCCCGAGCGGTCGTAGCCCCGGTTTCCGCGGGCGGCGGTCTGCACGCTCCACAGGGTGTTCCCCGTTGCCGGGTCGAAGGCGGTGAGCAGTCCGCCGGTCGAGCCGTTGAAGTCGGTGCCCGGGTAGCAGAAGAGGATGTCCTGCTTGAGGCTCAGGGAGTCGTACCAGCCGAGGATCTGGCTGTTCGTCGGCGGCAGGCCGGTGGGCCGGCTCCAGAGGGTGGAGCCGTCGGCGGGTTTGAGGGCGAGCAGGTTCATGCTGCCGTCGATGCCGTAGAGCAGGTCCGTCCCGGTGGACGGGTGGAGGTCGATGAGGTCCTTGGACCACTGCCGTTGGCCGGTGTCCGGCGCGACGACGGTGTACCCGCTGAGGGTGGCGGTCTGGGAGGTCGCCGAGCTGGTGCCCCACAGGACCAGCCGGCCGTCCCGGGTGGTACCGGTGACGGAGAGCCCACCGCCGGCGTCCGACTGCCACCGCACGGTGCCGGTCGACGCGTCGAGGCCCTGGAAGCGCCCCTTGTCGTCCGTGGTCACCAGCAGGGAGCCGTTGGCGAACCTCAGCTTCGGCGCGCTGTTCCCGCTCGGGGAGGAGGCCCACAACTCGGTTCCGGTCCGGCCGTCGAACGTGTGGACCTTCCCGTCGGTGCGCACGGTGTAGACGTGCTTGTCGTCGGCGCGGGCTTCGGTGTTCTGACCGCTCAGGTCCTGCCAGAGGAGTTTGCCGGTGACCCGGTCGAAGCAGACTCCCGAGGCCTTCCCGGCGCAGAGCAGGGTGGACGTCGTCATCGCCACCAGTGCCATGTCGGGCTGCGGGAGGTCCGCGGTCCAGGAGAGCTCGGGTGCAGCGGTCCCGCCCGCGTCGTGGGAGAGCGAACGCAGCAGCAGCTTGGTGCCGCCGGAGGCCGCGGCCGCGGCGAGCACCGCGCCGACGGCCAGCACCCGGCGTCGGCCGAGCCGGGAAGTCCCCACCTCCGCCTGGAGGTTGTGCTGCGCTGCGGTCACCGTCCGCTCGACCGCACCGAGCCAGCCCGCGGTGGTCGCCGGACGCAGCCACGCCTGCAGATGCTCGACGGGTGGACGCCGGGCCGGGTCCTTGTCGAGGCAGGCGGCGACTATGCCGAGCAGCGGGTGCGGGACGCCGTCCAGCCGCGGGGCCTCGTGGGCGGTGCGGTAGAGCAGCGCGTGTGCCGGGCCGGTGCCGAAGGGCGGGGCGGCGGTGGCGGCGAGGGCGAGCACCGCCCCGAGCGAGAACACGTCGCTGGCGGGCCCGAGTTCGGCGCCGGTCGAGTGCTCGGGCGACATGTACCCGGGCGACCCCATGACCTGGCCGTCCGCGGTGAGCACGGTTCCGTCGACGGCGCGGCTGATGCCGAAGTCGATGACCCTGGGCCCGTCGAGGGCGAGCAGGATGTTGGACGGCTTGAGGTCGCGGTGGATCAGCCCGGCGCGGTGGACGGCGGCCAGCGCCTCGGCCAGGCCCGCGCCGAGCACGCGCAGGGTGGCCTCGGGCATCGGCCCGTGGGCCGCGATGGCGTCGGCGAGCGAGGGACCGGCGATGTACGCGGTGGCCAGCCAGGGCTGTGCCGCGTCGGGGTCGGCGTCGACGACGGGCGCGGTGAAGGCGCCGCTGACCGCGCGTGCGGCGTCCACCTCGGCCCTGAAGCGCCGCCGGAAGTCGGGGTCGGCGGTCAGTTCGGGGCGGACGACCTTGACGGCGACGACCCGGCCGCTGCGCGACGCGGCCAGGTAGACCCGGCCCATGCCGCCCGCGCCGAGTTCCCGGATCACCCGGTACGGTCCGATGTGCGTGGCGGGGGTGGCGGTGGGCGTGGTCATGCGGTGTCACTCCGGAACGCGTAGAGGGTGGTGTCGGAGGCGGCGTAGACGGTGGTTCCGCCGGCCTTCACCAGCCAGGAGGTCTTGCCGTCGGCCTCGGTCCCGGTGGCCTGGTGGGCCCAGCGGACCTTGCCGTCGGAGGCGTTGAAGGCGATGAGGCCCCTGGGCTGCGACAGCGGAGCCACCACCAGGGAGGTGCCGGCGGAGGGCCCCCGCTCCTGGCTGGGGGTTCCCGCGCCGTCGAGGTGGAGCGGGCTGACGGTGTGCCACAACTGGCTGCCGTCGCGCGGGTCGAGGGCGAAGACGGTGTCCTGGCTGTCCGCGACGAAGGGCCGGTCGCCGGCCACGGCGGTGTTGCTGAGGTAGACCGACTCGTTGACCGCGGTCCACAGTTCGCGGCCGTCGGCGGCGCCGAACGCCTGCACCTTGACGCCGGTCACCAGTACCGCGTTCCCGGCCACGGCCAGGCCCGGGTAGGTGCCGGGCCTGACGACGTCCCGGGCCGTCCAGCGCACGTTGCCGGTCCGCAGGTCCATGCCGTACAGGGCGCCGTTGTCCTGCAGGAAGCAGCTCTGCCCGTCGGCGGTGGCCTGGAAGTCGCTGCCGTTCATCGTCCGGTTCCACAGCACCGTTCCGGCGGCGAGGTCCACGGCCCGCACGACGTAGCCCTGGTCCCCCTCGATGCCGACGAACGCGACCCCGCCGCCGGCGCCGAGGACGGACACGACGTAGTCGCCGGAGGAGGCCTGCTCCCCCGTGCTGAGCGAGTGGCTGGCGCGCAGGGCGCCGTCGCCGTCCAGCACGAGCAGGTACTCGTGGTCGCCGTGGACCGTGCCGTACAGCGCGTCTCCGTACGCCCCGAGCCACCTGGGCCGGCCGGAGGAGACGTCGGACGGCAGGCGGGGCGAGGCCGTCCACCGTTCGGTTCCGGCCGCGGCGTCGTAGCCGACCGCGCCGTCCTGGTCCCAGTGCACCAGGGTGGGTCCGAGAAGCGCCAGGTGTCCGTTCTGCACGCTGCGGGAGAGCGGGTGCGTCCACAGCGGCGCCGGTGCGGCCGCCACCGCCGGGCTCGGCCGGACGGTGGTACCGGCGCCGGCGCCGCCGGGGGCCGGGGTACGTCCGGGCCCCGGCGGCCACCCGGTCACGGCGGCGGTGGCCGCACCGGCCGCAGCGGTGGCGCCGACGGCGATCCACAGGAAGCGGCGGCGGCTCGGCCGGCCGGGGGCCACCGGGTCCGGCGAGGCTGCCGAGTCCGGCGTGGCGGCCGGGAGCGGGGGCGCGGCGACCAGGACGGCGGCGTGCGCCTCCCGCGCGGCGAGGTCCGCCCGCAGGCCGGGCGTGAGCAGCGCGGACGGTTCGGTGGGCCCCAGTGCGGCCAGTAGCGCGTCGGCCGCCGGCCTGCGGGCGGGGTCCTTGTCCAGGCAGGCCGCGAGCAGGGAGTGCAGCGCGCCGGGCACACCGTCCAGCTGTGGCGCGGTGTGGACGGCCCGGTAGAGGATCTCGGCCGTGCCGCCGCTGCCGAACGGCCCCCGTCCGGTGGCGGCGAAGACCAGGACGCAGCCGAGGGAGAAGACGTCGGCCGCCGGTCCGACCGCGCGGCCCGAGGTGATCTGCTCGGGGGCCATGAATCCGGGCGTTCCGATCACGGCGTCGGTCCGGGTCACCTGGGTGGCGTCCAGCGCCCGGCTGATGCCGAAGTCGATGACGCGGGGCCCGTCGTGCGCCACCAGGACATTGCCGGGCTTGAGGTCGCGGTGGACGATGCCGGTGGCCTGGATCGCCAGCAGCGCCTCCGCGAGACCGGTGCCCAGGGCCCGCAGGGCCGGCTCGGGAAGCACGCCGAACCGCCGCACGACCTCGTGCAGGGACGGTGCGGGGACGTAGGCGGTGGCCAGCCACGGCTGCGGGGCGTCGGCGTCCGCGTCGAGCACCGGCGGGGTGAAGAACCCGCTCACCTTCCGGGCGGCGTCGGCCTCGCGCCGGAAGCGCCCGCGGAAGTCCGGCGCCTCGGCGTACTCGGGCCGGATGACCTTCAGCGCGACCAGCCGCGATCCCGGTGACCTGGCCAGGAAGACCCTGCCCATGCCGCCCTCGCCGAGGAGTTGGAAGACCTCGTACGGCCCGATCCGGCTCGGGCCGGGCTGCTGTGGGACGGCGGCGTCGAGCGGCTGCGGGCGGGCCGCGTCGGGCTGCGTCGGGGTGTACTCCACGCTGGTGTGCCGGGTCAGCCGAGCGAGCCGAGCACGTCGCGGGCGGCCGTCGTGGCGGCGTCCACGAGCTGCTGCTGGGTCTTCGCGGGCCCCGACCGGGCGGTGTAGGCGTACTCCACCGCGAACGCGGCATTGCCGGCGCGGACGATCACGTGTGCCTGTGCGCCGTTCCCCAGCTCGGGCTTGTCCGCGGCGACGACCGCGTACGCCTCGTCGCCGAGCCCGCTGAGCGACCGGGAGTCGGTGATCGTGGCCACATCTCCCATGACCTTGAGGATGCTCTTCTTCCTCATGTCGTACATGTCCTGCACGGACGGGCCGACATCGAGATCCACGTCGAGGTGCGCATAGTCGCCCCCGGAGCCGAAGGGCCTGTCCCACTTCGGCGTCCTGGTGATCATCGCCGCCATGGTGGCGTTGTCGAGCTGCCCGGGCTTGCACGCGGCTCCGGGAACGAGGCTCTCGACGGTCGCCGGCCTGACCAGCGCGCAGCCGTCGGGCACGTGGGTGTACGCCTTCCCGCCCGCCGCCGGTGCCGGCTTGGCGGCATCACCCGGGGCTCCCGGGGCGGCGCCCGGGCCGTCGTTCCCCGACGTGGCGATGATCACACCCGCGATCACGGCCGCGGCCAGCACCACGGCGCCGCCGCCGATCAGCCAGGGCCGCGCACCGCCGCGCGGCCGCCGCACGGTCGGCGGACCGTACTGCGGCGGCGTCGGCGGGAGCTGCTGTGTCCACGCCGAGGGCGGTCCCGGCGGCTGGGCCGGCAGCGTGGGCGGTAGTTGGCCCGGGACCTGCGGTGCGGCTCCCCAGACCGGCGCCGGCGGCGGGACCGGCTGGGTCGGGCTGTTCGGGTCATTCGGGCCGGCGCCCTGCCAGGGGTTCGGCTGCGGGGTGTCACTCACGGGACGGTTCGCTCTCCGTTCGACTCTCGATGTCGGGAACGGCACAGGCCGGGCCCATGCACGCCGAGCCGGGCAGAGGGCGCACCGGGGCCCGACGTGGACTTGCCAAAGGCTTCCTCAAGGCGCTGCAATGCCGATGAAATTCTGATGATGCGGGGGGAACGCGGTGGCCATCGGGGCAGGCGGGGATGGGACGGGGCAACTCCGGGTCGAGCTACTCGGTCCGGCCGGGGCTCACCGGGGTGAGACGGCGCTCGACCTCGGCCCGGTACGGCGGCAGGCGGTGCTGGCGGCATTGGTCCTGCGACCGGACACCCTGGTCACCCATCAGCAGCTGCTCGACGACGTGTGGCGAACCGAGCCGCCGGGGACGGGCCACCGGGTCCTGCCGAGCTACGTCTACCCGCTGCGGAAGGCGCTCGACGCCCCGGACGCCGGGCCCGCGGAGTCGGTGATCCGCAGCGGGCGCGGCGGCTACCGGTTCGCGGCCGACGCGGCGCGTACGGATGTCGGCGAGCTGGTCGAGCGGATCGGCGGCGCGCAGCGGGCGAAGGCCGCAGGTGACCTCGCGGCCGCGCTGGACCACTGCACGCGGGCCCTTGGGCTGTTCCGCGGCGAGCCGCTGTCCGGCCTGCCGGGGCCGTTCGCCGACGCCGAGCGGCAGCGGCTGGGGCAGCACCGGCGGACGATCGACCGGGAGCGGCTGGAGTGCCTGGTGCTGCTCGGCCGGTACCCGGCGGCGCTGGAGGACCTGGTGGCGGCGGGCGCGTCCGAGCCGTACGACGAGCAGCTCGCCGCACTGCGGATGCGCGCGCTGTACGGCAGCGGCCGGCAGGTCGAGGCGCTCGCCGCCTATCGGGAGACCAGGGCCCGGCTGCTCGGCGAGCTGGGCGTGGAGCCCGGCGAGGAGCTGCGCCGGGTGCACCAGGCCGTGCTGCGCCGGGACGACGGGATGCTGCTCGGCCTGCCGGACCGGCATCGCGCAGGCCAGTCCGCGTCCGTACCGCCCCGCCCGGCCGAGGCCACGCCCGCACGCCCCCTGACGTCGGCCCCCGCACGCCCCCGGCCGCCGCGCAACGAACTTCCCGGGGACACCGCCGTCCTGGTCGGCCGGGAGGCCGAACTCGCCCTGCTCACCGAGCCCGGGCCGGCCGGTGCGGTGTCGGTGGCGGCCGTCGACGGCACGGCGGGCGTCGGCAAGACCGCGCTGGTGGTCCGCGCCGCCTGGACGCTGCGCGACCGCTACCCGGACGGCTGCCTGTTCGTGGACCTGCACGCGCACGGCCCCGCGCACGAGAGCGTCGCCCCGCAGCGGGCCCTGCACCGGCTGCTGCGCGCGGTCGGCAGCCCCGACGGCAACCTGTCCGACGACCTGCACGAGCTGGTCACCGCCTGGCGCGCGGCGACCAGCTCGCTGCGGCTGCTGCTGGTCGTGGACGACGCCCGCACCGCCGAGCAGGTGCGCCCGCTGCTGCCCGCCGGCCCGGGCAGCCGGGTCCTGGTGGCGGGCCGACAGCGCCTGTCCGGGCTGGACGCCGACCTGCGGCTCACCGTGGAACCCCTCGGCACCGGCACGGCGGTCACGCTGCTCCGGCACATCCTCGGCGAGGCCCGCGCCGACCGGGAGCCGTACGCCGCGGGCGAACTCGCCCGCCGCTGCGGCGGTCTGCCGCTGGCCCTCCGGATCACCGGGGCCCGGCTGCAGAACCGCCCCTCCTGGACGCTGGCCCACCTGGTGGACCGGATGTCGGACGACGACCGCCGCCTCGGCGAGCTGCGGGCCGAGGACCGCAGCGTGGAGGCCGCCTTCCGGCTGTCGTACGACCAGCTCACTCCCGAGCTGCAACGTGCCTTCCGTGCGCTGGGCCTGTCGCCGACGGCCGGGTTCGACGCGCTCACCCCGGCCGCCGCGCTCGGCCGCTCCCGCACGGACGCCGAGGAACTCCTGGAGCACCTGGTCGACGCCAGCCTGCTCCAGCAGCCGCAGCCGGGCCGCTACCGGCTGCACGATCTCGTCCGGGCCCACTCCCGCCGGCTGGCGACCGCGGCGCCCGAGGAAGCGGCCGCGGCCCGCGCCGCCGTCCTGCACCTCTACACGGCGGCCGGCCGGACCGCCAGCGACTGGGGGCCCGAGGGCTTCCCGAGCGGCCCGGACGTGACCGGCTCGCCCTTCGCCGGCTGGCTGGACGCCGCCGCCTGGCTGGACGCGACCGGCGGCGAACTGGTCGACGTGGTGGCCGGCGCGGCCGCCGCCGGGGAGGCCGACTACGCCTGCTGGATCGCCGAGAGCCTGGTCGACCACCTGGTCCGCCAGGGCCGCTACCAGGAGTGCCGGTCGGCCCTGGAGCTCGCGCTGCCCTGCGCGGACGCTGCCGACGACCGGCGGATGCCCTCCTCGCTGCGGAACTGCCTCGGCGTCGCCGACGTCTACCAGGGGCGGTTCCGGCAGGGACACGCCTGGTTCACCGACGCGCTGCACCTCGCCCGCCGCCAGGGCGACCTGCGGGAACAGGCCCGCGCCATCGCCGGGTTGGGCGCCGCGAAGCGGTCGCTCGACCGGGTCGACGAGGCGATCACCCACCTGAGCGAGGTGGTGGAACTGGCGGCCCGCCTGGACGACGACTGGCTGGCCGGGATGTCGACCTGCAACCTCGGCGCGATCCACCACCAACGGGGCCGCCACGAGGAGGCGCTCACGCACTTCGCCACCGCCCTGGCCCTCGCCGAGAAGATCGGCCGGCCCAGGATGATCAGCAAGACCCTGTGCCACGCCGCCGAGGTCCACCTGGACCTCGGCGAGCACGCGGAGGCCGACAGCCTGCTCCGGCGGGCCGCCGAACTGGCCCGGGAGGTCGGCGACCTGCCGCTGCGCGTGCTGAGCCTCTCCCGGCTCGGCACCGCGGTACACGGCCGGGGCGACCTGAACTCGGCCGTCGCCCTCCACCACGAGGCGCTGTCCGCGCTCACCGAACACACCAGCACGGCGCTGGAGATGGAAGTCCGCAGCCGCCTCGGGAGCACCTACGCGGCAGCCGGCCACCGGTCCGAGGCACGGCAGCAGTTCCGGATCGCCCTCTCCCTCCCCGGAGCCACCGACCATCTCCGTGAGCACGAACTGGTTCTCGCCGGGCTACTGGACTGCTGAGCGCCCTTGCGCGCCGATGAGTGCCATGGGGTTCCGGGAAGAGCCATGTCTCATGGCGCTCGGGGCCGAGGCGCCGTCAGCTGATCGGCTTCTCCCAGACCGAGATGTGCTGGGCGCTGTCCTCGGTGAAGGGCTCGCGCGTCCAGCCGTCCCAGCGGTCGCGCAGGCGCAGGCCGGCGAGCTGGGCCATCAGGTCCAGCTCGGCCGGCCAGACGTAGCGGAAGGGGATGGAGCGGGCCTCGCCGCGACCGTCTTCCGAGACGTCGATGTAATGGCAGGTCGCGTCCTGGGTGACGGTGTCGTAGACGGTGTAGGCCCACCCGGTCGGACCCGTGTGGAACGGCACGATGTTCTGCCCGGCCGGGATCCTGCGCAGTTCCGGAACCATGACCTCGATGACGAAGCAGCCGCCGGGAGCGAGGTGCTCGGCGGCGTTGCGGAAGCAGGCGACCTGGGCTTCCTGGCTGGTCAGGTTCATGATGGTGTTGAAGACCAGGTAGGCGAGGGCGAAGGGCCCGTCCGCCTCCGTGTCCACCGTCGTGGTGGCGAAGTCGCCGATCGAGACTCCGATCCCCTCACCCCCGGGCTTGGCACGCATCCGGGCCACCATGGCGCGTGACAGCTCGATACCGTGGACCGGAACACCCCGACGCGCGAGCGGCAGCGCGACGCGCCCCGTGCCGATCCCCAGCTCCAGCGCCCGCCCGCCACCGGCGAGCTCCGCCAGCACGTCCACAGTCTGCTCGACAACGTCCTGCCGGAACAAAGGACTTGAGGACTGGTCGTACTGCTCCGCTACACACTCTCCGAAGTACCCGTCGTCATCGATCACCGGCGGACCGTACCCCGGCGCCGGGCCGAGGCGCAGATATTTTCGCGGCCTCACACGGGACCCGGTTCCGCAGCAGAAGTTCGGCCTGCAATGCGGTCGGAAGCCGGTATACCTACTGGGACTTGGTTCGTTCGGGCTGCCTCTGCGGCGAGTCGGCGGAGCCTGTCCTCGGCGCCTGCCAGGCTCCCCCGAAGCCCTTCGGCCAGTTGCTGTGACACTGATACGGCATCAGTCGGCCTGAAGGACGAAGAACAGGAAGCACAGGAAGGCCCCCGAGCCCCTGTCCGCGGGGATTTCGTCGGGGAACAGTTCGCGGGCGCCCGGTGCGGGGGATGGTTCGCTGATGACGGCGATCCGGAAGCCGGCTGTGGTGAAGGCGTCGGTCATCGCGTGCAGTGGCCGGTGCCAGAAGCTCATCAGGGCGCTCTGCCCGCCGAAGGTCCACTCCTCGGAGTCCTTGCGGGTCGCGAAGTAGTCGGCGCCGGGACCGGCCTGCACCTGGGTGACGAACGGGGTGATCAACGGCCACGATCAGCCGGCCGCCGGGCGTCAGCACGCGCCGCAGCTCGGCCAGCGGCGCTGTCCAGTCCTCCAGGCAGTGCAGTACCAGACACGCGATGACATCGTCGAACGCGGCGTCGGGGAACGGTAGCGGGCTGCCCAGCTCGGCGGGGTGCAGGGCCGCGCCGTCGCCGAGCCGTTGCCGGGCCAGCTTCAGCATCTCGGTGCTGGAGTCGATGCCGGTCACGATGGCGCCACGGTCGCGCAGTGCCGCGAACAGGGGACCGGAGCCGCAGCCGACGTCGAGTATCCGCCGGCCGGCTACGTCGCCGGCCAGGTCCAGGATCGCGGGCCGCGTGTAGTAGCCGTTGATGAGGTTGGCCTCGGTTTCGGCCGCGTACGCCTCGGCGAAGCTGTCATAGTCGTTGGGCTTGGCCCGCTCCGCGGGCCCGCCAGCCCCCTCGGGAACAGGACGGATCCACGGCACCCGTGTGTGGTCCGCGGTCTCTGCTTGCCCGGTAGAACTCTCGGGAGCGAAATTCATGCGATCGATCCTGGCACACGCGGCCTGCCCGGCGCCGGGACTTCACGATCGTCCGCCGTGTACCGCGCCGCTGATGAGCCAGGAGGGACGGCGCGGCAAGCCCGCAGGCCCGTGCGGAAGTTCGGACGGGCCCGCGATGTCATGCCGTCAGTGGGGTACCGCTCGGAAGGCTCAGCCGATACCGAGACCGGTGAAGGAGACCTTGTACTCGGTTGCGCTGACGGGGGTCACGAGCGCCATCCCGCCGGCCCCTTCGTAACCGACCGCGCCGCCCGTGATCGACTCGGTGTACGCGGTCGTGCCGTCGGCCGGCGGGACGGGCGCGACAAGGGTGAGCTGATGTCCTTGAACGTCCTCTGTGTTCCAGGCCATGAGGTCACCGAGGGGCCCTGTGATGGCCAGGACGGGCGACTCCGATGCCTCTATGCCACTCGCAACCAAGTGGGGAACGAAGAGCGGGCCTGGGGATTTTCACGGCTCTGGCCCCAGTTCCGTGAACGACCTTGGGCGATTGACCTGGAACTTCCGGGCGTCAGCGGCCGCTGAGAGTGTCGACACGACGCCGTGATCGCTGCCACGATGTCCCGATGCCCTCCTTCCCCCTCACGGACCTGTGGTTGCGCGGCGTCGCGGCCAACCCAGCCGCGCCGTCCGAGGTACTGCTGCGCCTGCTGGAGCCGGCTGGCCGCGCAGGATGGAAGATCCTCTGCGAGGAGCGTGACCTTCCCCCAGACGTCATCGATGCAGTGGTCGCACATCCGGAGCCGGTGGTCCGCCGAAGGTTCGCCAGTAATCGCCACGCCGCTCCAGAGCAGCGTGGTCGGCTGGTCAACGACGCTGACGCATTCGTGCGTGCTGCCCTCGCCTCAGGCCCGCGTCCGCGACTGGGCCGGGTTGACGCACTGCCCGACGACGTGCTGGAAATCCTGCTGACTGCGCAAGGCGACAGCAGACAGGAACAGCTGCTGACCGCAGACGAGATCAGACAGGAACTGGCGTTCTCCGGGCAGATACCACAGTCGTTCCGCCGCACGATGCCCGATCACAAGAGCCCCGAACTGCGGCGCCAGGCAACCAGCTTGTGGCTGTGGCTCACACCCGGGCAACGCGATGCCCTGCTGGCCGACCCCGATCCGGCCGTACGAGACGCCGCCCGGGATCAGAGCCGGATCCTGGATCCCGCGGCCATGGAAGCCGACCTGCCTGAACGTGACTGCCACGGCCGGTCCATCCTGCTCGTCAATTACGCCCTCTCGCACGCTGTGGTCGAGGCGTGCCTCGCCGACCGACGCGACCTGTGGTCTCTGGCGCAAAACCGCCACACCCCGGCCCATGCCGTCGCTCGTCTAGCGCGCGATCCCGATCCCCGCGTGCGCGAACGCGTGGCCAGCAGAGCCGACCTCGATCCTCATCTGCTGGCGGAACTGGCGAAGGATCCGGACTGCGCGGTTCGGACGCGGGCACTGTTGCAGCCGCTGCCACGCACTTGGGCGCAACGCGATGTCATTGACCGGGTCGTCGGCCGCACGGCCGACGAGATCGGCCCGCTAGCCGTGTTCGCAGAACCGGACATGGACTGGTACAGCGCGTGCGCGGTATCCGCGGATCCTCTGCTCCGCAGAGTCGCCGCGACCTCTCCCGGGCTCCCCGACGACCTGGTGAATCGCCTCGCTGACGACTCCGACCCGCACGTGCGGCACCTGCTGGCCTGCAACCACCCGCTCACGCCGCCCGGGACCGTCCTCGACGCCTTCATCACCGCTGCGCGTCAGCGCCCGTATCTGCTGACGCTGCCCCAACTGCCCCGCACCGGCCTGCAAGCCCTCCTCGACCACGAGGACCCAGAGGTTCGCGCACTGGCCGCCGCCGATACCACACTGGATCAGCCACCCATCCGTCTGCTAGCCGACCCAGAGACCGGCGTCCGCCGGGCCGCCGCCGGCAACCCCCTCCTCCCGCCTGACCTGGTCTCGACACTTCTGGAAGACCCTGAAGTCGCCGAAGGGGCAGCCGCCAACCCCAACCTGCCCGCCGAACGCCTTCACGAACTGCTCGACCTCAGTGGGCTGACCCGCGCGACTGCCGAGTGAGCCCGCAGGATCGTCGACCTCACCCACAGCAAGATCATTCACGGGGCTGCGGTCAGAGCCATTTTCACGGATCCTCGTCACCAAGGCGTAGTACTGGCTCACCAGTGCCTCCCCCGCTCATCTGTCGCTTGATGACCGTTCCCCGCCCACCCGCTCCGACTCACCGGCGTCTCCGTATCTTGTGTGCCATGGCGAATGAAGCAGAGTCGAAGTTGTATACCAATCGATGGGGCGACACTTCGGACCCGGCTCCGGGTAGCAGCACGTCCTACCGCGACATCTGCACGTGTTTCGATCAGTACCGGGTGACGAATCGGCGCCGGGTGCACTTCCACAGCGATCGGCAGGACACATCGTCGCCGGCCTGGCAGCACTTCCTGGTGCTGATCGAGGAAGCGGCCGCCGATGGGCGCGAGGTGTTTCGACCACTGGTTGACATGAGTCCGCAGGAGCAACGGCAGATCGTCACTCTGCCGCCCACCATCGCGAAGCTCACCGCGGTCAGGCACTTCGTCCTCTACGGCAGCAATCTGGTTCGGATTCCCCCGGAGATCGGTGCCATGACCAGCCTGCAGGAGTTCACCCCGTACACGTCGTACCGGCTGCACTGGTTCCCGTACGAGCTGACTAGGTGCCCGAGCCTGAAGCGGAGCACCGTGAGCACGCGCGCCTTGTACGGAAACGAGAAGCTCCGCCCGCCGTTCCCCCTGCTTCAGTCCGGCCGCGCGGTGACGGGTGCCCTCGGCCTCGACGACGTTGAGCCTGGAGAATGGGGTGCCACCTCGGTCAGCGCGTGCAGTGTGTGCGACCGGTCATTGGAAGGCATCCAGGTCCACCAGGCGTGGATCTCCCTGCGGGTTGCCACCGACGTACTTCCGCTCCTGGTCAACGCCTGCTCCGCAGCCTGTGTGCAGGCTCTTCCCACGCCTCCGGAGGACTACGTCCAAGCCCCCCACGCGGGTGGCCCCGGGATCGCCCAGCCCACGGCCGACTACGCCTGACTTCCCGTCGTGCGCACGAGCGGCAGCTCAGGTGCCCGGTGCAGCCACTCATGGAGAACGACGTAGTCGGCATCGGTGAGGCCCTGACGGGGATCGACGTGATGGAGCAGGGCATGTCCTCGATGGTGTGCGGACACCCAGGCTCGGTCGACGTCTGTGATTTCATCATCGACCCAGGCGAACGGCCGCCCTGCTGCCCAGTTGACGATGGCGCGGGTCTTCCAGTGCAGCCCGTGCCGCTCGTCCTGCTCATCGGCGTCGGAGGGCTCCGGCCAGATCACGACCGCCAGCTGCGGCAGGCCGATCCGCGGTGCGATGCACTCGTTCGCGTCGGCCATCCAGGTCGTGGCCCAGATCAACTCGCACGGTAGCGCCGCCAGCCGGGGTCCGTGCTCGGGACTGATCCTCGCCAGAAGCGGATTCGAATCGGCCTCCCGCGATTCGGGACCCGAGTGATACGTCGGGTACCCGTGCGGGTACCGCTGCGGCGCCGCACCGAAGGGAATGAGCGGTCCGTCGACATCGAGGAAGAGCAGCGGACGCTGTACAGAACCGGTCACGGCAGCACCATAACTCAGCGGCAGGCTCCCTCGCGGCCCTGTCAGCGGCTCTGTGTCAGCCACTGTACGTACCAGTCGCGGAACGCCGAGACCTCCGGCGCCTACGGCACCCGCAGCCGCGCATCTGCCGGTGGCAGTAGCCCTCCGGCTGCCCGCCGCGGCCCTCCAGCCACGTCGGCACTGGCATCGCGTCCCGCACGACCGCCCACGCGGAGTCGCTCATGTCCGACGGGTACCGCGGCTCGCGATCCGGACGGTCGGCCGCGTTCCCGAACCGGTGAGCGAGGCAATCACACGACCGGGCGGCCGAGTTGGACTCCACCGGCGTGACAGCGCAAGACTGCGGCACAAGGGCTTCCTGGGCATCGGGCTTCGACAGTCCCGAGCTGAACAGGACGCCCTGCCTTCATGCGCGCACCCGCAGAAGATCACCCGACCGAGCCGCACCAGTCGAACCGACGCTCACCACGATCGGCACGACAACGGCTTCTCAGCACCTACGTGGCCGAACAGTGGGCCGCAGGATCCGTCAGGACCGCCTGCGCGGCCGAGGTGGCCCGCCGATCACGACTGGGAGATCAGCAGATGGGCGGCGATTCCAATGATCACGGCGCTGGAGACCAGAGAGGTGAACAGACGACCGAGAGGACCTGTCAGCACACGGCCGAGTACGGCCCCGCCGCCGGCGAGCAGCAGTTGCCAACTGGTGGAAGCCACGAAGGCCGTCAGGACGAACACTGCCTTGTCCCAGTGATCGGGGGCGGTGGTGTCCTGGCCGGCGAGCACGAGGGACGCGAAGTAGATCACGGTGATCGGGTTCATCACCTTGGGGGTGTCCCGCCGCCGGACAACCGAATTCCGGGGCTGCCGCAGGCCCCCGCTCCGGGCAGTTCCGCACCACTAGATATCCGAACCTGCCGATAGTGGAGGCTCGCTGCGCAGGTT
This sequence comes from Saccharothrix sp. ST-888, assembly GCF_000955975.1. Taxonomy (GTDB): domain Bacteria; phylum Actinomycetota; class Actinomycetes; order Streptomycetales; family Streptomycetaceae; genus Kitasatospora. The sequence goes on from NZ_JYJF01000078.1 coordinate 24,945, forward strand.
GGCGGACGGTCGGGCCGAGGGTGAAACCGTGGGCGATGGCGGCAGCTTGCCAAGCTGTGGGGTGGACCTGCTGACGGCAGGTCACTTACGAGCCGAACTCGTGATCTAATGCCCGAGCTGATTGTCGGCGGGCGTCCGCCAGCGGCAACTGAGGGGGGAACCATGGGAGCGAAGCGGAACAAGATCATCGGTGGCCTGCTGGCCGCGGTCGGGCTCACGGCCAGCCTTATGCAGGCCACGCCGGCCGCAGCGTACGAGCCCGCGCAGCTCGTCAACGAGAACAGCGGCCTGTGCCTGGAGATCGCCGACTGGCGAACGGACAACGGCGCGCCGGCCCGGCAGTGGCCCTGCACCGGTGGGGCCAATCAGGCCTGGTTCGTCAACTGGCAGTCACCCTCCGCCTACACCTTCGTGAACAGCCACAGTGGCAAGTGCCTGGAGATCGGCGGCTTCAGCTACGACAACGGCGCACCGGCGCAGCAGTGGGACTGCAACGGCGGAAGTAACCAGAACTGGTACCGCACCACAAGCGATCACCTGATCTCGAACTGGAACAGTGGGAAGTGCCTGGAGATCGGCGGCTGGAGCACCGCCTGGGGCGCTGGGGCGAACCAGTGGTCATGCGGCATCCCGAAGCAGGCCAACCAGCTCTGGACCATCCGCTGAGCAGGCCGTCCGCTTGTGACTGACACGCTGACCTGCCTGCCCGCCTGCCCGCAGCGCGGGCGGGCAGGTGCGAGCGGGTGAGCTTGCCGAGGAGTTGGCCATCAGCAGGCCGTGCTGGACCACCAGACCCGGCTGGAGGTCGGCGACGGCCGGGCCGAGCCGATCTCTCGGCCCTCGTTGCTGGAAGCGTACGCCGCCCGGCATGTGCTGCTGCGGACACCGAGGCTGAACCGGATGAAGTACGTGCTGCGCCGGCATCTGTCCGCGCGGGAGACCGCCGACCAGATCCGCACCGGCACGATGACGTCGTTCCCGACGTACCGGGACCGGAAGGTCGCCGAGGGGTTGTACGACTCGCAGCGGCGCTCGTCAGCGCTCGGGACGAGGACCTCGCTGATCGTTGCGGGCGTTCGGGCGCCTGGCGTCCGGCGTCCGGCGTTGTATGGGCCATTCCGGTGTGCAGGTGCCCACTCTGCCACCACACTCGGCCTGGCGGCGGCACCGGCCCGGTGGCGGAGTTCAGAACGCTGTCGCGTGTCCGCACAGTCGGCGCGACTGGTAGCCGCCGGGCACGCCGGTGCCGACGTGGGTCCGGAACGGCCGGGCTTTCGCGAAGCGCCCGCCCAGGGTGTGCCAGGCCAGGCCCGGGTGCTCGGCGCGCAGCGCGGCCACCCCGGCGGAGGCCGGTCCGCAGCGCTGGAACGACGGGTCGGTGTGGGGCTCCTCGGCCCAGGCGAGTGAGCACGGACGGCAGACCTGGTAGTCGATCGCGAAGACCGACTCACCGTGGAGATCGGCGGCACGCTGGCGCCAGCCGGTGCGCAGCGGGGACAGGGTGTCCTGCCAGGGGGTCTGCAGTTGGAGGGGGATCGTGGGTCCGGTGCGGCGACCGAGACGCCCGCCGCTGATCCGCAGCAGGATCTCCCGCCACGGCTCGCGGCCGAAGATCCGTCCCATCTGGTCGGTGCGGCTTGCCAGTTGACGTGCTGCGCGCCGATCGCCTTCGATACTCACGCTGCTTCTCCTCCCCGCTCGGCTACACCCTGACCTGGTCCTTGTCGCGGTTCCCCGTCAGGTTCTTCCGTTCCGCCATCAGTGCCCCGGACTGGAGCGTCCGAATCCTGGCTTCCCACCGCACCGGCTCCTCGTCGCCTGTCTGTCGGGCCCGGAGGTAGGGTCACGGGCGTGTGGGAGGGACTGGACGCGGTTGACTGGGCGGCGCTGAAGCACAACTACGGGTCTGCCGAGGACGTGCCCGTCCTGTTGCAGCGGTGTGCGGGACCGGATCCGGAGGACGCTGGCCACGCCGCGTTCGAGCTCCTCAACCACCTCTTCCATCAGGGCGGCTGGATCTGCTCAGCGGTTCCGGCCACGCTGCCCTTCCTGGTGCGTCTGGCCGCGCGGCCGGACGTCCTGGTCCCGAGTCGTCGTGTGGTGCTGGAACTGGTGTCGAGGCTGGCGGCCGAGGCCGGGCAGGCAGCCGACAGGTTCCTGGACCCCGGCTGGCAGTTGGCATGGGAACAGGCTCTGCCGAACGTGCTCGCCCTGCTCACCGATCCTGTCCCGGAAATCCGGCGGGATGCGCAGGTGACGTAACTTCGGGATTCTTGAAGCATTCCCACCCCGCCCGACTGATCGACAGTCGGGCTGAAGGCGAGGGTGGAGCCCTGGACGCCCTTACCGGCGCCGGTGGGAGGGCGGGGGCGGCAGCCGTGCGCATCTCCTCGGTCACGGGGCAGCCACGACACGCTGCTGGTCGTTGAGGCGGCTCAGGCCGGGGCCGGTTCCAACGGCAAGGTGCGCGTGCGGCGGCGACCCGGTTTGACTACCCCGAGCACGGTCGCGGTGAGGTAGAGCAGGAATCCCACGCAGGGTGCGATGACCAGGGTCCAGCCCGGCGCGTAGAAGCCGGCGAACAGCCCAAGGTCGGTTCCCGGCCCGACGGTGGCGGCGACGGCAGCATCCGCCCTGGGGCGCAGGGCGAACCAGGCGGCCGCCACCGCCGCCAGGCTGAGCAGGAACTTCGCACCCACCCAGCGGTCCCGCAGCAGGCTCCATCGGCCAGCTGTCAGCAGCAGGCCGGTGACGATCGACAGCAGGCCCAAGGGCAGCAGCAGCGTGTCGATCAGCAGTTGCATCGCGAGGTAACGGTCGTGCCGGCTACCCGGATCGGCCGCGGCGGCGGACCCGAGCGTGAGCAGCACCAGGTCGAGTCCCAGCCAGCCGAGCGAGGAGACCAGGTGCGCGATGATCACGATCTGCCGCGCTCGGCGGCCCAGCCTGAACGGCCTCGTGGTGTTTCGCTGCGGGGCGGTCATCGCGTCATCTCCCGTCGCCGCGAGCCGACGCGGGGGACGGCCCGGCCAAGCCCGGTGGCGCTGACGCCGATGATCCACACCGAGGCCAGCAGCCGCCACAGCGGCTCCACCCGGGTTACTGCGGGCACGATGATCGAGACCAGCGAGAGCAGCAACAGGGGCCCGGCGGCGACAGCGAAACGGACCAGCCAGCGCGGGCCGCGCCCGTCGGCGAGCGCGGCCCGCGAGACGTACCACAGCAGCCCGCCAAGCCCAACCAGATGGACCGGACCACCGACGGCGAGGGTGAGCCGGGCGAGGACCAGCAGGGTGCCGTCGCTCGCACTGGCCGCGACCGCTGCCAGGGACAGCGCCAGTCCGCTCGACACCGCGAAGGACCCGGCGGCGAGCCAACTCGCGTATCTCGCCCGATGATCGGCGCCCGCCGTGGTCGAGGAGCCGAGGCCGAACCGGACCAGCCCTGCGGCGGCGATCAGCTGAAGCAGCGAGGGCACCGCGACCGCCAGTCCACTGCCGCTGTAGAAGTCCCTCAGCTGGCCCGCCGTGGCTGTGGGCAGGAACACGGAGCTTCGAGACAGCACCGCCCCGGAGATCAAGCTGGTGATGAAGCCGACCACGAAGACCGGTCCACCAAGTCGCCACCCGCGGCGCGGGTTTCTGCTGTCCATAGCCCCTCATTCCGAGTCCGACGGCACACAGGCACCAGCGCCGCGGAGGTGCGAACCACCTGCCGACGCGGCCACCAGCACACCGGAATCCCCGTCCCGAGTCGTCGTACCGGTGGAGGGAGTCCCGCTACTCCCCAGGGAGGAGTGCCGACCCGGCCAGGTGGCCCGCTCTGCCGAGTTGGTCACTTCGCCCGCAGGCCGTCTGGCCGTCGCCCTCGCCGCGGTCCACGCGGCCCGGCCCGGGGCGATCCGCACTCTGCAGCTCGACGACGCCGACCTTGGCAACCGCCGGATCACCTTGGCCGGACGCACTCACCCGCTGGAGGACCTCACCCGGCAGTTTCTGCTGGCCTGGCTGGAGCACCGGCGCCGCCGCTGGCCGCCACGGACAACCCGCACCTGATCATCAACATGAACACCGCGCTGGAGACCGGCCTGGTCAGCAGCTGGTGGATCGAGCGCGAACTGCGCGGCCAGAGGGCGACACTGGACCGGCTCCGCATCGACTGCCAGCTTGAAGAGGTCCTCGTCCACGGGCCCGACCCTCTCCGCCTCGCCGAGGTCTTCGGCAGGGATGAGAAGACCGCGATCCGCTACGCGGACTCCGCCCGCGCTCTCCTGGCGCACTCCGTCGAATCCGACACGGCTGAATTCCTGCGAACACGAGGGTCCATCCCCCGGAATCCGGGCAACGGATCCTCGGGTTCCCGCTGAAGAACCTCCAGTTCGCGTGAACTCGCGGGGGTCCCCGGCCTCGGGGAACATCGGTACAGCGGTTATCGGTGAGAACGATCATGGTCCGGGCGGCACGAGTGTGCTGACCCGGTTCTCGTACTCGCGGCGGGCCTTGCGCTGGGCCGGGGCCGCCGGGACGCCCTGGGCGCCGTCGAGCGGCTGGCAGCGGTCGAGGAGACGGCGGTGCGTGGCGGGTACGGCGCTGATGCGCAGGGTGTAGCCCTGGCCGCGCCGTACGGTGACGCCCTGGTCGAGCGCGGCGCGCTCGGTGGGCTCCAGGTCAGCCGCGCGGAGGAAGTCGGCGACCTTGCCGGGCATGTCGAGGGTGACCGGCAGTTCCGGGGCCGGGACGTCCTCCTGCTCGGTGGCGGTGTGGTCGGGCATGAGGTCGGCGACGGCCGTGCGGATGGCGCCGCGGCTGACGCCGTGGTCGCGGGCGAGAGCGGCGATGGAGCGGCCTTCCCGGTACGCGGTGCGCACGGTGTCAGCCTTGTCGGCCGCCACGGCGGGGCGGCGTCCGCCCTTGTTGCCCTTGGCCTCGGCGGCGCGCAGTCCGTCGTAGGTGAGCTCGCGCTGGAGGTCGCACTGGAGTTCGCCGGCGGCGGCAAGGGTCTGCACCATGAACTTCACGGTGGACAGCAGCTCGCCGGTGCGCGGGTGGCGGGCGGTGAGGTGCATCGCGGAGAACGCGCCGTCGTGGATGCGCAGCGCCACCTGCTCGCGGTGGCGGACGTCGAGCACGTCGAGGATGTGCCCGGTGCCGTGTACGAGGCGGAACATCTCGGAGATGTGGACGGTGTCGCCCGGCCGCGCGTACGTCAGCAGCTCGCGCAACTTGGGGCGCTGGAGGGGGTGGAGGCGGCTGGAGGTGCCCGGGTCCTCCTCGAAGACGACCGGGTCCTCGATCCCGGCCTCGGATAGGACGAGGTTCTGCCGGGCGGTGGACTGCTGGTCGGTCGAGACCCGGTTTGTAGACCAGGTTCGCCACCGGGCCCCTTCCGGACGGAGGATCGGACCTTACATGTCGTCAAACCCTGTCAGCAATCACCATCGGGTCTGATTGGATTCGCGCCGCCGCGAACCCCCGGATTGCACGGGTTCATTGGACGCGTCGGACGCCTGTCGTCAAACGATCGTTTACCGACAGCGACAGAGTGCGGCAGCTGCGCTCGAAGTGCTGTGCGTGCGGGGTGTCCGAGGTGTCCGTTCGCCAGTCGTCGACCGAGGGCAAGGGTGCCGGAGGTCCGGTGGAAGTCCCCGGACCGCACTCGGGTGCGGTGCGGCCGAAGAGCTATTGCCGCCGCTGGTCTACCGGACCTTCGCATGAGCGCGCATCTGTTCGGCCAGCCGTCCGAGTTCGGCGACCGTTGCCGGGGAAGCGTTGCTGAGCCCGCTGTTCACGGCGGTCGGGCTTCGCAGGAAGCGCCGCAGCGTGGCCACGAGCAGTCCTTCCGGCAGGGTCCGCAACGCAGCGAACCCGCGAGGGACCGGCGGCGTCGGCATGGCGGCCAGGTTCTGCCGCATGAGGCGGAGCATGCCGCGGACCGCGTCCGGATCGTCGGCCAGCGCTACCGGGCCGCCCGCCGTGTGCACCGCCTGCCCGAGTGGCACCTCGAACGCGGCGTGCGTCTTGAGCCAGGCATCCATCTTCGGCTCGGTCTTGGCGTTGATCCCGCTGGTGCGGAACGTCCGCACGATCCGTTCGAGTCGCGGGGTGGTCCGGCCGTCGGGTTCGCCGATCGGCATCGCAACCCGGCGGGTCATGAAATTGGTCGCGCGGTAGCGGACCACGTCGCCGTCCATCGTGCCGGCGGCTGTGCCGAAGCCGAGCAGCACCCGCTCGTGGCCGATCACCGCGCCCAGCGGCTCCGGGCCGGCCGCCCAGTTGTGCAGGAACAGCACGTCGCCTTCGAGGCCGGCGAGTGACTCCAGCACCGCGTCGACCTGATGGGTGCGGACGAAGACCGCGGTCAGGTCGTACCCGCCTGCCGGGTGCTCGACCACCGGTACCGGTACCCGCCTGACGGCCGGGCTGTCTGCCTCGGCGAGCTGCACGCCGTGTCGGCGCAGGGAGGCCAGGCGCTTGCCCCGGGCGAGGAGCGCAACGTCGTGCCCGGCCTCATACAGGCGGGCGGCGAACAGGCTGCCGAGAACCCCGGCGCCGTATACGAGCAGTTTCATGACAGCCTCTTCCACATGAGTCATACGTTCGTTTTAATCGAACGTCTGTATAGTACGGCATATGGCGCTACCCGATACCCGGACCAAGATCCTCGACGCGGCCGAACACCTCTTCGCCGAGCGCGGCTACCGCGGCACCTCGGTCCGCGCGGTCACCGACCTCGCCGGAGCGAACCTGGCCGCCGTCGGCTATCACTTCGGCTCGAAGGCGGAACTCCTGGCCGCGGTCGCCCGCCGCGTGACCGAGCCCATCACCGCCGCCCAGAGCGCCGGGCTCGACGAACTGCTCGCCCGGACTGCGGACCCGCAGGTCGCCGAACTGGTGGAAGCATTCGCAGGGCCGCTCTTCGACGAGATGCCCGCTGGCAGTGAGAGCGGAGCCCGGACGTCCCGGCTGATCGTGACGATCCTCAGCGACCCGGCCGAGGAGGCGCGCAGCTGGACCGGCCCGGACGAGGACACGGTCCGTGAGCGCTACCTGGCGGCTTTCGCGCGCGCACTGCCCGGCCTTGCCCCACAGGAGCTGTTGTTCCGGATGCGGGGGATCTTCGCCGTGACGGCCGTGGACCGCGTCGAGGTCTACCACCGGCCCTCCCCCGCCTGCCCGACGGTGACGGCGGGCGAGGAGGCCCGGCGCTGGGCGATCACGTTCCTGACGGCAGCAATGAGCGCACCACCGACCCGGGCCCATCGGTAGGTCTGGGATTTTGCACCGTGGGTCAAAGACAGGACACCGGAGGCCGGCCAAGGCGAGGGCCCACAAGCTCTTCACCGCCCTGATCGGCCACGACTAGTCCGGCCCGTCCCCGTCGTCATCCTCGTCCAGCTCCGGCGCGTCCGGGTCGCGCAACGGGCGCAGGGCGCCGGCGGCCGGGACGCTGGCGGTGAAGCTGTAGCGGCCGAGCAGGTTGATGTGCCGGTCCTTGAGCGGGGAGTGCCGGGCCACGTCCTCGTCCTTGATGTCGTGGCCCTCGGCGCGGAGTTGGGCGACCGCGGCGTCGAGGTAGCGGGTGTTCCACAGGAGCACCGCGTTGAGGACCAGTGCCGAGGGCGGCGAGCTGGCCCTCCTGGCCCTCCCGGTACGCCTGGCGGGGCGTGCCGGGGGTTGGCTGATTCGCCCAGGGCTACTTGTGTACTGCCTTTGAGACATCCGGCACACCAGTTCGATCAACGGGACTTGATATGTCCCATGCTCAACTTCAACCCCGAGATGCCGCCTCGCCTCTGCGAGATCGCAATCCACTACCCTGGCGGCCTCGCAGACCAGCGCTCCGCAGCGGCGCGCCTGGCCGATCAGCGGCGGAGGGCTGCGTCGAGTTGGAAGTAGAGCGCATCCAGCCGACTGCGACCAGGGCTACGGACCGGCATCTGCCGCACAATCCCGCGCACTGCCGGCGAGGCGTGCTCGATCGCCCAGCGGATCTCCTCGTCACCGGCGCCGGCGTCGTCGCCCGCCGCGAGCTCGCGGGCGCGCGCCGCGTAAACCGCAGGCCCAAGGGCGTGTTTCGCCTGGTGCGGGGTGGCCAGTGGGTGGATGTAAGGGGTCGCCGCCGCATAGCCCGCGGCGCGAGCGGCGGCCGTGGCCGCCGGATCGCCGACTTCGCGTGCGGCTGCGAGAGCCGCCCAGGCGAGGGAGCGCAGTTGCCCCGTCCGCTTCCCCTCGCGGGCGAAGGCCCGGATGCCCTCGACTGCCTCGCGAGGACGGGGGTCGGAGGGATCCTGCGCCTCGAACAGCGGCAGCGCCCGCTCGACGCAGTCGGCAGCCCAGAGTCCCAGAAGCCGGCGGTCTTCTTCGCTTATGGTCACCTCGTTCATCCGCACATCCTGCCGCTTCCGGTATTCCCTGTCGCTGCCGGCCTTACCGCTGACTGCGCCGGCTCGGCCCCGGTGCGGCCACCTCGGCCGCCGGTCCCGCCTGACATGGTGCAGAGACAGGGAGCGCCACCAGCGCAGGAGATCCGTACCGTAGGACCGGATCGTCTTCGCCGCCCGGCCGCCCGACCCCGCGGAGGTGCAGCCGGAGAGCCAACGCGGTTGCGAACAGCGGAACAAGACGGCTCGCCGGCCATTCACGCCTCTCCCCCAGCCGGTCGCGACCCGGCCGTTCCAGGGACACACATCGACCCGGGCAGGGGCTGCCGAGGCGACAGCCGTTGGCCGTGTCAGGTGTGGGTCGGCACCCGGTGGCGGCGCCGTAGCACGGCCGTGTCGACATACCAGCCGCTGTCGCGTCGATCGGTGCGGCCCACCGGCACGTTGACGGACAACAACCCCTGACAACAGCGGCGGTGGGGCCCTGGCGGCACACCGGCGCAAACCCGACGAACTGCCGGCTGAGGCCCGGGCAGACGATGGAGTCGCCGCTGCGGCGTCACATCGGGGAGGTGGGGAAAGTCGGCGCCGCCTCGCTCAGGTCCAGGCGCACGCCCGCGAGGGATGCGATCAGCTGAGCGGCGGTGACCAGATCGGCCGGCGGGCACTCCAGGATGGTGTCCCCGGCCGGTTCCCCGGTGGCGACGTGCAGCTTCTCGACCGGCTCGTTCGGGCGTCGAAATATCGTCGTGACCCACACCCGGCTGATCCGGGCGATCGGTATCTCCACCCCCGGCTGGTCGCTGTGCGCGTCCATGCGGACGTGTTCTCGGGTGACCCGGACCCGGCCGAGGACGACCGACCCGGTCTCGTCGAGCATCCGCAGGCCGGCTCGCAGCCGCCCCGAGAACGCTCCTTCCGTCAGCACCCGGGCGAGCTCAGGGCCGCCGCCCACGATCTGCCGGGCAGCGAAGCCGAAGCTCTCGGTACCGGCGACGGCGACTCCGTAGGCGTACAACGGGGGGCCGACCCGCTGAGGCACCACTCTCTTGATCCGCACGCTCACCTCGGGCCAGGGAGCGAGCTTCTTCACCTGTCCCCACATTCCGGTGAGCACGATTCCCTCGTCGAAGATGTGGACGGCCTTGTTGACGCGGGTGAGGGCACCCACCGCGGCGACGGGCAACGCGGGGACGACGTACACCGCCACCGCTCCCCAACCGAACCCTTCCACCGAGGCCCAACCGGCGGCCCACGACAGTGGCACCAGGGCCATGCCGAACCAGGAAAGCCCGTTGAACCGGTACCTCTCCCGATGAGCACCCAGCCCGTGGGACTCCGCCGTCCGCGACACCCGCTCCGAGCCCATCGGACCTCCGCCCACCTGGTCCACCAAGCCGTCCACGTCTGTTCACAGCACCTTGGCACACTGCCGGGTACGTTGACTACGGCGTGCGCGAATCCCGCGCCCGCGACGTCATGCCCGATCGCCTGCCACGCCGAACCCCGTCCGACCACACTCCGGCCACTGCGGTGTTCGACCTGGGTAACCGAGCGACAGCGACGGGAAGTTGAGCACCAGCAACAGGCAGCCGCGGTGTGCGGTGTTCCGGGTACCGCACACCGGACGAGCCGGGAGAGCCCCGGTCAGCGACGGGAGGTGGGACGTATGGGCGGCGCGATGCGTACCCGCGTCTCGTCGGGCGCGTTCTCGATGTCGTCGAGCTGCGCGACGATCGTGCTGCGCAGGTCGTCGTAGTCCTCGAAGCAGTGGTCGTTGAAGTGAACCGCTGCGGGTTCTTCAGAGACTCTAGATTGTGGCCGTGGCCTGCAGGTTTGGCTGTTGGCTGTAGTACTTGGCTTCGTACTCGGCGGGTGGGG
>NZ_JYJF01000770.1 GCF_000955975.1 Saccharothrix sp. ST-888
CCGGGAGACCGGGAGGGGGCTTTCCGCATTTCCGGACCATTTCCGCTCCTCGTAGCCCGGCCGGCCCGACCGCTGTCCTCGTCCGGGCCGCCCTGGCAGCGCTTCGGCGTAGTCGGATGGTGTCCGGTTCATGACGGTCTGTCGGGTGGGAAGGCTTGGGAGTAAGCCAGTGTCGGACAGCCCCGCATCCCGACCTCGAGAAGACGCACCACCCGTCATGACCGGGGACGCGCATCCGCTGGATCCGCTGGCCCCGACTTTACGTCGTGATCGCAGGCGTCCGGCACGAGGTCAATCGGCCCTAGCGGACAGTCCGGTCAGCCCTC
>NZ_JYJF01000771.1 GCF_000955975.1 Saccharothrix sp. ST-888
AGGCGCTCGGCGACGAGATCCTCGGTCGCCAGACCCGCCTCGGCCCAGGCGCCCCACGCGATCGGTGTCGCCGCCAGGCCGTCGGCCCGGCGCTGATCGGCCAGAGCGTCCAGGAAGGCGTTCGCCGCCGCGTAGTTGCCCTCGCCGGCACTGCCGACCGAGACCGCCATCGACGAGAACAGGACGAACGCCGACAGGTCGGGGTTCGCGGTGAGTTCGTGCAGGTTGAGCACCGCATCCACCTTCGGACGCGCCACCGTGGCGAACCGCTCCACCGCCAGGCCGTCGACGACACCGTCGTCCAGCACACCGGCCGTGTGGAACAC
>NZ_JYJF01000772.1 GCF_000955975.1 Saccharothrix sp. ST-888
GCGCCGGCGCAGCCACGGGAGAAGTCGCCCCCCTCGCGGGCGGTGGCCTCGCCGGCGAGGGCCGACAGGTTCCGGCGCCGCTCTCCGTCCAAGCTGTCGCCCGGGATCCGCCCCGAGACGTCGGGGAACTCCTCGGCGGACCCCGTGGCGAAGGTGAGGCGCCGGCTTGCGGCCGGGGGCCCGGCGTCGGGGGGCCACTCCAGGCGCAGCCGTTCCACCTCGGGGGTGGGCCCGGCCGCCAGCGCGGCGTCGCGCCGCCAGGCCAGGGCGGCGACCACGGCCGGATCCTGGCGCCAGCCGTTCGGCAGCGTCAGGTTGTACAGCGG
>NZ_JYJF01000773.1 GCF_000955975.1 Saccharothrix sp. ST-888
GAACAGGCTGGAGTTGAAGACCGCCGAGTACAGGTTGGTGTGCACCCGGTCGAAGAACTGCACCAGCGCCTTGACCCGAGCGGTGTTGACGGCACTGTTGAGCAGGGCCAGGGTGAGGATGACGCCCTCTGCGACGGGGAACCGGACCGGTGAGCGGCAGGCCAGGACCAGCGCGGTGACCGGTGCCGCTGTCAGGTTCAGCCACAGCAGGAGCTTCATGGGGTCGGAGAGGTCGAGGCGGCGCGACGGGAGGAGGCGGACGACGAGGTTGCCGACGAGGACGGCGGCGACGACGGCGGAGACGAGGCGGGCGCTACGGGTGTCAG
>NZ_JYJF01000774.1 GCF_000955975.1 Saccharothrix sp. ST-888
AAGCACGACCGCGTCCACCGCCAGGTGGAAGGCCCCCAGGGCCTGAACGGCCCAGACATCCAAGCTCTTGTGGTGTTCCTCGGCCGGCCCACCCGTCCGCACGGGCCGCGGTACCAACGCCCGCGGAACCGTCGCGATACGCTTTGGTTACGCCCGCACCGGCAGCAGCTCACCCGTCGACAGACCACCCTCGGTACCACCCGAACGCCCCGACGTACGCCGGACACCCTCAGCCGTCGGTACGATCTCGTCATGCGCCAACGATCCCGGCACCCTGGCGAGTTCGAAACCGTCACCGACCTCCACACCCTTGATCGCCTGAATAC
>NZ_JYJF01000775.1 GCF_000955975.1 Saccharothrix sp. ST-888
GCCCTGTGGCAGTACCACGGCAGTACGGCAACGGGCAACGCGGCGGACGCGGACGTCACCACGTACAGCTTCACCCTGGGCGGAGGCCGGACGTCGCGCACCGACTCGTCGGGCAACGCCTGGACGTACGCCTACGACCTGCGACGCCGTCAGGTGTCCGCGACCGATCCGGACACTGGCACGACGATGCAGACGTACGACGTCGCCTCCCGCGTCGCCTCCACCACGGACGCCACGGGCAACACGCTGGCGTACACCTACGACGTCCTCGGGCGTAAGACCGGGATGTACACGGCCGGCGTGGCGCCGGCCAACCAGCTCGCGGG
>NZ_JYJF01000776.1 GCF_000955975.1 Saccharothrix sp. ST-888
CGGTGAATATGACGTTGTCGCCGTCCCCGAAGACCATCTGGGAGCCGTCCCAGAACGCGTTGTCGTAGTCCTGCCCGTAGTGGACCGTGGCGTTCAGCGCCAGCCAGGCGCCGTCGATGGAGTTCCTGGCGTACCCGGTCCCGTACAGCGCGCAGGTCGCACAGGGACGCGACCTCACCCACCGCACCCCCCGGCTCCAGGCGATCGCGCCCCCACAGCCGGCACACCACCTCACCCGCACCATCGGAGACGCCGGCCACGCCCAGCGGAAACCCGGCAGGCCGATCCGGCTGGAGGGCCAGCCGGCGGCCGAGGACTCCTCGGT
>NZ_JYJF01000777.1 GCF_000955975.1 Saccharothrix sp. ST-888
GCGGCCGTCCGGCGAACGCCAGCATGGCGGCCGACCAGGCGTGCATGCCCACCGCCAGCAGCGAGCCGCCGAGGTAGTGGACATCGTTGTCGTAGCGGTAGTCGGTCGCGCAGACGGCCACCACGGCCTTAAGAGACTCGGGGGCCCTCCCCGCCCCCCCCGCCCTCCCCTCCCCGCCCCTGCCCATCCCGCCCACCCCCCCCCCGCCCACCCCCCACGGGCCCGCCACCCCCCCCCCCCCCCCGGCCACCCCCCCCCCGCCCCCCTTCTCGCCCCACCCGCCGCCGCCCGGGACCCTGCCGGCCCCCTCGCCCCCCCCCCCCAC
>NZ_JYJF01000778.1 GCF_000955975.1 Saccharothrix sp. ST-888
GCCGACCTACGCCTTCCAGCGCGAGTGGTACTGGCTGGAGACGGCGGCCCCGGTGGCCGGTGTCGCGCCGGTCGACGCGGTGGACGCCCGCTTCTGGGAAGCCGTCGAGCGCGAGGACCTGGATGCCCTGGCCGCGACCCTGGAGGTAGAGGGCGGCAGTGAGCTGGGCGCGGTGCTCCCGATGCTGTCGGCGTGGCGCCGGCAGAGCCGTGAGCAGTCCACGGTCGACGGCTGGCGGTACCGGGTGAGCTGGAAGCCGGTCACCGATGGTGGCGCTGGTGCGCTGTCGGGGACGTGGCTGGTGGCGATCCCCGCCGGGTGCGCC
>NZ_JYJF01000779.1 GCF_000955975.1 Saccharothrix sp. ST-888
GCCTGCCACGACCGCGTCGCCCCCGCCCATCGTCAGCACGTAGCGGCCCACGGGCCCGGCGCCGTGGCCCACCCCCCCGACCTTCGCCGCCACCCCCCTCCGCAGGACGCCGACGAGCACGGCGTTGACGATCAGCCAGGCCGGGACGACGACCGCGCCGGCCACAAAGTGCTCACCAACGCCGCCCAGCACCCCGTCATCCGCACTAAGCAGGTAGTCCTCCGCCGTCTGCTCCCCCCCCCGTCGCCCCACCCCTCCAAGCCGTACCCGCGTCACCAACCTGACCGCGGCAACCGCGCCCGCAGTCGCGCTCCCCGCGCAGACC
>NZ_JYJF01000079.1 GCF_000955975.1 Saccharothrix sp. ST-888
CGAGCTGGCCATCGTCCTGGTCGACGCCCGCAACGGCGTCGTCGAGCAGACCCGCCGGCACGCCGCCGTCGCCGCCCTGCTGCGCGTGCCGCACGTGGTACTGGCCGTCAACAAGATGGACCTGGTCAACTACGCCGAGCCCGTCTTCGCCGCCATCGCCGAGGAATTCACCGTGTACGCCTCGGAGTTGGGCGTTCCCGAGATCACCGCGATCCCGATCTCCGCGCTCGCCGGCGACAACGTGGTGGAGCCCTCCGCGCAGATGGACTGGTACGGCGGCCCCACCGTGCTGGAGCACCTGGAGACCGTCCCCGTCAGCCACGACCTGACCGCCTGCCCGGCCCGCATTCCCGTGCAGTACGTGATCCGCCCGCAGACCGCCGAACACCCCGACTACCGCGGCTACGCGGGCCAGCTGGCCTCCGGTGTGCTGCGTGTCGGCGACCCGGTCACCGTACTGCCCTCCGGTCGCACCAGCACCGTCGCAGCCCTGGACCTGCTCGGCGAGCCCGTCGACACCGCCTGGGCACCGCAGTCGGTGACGGTGCTGCTCGCCGACGACGTGGACGTCTCACGCGGCGACCTCATCGCCACCGACCCGCTTCCGGCGCTCACCCGCGATGTCGAAGCTGCCGTCTGCCACCTCCACGAACGCCCGCTGCTCCCCGGTGCCAAGGTGCTCCTCAAGCACACCACCCGCACGGTGCGGGCCCTGGTGGTGGCGGTCTCCCACCGAATCGACACCGACACCCTCGCCGCCGAACTCGCCCCCGACGGCCTCGGCATCAACGACATCGGGCGCGTCGTCCTGCGCACCGCCGAGCCACTGGCTCTGGACCACTACTCCGACAACCGCCGCACCGGATCGTTCCTGCTGATCGACCCGGCCGACGGCGCCACCCTCACCGCCGGCATGGCGGGCGAGGCACGCCGGCTCTTCCGAGGTGACCACACCGATGCCTGAGACGCCCCGCATCGCCGTGGTCGGCGCCGGAGCCGCCGGCACCCTCACCGCAGCACAGCTTCTCCGCAGGGCAGCCGCGCTCCAGGCCGAACTGGAGGTGTGGCTGATCGACCCGGGTGCCACCGGTCGAGGCGTTGCCTACGCCTCGAGCGCCGCGCACCATCTGCTCAACGTCCCCGCCGGCCGAATGAGCGCGTACCACGACGCACCGGACCACTTCGTCCGCTGGCTGACCCGACGCGCCCCCGGCGTGCATGCCGGCGACGATCACGTCCCTCGGGCCCTCTACGGCGAGTACCTCGCCGACGTGCTGGCCGCTGCGGCGTCCGGGCCCGGTCCCGGACGCCTGCACCGGGTCCACGAACGGGCGGTGGGCGTACGCCGGACCGACCACGGCGTGACCCTCGTCCTCGGCTCCGACGAACCGGTGTCGGCGGATGCGGCCGTCCTCGCTCTGGGCAACTTTCCCCCCGGTTCGGCCTGGGCGCCGCCCGCCCTGCACCGCTCCTCCCGGTACCTGCCCGACCCTTGGGCCCCGGGCGCCCTCGCAGACCTGCCGGACCACGGCGACGTCCTCCTCGTCGGGACCGGACTGACCATGGTCGATGTCGCACTCACCCTCAGTTGCGCGGGCCGTGCAGTCCGGGCGATCTCCCGGCACGGCCTGTTGCCCCAGCCGCACGCCGAATCGCCGCTACCCGTGGCTCCCCCGCCCTCCTTCGACTCGGGCGCGGACATCCAGCAGATCCGCCGCAGCCTGCTGAGCCACGTTTCGGCCTGTCGCCGCACGTACGGCGACTGGCGGGTGGGAATCGACAGCCTCCGCCCGGTCACCGCCGAACTGTGGCGGCACCTCTCCCCGTCCGCTCGGGCCCACTTCCTCCACCACGACCAGACGTTGTGGAACAGCCACCGCCACCGCATCCCGCCGACCAGTGCCCGGGCCCTGCGGGACGAAATCGACGCGGGCCGGATACAGGTCGGCCCGGGCGAGATCGCCGACGCCGCTGCAGCTCAGGACTCCGTCCTGGTACGTCTGCGCGACGGCCGCACGCTGAGCGTCGGCGCCGTCGTCAACTGCACCGGGCCTCAAGCAGATGTACGCCGCGTGGACGATCCGCTCGTCGCCGGCCTCCTCGCCACCGGCCTCGCTGCCCCCGATCCCACCGGCCTCGGCTTTCACACCACTCCCAACGGCCGCCTGCGCCCCGCCGATGGCACCGCCTCGGCCGTCCTCTGGACCCTCGGCTCGCTGCGCCGGGGCGCCTTGTTCGAATCCACCGCCATTCCCGAGATCCGCGCCCAGGCTCACGCCCTCGCCGCCGACCTCCTCGGCTCCAAGAACGCCGGGCGGCGAGGCGGAAGTCCCGGACTCCACATGTCCCTGTCGCCCGGGAAGTCATCGTCGCAGGTGGGGTGATGTCCCCCGCTACTCGTGGTGGCACGATGGCCGCCGAGGTACCCGAGGACGCGCCCGGCGCCCTGGATGCGGCCCGCCGGGCGCAGCTGGAGGAGATCGACCCGTGGCTGGTGCCCCACCCGGCCGATCATCTGGCAGCGGACCCACCGCGTCGCGCGGCAGTGGTGGCGCGAGTCCGACGGCCGAGTCGACTGGGCCGAGCTGCTGGCCGACACGGTCTTCGAGGGCGAGCGGCTCGGCCGGTGGGTGCGCTCCCAGCGGGCCGCGTGGCCGGAGCTGGCGCCCGATCAGCGGGACCTACTGCTGGCGATCTGGATCGAGGAGGATCCCGAGCTGCTGGCGGCGCGGGCGGCGGCGGCCGCGAAGCCGAGGGCGTCCCGCGCGGACCGGTTCCAGCACGGCCTCGCGGCCTCCCTGCCCACGGCAGCCTGACCCACGCGGCCCCGCCCCGGCACGCTCTGATATGCCGCCAGACACCCACATCCCCCACCAACGTGACAACGCCACCTTGCTAGGCGCAGATGTTTCACCGGTATGCGACGCGTGCTGCTTTTCCACCTGGCCGGCCTCCTGGTGTCACACCTTGGACATGTCCGAAATGACAGCTACAAGGGCTGTCGTTACGTTCATCGCAGGTCGGTCGCCCGGCCGACATCCGCGTGACAGAGAGAGATGACATGCACACACATGCCTTAGCTGTGGCCGCTGCCGGAAGCGCGGCGGTCCTAGCAGCCACCGGTATCACCTACGCCTCGCCCGCCGGATCCACCCCGGCGTCCCCGTCTGTCCAGCGGGCGTCCCCGTCTGTCCAGCGGGCGGCCCAGCCTGTCCGACCAGCCACCCCTGCTGCGGCCACCTCGGGCGGCGAACGCACAAGCGGAGAGAGAGACGAAGGCCGCGACCGCGAGGGCGGCGGACGCGGATACGGCCACAAGGAAGAGGGAAGGATCTACTTCAACGAACGTGAGTACTCCGCCTCCGCTGAGGGCTGCATCACTGCGGCCAGCGGACTGGGCTCCAGTAGCTTCAGTGTTTTCAATGACAGCCGGAAGACGGTCGAGGTCTTCCGCGGCTTCAGCTGTGACAACGGCGCTCCGGTCGCCACCGTAGGTCCCTACGGCGAAACCAATGGCATTGTGACCCGAACCGTCCACAGGGAGTTGTTCGGTGACGAAGGCGTCGCGGGCAGCTTCCGGGTGATCGGCGATTACGACGAGTGGTGACAACGCCGCCCGGAGCACAGGAAAGGTCCCGGCCCTGCCCTTGCCGAGAACCTCATCCGCCCTGGTGGAAGGCACTGTGTGAGGGTGCACAGTGCCGACCTCGTCAGTCGGGTGGGCGCTCTGGCAGAGCCGACGAGCTCCGCGGCATGATGATCGGTCGCGCTGCTGCGACTGGCGTACTCGGGTGTGGCGGACGCGTTCGCGATGCTGCGACTGCTTCCGATGAGCGACCGGCAGAAGGACGTGGAGATCCTGGCTCTGCGCCATCAGATCACGCTGCTGGAACGGCAGCTGAGCGGGCAGCGGGGTGCGGTTCGAAGCGGGCGACCGGGCGTTCCTGGCGGCGCTGCTCCCGGGCCTGCCGTCGGCGGTGCTGCGTCGGATGCGGTTGCTGGTGCGCCCTGACACGACACTGCGCCGGCACCGCCACCTGGTCGCCCGCTGCCACGCCACCCGGTCCCGGCCGAAACGCGAAGGCCGACCACGCACCGCGCACTCCGTCCGTGCCCTGGTACTGCGCCTGGCCAGCGAGAATCCGAACTGGGGACACCGTCGCCTGCACGGCGAGCTGCTCGTCCTCGGTGTAAAGGTCGCCGCTTCCTCGGTCTGGGAGATCCTGAAGGAAGCCGGAATCCCACCCGCACCCGAGCGAACCTCCAGCACCTGGGCAGACTTCCTGCGCTCCCAGGCGGACGCACTTCTCGCGTGCGACTTCTTCGAGACGGTCACCCTGCCGGTCAAGAAACGACTGCCCGATGGCACCTACCTGTCCGAGCTGCGCGGCACCAGGCGCTCGGAGCGTGTGACGGTGCGGGTCATCGAGTACAGCGCGGCCGACGACGACGGGGGCAGCGAGGTGTTCTGCCTGATCACCACGCTGTTGGACCCCGATGCGGCCCCCGCCCTGGAACTGACCCGCAACTACGCGGAGCGCCGGACGGTGGAAGTCCTGTCCAAGCTGGTCAAGGCCGACCCGCGGACCAGCGACGGCGTCCTGCGGTCAGCCGAACCCGAGGGCGTACGCCAGGAGTTGTGGGCCCTGCTCTGCGTCTGCCAGGCACCGCGCACGCTGATCACGAAGGCCACCGTGACCACGGGCGCCGACCCGGCCCACATCAGCTTCCCGCCCCTCCTGGACGCCGTCAAAAGCTCCGCGCGAACGGCCCTCTCCCCCTGAACTCCTCGCGAAGGCCCTGCACTTCTTCATAGCCGACCTCCCCGACATGCTCAGCCGCGACCGCCCCACACACACCGCGCCCCGAAACGAAATCACCGTCTTCCGGCCCATGCTGGCCGAGCTCGACCTGACCGACACAGTGGTCACCTTCGACGCCCTGCACTCCGCGCACGCTCGCTTCCTCGTGGAGGACAAGAACGCCCACTACATCGCTGTGATCAAGGCGAACCAGCCGCTGCTGCACCAGCGCCTGAAGCGCCTGCCCTGGCGGGACGTGCCGCTGCTGGGCAAGACCCGCGCCACCGCGCACGGCCGCGACGAGATCCGCCGAGTCAAGACCGCCAGCGTCGCCGACCTGGACTTCCCGCATGCCGCGCAGGCCCTGCAGATCGTGCGGCGCCGCCGCACCGTCACCACTGGCAAGGTCACCCTCGAGCGCGTCTACGGCGTCACCGACCTCACGGCCGAGCAGGCAGACGCCGCCGAGATCACACACCGCATCCGCCGGCACTGGAACATCGAGAACCAGCTCCACCACATGTAGAACCGGCGGGACCAGGCCGCTGCCAGGCGCTTCTTTCGGAAGCTGATGATGAAGACCTGCTCCGTGCCCCGCGTGATCGTCACCGACAAGCTCTGGTTGTTCGAACATTGGCGAGGGTCACTGGGGTGAGGTCGGGCGCCGCCCCCTCCGGGAGGGGCGCCGGACCTGTGGTGCTCTGGTACGTGGATTCGGTCCGTCAGGACACGTTCAGGGCCGTGTCGTCGATGACGAAGCTGGTCTGCCGTGAGGAGTTTTCCGTACCGGTGAATCTCAGCGTGATCGTCTTGCCGATGTACGGGTTGAGGTTGAAGGAGTGCTGGATGTAGCCGGCGGCGGTGTTGAGGTTGGAGTAGGTGGCCAGGGTCGAGGCGGTGGCGCCGTCGAGGATCTCTACCTTGAGCGTGTCGTTGGCGACGCTGCCGGTCTCCGCGGTGTCGATGTGCAGCCAGAAGGACAGGTTCGCCGTGGTACACGAGGGGCTGATGGAGACCTGCTGTGCCAGTGTGTCGGTGTGGGCGGCACCGTAGCCGTCGAGCCATGCCTTCCAGGAACCGGAGTGCGGAGGCTCGCTCGTCGAGTTGTCGATCACTCCGGGGGTGGCCGTCCACGGCGCGGTGTCGCTCTCGAAGCCCGGGTTGCCCAGGAGTTGCTGGGCGACGCATGGGGTGACGCCTGCGGTGAAGGCGGCGATCCCGTGGGGGGTGCCGAGGCCGGTCGGGCCGTCGTAGCCGACCCGGGCCTGGCACAGGTAGGTGCCGCAGCTGCCGTTGGCGCCGACGGTCACGTCGTACAGTGAGGAAGGATGGGTGTAGGGGTAGGACGACGGGTACGTGCTCGCGCCCGGGGTGCCGGCCAGCGCGTACACGGCGGCGATGATGGGGGCCGAGACGCTGGTGCCGCCGTACACCTGCCAGCCAGGTGCGCTGTAGGTGTCGTACACCGCCACTCCGGTCGCCGGATCCGCAACAGCGGACACGTCGGCCACGGTGCGCCTGGGACAGCCGCTGTCGGTCTGCCAGGAAGGCTTGGTCTCGTAGGCGGAGCAGCCCGATCCGGTGCCGATTCCGCCGAGGGGGTTGCCCCAGACCGTCTCGCTCCAGCCTCGGGTGGTGGCGGAGCGGATCAGCGAGGTGCCTCCGACCGCGGTGACGTACCTCGACGCTGCGGGGTACTCCACGCCATAGCCGGCGTCGCCGGCCGACGCGGTGATCGCAACGCCCGGATGGTTGAAGTACTGGCTGTCGAACGTGGGGTCGGAGGAACTGTCGGTGCCGCCGTAGCTGTTGGAAACGTACTTGGCGCCGAGCCTCACCGCGGTGTTCACCGCGGTTCCCAGGTCGCTCAGCGAGCTGGAGTTGGCCTCCACCAGGAGGATCTTGCAGCTGGGACATGTCGCGCTGACCATGTCCAGGTCCAACGAGGTCTCGCCCGCCCAGCCGGCGTTCGCTGCGGGAAGCGGCGATCCCGCACCGTTCTGGTTGACTTTGCTGAAGCAGCCGTTCGCGGTGGTGCAGGAGGCGAGGCCGTACTGCGCGCGGTAGACCGTCAGGTCCGATTCGGCGTTGGGGTCGCCGTACGCATCGACCACGGCCACCGTCGCCCCGGCACCCCCGGTGGCCGGCAGGTTGTAGGCGCCACGCAGGTCCGACGGGCCGTAGCCCAGCGGGACCAGGCTCGGAAGGACGTCGGTGCGCACCAGCGAGTGGCAGCGCGTCATCTCAGGCCGCGCGGGTAGGGCGCACAAGGGCCTGACGTGTACAGAGCCCAGGGTCGGATCCGCTGCCGCGTCGGGTGCGGCACCAGTGGCGAGGACACCGGTGACCGTCAGGGCAGCCACCAGAAGCGCGCGCAACCACCGCTGTAGCAGAGCCGTCTGTGGTAGGGCGGTCAATTCCATCTCCTCCGTGGGGGTGGACCGGAAAGGACCGGACGAGTACCGACGACACCGCCAGAAGTCCGGCCCGGGCGACTGCGTGAACGTCCGCACCGCATTTCGGGGGTGGTCGCCGGTCTCGCATGGAACTCGCCTGGTCCGATTGAAGCGGCCCGCCTGACGCGGAAGGTTGAATCAGGGCTCTGGAGGCATAATTTGGAAGCGAACGGACTCTAAACAGGATCATGTGGCGATGCGGTTTGATGCTAAGAGAGTGCCTCATGTGGATATCTTGGCGAGCTTCTTGTAGCAGGTCAGGGCTGCCGCGAGGCCGAGGAAGGCGGCAAGGTGGAAGCCCTCTCGCTCGTATCTGACGGTCAGTCTGCGATAGCCGAAGAGCCAGGCGATGCTGCGTTCGATCTTCCATCGGTGGCGGCTGAGTCGCTCCGAGGTGTCGACTCCCGGGCAGGCGATGCGGGGTGTGATGCCGCGCTGACGCAGCCAGGCGAGGGTGTCGGCGGAGTGGCAGGCCTTGTCGCCGCGTAGCTTGTCCGGGCGTCGCCGACAAGGTCCGCGGCGTGACCGCACCGCCGGCAAGCCGCTGCAACAGTTCACCCTGGCGAACTCGAACCACCCGAACCACACGGTCCAGACCCGCGCGCTGCACGCCTACCTGCGGTGGCGCAACGCCAACGCCCGGCACCCAGACGTCCTGGCAGCCCAACGCCGCGAACGCGCCCGCATACGCAGCGAGAAAGGCCTCCGCCGGGGCGCAAGACCCGCCCTTGCCGCCTGATCAATCCATCCCGCAAACGTTCTTGACTAGGGGCATCGTGCCGCGATAACCGCTGAGCTGGAGGGTGTTGTGAGTATTCCGGTGGCTCGAAGGGCGGGATGGGTGAGGTAGAAGAGCCGGAGCTCATCCACCTCGCCGACGAAGCGAGGAGGCCAGTCGGGCGAGGGCGTGAAGTCATCCAGGATGAGAAGGCCACCGGGGGCAATCAGCTCGACGGCCCGCTGGGGGTCGTCACGTTTGCCTCCGCCGTCGCAGAAAAAGACGTCGAAAGGGGCGTGCTGCTCAAGCAGCCGCCAGTCCCCGGTGAGAACGCTCACGGGCATGTCGTCGACGAAAACACCGGCCGCTCGACGGGCCGGATCCTCGTCACGCTCCACAGTGACCAGACGCGCATCGGCGCCGAGGCCGCTGTGCAGCCATGCGGTTCCGACTCCCGCTCCGGTGCCGCTTTCCGCAATGATCCCGCCGGGCTTCGCAGCCGCGGCCAGGCTGAGCAACCTGCCCACTTGAGGGATGCAGCTCTTCTTGAATGCAGCTTCGGCGGCAGCCCTCTCTGCGACTACCACGCGCGGCGGAACGGCACGTTCTGCTATATCCATGCCCCTCCCCCTTCGAACGGTGCAGCTGACGCTACCCGCCAGCGGAGGCGTCCGTCCGGACTTCCGCTCGTCCGGCCCCGGCGAACGTTGTCGGTCACAGCACTACCGGCCTGCTGCCCGACGATCTCACCGACCTGGCCCGCTACTACCAGGCCAAAGCAGAACGCGACCTCGGCCGCGGCCGGGCCTCCTACGACGGAATGCGCCAGGTCGCCGCCGTCACCCCCCGACTCGCCCCCGCCGCCCGCCGAGGCCTCGCCCACCTGGCCCGCATCGCCGGCGATTTCCCCACTGCGCTGGCCGTCGCCCAACAAGTCGGTTGGGAAGGCCGACACCACCGGATCCTGGGCGACCTGTGGTGGGTCCAGGGCGACATGGACCAGGCCGCCGCCGCCCACCGGACCGCCCGCGAAGAAGCCGAGCAGCACGCCGTCGCCGGCGAGCGCGCCACCTGCCAAGCCCAACTCGCACTCGTCGCCTGTTTCACCGCCCCGCAAACCGGCGACAACGAGCTCGCCCTTGCCGAGCGGTTCCTGGTCAGCCTCAACCTGCGCGCCACCACCATCACAACCCGCATCGCCGCCCTGGCCCGCGACGCCGGCACCACCGACGTCGAGCAGCGGGCCGAGCTGCTGCGCGCCGACATCACCACCGCTGGCCTGGCCGCGACCGCAGCCCCCGCCCTGGAGCTCGTCCTGGCCTTCCACCACGCCGTCCAGGCCAACGAGGACCTGCTCGAAGCGGCGATCCGGCAGCCAACACCGCACGCGATAGCGCCGGTGACTGGCGCAGACTCCCGATCCCCCACGGACGCGGGCTGGTCGAGTACGTCATCGACACCCACAACCACGTCGTCCGCCTCACCCGGATCATCCCCCTGTAAAACCGCGCGGCATCCCTCCAGGGTCAGGTACGGGTAGCTGAGCCACAGAGTCCCTGGCGAGATCAGTCTCGCCAGGGACTCTGTGCTGCCCAGCCTCATCCCGTCATTCCCCGGCAGTCGGGCCGGGACGATTCGAACCCCACCCCCTGGTGCGCCGGGCGAAGCCAACGGGGCGGCATCGACGGGCTTCATCCGGCCGGGTCACCTTCTCGACGTATCCCGCAAGGTCCCAACCAGGGGTTACACCAAGATCTCTGCTACACCACTCCGCGGGACGCCACCGGGTACGACGCGAAGTGCCGATCGAGATCCAGCTCGATCGGCACTTCGTGGTGTCCGCGCTCGTGGGTCAGCGGCGGGCCGAGTGTTGGGACGGGGCACTTGACGAGGTCGTCGGAGCGGCCCGCGCCCGCAGTTCAGGAGCAGGTGCGGCTGCGGGTCACACTCGGACCGGCAGGCGGGCTGCTCCGCGCAGGCTGAGCAGGCCGTTCCACTCGACCTCGCCGTCCAGGCTCAGGTCGGGGAAGCGGCGGACCAGTTCGCCGATGGCCACCCGCCCTTCGATGCGGGCCAGGGCCGCGCCGATGCACAGGTGCATGCCGCTGCCGAAGGACAGGTGGCGGCGGGCGTTCTCGCGGTCGATGCGCAGTTCTGCCGCGTCGGGCCCGAAGAAGTCCTCGTCGCGGTTGGCCGCGGCCAGGCTGGCGAGGATGAAGGAGCCCGGGGGGATCTCGTACCCGCCGACCTGGTAGGGCTCGAGGGTGATCCGCCTGCTGTTGTGCACGGGCGAGTCGTACCGCAGGAACTCCTCGATCGCGTTCTGCTCCAGCTCGGGCTTGGCGCGCAGCAGTTCCAGCTGGTCCGGGTTGCGCAGCAGGGCGAGGGCACCGCCGGAGAGGAGGTTGACGGTCGTCTCGTGCCCCGCGATGTAGAGCATGGCGACCTGGGCGATCAGCTCGTCGTGGCTGAGGCTCTCGCCGTCCTCCTCGGCCGTGATGAGCGCGCTGAGCAGGTCGTCGCCGAGATTGCCGCGCTTCCAGGACACGGCTTCGCCGACCATCTCGAAGATCTCCGTGTCGGCCGCCTCCACGGCTCGCATCACCTCGGGATCGGTGGTCGGTTCGACGGAGCGCATCAGCATGCTGGTGAGCTCCTTCAGCCGCTTGTTGTCCGTGGGAGGCATGCCGAGCATTCGCGCGATCACCGTGAACGGCAGCGGGAACGCGAGCGCCTCGACCAGGTCGCCGCCGCCGGCCTCGGCGATCCCGTCGAGGGCGTCGTCGACGAGGGAGCGGATCTGCGGCTCCATGGCGTTGATCGCGCGCATGGTGAACGCCGTGCTGACCAGCTTGCGCAGCCGGGTGTGGTCCGGCGGGTCCCGGTCGAGCAGGGCGAGCCCCTTCAGCCTCGGGTCGTCCGTGACACCGGCGTTCGTGTAGGCGTCGCGGAACGGTCCGGGCGCGACGTGACGCTGCTCGACGGAGAGCCCGGACCGGACCAGCGCGAGCACGTCCTCGTACCGGGAGAGCATCCAGAAGCCGCCCGGGTGCTCGTGAACCGGTGCGTGCCTGCGCACCTCCGAGTAGTGCGGGTAGGGGTCCGCCATGAAGTCCGGCGTGAACGGGTTGAATATCACTGGTGGGTTCTGCGGCTCTTCGGTCATCGTCCTGCGTCGTCCTGTTCCGTGGTTCCTGTGGTCACTTGCCGTGCTGGTTCGGGGTCTGCTGGAAGGTCCGCAGCCGAGTGGCGAGGAGAGCGGCCGCGCCGTCCATGAGGGTGTCGGAGATGCTCTCGACCGTGCGGTTGCGCCAGGGGTGCAGCTCGGTCCCGGCGACCGCGTGGTTGAACGCGCCCATGGCCGGCCCGCAGTGGACGAGGTAGTCCACCGTGGACGCGCGGTCTCCGGTCACGGCCAGTCGGAGTCCGCGTGCGAAGTACGCGCGGAACAGCGCGGCCATGTCCGCCTTCGGGTCCGGGCCTGCTGCCACGGGCGGGGGCTGCTCGCCACCGAGGTACCGCTCGATCACCCGGGTCCGGGTGCTCTGGTCGATCTCGGCGAACGAGGTGTGCCGGTGCCAAAGATCGTACAGCCGGGCGGCGCGGGCCGGGAAGAACTGGCCGAGCTTCAGATAGCTTGCCCGTGACCCGAGTTCGAACTGCTCGCCCCACGGGGCGAGGTCGACGTCGTACTCGCGCGCCTCCTGCAGGAGGTCCTTCACCCGGTCGCTGGTGGCCGCCTCCACCGAGCACTGGTTGACCGATCCGGTGAGCACGAAGTCGGCGCCGAGCACGAAGGCCGCGGCAGCCGCCTCCGGGCTGCCGATCCCGCCGGCGCAGCCGACGTGCACTGGCGGCCGGCCGGGCAGGGCGGCCGCGTCGCGGAGCCTGAGCACCTGCGGAAGCACCGTCAGCGGCTCGGCCGTGCCGTGCAGCCAGCCGCCGTTGCCCTCGACGCACAGGTCGTCGGCCATCGGGCGGGACTGCGCCGCGGCGGCCTCCTGCGGCGTCACCGCTCCGGCCGCGAGCAACCGCGCGACCAGGCGCTGCGGCGGCGGCGCCAGGAACTCGGCGGCGGTGTCGGTCCTGGAGACCTTCGCCAGGATCCGGCCGCCCTTGAGCCGGAACCGGACCAGGTCCTCGGTGATCAAGGAGAAGCCGGAGGCCTCCACCAGCTCGACGCCGTGCCTGAGCAGCAGGTCGACCAGGGCCGCCTCCTCCTCGGGGGCACCGTGCCGGTGGAGCAGGTTGACGCCGAAGGCACCGCCGAGCCCCAGGTCGTTGCAGAGGACGCGCAGTTGACGGTCCACCTCGTCCAGGGAGAGCCCACCGACTCCGAGGAACCCGAGCAGGCCGGCCTTCGCCGTGGAGCGCAGCAGCGCCTCGCCACTGACCCCGCCGTACATCGAGCCGACCAGGTAGGACCGGCGCAGTCCGTACCGCTCGCGGAAGGTCGCGGCGCCGAGCGAGTCGGCGCTGATCGGCTGAGCACCGCCCCCGGCAGCCGACGGCGACGGCGACGGCGACGGCACGTCCAACGGCGACGGGGCGGCGGCCGGGCTCGCCGCGAGCGGCTCGGCGCCCGCCCTGATGCGCTGGACCAGCTTGCCGAGCACCTGGCCGGGGCCGAGCTCGACGAACTCGAAGTCCCCGTGCGCCATCAGCTTGCGCACGGTCTCGGTCCAGCGGACCGGAGCGGCGATCTGCGCCACCAGCCGTTCCTTGACCAGCCCGGGCGGATACGGCTCGGCGTCGACGTTGGCGATCACCGGGATCTGCGGCGGGCGCAGCGTGAATCCGTCGAGGTAGGCGGCGAACTCCCGGGCCGTGCCGCGCATGTAGCGCGAGTGCAGCGGCGCGCTGACGTGGAGCCGGACCGCCCGCGCACCGATGGCCTCGAAGGCGCCACAGGCCGCGTCGATCTGCTCGGGCGGGCCGGAGACGACGAACTGGTCCATGGCGTTGTAGTTGGCCAGGTCCAGGCCGGCGAGCTCGGGACCGGCGAGCACGCGCGTGACGGTCTCCTCGTCGGGTCCGATGATCGCGGCCATCGCACCGCCGCCGGCCGCGGCCATCAGCCGGCCACGCTGCTGCACCAGCCGCAGCCCGGTCTCGAAGTCGAAGACGCCGGCCGCGAACAGCGCCGCGTACTCGCCCAGGCTGTGCCCGACGAGGTAGTCCGGCGGCACCGGATCCTGGGCCGCCCGGTCCAGGTAGCTCAGCGCGCCGACCACGTAGAGGGCGGGCTGGGTGAACTCGGTCCGGCCGAGTCGACGCTGCGGATCGCGGACGCACAACTCCTCGATCGAGTAGCCGAGTACCCGGTCCGCCGTCGCGGTCTGTTCCGGGAACCGCTCGAACAGCCCCCGGCCCATCCCGCGCCGTTGCGAGCCCTGCCCGGGGAATCCGTAGACCTTCATGCCGGGTACCTTTCTCGGCCGCTCTCGGGCGGCACGTTGCCGGGCGTTCTCGAACAGCCTGACGTCCCGTTCGAACGGGCTGAGCAGCGGCATCGACTCCCAACCGCCGTCCCGTGGGAGGATGTTGCGGACGAAGTTGTGGAGGCTGCCCGAGGGGCCGAGGTCGAGGTAGCAGAATTCACCGCGGTCCCGCAGGTCGGCCATGGCCCGCTCGAAGTCGATCGGCTGACGGGCGACCCGGTAGAAGTGCTCGGCCGTCACCCGGGTCACCGGCCGGCCGTCCACACAGGACGCCCAGGGGATCCGCGGCGGCCTGAGCGTCACACCATCGAACCCGCTGCGGCACTCCTCCAGCACCTGGTCGACCAGGTGGGAGTGGAAGCCGTACTCGACCGGCAGGCGCAGGTGCACCACGTCGGCGGCGAGCAGGGCCGCCTCGGCCCGGGCCAGGGCCTCCGGGGTGCCCGCGACCACGAAGTTGCCCGGATAGTTGCGGGCCGCGAGCTCGCACTCGCGCAACTCGGGGACCAGCTCCAGCGTCTCCGGCCCGGCCAGCACGGCCAGCATCCCGCCCGGTGGACCGGCGCGCAGTGCGTCGGCCTGCCGCGCCAGCAGCCGCAGGCAGTCGAACGGGTCGAGGCTGCCCGCGACGACGGCCGCCGCGTACTCGCCGAGGCTGGAACCGAGGACATAGTCGGGCTCGACGCCCTCCGCCCGCAGTGCCTCGGCCAGGGCCAGCTCGATCATGACGATGCCCGGGTGGGTGATCCGGGTGTCGACCAGGGGGTGGCTGCGCCGCTTGTCCGGGTCGAAGACGCGTGCCAGCACCGACTCGCCGA
This sequence comes from Saccharothrix sp. ST-888, assembly GCF_000955975.1. Taxonomy (GTDB): domain Bacteria; phylum Actinomycetota; class Actinomycetes; order Streptomycetales; family Streptomycetaceae; genus Kitasatospora. The sequence continues at coordinate 14,236 of NZ_JYJF01000079.1, forward strand.
GTTCCTCGGCAACCGCCGCGTCGTAGCGCTGCAGGGCCGTACGGAACACCTCGTTGGCCTCGTACAGCTCCTTGCCCATCCCGTAGTACTGCGAGCCCTGCCCGGAGAACATGAACACGACGGGCAGGGATCCGGCCGCGGCCGGGCCCGGAGAGACCACCGGCCCGGTCATCGGTAGGTGTCCCAGAACAGGCCCGCGGCCGCGGCCTCGGGTTCGGCGGTTCCTCGGATGACGACCCTCCGGTTCAGCTCGGGTTCGGGCAGCGGCTTCCTGACCGGGCCGTGGCCGACCGGTGCGGGAGCGAGCAGCAGATGGGCGTTGGTGCCGCCGTCGGCGAAACAGTTGATCGCGGCGAGCCCGGCGTCCTCGGGCCACGGCTGCGGCTCCCTCGGGAAGTACAGCGGTGAGGTGGCGAGGTCGAAGTGCTCCAGCGGAACCTGCCCGGAGCGGAACGGCACCTGCTCCCGGTGGTCCAGCATCAGGACCACCTTGATGAACGCGGCCATCCCCTCCGCGGCCAGCGGGTGGCCGATGTTCGGCTTGATCGAGCCCAGCGCGAGCGGCTGGGCGGAGCCGGTCCGGTAGACCGCCTCCACCGCCCGCAGTTCCAGCAGGTCGGTGATGGTCGATCCGGAGCCGTTGGCCTCCAGCCAGCCGACCTCCTGCGCGCGGTGGCCACTGGCCGCCAAGGCCTCGGTCATGACCTCCCGGTGCGCCTGGGGGTTGGGCGTGGCCGGGCCGGCGGTCCGGCCGTCGTTGTTGGTCGCGACGGCCTTGAGCACGGCGAGCACCCGGTCCCCGTCGGCCTCGGCCCTGGCCAGCGGCTTCAGCAGGACCGCACCCACGCCCTCGCCCAGGATCAGCCCGGCTGCCCGCTGGTCGAACAGGTGGAAGTCGGCACCCGGGTTGAGCAGGCCGCGCAGGCCGAAGACCTCGTAGGGCCGGTCGGTGCCGAGCAGGCTCACCCCGGCGACCACGGCCGACTCGACGGCACCCGCGCGCAGCGCCTGGACGGCCATCTCCATCGCCACCAGGGCGGAGGAGCAGGCGGTGTCGACCACCAGGCTCGGGCCCCGGAAGTCGAAGAACTGCGAGATGTTGGCGGACAGGTAGTTCTGGCCGGTGGCCACCACCGGGTTCTTCGCCCCGGCCACCCGCGCCCCGTCCGGCACGTGGGCCGTCCGGCCGCCGACGTACACACCGATCCGACGGCCCTTGAGCTCGGCCGGCCGGTATCCGGCGTGGTGCACCGCCCGGTTGACCTCCTCGAGCAGCAACAGCGCCTGCGGGTCCATGGCCGCGACGTCCTCCTCGGACAGCAGGAACGACTCGGCGTCGAAGCGGAGCACCTCGTCCAGCAGTCCGGCGTGGTAGCCCATCGGTCGCCCGAAGTGCCCGTCGGGGATCGGCCGCAGCGCCGAACGGCCGTGCCGCAGCAGTTCCCAGTACTCGCTCACGGACCCGGCGTCGGGGAACCTGCAGGACAGGCCGACCACCGCGATGTCGCCGGTGGTGCCGCCCGGCTGCGACACCGGCGGTGCGACGGCGACCGTCGCGGTCCCGGCCGGGGCCGTCCGGGTGTCCGACGCGGCGCCGCCCGGCGTGGCGGAGCCGAAGGCGCCGAGCAGTTCCTCCCGGTGCTCGTCGGCGAGGTACCGCGCGAACTCGTCCGCGGTCGGGTGCTCCAGCAGCGCCGACGGGTCGACCGACACGTCGAGCAACCTCCCCGTGTCCTGGACCAGTTGGCTGACCAGGATCGAGTCGATGCCGTAGTCGTGGATCGGCACGTCGCCGGTCAACTTGGCGCGGTCGAAATGGAGTTCCTCCGCCACCCGGTCGAGCAGCCACGAGGCCGCCGCGTCGACGGCGCTGCCGAGGGCGCCGGGGCCGGCCCCCACGACCGGGCCCGCAGCGGTGGGTGCCGACACGGCGGGCGCCGGTACAGCAGGCGTCGGCACAGCGGGCGCCGGCACGGCGGCTGCCGCCACAGCAGGCGCTGATGGCGTGGAATCCAGCCGACGGTCCGTCAACCGCTCGGGCCGCCAGTCGGCGTCCGGTCGGGGCAGCGCGGGCATGACGACCCGGGCACCGCTCGCCAGCGCCCGCTCCAGCAGCTCCAAGCCCTGCTCATCGGTCAGCGCGGCCAGCCCGGAAGCCTGGTAGGCGGCGGTGCGCGCCTCCCCCATCCCGGTGTCCTTCCAGCTCGGCCACTCCACGCTGACCAGCGGCAACCCGTGCGGCCGGGCCTCGGCCACGGCGTCCAGGTAGGCGTTGGCCAGCGCGTAGTCGCTCTGCCCGACCGCGAGCGCCGGAATCGCCGCGGCCACCGACGAGTACAGCACGAACATGCTCAACGGCTCGTCCCGGAAGCACTCCACGAGCGCGTCGAGGCCCAGGACCTTCGGGCCGATCACCCGGTCCATGCCGGCCTGCGGCTTCCGCACGAACGCGGGATTCTCGAAGTCGGTGAACCCGGCGCTGTGGACCACCGCGCCGACCGGGCCCAGCCTGCGCCTGACCTCGGCCAGGGTCTTGGCCAGCGCCTCCTTCTCCTCCAACGCCACGGCGAGGACCTCCAGTTCGATCCCCTGGTCCGCCAACTCGGCAAGCGGGCGCAGCTTGCGGCCGAGCGGGGTGTCCGCGGCGATGTGCGCGGCCCACTCCTCCCGGGGCGGCAGCTCCTCGCGACCGGTGAGGACGACCTTGCGCACGCCGTGCCGGGCCACGAAGTGACGAGCCGTCAGCAGTCCGATGCCGCGGGTGCCCCCGGTCACCCAGAGCACGTGGTCGGCCGGGAACCGCAGCGCGGCGGACGGGCCGTTCGGCAGTTCACACAGCTCGGACCGGTGCCGGACACCGTCGCGGTAGGCGATCTCGGCCGGCTCGTCCGTACTACTGAGCTCGTCGGCCACCCAGCGGCACAGCTGCTCGTCCGAGGCGTGCCACTCGATGCCCACGTGGCGCGAGCGCAGGTGGCGGTACTCGCTCTGGAGCATCCGGTACAGGCCCACCCGGGCCGCGCCGCCGAGGCCGGCCGAGCCCTCGGCGTCAGACGCCGCGCTGCGGGAGACCAGCAAGGCGCAGAGCCCGCGCCTGCCCCGGTCGACCAGGTGCTGCAGCCAGCTCAGCCAGTCGGGCAGCAGGTCGTGCGCGGGGGGCATCGCCGGGTCGGCGCAGCCGGCCAGGTCGACCACGGCGTCGAACCGGTCCCAGCGGGTGCCGGGGTCGGCGAGGTCGGCGGTGAGCCGGGCGGCGTCGAGAACCTCGACGGCCGGCAGCACGGCGGCGAGCCGCGCGGCCAGGGCCTCGGTGCCGGGCACCGTCAGCACGGCGGTGCGGCCCGGCAGGTCAGCGCGCCCGGCGGGCTCGGCGGGGGCCCACTGCCTGGTCAGCAGCAGACCCTGCGGACCGCGGTCCGCGTCCAGGGCGGCCAGCTCGGCGTCGGCGGCGGCCAGCCAGACCCGCTCACCGTCGAACGGGTAGCCGGGCAGCGCCACCCGGCCGGGCCGCACCCCGTTGTGCAGGGCCGACCAGTCGACCTGCCGGCCTGTGGTCCAGGCGGCGGCGTACGCCGCCGGGTCGGCCGGCAGCCGGTCGCCCGGGAGCGGCTTGCGCGGGTCGACCACCCCGGCCCAGCTGCCGGCCGGCGCACCGCCGGCGGCGAACTCGTCCAGCCGGGCGGCCAGCTCGGTGAGGTCGTGGAAGAGCACCGCGAAGCGGTGCGCCATGGCCTCGCGCCCCCACTGCAGGGTCCAGGCGACCTGTTCCGGCACCGCCCCCGCCCCCTCGGCGCGCAGGTGCGCCGCGAGGCGACGCGCCTGGGTGGCGAGCCGGCCGCCGTCCCGGGCGGAGAGCACCGCCAGCTGCGGTCCGGCCGGGACGGCCGTCTGCCGCGGCTCGGCGACGTACTCCTGGAGGATGACGTGGGCGTTGGTGCCGCCCGCGCCGAAGGAGCTGACTCCCGCGGTCCTGGGCTGCGGCGTGCCGTCCGCACCCAGGCGGCGCGGCCAGGGCGCCAGCTCCCGCTGGACCCGGAACGGGGTCGCCGTGAAGTCGATGTTCGAGTTCAGCCGGTCCGCGTGCAGTGAGGGGGCCAGCTCACCGTGGCGCATCTGCAGCAGCACCTTGGTGACCGCCGCGATCCCGGCCGCCGACTCGGCGTGTCCGATGTTGGACTTGACCGAGCCGATCGGAAGCCGCTGCGGCAGGTCGTCCTGGAAGGCGCGCAGCATGCCGGTGATCTCGACCGGGTCACCGAGTGCGGTGCCGGTGCCGTGCGCCTCGATGTAGTCGAGGTCGCCCGGGCGCATCCCGGCACGGTCGAGCGCGGCCCGCACCAGGTCGCCCTGCGCCCTGGGATTGGGCACGTTGAACCCCCGCCCCGTACCGCCGTGGTTGACCGCCGAGGCCTTGACCACCGCCAGGATCCGGTCGCCGTCGGCGAGTGCGGCGTCGAGGCGCTTGAGCAGGACCGCGCCGGACCCCTCGGCCGGCACGTAGCCGGTGCCGCCCTCGCCGAAGCTGCGGCACCGCCCGTCCTCGGCGAGGAACCCGCGCCACGCCAGCTGCAGGTACTTCGCCGGGTGGCTGGTGATGTTGACCCCGCCGGCGACCGCCACGTCGCAGTCGCCGTTGCGGATGGCCAGGCAGGCCTGGTGGATGGTGACCAGCGCGGAGGAGCACATGGTGTCCACGCCCACGCTGGGCCCGGAGAAGTCGAAGAAGTACGACACCCGGTTGGCCACCGAGGCGAAGGACGAGTGCGGTGGCAGGCCCTCGCCGCGCAGCGCCTCCTGGACTCCGTACAGCTGGTACTGGCCGTACATCATGCCGACGAACACCCCGGTGCGGGAGCCGCGCAGCTGCTCACGGGTGTAGCCGGCGTCCTCCAGGAGGTGCCAGGTGGTCTCCAGGAACACCCGTTCCTGGGGGTCCGTGTGCTCGGCCTCGATCTGCGACATCCGGAAGAACAGCGGGTCGAAGCGGTCGGCGCCACGGACGAAACCGCCCCACTTGCCGTACGTCCGTCCGGCCGCCGACTTGTCCGGGTCATAGAACCTGTCGTGGTTCCACCGGTCGGCCGGCACCTCCTCGATGCTGTCCCGGCCGGCCCGCAGGTTGCGCCAGAACTCGTCCACGTCGTCGGCCTGCGGGTAGCGGCCCGCGACTCCGATGATCGCGATGTTGCCGCTGCCGCCGGCGGACCGCGCCGGTTCGACGGCGGCCGGGGTGACGACTGCCGCAGCAACGGGCTCGTCCTCGACGTGGGCCAGGGCTTCGGCTTCGGCTTCGGCTTCGGCTTCGGTGAATGCGTCGGGGTACTCAGCGACCAGATGGTCCGCCAGCTCACTGACCGTTACATACTCGAACAGCAGCGTCTTCGACAGCGGGCCGAAGCGCTCCTCGAGCCGCCGGGTCGCGCTCAGCGTGATCAGTGAGTCCAGGCCGTAGTTGTCGAACGACTCCGTGAGGGCGATCTCCTCCTCGGGGAACTTCAGCTCCTCCGCCATCAGCTTGAGCACCAGCTGCTCGGCCTGGACACGCGCGTCCGGCCGGACCCGGGGTACGGCGGCCTGCCGGGCGGCGGCCGGGCGCTCCGGTTCGGGCGCCACCGCGTTGAGTGCGGAGAGGATCCGGACCGGGTCGCCCGGGGCGAGCAGCAGCCGCGGCGCGGTACCGGCCAGCGCGCGGTCGAGCGCGTCCAGCGCCGACCGGGTCCGCAGCGGGCGGATGCCGAGCTCACGGGTCATGTACTCGGCGCCGGCGGCGTCCGTGCGCATGGCGCCGTCGGCCCAGACCGGCCAGGCGGCGGCGAGGGTGCGGCCCTGCCGCGCCCCCTTGCGGCGCTGCTGTTCCCGCCGGTCCGCGAAGTGGTCGAGGAAGGCGTTCGCGAAGGAGTAGTCGGTCTGGCCGACGTTCCCGAAGGCCGCCGCCGCGGAGGACAGCAGCACGAAGTAGTCCAGCGGGTCGTCCCGGGTCGCGCCGTCCAGCAGCACCGTCCCGTGCACCTTGGCGGCGAGCACCGCCGCGGCGTCCGTGCGGTCCTTGTGGAGCAGCAGGCCGTCCCTGAGCACTCCCGCGGCGTGCAGCACCCCGCTCACCCCGCCGTGGACCCGGCGGGCCTCGGCGAGCAGCGCGCGGACCGCGTCCGGGTCGGCCACGTCGGCCTGCACCACACGGGCCCCGATGGCCTCGATCCGGGCCCGCGCCGCGGGGCCGGGAGCGGTCCTGGAGGCCAGCACGATCCCGCCACCGGTGACCCCGGCGGCGCGCCGGACGGCGGTGATGTGCTCCGCGAACAGCAGGCCCAGCGCGCCGGTGCCACCGGTGATCAGGTGGGCCCCCGGGCCGCCGAACACCGGCTCGCCGGCAGGCGGCAGGGTCACCCGGCGCCACGCCCGGCGGCTCCTCACCCCGTCGTCGGTCCGCACCTCGGGCTCGCCCTGGACACCGAGCTCGGCGACCACCGCCTCGGCGAGCGAGCCGCCCGCGACGGCCAGCACGGAGAAGTCGACCGCCGGGTGTTCCCTGCGCACCGAGCGGGCGAAGGCGGCCATCGCCGGGTGGGCCGGCGAGTCGGCCGGATCGCGGTACACGTACAGGTAGCGCAGGGCGCCGCGCCGCTCCCGCTGCCAGGCCTGCAGGAAGGCCACGGCCGTGTGGAAGCCGTGCTCGACCGCGCTGCCGGGCTCGCCGTCCTCGTCGGCCAGGTGCACCACGTACCGGACCGGTTCCGGCCCGTCGACGCGGACCGCGGCCGCGGGGTCGAACCCGGTGCCGAGTTCGACCCGCCGAGTGGCCGCACCCGCGGCCGCCAGGGCGGCGCTCACTGCGGCCCCGCGGGTACCGGCGTCCAGGACCAGCACGTTCCCGTCCGGAGCGCGCCGGGCGGCGGCGGCTGGCTCCCAGGTCGGTTCGAAGGCGGCCACCGCGTCCTGGACGGACTCGGCCCGGGCGGGCACTGCCCGGAGCGTGAAGCCGTCGATCGCGACGACGACGTCGCCGCTCCGGTCCAGCAGTGCCACGTCGAAGCAGAGCGTGCCGGGAGCCGCCGGACGCGTCGAGGGGGTGGCGTAGGCGTACATCAGCTCCGGCAGTTCGGCGTACCGCCGGACCGAGCCGAGCGCGAACGGCAGGTACGGCACCGGGTCGCTCGGGTCCTGCGCGCCCGGAGCGAGCCGGGCCGCGGTCTGCAGGGCCGCGTCGAGCAGCGACGGGTGGAAGGCGTAGTCGCTCGCGTCGGCGACCCGCTCCGCGGGCAGCCGGAGGGCCGCCAGTACCTCGTGCTCCCCGACGACGAGTTCCTCGATCGCCTGGAAGCTCGGACCGTAGTCGAAGCCGAGCCGGGAGAAGAGCCGGTAGCAGTCGGCGCCGCTGTGCACCTGCGGGCAGCGCGCGCGCACGCCGGCCACGTCGACCGGCGCGGGGCGTCCGTCCGCCGCGCCGAGCAGCAGGGTGCCGTGGACGTGCGGCGACCCGCCGCCGTCCGCGGTCCGCACCTCGAAGGACGCCCCGGTGCGGTCGCCGGTGATCCCGACCGTCAGACGGTGCTCGCCCCCGGTCACGGGGAGCCGGACCGGGGCCGCCCAGGTCAGCCCCTCGACGCCGTGGACCCGTTCCCCGAAGGCCAGTTCACCGGCGAGCCGGGCCATCTCCAGGTAGGCGACCCCGGCCAGCACCAGCTCGCCGCCGACAACGTGGTCCCGCAGGAAGAACTCGGCCCCGGTGAGGGTCTTGGCGAAGGCCGGCGCCCCGGCGGTGGAGACCTCGGCGTCCAGCAGGGTCGGGTGCAGCCGGGCGGGCGCTTCCGGGGCCGGCGTGACCCAGTGCCTGGTCCGGGCGAACGGGTAGCTGGGCAGGTGCACCCGGCGCCGCTGCGCGCCCCGGTGCAGCGCCGCCCAGTCGGCCTCGGCGCCGGCCAGCCACTGCCGCTCGATCCCGGCCAGGTCACCGGTCGCGTCGGCCGCTTGCGCGGTGCCGCCCTTCCCGGCCTGCCCGGTGCGCACGGCCGTCGGGCGGCCGGCGAGGTGCTCGGCGAGCTCGGTCCGCAGCCGGGCGGTGCTGTCCGCCCGCACGGCGAGCCGGTGGCTCATCGGCTCGCGCCCGACCTGCAGGGTGTACGCGAGGTCGCCCGGCGGCACGTCGTGCTCTGCCAGGTGGTCGGCGAGCCGTCCGGCGGCCTGCCGCAGTGCCTCGGGGGTACGTGCGGAGAGCACGAACAGCTGCTCCGTCGTGGCCTCCTCCCGGGTGTCCGGCATGGTCGGTTCCTCCAGTACGACGTGTGCGTTGGCTCCGCCGAAGCCGAACGAGCTGACTCCGGCCCGGCGTGGCAGGTCGTTCCCGGCGGCATCGCGTGCCCGCGGCCAGGGCCGGGTCGTGGTGGCGACCTCGAACGGGCCGCCGTCGAGTTCCAGATAGGGGTTCAGGTCCCGGACGTGCAGGCTGGCCGGGATGGTGGCGTGCCGCATCGCGAGCACGGTCTTGAGCAGCCCGGCGATGCCGGCGGCGGCCTCCAGGTGGCCGATGTTCGTCTTGACGGACCCGATGGCGCAGCCGGGCGCGGCCTGCGTGCCGCGATCGGCGCGCAGTCGGCGGAAGGCGGTGCTCAGACCGATGGTCTCGATCGGGTCGCCCAGCGCGGTGCCGGTGCCGTGCGCCTCGATGTAGCCGACGCTCTCCGGTGGCACGTCGGCGGCCCGGTAGGCCTGGACCAGCAGGTCGGCCTGGGCGTCGGGGCTGGGCGCGGTGAGCGAGGTGGTCCGGCCGCCGTGGTTGACCGCGGCCGCCCTGATCACCGCGTGCACGGCGTCGCCGTCGTGACGTGCCCGGTCGTCCGGCTTGAGCAGCACCACGCCGACGCCCTCGCCCCGGACGTATCCGTCGGCGCGGCTGTCGAAGGCCTTGCAGCGCCCGTCGGGGCTGAGCATCTCGCCCTGGCTGAGCAGCTCGTGCACGCCCGGCGACAGGATCAGATTGACCCCGCCCGCGATCGCCAGGTCGCAGGTGCCGTCACGCAGTGCGGCGCACGCCTGGTGGACGGCGACGAGCGAGCCGGAGCAGGCCGTGTCCACCGCCATGCTGGGACCGCGCAGGTCGAGCAGGTAGGAGACCCGGTTCGGGATGATCGAGAGCGCCGCGCCGGTGGCGCTGTGGGCCCCGGGGGCGTGCCCGGCGGTCCGCTGGACCTCCAGGTACTCGCTGTTGGCGACCCCGACGAACACCCCGACGCGCTTGCCGGCCAGATCAGACGGACGGTAGCCGGCGTCCTCGATGGCCGACCACACCACCTCCAGCAGCAGCCGCTGCTGGGGGTCCATCAGTTCGGCCTCGCGCGGCGAGATCCCGAAGAAGGCGGCGTCGAAGCGGTCCAGGTCGGGGATGAAGCCGCCCCAGCGGGAGCTCGGCCGGTCCCGCCAGTCCCAGCGCTCCGCCGGGACCTCGCCCACCAGGTCGTCCCCGGCAGCCAGGTGGCTCCAGAACTCCTTGAGGTCGGCCGAGCCCGGCAGCCGGCCGGCCATGCCGATGACTGCGACACCGCCACCGCTCTCCGGCTCGCCCGGGGTCTCGGCGAGTCGACGCACGACGGCGGGCGCTGCGGTGGCGGCGCCGAACCGGGCAGCCAGTTCGGCCGCGTGGTGCTGCCACAGGTGCCGGGCCAGCGCGGACAGGGTGCCCCGGCGGTAGAACAGCGTCGGGTACACGGTGATGTCGTAGGACTTGCGCAGTTCGGTGCTGAGCGCGGTGAAGCTCACCGAGTTCATGCCCACCTCGCCGAGCGGGGTGTGCGCACCGATGTCCTCGGGATCCACCCCGGCCAACCGGCCCACCATCTCGGCCAGTTCGGCGATCAGTGCCTCGTCGCGGCCACCGGGCGCCGATGGGCCGTCCGGCTCTTCGGCCCTGGACGCACCGAAGCGGGCGCGGAGTTCGGCCGGCGGCATAGCGGCCAGCGTGGTCCGGTCGACCTTCTCGTTGAGCGTACGCGGAAAGCCGGTCACCCGGAGCAGCACGTCCGGGATCATGTGGTCCGGCAGCCAGGCCGCCAGCTGTTCCCGAGTGGGATCGGCGGCGCCCTCGGCGAGCAGGTAGCAGGCCAGCAGCGAGCGGTCCCCGCCGCCCTGGCCGCGGGCCACCACGACGGCCTCGCGGACGCCGTCCAGCCGTCGCAGGGTGGACTCGATCTCCTCCAGCTCCACCCGGAAGCCGCGCACCTTCACCTGGGAGTCGATCCGGCCCAGGTAGGCGATGCGGCCGTCGGGCAGTCGGCGGACCAGGTCACCCGTCCGGTACATCCGTGCGTCGGGCTCGGTGGCGAACGGGTCGGGCAGGAACCGCTCGGCGGTCAACTCGGGACGGCCCAGGTATCCGTCGGCCACACCGTGGCCGCCGATGTACAGCTCGCCGGCCACGCCGGTCGGGACCGGCCGGCGTCCGCTGTCGAGGACGTGCAGCACGGTGTTGGCGATCGGGTTTCCGATGGTCACCCGCTCGCCGCGGCGCAGCCGACCCGCCGCCGACCAGATGGTGGTCTCGGTGGGGCCGTAGAGGTTCCAGACCTCGCGGTTGCCCGCGAGCAGGGCCTGGGCGGTGTCGTCGGCCAGGGCCTCACCGCCGCAGAGCACGGTGAGCCCGGGGTTCCCCTGCCAGCCGGCGGCGAGCAGCATGCTCCAGGTCGCCGGGGTGGCCTGCATCACCGTGGCCGCACTGCGCTCCACCGCCTCCCGCAGCCGCAGCCCGTCCTGGGCGACCTCGGCCGGCAGGAGTTCCACGGTGCCGCCGCTGATCAGCGGCAGGTAGAGCTCCAGACCGGAGATGTCGAAGCAGACCGTGGTCAGCGCGAGGAGCGTGTCCCGGGGTCCGAACCCGGGCTGACGGGCCATCGACCAGAGGAAGTTGGTCAGGGCGCGGTGCGGGACCCGGACTCCCTTGGGCTGCCCGGTGGACCCGGAGGTGTAGATCACGTACGCGGTGTCCGACGGCCCGGCCGGGCCGGGCGAGGGCGCCGCGGGCGGCTGCACGTCCCGGTCCACGAGCAGCCGGGCCACCGCACCGCTCCAGGCGGCCTCGACGGCGGAGTGCGTGAGCATCAGGTGCAGCCCGGCGTCCTCGGCCATGTAGGCGAGCCGCTGCGGCGGGTAGGTCGGGTCGAGCGGGACGTAGCTGCCGCCGGCCGCCTGGACGGCCAGCAGCGCCACCGGCAGGTCGGCGCCGCGCGGCAGCAGGACGCCCACCGTCCGGCCCCGGCCGACGCCGGCGGCGGTCAGCCGGGCGGCGAGGCCCTCCACCCGCTCCTTCAGTCGACCGTAGGTCAGTTCGGTGTCCTGGTACCTGACCGCCACCGCCGCGGGGCGGGCCTCGGCCTGGGCGCGCACCAGCTCCCAGACCAGGGTGTCGCTCGGGTAGTCGGAGCGGTCGGCCGGGGTGAGCAGCGCGAGCTCGCCGTCGGTCAGCAGCCCCAGGTCGCCGACCGGGGTGTCGGGGGTGCCGACGGCGGAGGCCACCAGGGCGGCGAAGTGCTCCCCGAGGCGTTCCACCGTGGCGGCGTCGAACAGGTCGGGGTTGTACTTCAGCGTGTACCGGCAGCCGTCCGGATCGTCGACCAGGTCGAGGGTCAGGTCGAACTCGCCCTCCTGGTGGATGCCTTCGACCCGGCCCCGGACCACGCCGTCGTCCCGCAGGTCGCGCGCCCAGTTGTGGAAGTAGAAGGCGACGTTGAACAGCGCGCCGGCCGTGCCGGGGGTCTCCCGCCGCAGCTCCTCGGCGAGGTCGATCAGCGGGTAGTCGGAGTGCTCCAGTGCTCCCAGCACCATCCGGTGGATCCGCCCCAGGAGGTCGCGGAACGACTCCTGGCCGTCCACCCGCTCGGCCAGCACGACCATGTTCATGAAGTAGCCGAGCACGTCGTCGTAGCCCTCGGCCGGGCGACCCGCCGTGGGCGTGCCGACGGCGATCTCCGCCTGGTCGCTGTAGCGGTGCAGCAGCGCGAAGTAGCCGGCCAGCAGAACGCTCGACAGCGAGGTCCGCGCCGCGGCGGCCAGGGCCCGGGCCCGGTCCGTCACCGCGGCCGGCAGGCGCCCGCCGACGCTCGCGCCCCGGAAGGTGGGCACGGGCGGGCGCGGGCGGTCCAGGGGCAGCGGTGTGACGGTCTGACGGTCGCGCAGGCGTGAGACCCAGTACTCGCGCAGCCGTTCCGCCCGGGGCCCGGCGAGCAGGTCCCGCTGCCAGGCCGCGAAGTCGCCGAAGGTGCGGGCGGGCCGGTCGGTGGGCAGCGGGCGGCCCGCCCGGAGAGCCCGGTAGCCGCGGTCCACGTCGGCCAGCAGCAGGGGGATGGAGAGGCCGTCGAGCACCAGGTGGTGCACGTTCAGGTGCAGGGCCTGGCGGCCGTCGCCGAGGGTGTACAGCGTCGCACGCAGCAGCGGGCCGCCGGCGAGGTCGAACGGCTCCGTGAGCTCCGCGTGGATCCGGTCGCGCAGGTCGCTCTCCGCGACGGAGGTCAGGAAGACCTGCCTGAAGGGGAGTTCGGGTTCGGCCGCGATCCGGATGAACGGCCCCTGCTCGCCGGTCGAGACGGTCGCGCGCAGTTCCTCGTGCCGGTCGATCAGGTCCTGCAGGACGACCCGCAGGGTGAGCACGTCGACGTCCCGGTCCAGCCAGAAGGCGAGCGGCAGGTTGTAGGCGTGGTTCCCGGGCGCGATCTGCTCGATCACCCACAGCGCGTGCTGCCCCCGGGACATCGGACGGGTGCTCTGCTCCAGGGCCTGGCGCGGGCGCAGGACCAGGGCGGCCTCCGGGGGCACCGGGACCGCGCCGGACACGACGGCACCGACGACGGCGGGGGCCGCGGCGACGGGCGCCTCGGTGACGGGCGCCTCGGCGACCGGGGCGAGCCGTGCGGGAGCGGGCAGCTCGGGCACGACGGGCGCCGGCGTGACGGCCTCGACCGCCGCGGCCTCGGACTCGACGGCATCGGCCAGCCAGCGGGCGGACAGATGGGCCGTCAGTTCACGCAGCGTCGGGCGCGCGAAGAACTCGTCGAGCGGCACGGCGACACCGAAGGCATCGCCCACCACCGACACGATCTTCATCCCGCTCAGCGAATCGAACCCGTAGTCCGCCAACGGCCGATCGGGATCGATCCGCTCGTCCAGCTTCAGGACCCGCTCCACCAGCTCCCGCAGCCGCTCACCCACCGCGTCGGTCGATCCCGGCCGGACGGCGGCGGTCACCACCCGGGCAGCGGAGGCGGAAGCGGCGGCGACGACGGGAGCGGCAGCGGAAGCGACGGGCGCCGGTGGCACCGCGGCGCGCACCGCGGCGCCGTTCGCCGCGACCAGCACGTGCTGCCCGAGCTCGGCCGGCCCGCCGGCCAGTGTCCTGACCTCCGTGTACCCCTCCTCCTGGAGCATCGCGGTCCAGCTCGCCGGCGTGGCCAGCGGCGACCGCGGGATCCGCGCCTCACCGTCCTGGAAGGCCCACCAGCCCTCCATCACCCCGCCGCCCAGCGTCAGGTACGGCCGGATGGCGGTCAGCTCGTTGAGCACCAGCAGTCCGCCCGGCTTGAGCAGCGTCCTGAGCTCGCGCAGCGTGCGCCGCAGGTCCTTGGTGGCGTGCACCACGTTGGTGCCGAGCACCACGTCCGCCGAGCCCGGCGCGAAGCCCTGCTCGGGCAGTTCGCGTTCCAGGTTGAGCAGTTGGAAGCCGACGAACGGGTACTGCTCGGCGAACCTGTCGCGGCCGTGGTCCAGGAAGCGCGGCGACACGTCCGTGAAGGTGAAGCCGACCCGGCCCGACCGGTCGGCCACGACCGGCAGGACCCGCTCGGTGGTGGCGCCGGTACCGGCGCCCACCTCCACCACCCGGATCGTCTCGTGCGGCGCCAGCCGGGGCAGCCGGGCGTCCAGGTGGCGGCGGACGGTGTCCGCCACCAGCAGGTTGAAGTGGTCGGTGAGCGCGTTCCCGCGGTAGAGGTCGCGCACCAGCTGCATCGAGGAGTCGGGGAACATGACCTCGGTGCCGATGACCTCACCGCGCAGCAACTGCGGGTACAGCCGCAGGAACTCCCGGTTGAGGGTGACCGTGGGCTCGACCTCCGGGTAGGCGGCCGCGACCCGGTCGAACTCGTCCTCCCACCGGTCCGCCGCCGGATCCGCGGTCACGCCGACGGTGACCAGGTCGCCGTCGCGGGTCAGGTGCCCGGCTCCGGCCAGCAGGTCGAGGATCGCCTCGTGGAGCCGCTGGAACTTGTCCCGGATGCGCAGGGTTCCGCGCAGTTCCTCACTGCGGTGCTGCTCGCCCGGACGTCGGAAGACGCCCATCCGCCGGTACACGCCGAGCAGTCCGGTCACCGAGGCCGCGTCCAGTGCCCGGTACCCGGCGAGCACCCGGGCGACGGCGGGGTCGACGCCCGGCCCGTCCTGCGGCCGGGGTGCCGTGACCGCGGCTGCCCGGGCGGCGGCCGACGGCTCGGGGATCCACAGGCTCTTCCGGGCGAAGGGGTAGCCCGGCAGCTCGATCCTGCGGGCGGCCGGAGAGGTGATCCGGGACCAGTCGATCTCGGCCCCGGCCAGCCAGTGCCGGGCCGCCTCCGCCAGGTCGCGCCGGGACAGCGCCCGCTCCAGGGCGGCGGCGTCCCCGGCGAACCGCACCGCGGCCCGGGAGTGGTGGCCGGTGCCGACCCGGTCTTCGGCGCCGCCCGCCGCGTGCGCCTCCAGCAGTCGGGCGGCCTCGGACACCGAGGCCGCGGACAGGGCGAGCCGGAACTCGTGCGCGGTGCGCCCCGACTGCAGCGTGTGGGCGACATCGGCAAGGCGCAGCGAGGACCGGTCGGGCTGGTCCGCGCCCCGCGGCCGGATGCCGGCCACCGCCTCGGCCACCGCACCGATGGTGTCGGCGGCCAGCGCGGCCGGGGGCAACTCCGCCCCCAACTCCCCGGCCAGCCGCGCGTGGAAGTGGGAGCGTTCGGCAATGCCGAAGCCGCAGTCGACGAGATCGGTCGCGAGTCCCAGGGACTTCGGCGCCACACCGGCCAGCTCGGCGACCAGCCGCAGGCACCGGTCCTGGGCATCCACCAGCGCATCCGCCGCCGACTCGGTGCGCTGCGGGATGCACCGGCGCAGGAAGGCCGCGAGGTCCGCCGCGTAGGCGCGCAGCCGGTCCTCGGTCCTCGCGGAGAGCACCAGCAGTTGCTCCCCGACGGGCTCGGCCGGCTCCGGCGCGCCGACCGGCAGGTACTCCTCCAGTACCACGCAGGCGTTGGCGCCGCCCGCGCCGAACGAGCTGACCAGCGCGCGCCGTGGCAGTTCGTCCTCGGGCCCCGAGAGCCTCGCCCAGGGCTGCAGCGTCTGCTGGACCTCGAAGGGCGTGCCGGTGAAGTCGATCTCCGGGTTGCGTTGCGCCGAGTGCAGCGACGGGACCAGCATCCCGTGCCGTAGCTGCAGCAGAACCTTGGTCAGGCCCGCGATCCCGGCCGCGGATTCGAGATGGCCGATGTTGGTCTTGACCGAGCCGACCGCGACGCGCGGCCGCCGGCCGCGCTGCGCCGGATCGCCCGGATCGCCCGGCTCGCCGAAGGCCCTGGCCAGCCCCGCGATCTCGATCGGGTCGCCGAGCAGGGTGCCGGTGCCGTGCGCCTCCACGTAGCCGACGGTCTCTGCCGCGACGTCGGCGCGGTCCAGTGCTCCGCGGATCACCCCGCTCTGCGCGATCGGGCTCGGCACGGTGTAACCGCCGGTGTTGCCACCCGAGTTGATCGCCGAGCCGCGGATCACGCCGAGGATCCGGTCGCCGTCGGCGACCGCCGCGGCCAGCGGCTTGAGCAGGACGGCGCCGACGCCCTCGCCGTCGACGAAGCCGTCCGCGCCGGCGCCGAAGGCCTTGAGCCGGTCGTCGTGCGCCAGCATGCCGGCCTGGGCCAGCCCACGCAGGTGCTTGGGGTGCAGGATGAGGTTCACTCCGCCCGCGATCGCGGCGGCGCACTCCCCTGCCCTGATGCTCTGGCAAGCCAGGTGGACGGCGGTCAGCGAGGCCGAGCACGCGGTGTCCACCGCCAGGCTCGGCCCGGCGAAGTCGAAGGAGTAGGACACCCGGTTGGCCACCGACCAGTGCCGCGAGTGGGCCTCGGTCGGGACGCCGAGCGCGTTCGCCGCACCGCCCATCCACTCGTAGTCGTTGCCCATCACGCCGACGAACACGCCGACCGGACCTTGGGCGGCGAGCACGGCCGCCGGGTATCCGGCGTCGTCCAGGGTCGCCGCCGCGGTCTCCAGGAACAGGCGCTCCTGGGGGTCCATCGCCTCGGCTTCGGCGGGCGAGATGTGGAAGAAGAGCGGGTCGAACTTGTCGACGTCGTCGATGAACCCGGCCCACTTGCTGTACGAGCCGCGGGTCCCGGTCGGGTCGTAGTGCGCGTCCGCGTCCCAGCGCTCGGCGGGCACCTCCCGGATGCAGTGTCGGCCCTCGGCCAGGTTCTGCCACAGTTCGGCGACCGTGGGGGCCAGCGGGTAGCGCCCCGCTACGCCGATCACGGCGATCCGGTCGTCCGCGCCCTCCTCGGCCGCGCTCCCGGTGCCGGCCGCGGCCGGCACCGGTTCGTCGCTGGAGAGCCGGCTGCCGAGGAAACGCGCCACCGCGTCGGGGGTGCGGTGTTCGAAGATCAGGGTCGCGGGCAGCCGCACCTTGGTGCGCGCACTGAGCTTGTTCCGCAGTTCGAGCGCCGTCAGCGAGGTGAAGCCCAAGCGCTGGAAGTCGGCGTCGGGGTCGATGTCGCCGACCGAGTCGTGCTTGAGGGCCGCCACGACCTCCCGCAGCACCAGCTCGCGGAGCACCCGCTCGCGCTCGGCCGCCGACAGCCCGCGCAGCTCGGTGCCGACGCCGGTGGCGACGGGGCCGACGGGCGCCGGACCGCCGGGGACCGCTCGCGGCCGGTGACGCCGGGCCGGAGCCAGCCGGTCGAACAGCGGCGGCAGCGCACCCGCCGTGCGGTCCACCGCGGCGAGGTCCAGCCGGACGGGCAGCAGGTGGGCCCGGTCCGTGGCGACGGCGGCGTCCAGCAGGGCCAGGCCCTCCTCGGTGGTGAGCGGGCCCACCCCGGCACCGGTCAGCCGGGCCAGGTCGGCCTGGTCGAGGCGGCCGGTCAGGGCGCTGCGCTCGGCCCACAGGCCCCAGCCGAGTGCCACCGCCGGAAGGCCGAGGCCGTGGCGGTGCTGCGCCAGGGCATCCAGGAAGGCGTTGGCGGCGGCGTAGTTGCCCTGCCCGGCGGTGCCCAGGGTGGCGGCCACCGAGGAGAAGAGCACGAAGGCCGACAGGTCGAGGTCGCGGGTCAGCTCGTGCAGGTGCCAGGCGCCGTCGGCCTTCGCCGCCAGCACGGTCCGCAGCCGCTGCGGGGTCAGGGAGCCGATCACCCCGTCGTCCAGCGCGCCGGCGGCATGCAGGACCGCCCGCAGCGGGCGGTCCTGCGGGATCGCCGCGAGCACCTCGGCTAGCGCGGCGCGGTCGCTGACGTCGCAGGCCACCGAGGTCGCCGTCGCGCCGAGCACGGTCAGCTCCTCGGCGAGCGCCGGGGCTCCGCGGCGGCCGAGCAGCAGCAGGTCGCGGACGCCGTGCTCGGTCACCAGGTGGCGGGCCACGAGCGCGCCCAGGGTGCCCGACGCGCCGGTGACGAGCACCGTGCCGTCGGTGGGGAACACGGGCGCCACGGGCACCGCGGGCGGGCCCGCGTGCACCAGCCGCGGCACCCGCAGTTCACCGCCCCGCACCACGACCTGCGGCTCACCACAGGCCAGCACCCGTGGCAGCAGCCGCGGGAGGTCGTCCGGGTCGTCGGTGTCGACCAGGACGATCCGGTCCGGATTCTCGGTCTGCGCCGACCGCACCAGGCCCCAGACCGCGGCGGCGGCGGGATCCACCGGCGCCTCGCTCTCGGCGCCGGTCACCACGGCCTGGCGGGTGGCCACCACCAGGCGCCGGTCACCCGTCTCCGCGTCGGCGAGCCGGTCCTGCAGGTCCGCGAGCACGGCGGCGGTCACCGTCTGGACGGCGGCGGGCAGTTCGCCCTCGGTCGGCGGGCAGCGCAGCACCGTGGCGGTCGCGGCCCCGGCCGCCGGGGAGTCGGACCGCGCGGTCACCCAGTCCAGCGCGAAGAGCGCGCTGTCGCCCGGAGCACCGAGCAGCGCGGTGCCGAGCGGACGCAACGCCAGCGAGCCGATCGACAGCAGGGCGTGGCCGGTGCCGTCCGCGATCCGCACCGCGACCGAGCCGTCCGCCTGCGGGCTGATCCGCGCCCGCAGGCCGGTCACCTGCGCCGCCGCGTCCGGATCCAGCCAGTGCACGTCGCTCCACGAGAACGGCAGCGCCGGCTCGCTCGTCACGTCCAGCGCGTGCAGGGCCGCGTCGAGCAGCGCGGGGCGGACCGGCACGGGCAACGAGACCTCGGCGAACAGCTCGCCGCTGTGCCGCCACAGTGCCCGCAGGCCCTGGAAGCCGGGCCCGTACTCCAGGCCGCACGCGGTCCGGTCCTCGTACCAGGAGGCCAGGTCCACCGCCTCGGCGCCCGGCGGCGGCCACGCCGCCAGATCCGGCGCGGCCGCGTCCGGGGCCGGACGCCCGGCCAGGTCGACGAGCGTCCCGGTCGCGTGCAGCCGCCAGTCGGCCTCCGGGGCCCGGGCGTGCAGCCGCAGCGCCCGGTACCCGCGGTCGTCGGCCGGGTCCACCAGCAGCTGGATCTCGACCTCGCCCTGCTCGGGCAGCACCACGGGCGCCTGCAGGGTGAGTTCGTCCACCGCGTCGCCGGCCTGCAGCGCCATCTCCAGCAGCGCGGTCCCCGGCACCACGACGCTGCCGCGCACCCGGTGGTCGGCCAGCCACGAATGGGTCCGCAGCGACAGCCGGCCGGTCAGGACCGTCTGCCCGTCGCCTGCCAGCTCGACCGCGGCGCCCAGCAGCGGCTGCCGGCTGCGGAGCCAGTAGGGCTTCGTCCGGAAGGCGTACGTGGGCAGCTCCACCGCGCGGGCGCCGGTGCCCGCGAAGAGCTGCGGCCAGTCCACCTGGACCCCGCGGACGTACAACTCGGCTGCGGACGTCAGGAATTCGCGCCGGGCGTCCTTGTTGCGGCGCAGCGAGCCGACCACCACGGCGGGCCGGTCGGCGGCCTCCGCGGCCTCCTCGATGCCGACCCGCAGCACGGGGTGGGCGCTGCACTCGACGAAGACCCGGTGTCCGTCGGCCAGCAGGTCATTGATCACGGATTCGAAGCGGACGGTGTTGCGCAGGTTCCGGTACCAGTAGTCGCCGTCGAGCCCGGCGGTGTCCAGAACCTCGCCGGTGAGCGTCGAGTGGAAGGGCACCGAGCCGGAGCGCGGGCTGATGCCGGCCAGGTCGCGCAGGATCCGCTCGCGGATCCGCTCCACCGACGCCGAGTGCGAGGCGTAGTCCACCGGAATGCGCCGGGCCCCGATCGCCGCACCCTCGCAGTACGCCAGCAACTCGTCCAGCGCGGCGCTCTCGCCGGCGACCACGGTCGACTGGGGTCCGTTGAGGGCGGCGACCGAGATCCGCCCGTCCCACGTCTCCAACAGGGTGCGGGCCCGGTCCGCGGGCAGGGCCACCGAGACCATGCCGCCGTCGCCGGCGATCTCCAGCAGCGCCTGCGAGCGCAGGGCCACCACCCGGGCACCGTCCTCCAGCGACAGCCCGCCGGCCGCGCAGGCGGCGGCGATCTCGCCCTGGGAGTGGCCCACCACGGCGGAGGGAACCAGGCCGAGCGAGCGCCACACCTCGGCCAGCGACACCATGACCGCCCAGAGCGCGGGCTGGACCACGTCCACCCGCTTCAGCGCTTCCTCGTCGTCCAGCACCTCCCGCAGCGACCAGTCGACCAGGCCGCTCAGCGCCCGCTCGCACTCCTCCAGGCGTGCGGCGAAGACCGGGGAGGACTCGCGCATGCCACGGGCCATCCCGACCCACTGCGAGCCCTGGCCGGGGAAGACCCAGACCACGCCGGATTCGCCGGCGACGGCGCCCTCCGGCTCCACCAGGTGCGGCGAGGGCTCGCCCGCCGCCAGAGCGGCCAGCCCCTCCAGCAGTTCGGCACGGTCGCCGGCGACCACCGCACCGCGGTGCTCCAGCGCCGACCGGGTGGTCACCGAGGCGAAGCCGAGGTCCACCGGGCCCTCCTCGGGCCGGGACTCCACCCACTCGAGCAGCCGGGCCGCCTGGGCCCGCAGGGCCTCCTCGGACGCACCCGACAGCACCACCGGCACCACCGGCGAACCCACCGCCGCCACCGGCTCGACCGCCGCCTCCGCCTCGTCCGCCTGCTCCAGGATCACGTGCGCATTCGTCCCGCTGGCACCGAAGGCGGAGACGCCGGCCCGGCGCGGCCGGTCGGACCGCGGCCACGCCCGCTGCTCGGTCAGCAACTCCACCGCCCCCGCCGACCAGTCCACATGACGCGACGG
>NZ_JYJF01000780.1 GCF_000955975.1 Saccharothrix sp. ST-888
CGAGGGTGCGGGGATGCTGCTGCTGGAGCGGCTGTCGGACGCGCGGCGCAACGGGCACGAGGTGCTGGCGGTGGTGCGTGGTTCGGCCGTCAACCAGGACGGTGCCTCCAACGGTCTGACGGCGCCGAACGGTCCGTCGCAGCAGCGGGTGATCCGGCAGGCGCTGGCGAGTGCCGGCCTGTCGGCGGCCGATGTGGACGTGGTGGAGGCGCACGGTACGGGGACCACGCTGGGTGACCCGATCGAGGCGCAGGCGCTGCTGGCGACGTACGGTCAGGGGCGCTCCGAGGGACGGCCGTTGTGGCTGGGGTCGGTCAAGTCGAAC
>NZ_JYJF01000781.1 GCF_000955975.1 Saccharothrix sp. ST-888
CGCGGCCGGCGAAGCCACCCTGCGGACGGCCACCGGAGCGGTGGTCGTCGCGGCGGGCGAACGGACGGGTGTTGCCGCCGCGGTCGTCCCGGTTGCGGTGACCGAAGGCCGGACGGTCACCGAACGAACGGGCCGGACGGTCACCGAAGGAACGGCTGCCGCGGTCGTCGCGGTCGCGGCCCGCGAAGCCACCCGAGCGGTTGTCACGGTCGCCGAAGGAACGGCGACCGCGGTCGTCACGGTTGCGGTCGCGGTCACCGAAGGAACGGCTGCCGCGGTCATCGCGGTTGAAGCCACCCGAACGGTTGTCACGGTCACCGAAGGA
>NZ_JYJF01000782.1 GCF_000955975.1 Saccharothrix sp. ST-888
ACAGGCCCAGCATCCCGATCCGCATGTGCTTCACCGGGCTGGGCCGGCTGCTGGTGTCCCCGGTCACCCCCGCCATGATCACGGTCGACCGGGAGTCGACCCGCAACCTGATCGGCGGGGCCACCGTCGTGATGGGGATGGGGCTGACATGGACGCGATCGGGGCGGACGGCGCTGGTGCGGCTCGGCGTGCTGGTGCTGGGGGGGCTGGGGGAGGTGCTGCTGTTCCTCAGCGACAGGTCGTGCTTCTTCGAGTCGATGACGATCCTGGCGAGGATGTTCGCCGGCACCGCGATCCGCCGGATCGCGGCCGCCCAGTACCAGGG
>NZ_JYJF01000783.1 GCF_000955975.1 Saccharothrix sp. ST-888
GTCCAGTTCGGCCCGGTCGACGTCTGCGTGCCCGCCTGCCCGCCGCGGCCGGAGGGGGTGCTCCAGGGCATCCTCAAGCTGCAGTAGAAGATCGCGGCCGATTCGCTGCCCGCGCGGTACGCGGCACCCGCGTCCGCGCTGCGCCATCCGCTGGTCCCCGCGCCCGCGCAGAAGCAGGAGGGAGAGAAGTGATCCGCCGCAGCGCTGACGAGGTCGCGGGCGCGATCGGTGGGTGGGCCACCGCCGCCAAGGCGTACGAACTGCTGACCGTGGACGTCCCCGCCGCGCACTGGATCGCGGCGCTCACCACCGCCCGGGACGTGCG
>NZ_JYJF01000784.1 GCF_000955975.1 Saccharothrix sp. ST-888
GCGGTGAACAGCTCGGCGGCCCGGCGGTAGGAGAGCCGGCTGTGGCCGCTGTGCGGGCAGAGGTCGGCAGCGGGTGTGCCCGCGCCGGCCCGGCGGTCGGTGAGCAGCAGCGGGCCGCCCGTACGGCCGATGACCCGGAGCGGCAGCCGGCGGGCGGCCCCCGCGCGCCATTGCAACAGCGGCCGCCCCGGGCGGCGGGGGGTGCGGCGGTGGAGCAGATCCAGGTCGTCGACGTCGAGGGCGAGGATGTCCTCGACGCTGCCGCCGCACCCGCGCCGCAGCCGCCAGGTGACCTGCCACCGCAGCGTCGCGCGCATCGCGAACA
>NZ_JYJF01000785.1 GCF_000955975.1 Saccharothrix sp. ST-888
GGCCGTGCCCGCCGCCGGGCAGCGGCATCGCCCCCGGCCGCCGGGGCGGGCGCTCGTTGTGGACCTCGACCAGCAGCCGGGCGGCCCGGGCGGGGAGGCGGACCCCGACGGGGGCGCGGGGGGCGGGCTTGGCGATGTTGGTCAGGGCCTCTTGGACGGCGCGGTAGGCCGCCCGCTCGACCGCTTCCGGCCAGGGCGGGTCACCGGGGCTGGGTTCGCTGCTCAGGCTCAGCCCGGTACCCTCGATCAGCCGGGGCAGGTACGCCAGCGTGGGCCGCGGGGCCAGCGGTTCGCGGGCGGGTCGGCTGCGGGCGCGCAGCACGCC
>NZ_JYJF01000786.1 GCF_000955975.1 Saccharothrix sp. ST-888
GGGCCAACGAGGCCGCGGCAGCGGGGGGCAGCGAGGTCAACGCCGTGCGGCGCCTGGCGGGCCGCAGCCAGTTCAACGCCGGCAACGGCACCGAGACCGGGGCGATCGGCGCCACGTCGGTCGGGCCGCTCGGACTGTTCTCGCTGAAGCACGATAGCGTGGACGGGGTCCGTGACAACGGCAAGATGACGGTCCCCAACGACACGTCCAACCAGGTCCGCGCGCTGCGGGTACTGTAGCAAGCCGAGCGGCTGAAGCTCAAGGACACCACCGGGCTCTACGGCACCCCGGACGACATCACGGACGACCCCAGGCACCTCAGGAT
>NZ_JYJF01000787.1 GCF_000955975.1 Saccharothrix sp. ST-888
GGTCGAGGACGGCCACGTCCGGCCGGTGTGCCTCGGCCATCGCCAGCGCTTCGGGCCCGGAGGCGGCCTGGGCGACCACGACGATGGCGTCCTCCAGGGCCAGCAGGGCGGCAAGGGCGCCACGGATCAGGGCACCGTCGTCGGCGAACAGGACACGTCCGGGCTCGGTCATGGGGTGGAGGCCCCCAGTGCGGCGTCGGGCGCACCGGCGGGGAGCGCCAGGCCGGCGGCCAGCCGGTGGCGGCCGGATCCGCGCCGACCGCAGGTGAGTTCGCCACCGACGACGCCCAGTCTTCGGCGGACTCCGGCCAGCCCGGCCCCGCT
>NZ_JYJF01000788.1 GCF_000955975.1 Saccharothrix sp. ST-888
TCCTGAATGGCCTGGACGAAGCGTGAGTTTCCTGCGACCGTACCGAATTTCCAGCCCTCGCCGTAGAAGAAGCTGTCCTTCCCCTCGACGCCGACCTCGGCCGTCGTCAGCCCGCGCAGCGCCGACTGCACATCCAGCATGGTCGACTTGCGGTCCAGGCCCATCAGGTCTAAGCGGAAGCCGTCCACCCGCTACTGCTTCGCCCAGGTGACCACCGGGTCGACGACCAGCTTGTTCATCATGGCGTGTTCGGGTGCGGTGTCGGCGCAGCAGCTGTCGGCGGTCACCTTCCCGGCGGCGTCCAGCCGCTGGTAGTAGCCGGGC
>NZ_JYJF01000789.1 GCF_000955975.1 Saccharothrix sp. ST-888
GGCGGCAGGCGCAGCAGCCCGGTGAAGGCGAGCAGGCCGAGCGAGACGGCGGTGTCCCCGGCGGTGGTGACGGCGGTGCCGGCCAGGACCAAGGCGGCCAGGCGCGGGCTGAGCGCCTCGGCGACCCGGCGGGCGTGCGGGACGGCGAGGAAGGGCAGAAGCAGGGGCGCCCAGACGGCGACGATAACGAGGTCTCCCCGAGGAGCTCGCGGAGCAGGCGCTCGTCCCCGGCGGAGAGGTCGGAGACGAACCGGGCGAGAACGGTGGTGCGGTGGCCGCGTTCGAGCTCGCTGCGCATCCGGCGGGCGCCGAGTCCGGCCGGGT
>NZ_JYJF01000080.1 GCF_000955975.1 Saccharothrix sp. ST-888
CCCCCGGCGGGAGGGGCTGGGGTGGGGGCACCCCCAGCGGGAGGGGCTGGGGTGGGGGCACCCCCGGCCGGAGGGGCTGGGGTGGGGGCACCCCCAGCGGGAGGGGCTGGGGTGGGGGTACCCCCGGCCGGAGGCTGGGGGAGGGTGATCGGTACGCCGCTGCTGCCCGCCGGGGCCTTCGGGGAGTACGCGCTGATGGCCGCCGACGCGGTCTTCCCGGCGCCCGACGCGCTGGACGACGCCGAGGCGGCGGCACTCCACATCGGCTACCAGACCGCCTGGTTCGGCCTGCACCGCCGGGCCGGACTGCGCGCGGGCGAGACCCTGCTGGTGCACGCGGCGGCGGGCGGGGTCGGCAGCGCTGCCGTCCAGCTCGGCAAGGCGGCCGGGGCCACCGTGATCGGCGTCGTCGGCGGTCCGGAGAAGGCCGACCGGGCCAGGGAGCTGGGAGCCGACCTGGTGATCGACCGGCGGGCCGAGGACTTCGTCGCGGCGGTCAAGGAGGCCACCGGCGGACGCGGCGCCGATGTGGTCTTCGACCCGGTCGGCGGCGACGCCTACACCGGCTCGACCAAGTGCGTCGCCTTCGAGGGCCGCATCCTGGTGGTCGGTTTCGCGAGCGGCGGCATCCCGTCCCCGGGCCTCAACCACGCGCTGGTGAAGAACTACTCGATCCTCGGCCTGCACTGGGGTCTCTACAACACCAGGGACCCGCAGGCGGTCCGGGCGGTGCACGCCGAACTCACCGAGCTGGCCGCCAAGGGCGTGGTACGGCCGCTGATCGGCGAACGGCTGCCGTTCGAGCGCGCCGCCGAGGGAGTCCAGCGGGTCGCGGACGGCGACTCCGTCGGCCGGATCGCCATCCTCGCCTGAGCCCGGGGCCGTCAGCGGCCACCGTCGGAAGTACCCGGGGCCGTCAGCGCCCGGAGAGCGCCCCCGCCGCCCTGCGCGGCGGGGGCGCTGCGGTCGGCCGCCCTATCAGCCCACCGGGCCCGGCAGATCCACCAGGCCGGCCAGCGCGTTGCGGTGGAAGCCCGGTGTGCCGAGGGCGATCTGGTCCGCCTTGGCCCGCTTCAGATAGAGGTGCGCCGGGTGCTCCCAGGTCATCCCGATGCCGCCGTGCAGCTGGACGCACTCCTCCGCCGCCCGGACGGCCAGCGCCCCGCAGTGCGCCTGCGCGACGGACACCGCCACCGCCGTGTCCGGGCTGTCGACGGCCAGCGCGTCGGCGGCACCGCGCGCCGCTGCCCGCGCACCCACCGTCTCCAGCCACAGATCGGCCAGCCGGTGCTTCAACGCCTGGAACGAACCCAGTGCCCGCCCGAACTGCCGACGCTCCTTCAGGTACGCCACCGTGGTCCCCAGGCACCACTCGGCGATGCCCAGCTGCTCCGACGCCAGCAGCCCGGCCCCGGTCAGCAGCGCCCGGTCCAGCACCGCGGCCGCCCGCTCCGGGCCCGCCAACTGCCGTGCGGGTACGCCCTGCAGCGTCACATCGGCCAGCTGCCGGGTGAGATCCAGTGAGGTCCGGCGGACCACCCCGACCCCGAGCGCGCTCGCCTCGACCGCGTACAGCCCGGGGCCGTCCCCGCCGACCGCGGGCACCAGCAGCAGCGAGGCCGGCAGCGCGTCGGCCACCGAGGTCACCCGGCCGCTCAACGTCCCGTCCCCGCCGACCCGTACCGCGTCGGGGAACGCACCGCCGGGCGGCGTCGAGAACGGCACCGCCAGCGCCGCGACCCGGCCGCCCTCGGTCAGCCCGGCCAGCAACTCGCCCGCCTCGCAGGCCAGCAGCGCCGTCGTCGCCAGCACCGCGCTCCCCAGGAACGGAACCGGTGCCGCGCTGCGCCCCAGCTCCTCCAGCACCACGGCGGTCTCCCGCAGCGACGCGCCCGCCCCGCCGAGCTTCTCGGGCACCTGAAGGCCGGCGGTGCCCAGCTCCACCGCCAGGGTGCGCCAGAGCGCGAGGTCGTACGGTTCGGGGCCTTCGCAGCGGGCCAGGACGGCGCTCGGCGGACAGCGGTCGGCCAGCAAGTCCCGCACGCTGGCGCGGAGTTCCTCCTCGATGTCCGAGTAGAGCAGATCCGGGGCCGACGAGGCGGTGCCGCTCATCGCGCGAGCTCCTTCCAGGGCAGGTCCTTGTCGGTACGCGGTTCGGCGGGCAGGCCGAGCACCCGCTCGGCGATGATGTTGCGCAGGATCTCGCTCGTGCCGCCCTCGATCGAGTTCCCCTTCGCCCGGAGGTAGCGGTATCCGGCCTCGCGCCCGGTGAAGTCGACGACCTCGGGCCGGGTCATGGTCCAGTCGTCGTACGCCAGGCCCTCCTCGCCGAGGAGCTCGACCTCCAGGCCGCTGAGCTCCTGGGCCAGCCGGGCGAAGGCCAGCTTCATCGCCGCACCCTCGGGACCCGGCTGGCCGCTCGCCAGCTGCTGGCGCAGCCGCTCGCCGGCCAGCCGGATCACCTCGGCGTCCAACCAGCCCTTCAGCAGCCGCTGGTGGAGCTCGTGGCTGCGCAACTCCGGTCGGCTGCGCCAGGTTTCGGCCACCACGCCGATCATGCCGCCCTCGCGCGGGGTGGCCTGGCCGCCGATCGCGACCCGCTCGTTGTTGAGCGTGGTCTGCGCGACCTGCCAGCCCTCGCCGACACCGCCGAGCCGGTGGGCGTCGGGGATCCGGACGCCGGTCAGGAAGACCTCGTTGAACTCGGCCTCCCCGGTGATCTGGCGCAGCGGCCGGACCTCGACCCCGGGGTCGGTCATGTCGCAGACGAAGTACGTGATGCCGCGGTGCTTGGGTACGCCGGGATCGGTGCGGGCGAGCAGGATCGCCCAGCGGGCGGTGTGCGCGCTGGACGTCCAGACCTTCTGTCCGTCCACCACCCAGCCGTCACCGTCGCGCACCGCCCGGGTGCCGAGCGCGGCCAGGTCGGAACCGGCGCCGGGCTCGCTGAACAGCTGGCACCACACCTCCTCGCCGGTCCACAGCGGCCGCAGGAAGCGGGACTTCTGCTCCTCGGTGCCGTAGCGCAGGATGGTCGGCGCGGCCATGCCGAGCCCGATCCCGATCCGGCGCGGGTCGTTGTCGGGTGCCCCGGCGGCCGCCAGTTCGGCTTCCACCAGTGCCTGTTGGGAGCGCGGTGCGCCGAGCCCGCCCAGTCCGACCGGGAAGTGCACCCAGGCGAGGCCGGCGTCGAAGCGGGCCGCCAGGAAGTCCGCCCGCGGGGTGGTCGCGGGGTCGTGCGCCTTCAGCAGCGCGTCGACCCGCGCTCTGATGTCCGATGCCACGTCAGTTCAGCTCGCTCTCTGCGATGGTACGCGCGGTTCCGGGTGGCCCGATGGCCGTGGCGGCCCCGATCCGGCCGGAGTCAGTCCGGCTGGGGCCGGTCCGGCCGGGGTCAGTCCTGCCGGTAGCGGGCCAGCTCGCGGCGGGCCAGCGAGCGCTTGTGCACCTCGTCGGGGCCGTCCGCCAGCCGCAGCGTCCTGATGCCGGCCCAGAGTTGGGCCAGCGGGGTGTCCTGGCCGACTCCGGCCGCGCCGTGGGCCTGGACCGCCTTGTCCAGGATCCACTCGACCGTGGCCGGTACGGTGATCTTGATGGCCTGGATCTCGGTGTGCGCACCCCGGTTGCCGACGGTGTCCATCAGCCAGGCCGTCTTCAGCACCAGCAGCCGCGCCTGCTCGATCCGCACCCGGGACTCGGCGATCCAGTCCTGCACCACGCCCTGGGCGGCCAGCGGCTTTCCGAACGCGACCCGCAGGCTCGCCCGGCGGCACATCGACTCCAGCGCCCGCTCGGCGATTCCGATCGCCCGCATGCAGTGGTGGATCCGCCCGGGACCGAGCCTGGCCTGGGCGATGGCGAAGCCGGAGCCGGGTTCGCCGATCAGGTTGGCGGCGGGTACCCGGACGTTCTCGAACAGGATCTCGGCGTGCCCGCCGTGGTCGGAGTCCTGGTACCCGAAGACCGTCATCCCGCGCTTCACCGTCACACCCGGGGTGTCCCGGGGCACCAGGATCATGCTCTGCTGCCGCCGGGTGTCGGCGGTGGGGTCGGTCTTGCCCATCACGATGAAGATCCGGCACTCGGGGTTCATCGCCCCGGTGATGTACCACTTGTGGCCGTTGACGACGTACTCGTCGCCGTCGCGCTCGATCCGGGTGGTGATGTTGGTGGCGTCGGAGGATGCCACCTCGGGCTCGGTCATCGCGAAGGCGGACCGGATCTCGCCCGCGAGCAGCGGCTCCAGCCACTGCTTGCGCTGGGCCTCGTCGCCGAACTGGGCCAGCAGTTCCATGTTCCCGGTGTCCGGCGCGGCGCAGTTCAGCGCGGGCGGCGCGAGCAGGACGCTGCGTCCGGTGAGCTCCGCCAGCGGGGCGTACTGGAGATTGGTCAGGCCCGCGCCCGACTCCCCGGGCAGGAAGAGGTTCCACAGCCCGCGCGACCTGGCCGCCGCCTGGAGCTCGCCGACCACCGGCGGGGTGGTCCACGGTTCGCGGGCCGGATCGGCGAGTTGGGCGGCCAGCACGGACTCGGCGGGGTACACCGCCTCGTCCATGAAGGCGGTGAGCCGGCCGAGCATCTCCTCGGTCCTGGTGTCGTACGAGAAGTCCATGGTCACCGCTCCTTCAGCGAGGTGAGGCCGAACTGCACGAAGATGGGCACCAGTTCGCCCACCCGGTCGAATCCGGTGCCGACCGTGCCGCCCTGGGTGAAGCGGAAGTGGATGCCCTCCAGCACCACGGCCAGCTTGAACGAGGCGAAGCCGACGTACCAGCCGAGCGCGGAGACGTCCCGCCCGGAGCCGGCGGCGTAGCGGCCGACCAGTCCGGCGGTGTCCGGGAAGCCCTCGGCGAGGGCCGCGCCGGGCAGGATTCCGTCGTACCGGCGGGCGAGTTCGGTGTACATCACCAGCAGCCCGAGGTCGGTGAGCGGGTCGCCGAGGGTGGACATCTCCCAGTCCAGTACGGCGGTGATCCGGTCGTCGGGGCCCACCAGGACGTTGTCCAGCCGGTAGTCGCCGTGCACCAGGGCCGGTGCGGGGGAGGCCGGCAGGCTGCGGGACAGCTGCTCGTGCAGCTCGTCGATGCCCGCCACCTCGCGGCTCCGGGAGGCGTCCAACTGCTTGCCCCAGCGCCTGAGCTGACGCTCCAGGAAACCGTCGGGACGGCCGAAGTCCGCCAGTTCGACGGCCGCCGGGTCGACGGCGTGCAGCTCGACCAGGGTGTCCACCAGGTGCAGGCCGAGGGCGTGCACCCGCTCCGGCCCGAGTGCGGTGAGCGCCGCCGCGTCCCGGTGCGGGGTGCCCGGTACGTACTCCATGAGGTAGAACGGCGCGCCGATCACCGCTTCGTCCCGGACCAGCAGCAGCGGTTGCGGGACCGGCACCCTGGTCCGGTGGAGCGCGGCCAGCACCCGGTGCTCGCGCGCCATGTCGTGCGCGGTGGCCAGTACGTGGCCGAGCGGCGGGCGGCGCAGCACCCAGCGGGTGGCCCCGTCCTCCAGCAGGTAGGTGAGGTTGGACCTGCCGCCCTCGAAGAGCCGTGCGCGCAGCGGGCCGCGTACGGTGCCCGGCAGCTCGGCGTCGAGCCGTTCGCGCAGTCGCACGAGGTCGAGACCGGGTGGTGCCTCGGGGGTGTCGCTCATCTGGATACCTCGTCTGGGTGGCCGTGGTGGAGGGCTGACGACTGGTGGTGGCTGCCGATGATGTCTGACTAAGCGCTTGCTTAGCATCGCCGCGCCCCCGCCGTGCTGTCAACGGATCGGTCGGCCTGCGGCGGGTTCACCCCGTCGGGGGAGTGACACATGGTATTCGAGTGATAGCGTTCCGTAGCGGTTCGCAGTCGTCTCAGTTGCACGCGGGGGTAGTCATGCAAGCGGGTCCGATCGACGTCGTCCCGGGGGACGACCGCTACGACGCCCTGCGCCGTGGCTTCAACCAGCGCTGGATCGCCGATCCCGACCACGTCGTGGTGGCCACCACGACGGACGACGTGGTGGACGCACTCCGTCGGTACCTCGCCCCTCCGGAGCGCCCGCAGCGCCGGATCACCGTCCGCTCCGGCGGCCACTGCTACGAGAACTTCGTCTCCTCGGAGGACGTCGGCGTCATCATCGACGTGAGCCAGCTGAGCGGCGTCCATTACGACCCGGAGATGGCGGCGTACTGCATCGGGGCGGGCGCCACCAACTGGCACAGCACCACCCACCTCTACCGGCCGACCGGCCTCGCCCTGCCCGGCGGCTCCTGCTACTCGGTCGGCCTCGGCGGCCACATCTCGGGCGGTGGCTACGGCCTGCTCTCCCGGCTGTACGGCCTCACCGTGGACTACCTCTACGCGGTGGAGGTGGTCACCGTCGAGGACGGCAGGAACCCGCAGGTCACGATCGCCCGGCGGGACTCGCCCGACGACTCGCTGGTGGACCTCTGGTGGGCCCACACCGGTGGCGGCGGCGGCAACTTCGGCGTGATCACCCGGTACTGGTTCCGGGATCTGCCCTCGCCGCCGTCCCAGGTGCTGGTCCGATCGGTCGCCTGGGACTGGAAGGGCTTCCTGGAGCGGCCCGACCGCTTCAGGCAACTGGTCCGCCGCTTCGGCGAGTTCTTCCAGTACGAGCAGGCCGGCGAAGGGCCCGAGTTCATCCGGCGGCACGACTGGCGGGACATGTTCGCCCTGCTGAAGCTCACCCACATGAGCAACGGCAAGGTCGGCCTGGTCATCCAGCTCGACGCCACCAGGGACGACTCGGTGGCGCGCCTGAAGCTCTTCCTCGACTGGCTGACCGAGGGGTTCAGATCGGGCGGCGAGGGCGACATCGAGGAGACCCCGCTCGACCGGCCGATGGGCGAACACCCCGCGCAGGGCGCGCTGTTCGTCCCGACCCGGCTGCCCTGGCTCACCGCCACCCAGAGCTTCAACGACTCGGGCCCCAACCGGTGCGGCAAGTACAAGTCGGCGTACATGACCGCCGGGTTCACCGAGCACCAGATCGAGGCGATCCTGCGCAACCTCACCGACCCGGACTACCGCAACCCCGACGCCCTGCTCCAGGTCGACTCCTACGGCGGTGCGGTCAACGACATCCCCTCCGACGCGACGGCCGTGCCGCAGCGCTCGTCGATCCTGAAGCTCCAGTACCAGGCGTACTGGACGTGGGGCGAGGACGCCAACGGCGACGGCGTCTACGACTACCAGGACGCCGAGATCGACCCGGGGATCGCCGACTACCACCTCAACTGGATCCGGCGGTTCTACCGGGACGTCTACCAGCCCACCGGCGGCGTCCCGGCCGTCGCGAGCCCGACCCTCCCGCTGCCCCCGCCGAACACCGACGGCTGCTACATCAACTACCCCGACGTCGACCTCTCGGACCCGGAGCTCAACACCTCGGGCCAGCCCTGGCACCAGCTCTACTACGGGAAGAGCTACGAGCGCCTGCAGCAGGTGAAGGCGCAGTGGGATCCGTACGACGTCTTCCACCACGCCCAGTCCGTCCGCCTCCCGGGCGACGACTCGTAGCAGTCCTCCCCGGGTGCCGGCTCCAGGGCTTCCGGCAGTCGGCACGGAGCCGCCCCGGGCGGTCGGGCACCCGGGGCGGTCCGGCGGCAGTCGGCCGGCTGCTACCGCAGTGGCTAGCCGCCGTTGACCTTCTTGGCGATCCGGTCGCCCAGATCCTTGTCGACATTGCGCCAGTACTCGAGCGCCCGCGCCAGCACGGGTGCCGAGACCCCGTTCAGCAGGTGGCCGCTGATGTTGGTGACCAGCCGCTCGCGCGCGGCGTCGTCCAGCACGTCCCGCACCATCGTGCCCGCCTGCCCCCAGTCGTCGTCCTCCCGGTGCAGCGGGTACGCCTCGCGGACCATCCTCCCCGCCACGTCCCAGCCGAGCGGCTCGCCCCACAGCTCGGGCTGGGCGGCCGGGCCGCCGTACGAGTTGGGTGCGTACGGCCGCTCGGTGCGGGCGGCGTCGAAGCGCATCGGGCCGTCCTTGGCGTAGGAGTGGACCGGTACGTGCGACCGGTTCGGCGGCAGCTGCGCGTAGTTGGGGCCGATCCGGTAGCGGTGGGTGTCGGGGTAGGAGAAGATCCGGCCGAGCAGCATCTTGTCGGGGGAGACGCCGATGCCGGGCACCAGGTTCGAGGGCTCGAAGGCGGCCTGCTCGATGTGGACGTGGTAGTTCTCGGGGTTCCGGTTGAGGGTCATCCGGCCGACCTCGATCAGCGGGTAGTCGCCGTGCGGCCACACCTTGGTCAGGTCGAAGGGGTTGAACCGGTAGCTCCAGGCGTCGTCGAACGGCATCACCTGGACGTACAGCGTCCAGGACGGGTGGTCGCCGCGCTCGATCGACCCGTACAGGTCGCGCAGATGCGCGTCCGGGTCCTCCCCGGCGACCCGGTCGGCCTCGGCCTGCGGGTAGAAGTCGATGCCCTGGTCGGTCTTGAAGTGGTACTTCACCCAGAACCGCTGACCGCCCGCGTTGACCCAGCTGTAGGTGTGCGAGCCGTAGCCGTTCATGTTGCGCCAGGTCTTCGGGATGCCCCGGTCGCCCATCAGCCAGGTGACCATATGGGCCGACTCGGGGCTGAGGGTCCAGAAGTCCCACTGCATGTCGTTGTCGCGCAGATGGTTGTCGGGGCGGCGCTTCTGCGAGCGGATGAAGTCCTGGAACTTGCTCGGGTCACGGACGAAGAAGATCGGGGTGTTGTTGCCGACCAGGTCGTAGTTGCCCTGCTCGGTGTAGAACTTGAGCGCGAACCCGCGCGGGTCGCGCCAGGTGTCGGGCGTGCCGAGTTCGCCGGCGACGGTCGAGAAGCGGGCCAGCATCTCGGTCCGCTTGCCCGGCTGGAACAGGTCCGCCTTGGTGAACTGGCTGACGTCCTGGGTTACTTCGAAGAACCCGTACGCACCCCCGCCCTTTGCGTGCACCACCCGCTCGGGCACCCGTTCCCGGTTGAACTGGGCCATCTTCTCGATCAGGTAGTGGTCGTGCAGCAGGATCGGACCGACCGGTCCTGCGGTCAGCGAGTCCGAGTCGCTCTCGACGGGGACACCGGCGTTGTTGGTGGTGTAGGGGATGCTTGCTTCGGACATGGTGGAGGGGCCTCCTCGCGGTGCAGGCCTGCCAGCTGCAGGCGTGCCGGGTGCAGGCGTGTCGGCGGGGTCGGTGGCGGCTCCCGCTTTGGCCGCTTCCACTTGAGCACCGACCGGCCACTCCCACAACCGCAGCGGTCCCGACCGGGCCGGGAGTCCGGGCCGCCGGCACGCAGGAGCCCGGCCGACGCCCTCCCGCAGGAGGGTACCGGCCGGGCTCGGTCCCGGGTCGCGGACAGCCGGGGCAGCTGTCCGGATCAGTGGTCGGGGGTCAGTGGCCGCCCTCGTCCACGACCTCGACGTCCTCGATGTTCTGCTCGATCGCATCGGCGGGCAGCGCGACGCGGATCGCCCAGTGGTAGATCGCCAGGGAGAACAGCGTGACCACGGCCATGTCCCACCACATCGGCAGGTTGCCGGTGCCGTCGCCGAAACCGCCCTGCCACGAGATCACGCCGAGGCCCAGCAGGTAGACCGGCAGCCACTGCGCCGGACGCCAGTCCAGTCGCGGGGCGTTCGGCAGACCCTTCTTGGTCGCGTACGCGGCGTAGGAGCCGAGCAGCACGTAGCCGATCACGATGGCGGCACCCAGGCGGAGCAGGGTGTGCCAGCCGGTCCAGTAGATGATCAGGCTGGCGACCGCGAAGGACAGCGGAGCGATGAACTCACCGAAGGGCAGTCGGTAGGAGCGCTCGCGGTTGGGGAGCCGGCGGCGCAGCGCGCCGAAGGCCAGCGGGGCGCCCGCGTACATCAGCACGCTGGCGGAGGTGATGAAGCCGACCAGCTCCTGCCAGCTCGGGAAGGGCAGGAAGCAGATCACGCCGGTGACGAAGGAGATGATCAGACCGAACCACGGCACACCGCGCTGGTCGACCCGCTCGAAGAGCTGCGGCGCGTAGCCGTTCTTGCTGAGGCCGTAGGAGATGCGCGAGGTGGAGGTGGTGTAGATCAGGCCGGTGCCGCCGGGGGACACGATGGCGTCGAAGTACAGCACCACGGCGAGCCAGCCGAGGCCGACCACGGTGGCCAGACCGGCGAACGGGCCGCTGATACCGGGGAAGTCCAGGTTCGCCCAGCCCTTGGCGAAGGCGGAGACCGGCAGCGCGCCGATGAAGACCACCTGCAGCAGGGTGTAGATCAGGGTGCCGATCGCCACCGAGCCGAGCACCGCACGCGGGATGTCCCGCTTGGGGTTCTTGCTCTCACCGGCCAGCTGGATCGCCTGCTCGAAGCCGAGCAGGGCGAAGATGATGCCGCTGGTGCTGATCGCGGTCAGCACGCCCTTGGCGCCGAACGGCATGAAGCCGTGCGAGGTGAAGTTGCTGCCGTGGAAGTGGGTGGCAGCGAGCACGAAGATCGTGAACAGCGGGACGAAGATCTTCAGCCAGGTGGCGACGCTGTTGGTGTGCGACAGCACGCGGACGCCGAGGAAGTTCACCGCGACGAAGACGCCCATCAGGAGCACCGCGACCACGAATCCGCTCACGGTGAGGGTTCCGTTGTCGTTCAGGAAGCCCTTGGCGAATTCCCAGTGACCGGCGTAGCCGATCATCGCCTCGACCTCGATCGGGGCGACGGTGGCCGCCTGCAGCCAGGAGAACCAGCCGAAGGACATACCGGCCAGACCGCCGAAGGCGTAGTGCGGGTAGCGGGCGGTACCGCCGGCGACGGGGAAGAGCCCGCCCAGCTCGGCGTGGACGAAGGCGAGGAGCACGATGGCCACCGCGCCGATGCCCCAGGAGATGATCGCGGCGGGACCGGCCGCGACGACGGCGTTCTTGGCGCCGTAGAGCCATCCGGATCCGATGATCGAACCGACGGAGGCCCAGAGCAGCCCGATCAGACCGACCTCGCGGCGCAGGGAACGGCCGCCGGATCCGGAAGATCCGGTCGGTGGGGAGTCTGAAGGGGCGAGCTGGTCAACATGTGCCATGGGGGAGATGACCTCTCGGGTGATGGCAGGGGGTTGAGAGTTGCCCAAGGCTAGGCGGCTGGGATTCCCGGCGAACACCCCATGACTCCGAATAGTTATCTTCAGTGGCGGCCATTCCGTCCGGAATTCTGTGCCACGTGACGTCAATTCGGTTGTGGTGGTGGGATGTTGAGTCTCCGCAGGTCGAGGTGGGTGGCTGAGATTTGAGGATTACTTGAGACTTCACCGAGACCGGTATTGAATCGCGCTCTTCTGCATAGTGATGTAGCGGTTCTCCGCTGGGTGCCGAGGTGCGACTGCAAAGTTATGCAGTGATGCGAGAAATGGTGCATACCTAGCCGCTTCGGCGCGCCGCCGGAAGTGTCCCCGGAACGTTACGCAACGGGCGGCGGTTCGGGCTCCGTTCGGCCCTCGGATCCGCTAGCGGGCTCGCGTTGGGGCTCGTTCTCGGGTTCGTTCTCGGGCTGCGTGGCGGCCTCGGCTGCGCTCTCGGGCTCGATGCCGGGCTCGGCAGCAGGCGCGGTCGCGGTCACGGGCTTCGGTTCCGCCGACCAAGTGGTCCGGTCGCCGCCGCGCCAGCCGATCAGGTCCGGATCCTCCAGATCGGGGTCGTCCACGCCGGCCTGCCGGATGAACTCGGCCACGTCGGGCTCGCCGTACGCCTTGCCGACCAGGCGTCCGTAGATCTCTACCCGGCGGTACGGTCGCGCGCCACGGGTCGGTGGGCGCACGATCACGGGCGGGGTGAAGATGTCCCCCTTCGCCGGCCGGTGCGACTCGTCCATGTTTTCAGTGTCGCTCTTCGCGGCCCCGAACCTCGGCAGCCCGGCTGCCGAGTCAGGACGGGCGCCAGCCCGCCCAGGCGGTGGCCGCCAGCGCCGCCAGCAGGGCCATGTCGAAGCCGACCCAGGCCGGCCGCCACTGCCGCGACTCGTCGTGCACCGGCAGCGTCGCCGCCAGAAAGGCGATCCACGGGACCAGCGCCACGCAGCAGACGAGCATGAGCGTCAGCCCGCGCCGGCGCTGCCGTGCGGTCGTCCGGGCGAAGTCCTGGCCGAGCACCGACTGCCAGTCCTCGGCCACCCCGTCCCCAAGGCACGGGGCGCGGCCGGGGTCCGGGGTATGCCCTGGGCCGGGTCGGTGTCCGCAGTGCGGACACGGTGGCTGCTGCTCGTCCATGCGCTGCTCCCCGGGCGGCGGTCATTGCTCGATCACTCTGCGATCCAGCGGATTCTCCCAGCTCAGCGGTGGTGGGCCGAGGGCGGGGACGGGTCCTACGGTTCACGGACCACCTCACCGGGCGGCTTGTCCTCGCGCAGACCGAGGTAGCGCGGATGGCGCAGCCGGCCGTCACGGGTCCACCCGGTGAAGGCGACCTGGGCGACCAGCGCGGGCTGCACCCAGTGGGCGGTGCGCTCGGGCACCGGCCCGGCGAACGGCGAGTCGGGCCGGGCCAGGGTGTCGAGGACGGCGCGCAGCCGGTGCAGGGTGGCGGTGTCGAAGCCGGTGCCGACCTTGCCCGCGTAGTGCAGCAGCCCGTCGGCGTAGTGCCCCAGCAGCAGGGCGCCGAAGCCGGCCCGGCTGCCCTCCGGGCCGGTGAAACCGCCGATCACCAGTTCCTGCGCGGCCGAGCACTTGAGTTTGAGCCAGTCGGGCGAGCGCCGCTGCACGTACGGGCTGTCCGCGCGTTTGGCGATCAGGCCCTCCCAGCCCCGGGCGCAGACCTCCGCGAGCGGCGCCGGGCCGTCGCCGTTGCGGTGGACGGTGAAGCGCAGCGGTCCGCCGTAGCGGATCGCCTGCCGGAGCAGCTTCTTGCGGGAGCGCAGCGGCAGCCGGGTGGTGTCGTACCCCTCCAGGTGCAGCAGGTCGAAGAGGTAGTAGGTGACCTCCACGCCGGTCGCCCTGGCCCGGCGGGCGTCGCGCAGCTGCATCCGGCGCTGGAGGAGTTCGAAACTGGTCACGCCGTGGTCGAGGGCGACGATCTCGCCGTCCACCACGAAGCGCTGGACGGGCTGCGCGGCCAGCGCGGCGACCAGTTCGGGGTAGCCGTCCTCCAGCGCCTTGCCGTTGCGGCTGACCAGCCGGATCCGTTCACCGTCGCGGTAGGCGAGGGCGCGGACGCCGTCCAGTTTCCGCTCCAGGATCCAGTCACCGCCGAACTCCCGACGGGTGCCGGCGGTGGCGAGCATCGGGCTGAGCGAGTCGGGGAGCGGCCCCGGGCTGGCGGACGGGCGCGCGGATGTGCTCACCCCTCCAGAGTGCGCCCGGCCGCTGCCCTCCCGCCGCCCGGCCGTGCTCCGAAGGACTGGCCGATCGGCCTGTCGCGACGGACCATGGACAGCGGCGAATTACGGGCCCGGCGGCGCAGCCGAAGCCCCGCAGCCGAAAGCCCGCAGCCGAAGCCCGCAGCCGCGGAGCGCGGACGGCAGACCGAGGAGGCCCACCATGGCCAGACCGATCTGGACCGGCACCCTGAGTTTCGGGCTGGTCGCCGTCCCGGTGGGGCTGTACGCGGCCACCGAGGACCACTCGCCGCACTTCCGCCAGCTGGAGCGCGGCACCTCCGACCGGGTGCGCAACCTGCGGGTGAACGAGCGCACCGGCAAGGAGGTCGCGTACGGCGACATCGTCAAGGGCTACGAGGTCGCCGAGGGCGAGTACGTCGTCTTCGAGCCCTCCGAGCTGGAGGACCTGTCGCCGGGACGCTCCCGGTCGATCGAGATCAGCGGCTTCGTCCGGCTCCAGGAGGTGGACCCGATCTTCTTCGACCGGACGTACTACCTCGGCCCGCGCGGCAAGGAGTACGCCAATGTGTACGGGCTGCTGCTGCGGGCCATGACCGAGACCGGGCGGGCGGGGCTGGCGACCTTCTCGATGCGCGGGAAGCAGTACCTGGCGGCGGTCCGGCCGGAGGCGGACCTGCTGGTGCTGCAGACCATGCACTACGCGGAGGAGGTCCGCGATCCGCACCGGGAGGTGGACAACCTGCCCGGCGAGGTGGCACCCGGGGAGAGGGAACTGGCCACCGCCTGCC
Organism: Saccharothrix sp. ST-888; assembly: GCF_000955975.1. Classification (GTDB taxonomy): domain Bacteria; phylum Actinomycetota; class Actinomycetes; order Streptomycetales; family Streptomycetaceae; genus Kitasatospora. The sequence continues at coordinate 14,056 of NZ_JYJF01000080.1, forward strand.
AGTTGATCGAGGCGCTCAGCGTCGACTGGGAGCCGGACGCCTACCACGACACCTACGGCGAGCAGGTCCGCGACCTGGTCGAGGCCAAGCTCACCGGCCGGGAGACCGTGGCGGCCGCCCCGGCTCCGGAGTCCACCAACGTGGTGGACCTGATGGACGTCCTCCAGCGCAGTCTGCGGCAGGCCGGTTCGGGGGAGGACAAGGGCGAGCAGCGGCCCGAGGCGAAGCCGAAGGCGGCCACCGCGGAGCGCGCGTCCGCCGTCAGGAACGCACCCGCCGCCGAGACCGCACCCGCCGCGAAGAAGGCGGGCGCGGCGAAGAAGGCACCGGCCGGCCAGGACCTGTCGGCGCTCGGCAAGACCGAGCTGTACCGGATGGCGACCGACCAGGGCATCCAGGGCCGCTCCACCATGACCCGGGACCAGCTCCAGCACGCCCTGGAGGAGGCCGCCCGCCCGCGCCGCCGCCTGCGCGCGGTCTCCTGAACCCCGTCAGGTGAACGGCTCCGCTGAACGGCTCCGCGCGCCGACCGGGCGGCGCCCTGGACAAGTGCCCCGTACGGTCGGCTACGTGGGCCCCAGCCAGACCGTGGTGACGTTGCAGAACTCGCGGATCCCGTGCCCGGCCAGCTCACGGCCGTACCCCGAGCGCTTGACGCCACCGAAGGGCAGTGCGGGGTGCGAGGCGGTCATGCCGTTGAAGAAGACGCTGCCCGCCTCGATGTCGCGGACGAACCGCTCCTGCTCGGCCGGGTCGGTGGTCCACACGTTGGAACTCAGCCCGAACGGGCTGTCGTTGGCGAGTGCCACCGCCTCGTCCAGGCTCTCCACCCGGTACACCGTGGCGACCGGTCCGAACGCCTCCTCCCGGTGGATCCGCATGGCGGGGGTGATCCCGGTGAGCACGGTCGGCGGGTAGTACCAGCCCTGCTCCAGCGGCCCGTTCGGGCGGTTGCCGCCGCACTCGGCGACGGCGTCGTGCGCGAGCGCGTCGGCGACCAGGGCGGAGAGGTCCGCCAGCCCCTGCCGGGTGGCGAGCGGGCCGATGTCGGTGTCCGGCGCCATCGGGTCGCCGATCCGCAGTGCGCCCATCGCCTTGGCGAACTCGCTGGTGAACCCGGGGTAGACGTCCGCGTGCACGATGAACCGCTTCGCCGCGATGCAGGACTGCCCGTTGTTCTGGGTGCGGGCCTTCACCGCCGTCCGGACGGCGGCGTCCAGGTCCGCGCTGGGCAGCACCACGAACGGGTCGCTGCCGCCCAGTTCCAGCACGGTCTTCTTCAGCTCGTCGCCCGCCACGGCCGCCACCGAGCGGCCGGCCGGTTCGCTGCCGGTGAGGGTCACGGCCGCCACCCGGCGGTCCCGGATCACCGCCTCGACCGCGCCGGAGCCGATCAGCAGGGTCTGGAAGCAGCCCTCGGGTGCCCCGGCCCGGCGGAACACCTCCTCCAGGGCGAGCGCCGTCCGCGGCACGTTCGAGGCGTGCTTCAGCAGGCCCACGTTGCCCGCCATCAGCGCGGGCGCCGCGAACCGCACCACCTGCCAGAGCGGGAAGTTCCACGGCATGACGGCCAGCACTACGCCGAGCGGCCGGTAGCGGACGTACGCCGCCGTGGCGCCGGAGTCCGCGACGTCGTCCTCGCCGGGCAGCTCGTCCGCGATCAGCGCCGCGCCGTGGTCGGCGTACCAGCGCAGGGCCCGGGCGCACTTGGCGGTCTCGGCCGAGGCCTGGGCCAGCGGCTTGCCCATCTCCGTGGTCACCGTGCGGGCCAGCTGCTCCCGGTCGGCGTCCAGTACGTCGGCGGCCCGGCGCAGCAGCTGGGACCGGTACTCGAAGGTGGTGGTGCGGTAGTCGCGGAAGGCGGCCTCGGCCCTGGCCAGGCGCAGTTCCAGCTCGCCTCGGCCGAACGGTTCGAAGGTCTCCAGGTTCTCGCCGGTCGCGGGGTTCACGGTTGCGATGGGCATCTCGGCCTCACTCCGGGTGTGCCTCGGCACGGGCGGCGGCCTCGCGGGCGCGGGCGCCGGTCCTGGTCCGGCCGGCGGTCACCTGGCGGAGCGGAAAGCGCCGCAGATACTCGTCCTCCAGCTGGCCCGTGCGCAGGGTGTGACGGTTCAGCGCCTCCTCGGAGCCGTACAGGAAGGTCTCGTGGCGGGTGCGGTGCAGATGGGAGAGCTCGCGCAGCAGGACATCCGTCTCCAGGGCGAGCGGAGGGATGCCGCCGGACCGGTGCTGCGTACTGGCGGGGTCGTGCATGGCCGTTCCTCCTTGCCCCCCGGATGGATCCCCCGGATGGAGTCCCCGGACAGAGCCCCCGAATGGACGCCTCCCGATGTACCGGTGCCCCCGCGCGAGCTGCGGAAACCGGGTTTCCCCGGCTACCGCACCGGGCAGTTTCCGCCACATGGACCCCGTTCGGGCGCTTGAGCGGATCGCCTTTCTGCTGGAGCGCGAGCAGTCCTCGCCCTACCGCGTGCAGGCCTTCCGGCACGCTGCCGAGGCCGTCCGGGCCGTCCTCGCGGCCGACCCCGATGTCTCCACTCTGGCTGCTCGGGCCGCCGGGCTCAAGGGCATCGGGCCGACCACGGCCGGCGTGATCGCCGAGGCCGCCACCGGCCGCACCCCCGGCTACCTCGCCGATATGGAGCAGCGCGCCGCCGAGCCGCCCGCCACCGGGGGCGAGCGGCTGCGCGCGGCCCTGCGCGGTGACTGCCACCTGCACTCCGACTGGTCGGACGGCGGCAGCCCGATCGAGACGATGGCCCGGACCGCCCGCGATCTCGGCCACTCCTGGGCGGTGCTCACCGACCACTCGCCGCGCCTGACCGTCGCCCGCGGCCTCAGCCCCGAACGGCTGCGCCGGCAGCTCGACGCGGTGGCCGGGGTCAACGCGCGGCTGGCGCCGTTCCGGCTGCTCACCGGCATCGAGTGCGACATCCTGGACGACGGGAGCCTCGACCAGGAGGACGAACTGCTCGACGAACTCGACGTGGTGGTCGCCTCCGTCCACTCCAAGCTGCGGATGGAGCCGATGCTGATGACCCGCCGACTGCTCGCCGCCGTCCGCAACCCGCACACCGACATCCTCGGCCACTGCACCGGCCGGCTGATCGGTGACGGCCGGGACGGAAAGACCCGGCCCGAGTCCCGGTTCGACGCGGAGAGGGTGTTCGCCGCCTGCGCCGAGTCCGGCACCGCCGTCGAGATCAACTGCCGCCCCGAGCGCCGCGATCCGCCCATGCGACTGCTCGAACTCGCCGCCGGGGCGGGCTGCCTGTTCGCCGTCGACACCGACGCCCACGCACCCGGCCAGCTCGACTGGCAGCCGTACGGCTGCGCCACGGCCGAGGCCGCCGGGCTCGGCCCCGAACGGATCGTCACCACCTGGACCGCCCGCCAACTGCTCACCTGGGCGGACACCGGCCGCACCCCCAGGCCCCGGCGGTGACCGGTGGCCGCCGCCCCGGACCCCACCGCCACCGTCACCGAGATCGAGGGACGGCGACTGCGGCTGACCCACCTGGACCGCGTCTACTACCCCGGGACCGGCTGGACCAAGGCCGCCGCCCTGGAGTACTACCTCCGGATCGCGCCGCTGCTGCTGCCCCACCTCGCCGGCCGGCCCGCCTCCTTCCTGCGCTTCCCCGAAGGCGTCACCGGCGAGCGGTTCTGGGCCAAACGGGTGCCGCCCGGCGCCCCCGACTGGCTCACCACCCTCGACGTCGAACACCGTGAGGAGACCCTGCGGCACGTCGTCGTCGCCGATCTGCCCACGCTGCTCTGGGCGGCCAACCTCGGTGCGCTGGAGATCCACGTCCCGCAGTGGCAGCACACCCGGGCCGAGCACGACCGGCTGATCGTCGACCTCGACCCCGGTCCCGGCACCACGATCGTCGACTGCTGCGCCGTCGCCCTGCTCGCCCGCCGCGAACTCGCCGCCGACGGCCTGCGCGCCTGGCCCAAGACCTCCGGGGGCAAGGGACTCCACCTGCTGGTGCCGCTGCGCCCGGTGCCCGAACGGGCCGCCGCCGACTACGCCCGCAGGCTCGCCGCCCGGCTCCGCGCCCACCGGCCCGACCTGGTGGTGGACCGGATGGACAGATCGCTGCGCACCGGCCGGGTCTTCGTCGACTGGTCGCAGAACAGCAGCGCCAAGACCACCGCGGCCCCGTACTCGCTGCGCGCCGGGCCGCAGCCCGCCGTCTCCGCCCCGCTCACCTGGACCGCCGTCCGCAACTGCCGCCGCCCCGAGGACCTATGGCTCACCCCCGAGCAGGTCCTCGCCCGCCCCCGCGACCCGATGGCCGGCCTCCCGGCCCCGGCCGAGGCCGGAGAGCTTCCCCGGAGAGACTTCGCCGGCGGGCGGGGAACCGCCTGAGCGGCCGTGCACGGAGCGCCGGTGTCCGCCCGCCCCGGCGGCGTGATCCCGCTGATCTTACTGATCTTGCTGCGGGGAACGGCGGGAGTGGGCAGAATCGGGGCCATGTCGTCGTTCTTCGAGTTTCCGTTCACTGACGGTACGTCAGTCATGCTCCGTGCCTTTCCCGCCCCCCAGCAGCAGGCGGAGGCCGAGAAGGAGCCCGAGCCGGCTCCGATGATGCCGCTCGGAGGTCTGCCGCCCGGCCTGGCCGGTGGCCGACCGGTGGGCCGGCGGTCCGAGGACGACCAGCCGGCGGAGGACGGTGAGCAGCAGCGGGCCCGGCGGGTGACCAGGCTCGCGCAGGGCTCGCTGCGGGCGGCGCTGCGCCCGCTGGTGCCGCTGCTGCAGGAGGTGCACGACACCGTGGCCGAGGTGCCGGACCGGCCGGACACGGTGTCGGTCGAGTTCGGGGTGCGGTTCGGGAGCGACCTCAAGCTGGGCATCGTGGGCGGCAGCGGGGAGTCCAGCCTCCAGGTCTCGGCGACCTGGCAGCTCCCGCCGCGCCCGGCCGCCGACGGCGCCGCCGCCAACGGCGCTGCCGTGCCGCTCGGTTCGGCCGTCCCCTCGGCGCGGTAGCCGGGGGCATGGGCTGCTCCGACAGTGCGGCGTACCCGGGTGAGCAGGCCCTGCTCGACTCGTACGCCTCGGTGCTCGACGTGCGCACCGGCGAGGTGTGCGGCGGTGCGGTGCTCCTGGCGGGGCAGGCGGTGCTCACCTGTGCCCATGTGGTCAACATGGCGCTCCACCGCAACGGCTTCGACCCCGGCCACCCCGGGCCGGTGACCCTGCGCATCTCCTTCCCGGGCAAGATTGTCGACGGCCGGCTCGACTGCTGGATCCCGCCGCGCACGGCCGGGAACGGGCAGGTCGCCGAGGGCGCCGTCGGCTGGCTGGGCGACCTGGCGCTGCTGCGGCTCACCGCGGATCCGCCCGCCGGTGTCCGGCCCCAGCGCTGGGGCCGGATGGCCCGTGAGCAGAAGGTCCGCGCCTGGTACGGCAGCGGGCTCGCGATGTCGTACGTGGACACCCGGGTCCGGTTCACCGGTTCGGACGTCTGCTATCTCGATCTGGAGGCGACCGGCGGGCCGGTCATCGGCCCGGGCTACAGCGGTGGACCGCTCTGGTCGCAGGACGACGAGGCGGTGGTCGGGCTGGTGGTCGGGCAACTCCGGTCCGCCGAGGGCACGGTGGGGCGCGGTTTCCACGACCGGAGCTTCGCGATCTCCTGGCAGAGCATCACGGCCGAGCTGAACCGGTCCCTCGGCCCGGACGCGGCGGCGGCCCTGCTCCCGTCCGTCGGCCCCGGCGGCCTTGACGGCTCCGAGGCCGACGGCCCGTTGCAGCGCCGGCTCGCCATGCTGGTCCGGCAGTTCCTGCCGCATCCGGAGGCGGTGAGCGGGCCCGCCCGCTTCGTCGCCCGGGAGTGCGGTCGGCAGGTCGCCCCGGGCTGGCGGCCCGACGCGGACGGCTTCGCGCGCCTGCTCGTCGCCGAACCGCGCGCCGTGGCGGCCCTGGTGGAGTACCTGGCCGCCCAACGCCTCGGCGGAGCGGCCGAGTTCCTGACCGTCGGCCGCTCCGCCGGGGCGACCGCCCTGCTCTCGCCGGGCGAGCACGGCTGGCTGCTCGACGCCCTCGCGGACACCGACCCGGCCCTGCTGGTCCGGGCGGCCGGCGGCGCGGCCCCCGAGATCCGGATACCGCCCGTACTCCCGCGCCCTGCGCCCGAATCCGCGACCGGCCGGGTGACCGAGCTGGTCGAGCAGCTGGAAGGCCACGCCGGAGGCTACTCGGTGGCCGAGCCCGGCGTGCTCCGGGTGCCGCCGCTGCTGCGCGTGGCCGAGTACCGTGCGGCCTGGGCCGACCGGGCGGGGGAGCCGCAGCGCGCAGCGGAGCTGCGCTCCTGGTGCGGACGGGTGGCCACCCGGCTGGGCATCCGCACCGAGGTGCTGGGCGAGCACCGCGCCGCTGCCGCCGAGTGGGCCGGCCTCCAGCACGCCGCCGCCCCCACCGCTGCCACCGGCGCGGACGGCATCGCGGGCCCCCGGATAGCCGTGAGCCTCACCCGCTACGAGTACGCCGGCCAGGGCGGGGACGGCAGCTTCCGCTGCGCCGCCTGGGCCGACAGCGGCGACTCGGTCCTGCGCCCGGTCCCCGCCCCCGACCCCGGCCCGCTGGGCCCGCCGGAGGTGGCCAGGTTCATCCGGTCCGTCCTGGCCACCTGGGACGAGGACCTGCCGGCCGCCGAAGGGGCCCCCGACGAACCATTGGTCGAGATCTTCCTCGACGAGCCGGAGCTCGGCCTGCCCGTCGAGCACTGGGACAGCGCCGACCCGCAGGACCGGTACGCCGACGTCGAACCCCTCGGCATCGAGTACCGGATGGTGGTCCGGCTGGCCGGGGAGCTCCCCCCGGTCCAGGCCAAGGAACGTGCCAAGCGCCTGCGCCGCCGCTGGCAGCACCTGGCCACGGCGGACGTCCTGCACCTGGACGAGCGCCACCAGGAGCGGCGCCATGTCACCGGCGAGGTCCAGCGCGAGCAGCAGGCGGCCCGGGTCGTCCTGCGCACCCCGGACCGGGCCCGCCGCGCCGGGTTCGCCGCCGACTGCCTGCGGCTCGGCGTGCCCGTGGTGCTCTGGGACCGGCAGGTCCAGGGCCCGGTCCGCACCGAGGAGTTCGACCCGCTGGCACCCGAGGGCCCGGCCCTCGGCCTGCCCGAACGCGTCCGCCGCTACCGGGCCGAGGTCTTCGGCGACCGCTCCCGCCCGCTGCGGCCCGTCCTCGCCTGGGAGGATCCGGGCCGGCCGCCGCCGCCCGTCCTCGAACTCACCGACCCGGACGACCTGTACGACAGCTACCTCACGGAGGACGGCGAATGATGCGCAAGCGGCGAACGACGAGGAACGGCGGACGATGAACCAGCACAGCCGGGTCGACCACGGCCAGGACGACACCCCGCCCGACTGGTGGCTGTTCCACGGCGACAGCCGGGCCCGGACACCCGATATGCCCCCGGCCCCGCCCTGGCGCAGCTTCGGCCGTTCGCCCGACGGCGAACCCGTCCGCCGCTACCTGATCGACCGGGCCGAGACCGACATCGTCAACGCCGCACTCCACCTGCGCCGCCCGCTGCTCGTCACCGGCCACCCCGGCACCGGCAAGTCCTCGCTCGCCCACGCCATCGCCCACGAACTCAGCCTCGGCGAGGTCCTGCACTGGCCGGTGAACAGCCGCTCCACCCTCCAGGAGGCCCTCTACCGCTACGACGCCATCGGACGGCTGCGCGAGAGCACCCTGCTGCGCGAACACGGCCGCGGTGAGCCCGACATCGGCAGCTACCTCCGCCTCGGACCGCTCGGCACCGCACTCGTCCCGGCGACCAGACCCCGCGTCCTGCTGGTGGACGAGCTCGACAAGGGCGACGTGGACCTCCCGAACGACCTGCTGACCGCCTTCGAGGACGGCGCCTTCGAGATCCCCGAACTCGCCCGGCTCCCCGAGACGGAGCCCGAGGTGGAGGTGCTGACCGCCGACGGCGGCGGCCTCCGCACCCGGGTGATCCGCGGGCGGGTGCGCTGCACCGAGTTCCCCATCGTGGTGATCACCAGCAACGGTGAACGCGACTTCCCGCCGGCCTTCCTGCGCCGCTGCCTGCGCCTGGACCTGCCCGACCCGGACGAGACCCGGCTGCGCAGCATCGTCGCCGCCCACCTGGGCCCGGACGCGCTGGAGGGCGCCGAGGACGTGCTGCGCACCTTCCTGGAACGGCGCACGGAAGGGGAGTTGGCCACCGACCAGCTGCTCAACGCCGTCTTCCTGCGCAAGGGCGGCATCGGCCTGGACGCCGACGCCCTGCTCGACGCCGTGCTGCGCAGGCTCGGCGGAGCGGTCTGAGGGGCGGGGCGGCGGTGGAACTCCGGTCGGTCCTGGACGCACTGGCGAGCGGCGGCGTCGAACTCGCCCCCGAGGAGCTGCTCGACGCCCTCTGGCTGGCCCGCCGACTGCCGACGGACCACCGCGCCCCGCTGGCCGGAGCGGTGCACCCCCGGCCCGCCGAGGATGCCGCGCCCGAACCGGCGCCGGACACGCCGTCCGGACCGGCCGCCCCCGGCCCGGTACCGCCGCCCGATCCGGTCCCCACCGTCCCCGCCCGGCCGCTCTACGCCACCGACCGGGCGGCGGTCCTGGCGGCCGGTGCCTCACGGCTGCAAGCGGTACGCGTCCCCGAATTCCAGGGCCTGCCGGACCAGTTGCCGCTCGGCCGGGCGCTGCGCCCGCTCAAGCGGCACCGTCCCAGCCGACGCCGCACCGAGGTCGACGAGGCGGCCACGGTGGCCGCCACGGCGGACGGCGGCGTACTGGAGGTGGTCCTCCGCCCGGCCCGGGAACGCTGGCTGCGCTGCGACCTGGTGGTGGACGACGGCATCTCGATGCTGATCTGGCAGCGGACGGTCACCGACCTGCGCCTGCTGCTCGAACGCAGCGGCGCCTTCCGGGACGTACGGGTCCACGGGCTGCGCACACGCGGACCCGGCGGGGTCCGCCTGGTGCGCAGCCCGTACGCGACCGGGGCAGCGGGCGCACTCGACCCCGCGACGCTGGCCGATCCCACCGGCGAGACCCTGTTCCTGCTGTTCAGCGATGGCGCCGGAGCGGCCTGGCGGGACGGGCGGATGCACACCGTCCTGCAGCGGTGGGCCGGTTCGGGCCCCACCGCGGTCCTGCACGCCCTCCCGCGCCGGATGTGGCCGGGCACGGGACTGGCCGCCGGGCAGGCCGCGGTCCGGAGCTCGCACCCGGGCGCGCGCAACGCGGACTGGCAGACCGCCGACGAGGCCGGCCCCGGCATCCCGATCCCGGTGCTGGACCTCACCCCGGCGGGCCTCTCCGACTGGTCCCGGTTCCTCGCCGCACCCGGCGGGGAGACCCAACTGCCGCTGTGGGAACAGCGCCTGACCCCCGGCACACCCCGGCGGACGGCCGCTGCGCCGCCGCCCGACCCGGACGCGGCCGCCCGGCTCCGGCTGGAACGCTTCCAGCGCGCGGCCTCCCCCGCAGCCCACCGCCTCGCCGCCCATCTCGCCGCCCGCTCACCGGTCACCGTCCCGGTGATGCGGCTGATCCAGGCGACCCTGCTCGGCACCGCCGACACCGTTCCGCTGGCCGAGGTGGTCCTCGGCGGCCTGCTCCGCCCCACCGCACCTGCCGTGCAACGGCCCGCCACCCACCGGACGTTCGACTTTCCGGCGCCGGTCAAGGACGTCCTGCTCGACTCCGTGCCGACCGCCGAACTGCTCGAAGTCAGCGGCCGGGTGGGCAGGTTGCTCGACGACCTGGTCGGCCGGTCGGCGGACTTCCCGAGCTGGCTGGACATCGGCGGCAGCCCGCAGCCGCACCGCACGGGCACCCCGTTCGCCTGGGCCGGCCGAACGCTGCTGCACCGCCTCGGAGTCCAGGAGCCGGTGGTCCGGGAACCGGTGGTCCTGGAACAGGCCGAGCGAGAGCCGGCGGAGCACGCCACGGCAGACCGGGCCACGGCGGACCAGGCGGCTGAACTCCCGCCGCCCGCCGCCGCCCTGGCCGTGACGGGCCGGCTGGTCCCGCGTCGACCGGGGGACCCGCACGCCGCCGGGCCGTACCGGGTGCTGGGACGGTCGGCGACCGAGGAGTGGGCGTACGTCGGCGCGGACGACGACGGCGCCGTGGTGAACCTGCGGATCCTGCCAGACGACCACCGGCAGCGCATCCGGCTGATCCGGGCCGAGGCCAGGAACCTGCGCAGCGTCGGGACCCGCTACGCCCCGAGGGTGGTTGCGGAGGGGACGGACGACCCCGACCCGTGGCTGGCCACTGCCGTCCCGCTCACCCCGGCCGGACGGCCCGCGCCGACCCTGCGCGAGTTCGTCGACGTCTGCGGTCCGCTGCTGAACTCGGCGCTGCTGCACCACCTCGCGCTCCATCTGGCCCTCGCGCTGCGCCGGGTCCTGGACAACGGCATCGCTCCGGTCCACCTCGACCTGGACCGCATCGTCATCACCGGGGACGCGCCCGTGATCACCGACTGGCGGGGGGACCCGGCCGTCTCCCGCCTGCTCAGCGACGAGAGGTCGTGGGACGCCGTCTTCCGCAGGCCGCTGCGGTCGTCGGTCGGCAGTCTGGTGCACGCCCTGGGGGAGGTGCTGTTCTACTGCGCGACCGGACGGGAGTACGACCCCGCCGTCCGGGACGGCGACGACTACCGGATCATCTGGGGCGACCGGGTCGGCAAGCCGACCGTACCGGACCGGAGGTGGCTCACCCTCGTCGCGCACTGCCTTCGGGAGGACCCGAACACGAGGCCCGGCCTGGACCGGCTGGTCGCGGAGTTCCGGGGCCGCCTGGCGGCCGGTGCCGAGGACACCCGGCTGACGGCCTGGATGCCCCAGCGCGGACGGGCACTGCTGAACGGACACCAGTCGGCGGGGCCGAGGCCGACGGCGGTCCTCGACGGCGGCACCGCAGCCGAGGCCGCGCAGCCCGCTCCGATCGGGGCGGCCGGCGGCGGTGTCGAGCCGCCACCGCCGCCGACCCGGTTCCACCGGATCGCCGTGCTCGCGCCGGTCCTGGGCACCGGGCTGGCGACCACCGCCGTCCTGCTCGGCGCGGCGCTCGCCCGGTCCGGCGGGCGGCCGGTCGTCGTACTGGACTCGGGCCGGGGCGCCCACGCCCTCAGCGCCCTGGGGCATCCGACGGTGTCCGACGGACTGTGGGGGCTGGCCGAGGAAGCGGCCACGCCCGAATGGGCGGCGCTGCGGGAGTACTTGAGCCCCGGCCCGGACGGGGTGCACATCCTCGGCGGGGGCCGCCGCGACGACGGGCTGACCGGGGCGCAGTACCGGCGGGTGCTGAGCGCCCTGCGGGGGTACTACGACACGACGGTCACCACCTGCCGGGCACCCACGCTCGACACCCACGTCCGTGCCGTGCTGGACTCGGCCGACCGACTGGTGCTCGTGGACGGCCCGGAGCACGGCCTGCGGGACACCGCCGCACTGCTGGAACTCCTCGAATGGGAGGGCCACACGGCGCTGGCCCGCTCCAGCGTGGTGGCGGTGGTGCACAGCACGCCCGGTCAGGCCGGGCGCGCCGGGCACCGCGTGCCGGAGGTGGCGGAGCTCTGCGGGGAGCTCGTCACCATCCCCTACGACGAGGGCCTGCAGGACACCGGTTTCGGCGGGCGGCTGACCCCCTCCAGGGCCACCTGGACGGCCTTCGGGGAGCTGGCCGAGCTGGTCGACGCGGACTGAAGGCGCCGCGTCGGCCGACGGGGCGTCAGATCAGGGTCCGCCAGTAGTACCAGAAGCGGTCCAGGATCAGCAGGGCGATCACCGCGTACCAGAGCACCGGCACCGCCCAGTGGTAGCGGGCCGCCTCCCGGACCACCGGGCGCAGGCCGCGCGGCACGGGGATCACACCGTTGCGCAGGTTGTGCAGGGTGGTGTACCAGAACAGCGGGATCATCGCCGACCAGGTCAGGATGCAGTACGGGCAGAGCGCGCCGATCGAGTACAGCGTCTGGGTCATCAGCCAGGTGACGAAGCCGATGCCGAAGACCACGCCGGCCTGCAGGCCGAGCCAGAACCACCTCCGGTACGTCGCCCCGGCCAGCATCCCGGCGCCGATCGCGATCACCACGCCGAAGGCCACCAGCCCGATCAGCGAGTTGGGGAAGCCGAAGACGGCCGCCTGGGAGCTGCGCATCACCGAACCGCAGCTGATGATCGGGTTGATGTTGCAGCTGGGCACGTAGGACGGGTTCTGGAGCAGCCGGATCTTGTCCAGGGTCAGCTCGACCGAGGCGGCCAGCCCGACCGCTCCGGTCACCACCAGCAGCCAGGCCGTCCGCCGCCCGCTGTGGACGGTCTCGGTGGGAGGCATCGGCTCAGCCCGCCGAGACGGTCTGCTGGACGAGCGCCTGGTACTGCTCGGGGCTGATCGGGGTGCCGCCGGTGAAGACGTTCAGCGTCTTGCCGTCCAGCATCAGGGCGGGCGTGCCGCTGACACCGCTGGAGTCGAACGCCTGGGAGACCTTGGCCGCCCACGGCGCGTAGGTGCCGTCCTGGACGGCCTTGACGAAGGCGTCAGTCTTCAGTCCGGGGACCTTTCCGGCCAGGTCGAGCAGGTGGTTGACGTCGCCGAAGCCGTCGGTCTGCTCGTTCGGCTGGTTCGCGTAGAGCACGTCGTGGAACTGCTTGAACTTGTCCACGCCCTCGTTCAGCGCGGCCCCGGCCGCCGCCAGCGCGGTGCGCGAGCCCTTCCCGCCGAGGTTGGCGTCCAGGAAGGTGGCGATGTGGTACTCGATCTTGTAGGTGCCGTTGTCCGCGAGCTGCTGGATCGTCCTGCCGTCGGTGGTCTCCAGCCGCTCGCAGATCGGGCAGCGGAAGTCCTCGTAGATCTTGAGGGTGTGCGGGGCGTCGGCCTTGCCGTAGGTGATCACGGTGCCGTCCTGGCCGGAGGCGTTGGCGGGGACCACCAGCGGCCCCGAGGCGGCGCCGTCACCGCTGCTGTTGCCGCTCACCGCGACCGTCACGCCCGCCGCCAGGGCCAGGACGGCGGCGCAGGCCGCACCGATCACGATCCGGCGGCGCGTCCGGGCGGACTTCTCCTCGCGGAGCCGCTGCTCCTTCAGCCGCTCGGTGGCGGACTTGTTCAGCTTCTTCTGCTGGTTGCTCATGATGGTGGGTTCCTGTGTTCACGCGGTCCGGGTACGGCTGGGCGCGCCCCGGCGGGATGCCGAGGGCGGCGGGGCCTGCGTGAGGTACGGGACGGTGCTCAGCAGGCCGGCGCGCAGGCCGGCGGGCCGCGTCGGACGGCGGGGCGGAGCACTGCGGGCTCGGCGGGGATCCGCTCGCGGCTGGCCCGGGGGATCCGCAGCCGGAGCTCCGGCCGGGCCGGGAGCGGGGCGAACAGGCGCAGCACCGGCCGGGCGCCGGCGAGCAGTTCGCGCAGGGCCCGGGCCACCGTGGCCTGGCCGCGCAGGGCGCGCTCGCTCTGCCGCAGCCACCAGGAGGCGAGCACGGCGAGCAGGACGTGCCCGGCCAGCACCGAGAGCCCGCTCAGCGAGGTCACCGTGGCCGCCGGGTCGGTGAGGAAGCCGCCGACCGAGCCACCGCCGCAGATCAGGGCTTCGAGGCCGGTCCGGCCGCCGTGCAGCGCGGCGTCGCCGCCGGGGCAGGTGGCCTGGCCGAGGTCGAACAGGACGTTGACCGCCAGCTCGGTCGGGAGGAACAGGGCCAGGATCCGGCCGAAGCCCCGCTCGGCGCCGGAGCAGACGTACGCGACCAGGAAGGTCGCCAGGGCGGCCGCGCCGAGCACGGTCACCGGTAGCGGCCGACCGCTCAGCACCACCTGGCTCAGGGCAGCCAGCAGCACGACCAGGGCGGCGAAGACCGCTGCCCGAATCGTCCTGGATGTCTGGCTGGTGTGCATGGCTCCCGAGTCTGCCACAGGGTCAGGACCTGCTCCGAAACGCTGTGAGTGACCTCACCAGAGTGCCCGGCCAGGCGTCAGCACCGGATAAGGACCAGGCCCCGCCGGCTTGGAGAGCCGTCCCCTCGGCCCGGCGGATCGGCCTCGGAACTAGCGGAGCGGCGGCAACAGGGAGCGGGCGTGGCGCCCGACCCGGTCGAGTGCACCGATCATCTCGGTGAGCTCGCCCGGCGGCAGCGCCGCGTACAGCTGGCGGTCCGCCTCCCGGACGTGCGCGCGGGCGGCCCGGACGAGTGCCTCCTCGCCCTGCTCGGTCATCGAGACCAGCTGGACCCGCCGGTCGTCGGGGGACGGGCGGCGCCGGACCAGCTCGGCCTTGACCATCCGGTCGACCAGGCGGGTCGCGCCGCCGCTGGTGACGACGAGCCGTCCGGAGAGCTCGCTCATCGGGGCGCCGTCGGGGCGCTCGGCCAGGATCAGCAGGATCTCGAACATCGGGTGGCTGATCCCGGCCTCGCGCTGGATCGCGGCGCCGAGCTGGTGCTCCAGCAGGGCGGAGGCGCTCAGCAGCACTCCGACCGCCCTGATCCGGGGGTCGGCGGCGGCCTGTGCGCCGCTGGTGATCTGCTGGTCCGCCACCGCGAGCCCTCCCTGGTCGATCGAACTGATGCCCGGCCCAATCGTCCCGGCCGGGTGCACCGGCCGTCCAATCCGGGCCGGGCGCCCGGCCGGCGGGAAGCCGGGCGTCTCGGTCCACTCGACGTCGGGCGGAGGCCGGGTGCTACCGGCGGACCGCGCCGGCGGGGGCGGCGGAGAGCACGGGCGCGGTCGTCGTCAGCCCCAGGTCAGCTCGCCCTTGGCGACCTTCGGGCCGATCTGGGCCGCGATCAGCATGCCCGCGTCCGGGTACCGCTCGACCAGCTCCTCGGTGACGGTCGCGCCGTTGGCGGCCGCGGGGAGCATCGCCTCGAAGGCCAGCAGGTAGTCACGGGTCCAGGCGATGGCGCTGGGGTCGGCGGGCGTGCCGGGCAGCCGGTGGCCGGGGACGACCAGACGAGGGTCCAGCGCCTCCATCTCGTTCAGCAGCTCGATCCAGGTGGTGCGCTGCTCGACCCGGGGCGTGTCGGCGGTCCAGACGTGCTCGCGCTGGAAGACCAGGACGCCGCCTAGCACCGCGCGGTGCTCGGCCTGCCAGAGGTAGTGGCGGTCGGGCAGGGTGGCGCGCCCGCCCGTCAGCTGGAAGCGGTGGCCCTCCAGGTCCAGGTCCCCGGTGAGCGGTTCCAGCTCGACCAGCCGGGTCGGACGGTTGGCGCCGACCGCCTCCCAGGCCTTCAGCTTTCCCTCGAACCTCGCCCGGATGTGGCCGATCACCGGCGCGGTGGCGACCAGCCGGGCCTGCGGGAAGGCGTCGGCGACGACCTCGGCGCCCCAGTAGTAGTCGGGGTCGCCGTGGCTGACGAAGACCGTGGTCAGCTCCTTGCCGGAGTCCAGGATCTCGGCCGCCAGACGGTGGCCGTCGGCCCGGGTGAAGCCGGTGTCCACCAGCAGGGCTTCGCGCTCGCCGGTGACCAGGGTGGCGGTCTTGTTCCTGCTGCCGACCGGGAAGTCCAGGTCGATGACCTTGAAGTCGAGGATGCTCATCGGAACGTCTCCTTGGGGGAAGGGTGGTCTCGGACTACCGGAGGGCCGCGAGCCGGCGGTCCACCTCGGCGGCGGTGGCGTGGCCGACGGCCAGCACGGTGGCGCGGCGGCCGTCCACCGCGAGCAGGGTCGGGAAGCCCTCGACGCCGAGCTCGGCGGACCGGCGGAAGTCGGTGCCGGCGTCGGCCGTTGCGGCGGGGGACTCGAAGTGGCGGACGACGGCGTCGGCATCCAGGCCCGCGGCTCCGGCGATCCTCCGGTAGGTGGCGGCGTCGGAGAGGCTCAGGCCGTCCCGGTAGAACGCCTCCTGGATGTCGGCGGCCAGCTCGGCGGCCCGCGCGGGGGCGGCGGCGCGCAGGGCGGCGAGGCCGCGGGCGGCGTCCTCGGAGTCCATCACGAACGAGCCGTCGGCGATCAGCCGCTCGTAGGCCGGGCCGAACTCGACCCCGGTCAGCTCGGCTATCCGGGCGTTCGCGCCCTGGACGTAGCCGAACTCGCGGATCGGCACCCGGCGGGCACCGGTGAACAGGCCGCCGGAGACCACCTCGACGGGCAGCTCGGGGTGGCGGTGGGCCACCGTGGCCATGGTGCGGGCGAAGCCGTAGGACCAGCCGCAGTAGGCATCGAGGACGTAGACGAGCTGCATGGGGGAAACCTGCCTTGTCGAGGGGGACGAGCGTCGAGGGGGCGAGCGATTCACCTGACACAACAGTAACTGACTCATCAGATATTTCCGGAGGGCAGGATTCCGTAGGATTGCCTGATGCCGATACCCAAAGCCGAGCTGCACCTGCATATCGAAGGCACGCTGGAGCCGGAGCTGGCCTTCGCCCTGGCCGAGCGCAACGGCGTCGCGCTGCCCTTCGCCGACGTGGAGCAGCTGCGCGCGGCGTACCGCTTCGACGACCTGCAGTCCTTCCTGGACCTGTACTACCGGCTGATGGAGGTCCTGCACACCGCGCAGGACTTCACCGACCTGGCCGACGCGTACCTGGCCCGCGCCCGGGCCCAGGGCGTCCGGCACGCGGAGATCTTCTTCGACCCGCAGGCGCACGCCGCCCGGGGCGTCCCGATCGACACCGTCGTCACCGGCCTCACCGCCGCGCTGGAGCACAGCGAGGCCAGGTACGGCATCACCACCCGGCTGATCCTGTGCTTCCTGCGCGACGAGTCGGCCGAGTCCGCGCTCGCCACCCTGGAGTCGGCGCTGCCGTACCTGGACCGGATCACCGCCGTCGGCCTGGACTCCGCCGAGGTCGGCAACCCGCCGTCCAAGTTCACCGCCGTCTACGACCGGGCCCGGGCGCTGGGCCTGCGTGCCGTCGCCCACGCGGGCGAGGAGGGCCCCGCCGACTACGTCCGGGAGGCGCTGGACCTGCTGAAGGTCGAGCGGATCGACCACGGCCTGCGGGCGATGGAGGACCCGGAGCTGGTCGAGCGCCTGGTCCGGGAGCGGATCCCGCTGACTCTCTGCCCGTTCTCCAACGTACGGCTGCGCTGCATCGACACCCTCGCGGACCACCCGCTGCGGCAGATGCTCGACGCCGGACTGGTCGCCACCGTCAACTCCGACGACCCCGCGTACTTCGGCGGCTACGTCGACCAGAACCTCACCGCGGTCGCCGCCGTCCTCGGCCTCACCGAGCAGCAGGTCCGTACCCTGGCCCGGAACTCCTTCGAGGCGTCCTTCCTCGACGGCCCGACCCGCGCCCGCTACCTCGCCGAGGTGGACGCCCACCGGTTCTAGCGGCCGACCGGCGTGCTGTCGGCCGCCGGCCACGGCAGTGCCCGGTGCTGTACCGACAGCGTCGCGGCAGGGGTCCCGTGCGCATCCGCGTTCTCCTCGCTGCGGGGGCTGCCGAAGGACGAGGCGATGTAGCCGAGCAGTCCGAGCACGAGGAAGGCGACGACCAGGGCCTTGGCGGGTCCGCCCAGCAGCAGCGGCCGGGTGGCGGAGCGCGGCCCCGTCAGGGTGTCCTGCGGCAGGTCGTCGCCGAACAGCCGCTTGGGATAGGCCGGGGTGAGCAGCAGGCCGTAGGCGCGTACGCGCATCTCGTACCGCAGGGTGGCGGCGGTCGCCTCGAACAGCGGGCGCGGCATGCGTCCCAGCACCAGCACCAGCAGCCAGAAGAAGAACGCCAGGGCGTACCAGCCGGCGGTGACCAGGCTGCCCACGATGGCGGCCGGGATGATCAGCAGGAGGCGGAAGAACACGGCCAGGCGGTTGAGCGGCCCGGCCCGCAGCTCCAGCTGGACCGGGTAGTCCGGGGGCGCATCGAGGGTGAACGGCGGGTACCGGTCGACCAGCAGCATGGTGCTGGCGTTCACCCGGGTCGAGTAGCCGAGGTACCCGGCCAGGAACTCGCATACCGGGTCCGGCAGTCTGCCGAGGACGAGGGCGGCGAACCAGCCGATCACCACCATGACCAGGGCCACGATCCCCAGCAGGAAGACCACGATGAACTGCGGGATCAGCAGCAGCAGCCGCAGCAGGACGGTCAGCCTGCGCTGCCGGTCGGGCTCGGGAATGTCGAGTGCGGGCAGCCACTCGCCGGGGGCGCTGCTCGGGAGGATCCATCCGGTACCGGTCACGGCAGACCTCCTCGGTACCGCGTTCAGGAGTGCTGCTTCCATGATGTCGGCACGGACTCCCGGCAGCATCCGTACGGCGTAGCGGACACTCCTCCGACCGGCTGCCCTTTCGGTCCGGCGCGCCGTGCCGTGCCGCGCGAATCAGACGGGTGCGGGGGTGCGGATTGATCCGCCCGGGCGGCAAACACCCCCGGACCGGCGGCGGTGCCCGGCCCCGGCCCGCTCTCCTTGGTAGCTTCGCCACCCGCCGGAAGCAGGCGGACGCGGCTTCGCACCGGGTGGAGCCCTCTGAGAACGGAGCACGCTGTGAGCGATCCGGCCGAGAACGGGACCGGTCGGCGGCTGCCGCCACTGGACCGCCGGGGGTTCCTCCGATCAGCCACGCTGGCGACCGGAGCCCCGGCCCTCCTGCGGGGCACGGCATCGGCCGAGCCGCGCGGCAAGGGCCCTGCGGCGGCGGGTGCGGCGGGGAGCGTCGTCCATCTGATGGACGTGCCCCGGAACCGGCGCGACGTCTCCTGGATCAGGAGCGCCCTGCAGGCCGCGGTGGAGCTGGAACTGGCCACCATCCCGCCCTACCTGTGCGGCTGGTGGTCCATCAGGGACCGCTCCGGCGAGCCCGCCAGACTGATCGAGCGCATCATCGCCGACGAGATGTACCACATGGGCCTGGCCTGCAACCTCCTGGTGGCCGTGGGCGGTTCACCGAAGATCAGCGCCGCCGTCCCGACCTATCCGGGACCGCTGCCCGGCGGGGTGCGGAGCGATCTCACCGTGTACCTCTCCGGGCTCACCAAGCCGTACGTCAGGGACGTGCTGATGGGCATCGAGACGCCCGAGGCCCCGCTCACCCGGGAGATCGGGCCGCCGACCATCGGCGCGTTCTACGACGCGCTGCTCGCCGCGTTCCAGGAGGCCCGCCCCGCCATCTGCTCCGACGGCCAGCTGACCGTGCGGATCGGACCGAACCGGCTGACCCCGGTGCGCGACCTCGGCGGCGTCGAGAGCGCGATCAGGACCGTCAAGGAGCAGGGCGAAGGGACCTCGGCCTCGCCGGACGAGCCGTTCGGCGAGGACTTCCCGGCGCACTACTACGCGTTCGGCGAGATCTACCACGAGCGGCAGCTGTGCCAGACCGACGGGACCTGGGAGTACAGCGGTGAACCCGTCCCGTTCCCGGACGCCCGCCCGATGGGGGTCGTGCCGCCCGGCGGCTGGCCCGAGCCGTCGGACGAGGTCCGGCAGCTGCTCCGGCAGTTCGACGAGACCTTCGCGCAGGTGCTCGACGGTCTCGAGACCGCCTGGGCGCGAGGCGACCGGGACGCACTGGACGACGCCGTGTTCGCGATGTTCGATTTGGAGGCTCCGGCGATCAGGCTGATGGGCATCGCCCTGCCCGACGGCAGCGGCACCTACGGCCCGGAGTTCCGGCCGGTGCGATAACCGGCACCGACTCCAGGGCCTGGAACCCCGGGGGCCTAGCCGTCAACTCCGGCCATGTACAAGGGTGTATGGCCGGTCCTAGGCTGAGTATCCACGGATGACTGCCGACTCGGGGGAGCGAGCATGCCGGAGGCATCGGAGCAGGACCGGACGTTACCCGGGCAGTCGGTGCCGGGGCAGCAGATGCCG
Source organism: Saccharothrix sp. ST-888 (assembly GCF_000955975.1). Lineage (GTDB taxonomy): Bacteria > Actinomycetota > Actinomycetes > Streptomycetales > Streptomycetaceae > Kitasatospora. Next base: position 33,803 of record NZ_JYJF01000080.1, read on the forward strand.
GGCTGGCGGGTACCGGGGTGGACGGAGATACGATCGCTCGGCACCGGTCCGCGCCGGGTCGTGCTGGTCCGCTCGGACGCCTCCGGCGCGCTCGCCGTGGTCAAGTACCTCCTCGCGGCGCCCGCCGGGGGCACCGCGCTGCGACACCCGAATCTCGTCCGGATCGACCAGGTGCTCCCCTCGCCGGACGGCGAGGGTGTCGCCGTGGTCATGGCGGCGGTGGAGGGCGCGAGCCTGCCGGCGTTACTGGCCGTCCGCCGTCTCCCGCCCGAGGCCGGGCTCGCGGTGCTGCGCGACTCACTGCTCGGTCTGGCCGCCGCCCACGAGCAGGGCGTGGTGCACGGGAGTTACCGACCGAGCGACGTCCTGGTGGACCTCACCGGGCACTGCCAGGTGCTCAACACCGGCCGCCCGGCCGCCGCGCTGGCGGCGGACCCGTCGGAGACGGACGCGGCGTACCGGGCCCCTGAGTTGCGACGCGGCGCACCCGCCTCGCCCGCCTCCGACGGGTACGCCGCCGCGCTGGTGTTCCTGGCATGCCTGACCGGCGGTCAGCCCGCCCCGGTGGGCCACTCCCCCGGCGCGGCGGCGCCCGACGA
>NZ_JYJF01000790.1 GCF_000955975.1 Saccharothrix sp. ST-888
GACGTGATCGAGCTGTCCACCGACTTGAAGGCCCACATCACCTCCGCCAAGCCCCAGTCCGCCCTGGTCGCGAGCCCGGACCTGGGGGTGATGTACATGCAGGCCCGCGGCGTCGTCCTTCAGCCGACCCTCACCCTCCCCCAGCACAAGGGCCTGCTCAAGGCCGCCGGGCAGCTCGGCCACTTCGCGATCCCGCCCGGCAGCCCGGCCACAGCGCGATCATCCCCAACGGCGGCATCCCCCAGGGGGTCGCCGCCATCCGCAAGGGCGACATCGACGCCACCGTCTCCCAGCCGGCCGACCTCTACGCCAAGTACGCGCTGT
>NZ_JYJF01000791.1 GCF_000955975.1 Saccharothrix sp. ST-888
CGGGGAGGGGTCCCGGATGGTCGTCGCGGACTGCGCCAACGTCATATTCGCCGACTTCACGGGGGCCGTGGGCGTGATCGGGCACGCACACACCCGCGGCGGCACCGAGTACACGGCCGGGCTCGACTACCACGACCAGCCGGACGGCCGACGCCCGACAGCGTGCCACCCTCTCATCAAGGCCTCACTCGTGGCGACATGACAGCGCCGCCCCGCTACTGCACGCGCATCCGGCCGTACGTCCCGGACCGGCTCGCCTGCCAGGGGCACGGGCCGCCGCAGCGCTCACTGGCACGCGACCTCAGCCACCGCACCGCCCGGCTC
>NZ_JYJF01000792.1 GCF_000955975.1 Saccharothrix sp. ST-888
CCGCCGTGGACCCCGAGGTCAATGCCTATGTGACCGTCACCGCCGACGCCGCGCTGCGCCCCGCCCGCGAGGCTGTACGCGAGATCGCGGCCGGCCTGTACCGCGGGCCGCTGCCCGGCATCCCCTTCGGACTGGAGGACCTGGTCGACACCGCCGGTGTCCCCACCACCGCTAGCCCCCTGGTCAGTGCCGAGCATGTGCCAACTGCTGCCGCCGCCGTGACCCCGAGTCTGCACACCGCCGGGGCGTTGCTCGTCGCGGCCACCAACCACCCCGAGGTTGCTGAAGGGGCGACCATCCCGCTCACCCGCAACTCCAGGTCC
>NZ_JYJF01000793.1 GCF_000955975.1 Saccharothrix sp. ST-888
GTCAAGCCATCAGAACCAGCCCCGGACCGGTCCCAGATCCAAGCCGCCGTACAAGAAGTGCTCCGCACAGCCGACGATCACCTCACCAACCGCGGTCGGCCGCAGGTACTACAGCAGGTCCTGCGCGAAAATCAGGACGCCTTGTGCGGTGTCGACCTCGTCCAACCAGCTGTGGTCCGTGACGGGGCGGGCGAGAAGCCGCTGGCGCCGCCCGGGCGGCAGCCGCCGCTCCCGCAGCGCGATGGTGTCGGGCAGGTCGACGGAGAGCCACTGCGCGCGGCCGTTGTCGACCCGCCAGTACTCGGTCTCCAGCCCGTCGCCGA
>NZ_JYJF01000794.1 GCF_000955975.1 Saccharothrix sp. ST-888
GAGCACGGTGGCCACCGCCCACTGCGCGGCCCCGGCCGGCACCCCGAGCGACGCGGTCTTCCTGCTCACGGCGGGGGCCGACCGCCGGCCGACCCTCCCGGCGGGCCCGCCCACCGAGGCCGACCGACGCACCGCCCCCCCCCCCCAAGGTGGCAGGCACGGGAACATAAAAGGGATTTGCCGGGGGGACCAAGCCGCGCCTAGGAGGGGGTCGGGCCTTGGGCCCCCGCCGTGAGCAGGAAGACCGCGTCGCTCGGGGTGCCGGCCGGGGCCGCGCAGTGGGCGGTGGCCACCGTGCTCGGCACGCCGTCCAGCCTGGCGCC
>NZ_JYJF01000795.1 GCF_000955975.1 Saccharothrix sp. ST-888
AATGCAGCTCCAAGTCGCCTGAGGTAATGGTGGCATCGGCGGGCTCTCGCTCGTGGCGGGCCTCGGCCGCTTCAACGGGCTCCGTGTCCTCGACGACGTCGACTGCCGCAACAGCGTCGGCGATCTCGGTGGAGTCCGTGGTGGCGGGGACTTCTGCGTCCGAACCGTTCGCGGTCATGGCGAAGCGGTCGTCGTAAACGAGAGACATTCAAAACCTGCCGGAAGTGGCACGCGCCTAAGTCGGGGGTTCTGTTCACAACCGCCTCTATGCGGTCAGCCACGGATCGCCGGAACGCGCCAAGGGCGCCAGATCGGAACAGGGC
>NZ_JYJF01000796.1 GCF_000955975.1 Saccharothrix sp. ST-888
AGGACCGCAGAATCCCCCAGGCCGTCAGCGCCGCTCTGCTCGGCAACCCGCTGCCGCTGCTGAAGGACGGCGAGACCACTGCCTCACGAGCAGACCCCCGAGGTACCGCCGCTCCCCCCGAACCCGCAGCCGGGCTCGTGCCGCTGCTGCTGCGGCGCCCAGAGCCGCGCCCCATGCCGCCTATACACTGTCCTCTCCTCCCCCCCTGACTGTCCGGCCGTGCTCTCCCCACAGCGCACGGCCGAGCAGCTATTCGGGCTCCCGCCTCGCCCACCAGTACCCGAGCTGAGCGAGAGAGTTGGCGCCGCTGATCCGCTTCAGCT
>NZ_JYJF01000797.1 GCF_000955975.1 Saccharothrix sp. ST-888
TGGTATGACAGCGGGTCGCCGCCGGTGAGCAGCACGTCCCGGATCTGAGGGTGTTCGGCGATGTAGCGCAGGTCCTCGTCGAACGACCCGCTCTCGTCGTCCCGGAAGTAGGGGCCGTTGACATACGTTGTGTGGAACTTCCGGGTGCAGTGACGGCAGTAGACCGGGCACGCCCCGGTGATCAGCATGATCCCCCGGTCCGGGTACTTGTGCACCACCCGATTGGTCTTGCGGTACACGGTGTCATGGACCGGCTCGACCCACGCACCGTAGAACTCGACCAGCTCCCTGGTCGAGCGCCCGGCCTCCTGGCGGACCGGCCG
>NZ_JYJF01000798.1 GCF_000955975.1 Saccharothrix sp. ST-888
CACCAGCTCGCCGCGCTCGCGGAGTCCGGTTTCCGGGCCGTCGCCCTCGACCTGCACGGCATGGTCGGCAGCGACCGTGGCCACGGCGGCTACGACCCCGGGAACCTGGCCCTCGACGTCACCGGCGGGATGCCCGCGCTCGGCGAGCCCTGGGCGGACCTGGTCGGCGACGGCAGCGGCGGCTCGCTGGCCTGGGCGGCGGGCGTGATGCGCCCCCCGGTGATCCAGAGCCTGACCGTCGTCTCTGCGGCGCGCCCGCGCCAGCCGCGACGGTCCCTTCTGACCGACCTTCGGTAGTTAGCCGCCTTTCACCACCGCCTGGG
>NZ_JYJF01000799.1 GCF_000955975.1 Saccharothrix sp. ST-888
GAGCCTTGCTCCCAACCCCCCCCCACGGCTAACCCACCCACGTCACCCAAGTCGTCGCCGACGGACTGCGCGACGTCCTGCCGCCCGTACATTTCAGTCCCTACGCGTACCGGATGGACGCCCCGCTGACCCAGTCCGCGCCCCGTGACCAAACCGTCTGACCCTCCCCGCCGCTCCCCGTCAGGTCCCTGCCTCCTCCCTCCCCATGCTCCGCACCAGGCACGCCGACCGGCACAGCCTCAAGCACGGCAACCCCCCGATGTAACAGGCCCTCCCGGCCCGTCGGACCCACACCAGACTTCTTGAACCGGGGGAGAAACCAC
>NZ_JYJF01000009.1 GCF_000955975.1 Saccharothrix sp. ST-888
CGCGCTGACCACCTACATGACCTCCACCACCGACTACGCGGCGGCCCGTACCGCCACCCTCAGCGCGGCCACCGACCTGTACGGTGCGGGCAGCACCGAGTACAACCAGGTCGCCACCGCCTGGGCCGGGGTCAACGTCGGCTCGCTGCCCAGCGGCGGCGTCACCGTCACCAACCCGGGCAACCAGAGCACCGCCCTCAACGGCTCCGCCAACCTGCAGATCAAGGCCACCGGCGGCACCGGCACGCTGACCTACTCGGCCACCGGCCTGCCGACCGGTCTGTCGATCAGCTCCAGCGGTCTGATCACCGGCACCGCGACGGCCGCCGGCACCTACAACGTGACCGTCACCGCCAAGGACTCCTCGGGCAAGAGCGGCGCCGCCAGCTTCACCTGGACGGTCAGCACGGGCGGCGGCGGCAGCTGCACCCCGGCCCAGCTGCTCGGCAACCAGGGCTTCGAGTCCGGCACCGCCCCCTGGACCGCCTCCAGCGGCGTGATCGACAACAGCTCGGGCCAGGCCGCCCACAGCGGCTCGTACAAGGCTTGGCTGGACGGCTACGGCTCCAGCCACACCGACAGCCTCTCGCAGACCGTCACCATCCCGGCGGGCTGCAAGGCCACCCTCAGCTTCTGGCTGCACATCGACACGGCCGAGTCCGGCTCGACCCAGTACGACAAGCTGTCGGTGCAGGTGAACGGCACCACGCTGAAGACCTACTCCAACGTGGACGCCGCCGCCGGCTACCAGCAGCGCACCTTCGACCTCTCGGCCTACGCGGGCCAGACGGTCACCCTGAAGTTCACCGGCACCGAGGACTCCTCGCTGCAGACGAGCTTCGTGATCGACGACACCGCGGTCCAGACCGGCTGATCCTGAACCGGTAGCCAGGTGAGGGCCCGGCGGCTTCGGCCGCCGGGCCCGACTGCGCTGCGCGGGTCAGGAGTTGCCCGGCGAGGGGGTCCCGGGGACGGCGGCGGTCGGCCGGTCGGGCACCTGGAACCGCCAACGGGGGCTGCGGGCCAGGGCGGTGAGCTGGTCGGAGGTGAGCGGCGGCCTGGACCGGACCGAGCGCGACTCCTCGTCACCGGACAGCCCGTGGCGGCCGTTGTAGACGCGGATCAGCAACTCGCTGCCGTCCGGCCGGGTCAGATCGACGGAGTCGGAGTAGAGACCGTTGGCGTCGGCGGTGGAGACCGTCGACCACCCGGTACTGCCGTCGGGGAAGCCGACGGTGTTGCACCTGGCCGGCTCCGCCCCGTACGGCCGCTGTTCGCCGTTCCCGTTCCCGCCCCCGATCCCGGGCCGGCAGGGGGCCGACGCGGCGCCGGTCGCCCTGGCGTGCAGGGACAGCTCGACGGTGACCGGGCTGAGGCCGTCGTCGTAGTCCACCGTGAGGCCCGCGAACTCGCCGGGCTCCTCGCCCTGGGCGGGCACGGGCTGGGAGATCCGCCCGTCGGGCAGCAGCTCGGTGAGGACCGCGAGCAGTCCGGCGCCGGTGACGGGAGTGGGCTCCCGGCTGTCGCTCGGTGCCGGGCGGGGGTCGGCGGCGGGCGGGGCGGCGACCGGGCGCAGGCCGAAGGCGGCGACGGTACCGGCCAGGGCCGCGACGGCGACGGTCGCGGCGGCGATCTGCAGCCGGCGGCGCCGGCGCAGCCTGCGGCCCCGGCGGTCGGCCTCGGCGAGGATGGCGGGGAGCGGGGGTGTCAGGCCGACCACGCTCTCTTCGAGCATGCGGCTCAGGTCGTGCTCAAGGTCCACGGCCGGATTCCTTGGTCTGTCGGTGTCGGGGGACGGGGCTGGGGTCAGCCGCAGAGGAACAGCTCGCGGTCGTTGCCGAGGATCGCCCGCAGCTTGGCCAGCGAACGGGTGTTGAGGCTCTTCACGGCGCTGGTGGAGATGCCGAGCAGCTCGGCCACGGCCTCGGTGCTGTGGTCCTCCAGGTAGCGCAGGACCACCACCGCCCGGTTGCGCGGGGGAAGTTGGGCGAGTGCCGCGACCAGGGTGAGCCGTAGCTCGGAGCCGGTGCCGTGGACGGCCGGTGACTCCGGCAGCTCGTCGGTGACCAGCTCGCTGGAGCGCCGCAGCCGCTGCTGGGAGAGGTAGGTGCGCAGCAGCACCTTCCGGGCGTAGGCGTCCAGGCCGGGTTCGTCCCGGCCGCGCCGCAGGCGGCCCCAGGCGGAGTACATCTTGGCGAGGGTGGTCTGCACCAGGTCCTGTGCCTGGTGCCAGTCCCCGCACATCAGGTACGCGACCTGAAAGAGCCGGCGGGCTCTGCTGCTCGCGAACTCCTCGAAGTCGAGCGCCTTGTCCATCTGGTCGTCCCCCGCGCATCCGGTGCTGCTGTGCGGCACCCGTCGTGGTGCCACCGGTACTAGATGCGCCGACGGGGCGTTAGGTAGCACCCGACCCGTCGGGGATATCGAACTGTTGCTCTCCAGCGCCTTGACGTCCCGTTGACACGCCCATAAATTCGGCGCACTGAAAGTTTCCTGCAAGTTTCACAGTGCTTGCAGCAAAAGCCGCCCGGCCGTCAGCGCCGGGCATCGCAGGCCCCCCACCCTGCCTCTGGAGACACCGTGGTCACCACTTCCCCCACCCGTGCGCGCGCCCGCGCGCTCGGTGCGCTGAGCGCCGCCTGTGTACTGGCCCTCCCGCTCTGCACCGCCCTCACCCTCGCCCCGGCCGCCCAGGCCGCCCCGCCCGGCGGCAAGGACGTCACCGCCACCCTGTTCGAGTGGCGCTTCGACTCGGTCGCCAAGGCGTGTACGGACGCGCTCGGCCCCAAGGGGTACGGCTTCGTCGAGGTCTCCCCGCCCCAGGAGCACATCCAGGGTCCGCAGTGGTGGACCTCCTACCAGCCGGTCAGCTACAAGATCGCCGGACGGCTCGGCGACCGCACCTCGTTCCAGAACATGGTGTCCACCTGCCACGCGGCGGGCGTCAAGGTCATCGCCGACTCGGTGATCAACCACATGTCGGCCGGTTCCGGCACAGGCACCGGCGGCACCGTCTACAGCAAGTACAACTACCCCGGCTACTACCAGGACCAGGACTTCCACACCTGCCGGCAGCCGATCACCAACTACAACGACCGCTCCAACGTGCAGAACTGCGAGCTGGTCAACCTCGCCGACCTGGACACCGGCAGCGCGTACGTCCAGCAGACCATCGCCAGGTACCTCGACGACCTGGCCTCGCTCGGCGTGGACGGCTACCGGATCGACGCCGCCAAGCACATCGCCGCCGCCGACCTCGCCGCCATCAAGGCGAAGACGGCCAACCCCAACGCGTACTGGGTGCAGGAGGTCATCTACGGCGCGGGCGAGCCGATCCAGCCGTCCGAGTACACCGGCACCGGGGACGTGGACGAGTTCCGCTCCGGCACCTGGCTCAAGAGCGCCTTCGACGGCGGCCGGATAGCCGATCTGGCCACCTGGGGCTCCGGCCTGCTGCCGAGCAGCCAGGCCCGCACCTTCGTGGACAACTGGGACACCGAGCGCAACGGCTCCACCCTCACCTACAAGTACGGCAACACCTACACCCTGGCCAACGTCTTCATGCTGGCCTACCCGTACGGCTCGCCCAACGTCTACTCCGGCTACGCCTTCTCCGGCAACGACGACGGCCCGCCGAACGGCGGCACCGTCAACGCCTGCTACCAGGACGGCTGGAACTGCACCCACGCCTGGCAGCAGATCGCCGACATGGTCGGCTTCCGCAACGCCGTCTCCGGCACCGGGCTCAACAACTGGTGGTCCAACGGCAGCAACGCGATCGCCTTCGGCCGGGGCGGCAAGGGCTACGTGGCGATCAACCACGAGAGCGGCCCGGTCACCCAGACCTTCCAGACCTCGCTGCCCGCCGGGACGTACTGCGACGTCGAGCACGGCGACCCGAGCGGCGGCGGCTGCACCGGGCCGACGTACACGGTCGGTTCGGACGGCAGGTTCACCGCCACGGTCGGCGCGGGCGACTCGATCGCGCTCTACGTCGGCGCCCCCGGCTCGGCCGCCCCGGTCGGCAGCGGCACCTCCTTCGCGGTGAACGCGACCACCGTGCCCGGCCAGAACATCTACCTGGCCGGCAGCAACGCCGCCCTCGGCGCCTGGGACACCGGCAAGGCCCTGCCGCTCTCCTCGGCGGGCTACCCGGTCTGGACGGTGAACGTGCCGCTGGCGGCGGGTACTTCGTTCGAGTACAAGTACATCCGCAAGGACGCCGGTGGCGCGGTCACCTGGGAGAGCGGCGCCAACCGCACCGCCACCGTGCCGGCCGGCGGCGGGCTCACCCTGAACGACACCTGGCGCAACTGACCGCCCGTCGGCCGAGGCCGCCCCTCCTCGCCCGGTGGGGCGGTCTCAGCCGCGGCCGATGTACGGCATGGCGGTGGCCAGCACGGTGGCGAACTGGACGTTGGCCTCCAGCGGCAGCTCGGCCATGTGGCGCACGGTCCGGGCGACATCGGCCACGTCCATGGTCGGCTCGGCGGCGATCCGCCCGTCCGCCTGGCGCACGCCGACGCTCATCGCGGCGGTCATGTCGGTGGCCGCGTTCCCGATGTCGATCTGGCCGCAGGCGATCCGGTACGGGCGGCCGTCCAGCGAGAGCGACTTGGTGAGGCCGGTGACCGCGTGCTTGGTCGCGGTGTACGCGATGCTCTGCGGGCGCGGGACGTGGGCGGAGACCGAACCGTTGTTGATGATCCTGCCGCCCTGCGGGTCCTGGCGCTTCATCAGCCGGAAGGCGCCCTGCGCGCACAGGAAGGCGCCGGTCAGGTTGAGGTCCACCACGGCGCGCCAGTCGGCGAGGGCGAGGTCCTCGACGGGGGCGGCGGCACCGAACGTGCCGGCGTTGTTGAAGAGCAGGTCGACCCGGCCGAAGTGCCGCTCGGCGGCGGCGAACAGCGCGTCCACGGCGTCCGGGTCGGTGACGTCGGTCGGCACCGCCAGGGCCGGTGCGCCGGAGCGCCCGGCCAGTTCGGCGGTCCCGTGCAGCGGCTCGGCCCGGCGCCCGGCGAGCACCAGCCGCCACCCGCCCGCCGCGAGCTCCAGCGCCACGGCGCGGCCCACGCCGCTGCCGGCTCCGGTGACGACGGCGATCTGCTCGGGCATGGCGCTACTCCTCGGGGTGCGACGACCCCACGATGATCGCCGATCGCCGGTGCCGCGTCACTGGTGCAAGCGTCCAAGAGCCGGCCGGGAACCGGTGCTCCCGACTGGTGGGACGGCCGGGTTCCGGCGCCTCGCTCCGCACCGGTCGCCGCTGCCGTCCACCGCCCGATCCACGCGCCGGGGCCCGGCGTCGGCGCTCGGGCCCCGTCCAGCCGCCTCACCGCCAGCCGCCCCGATCAGTCGCCTCGACACCGACACGCCGGCCGCTACACCGTCCGGACGGACCTCCGGGCCGGGGTGACCGCCGCCGCCGATCCCTCGGGTGGCCTCGGCCGTTCGGTTCGGCTCACCCGGGGCGCGGCCGCCACCACGGCGGTCGCCCGCTGCACCGCTCGGACGCCGGGACCCGCGAGGCGGGCTCCGGCGGAGTGACGGTGGTCACGGAGGGCACCGAGGGGCCCTCGGCCGCCCCGGCGGCCCGGATGCGGGCCCGGGCGCCGGGTGCGGCGGCTCCGGCGCGCGGCTCCGCGCCGGACGGGATGACCGCCTTTCCGCGCCGCCCGTAGTGCTCGGACCGTCCGGGCCGACGCACTCGCCCGCGCGTCGCGCGGCCGGACCGCGGACGCCGTAACGACCGGTCAGTCTCACGCCGTGACAACTGGTGTACCACCTGGTCACAGTCGGTCCGGGACCCCCGCCGATCGGCGGGGGCGGGTTCGACGAACGGCGGGTAAACGAATGGTATGGCGGTGCCACCGCAACTGCCGACGGCCGAAGTCGCGTCATAGGATCACAGGACGGCGCGCCACTCCGCTCGGAGACAGGGGCGCCGTCCTGAGGTCGGGAGGAGTACGTCCCCGGCAGCCCAGCCGCCGGTACGCCGGAACACCGCTCGCGACCTCCCCTCAGCGGCCCCACCCGGGGGCCACCGCCCGGATCCGTCCGGCCGGGCGTGATATCGGTCGGAGAGATTTCACCGTGCAGCCGCAGCAGCCGCAGTCGCAGTCGCACTCGCAGCCCACCCGCACCCGCGCCGTCCTCGCCGGTATCACCGTGCTCGCCCTGTCCGCCGCCCTGGCGGCCTGCGGCAGCGGCGGCAAGCCGGCCCCCGCCGCCAAGAAGGGGGGCGACGCCGCAGCGGTCGTCCCCGCGGCGGCGAGCAGTGCGCCGCCGAAGGAGAGCAAGGTCTCGATGCCGACCGGCACGCCGGCCGAACTGAAGAAGGTCCGCGACACCGCCGCCGGGCCGATCTTCAAGACCACGCTGGCCGGCAAGAAGTCGGGTGTCACGGCGGACGTCTGGGTCTGGCTGCCGCCGGAGTACAACGACCCGAAGTACGCCAAGTTCGGCTTCCCCGTGCTCACCCTCTACGCGGGCGGTCAGAGCAACGGCTACAACACCTGGACGGACAACCAGCTGCCGATCCAGGAGCAGGACGCCAAGCTCGTCAAGGAGCAGAAGGCGCACCCCTTCATCATGATCATGCCCGTGCAGAACCTGACGAGCGACGAGAAGCGGGCCTTCGACTGCAGCGACATCCCGGGCCAGCCCAAGATGGGCACCTGGATGTCCCAGGACGTCCCGGACTTCGTCCGCACCAACTTCCGCACGCTGAAGGGCCGCGACAGCTGGGGCGTGATGGGCGCCTCCACCGGCGCCTTCTGCAGCGCCAAGCTGGCGATGCAGTACCCGGACGTCTACAAGGTCGCCGTGCCGATCGACGGCTACTGGGACCCGGACTCGCTGCTCTGGAAGGGCCACGAGGCCGAGCGCGAGGCGAACAGCCCCGGCAAGCTGATCGAGACCAGCAAGGCCGACGTCAAGATGCTCGCCACCTCGGGCGGTGCCAACGGCTACGAGGTCAACCTGGTCAAGAAGTGGGTCGCCAAGGCGCAGGCGCCGACCACCGTCGAGTACTACGAGCAGCCCGGCGGCAAGCACCTCACCTCGGACTTCAAGAAGATGATCCCGATGACCCTGGAGTGGCTCACCAAGAACCTGACCGGCCCGCAGAGCGACGGCTGACGGACGGTCGGCCCGAGGGGCATCCCGGCGGAACGCCGGGATGTCAGTGCTCGACTTCATGATGTGAGGGACCTGAACCGCGCGCCGGCCAAGCTGCCGGCGCGCGGGCGTATCCGGCCTCTGACCTGCGCGTCAATCAGACATTGATTCGACTCTGATGAGCTGTCATCACCCTGGAGAACCGGGGTCGGGGCGCAGCCGTCGAAGCGGCGCCACCGGACCGGCCCAGTCTCAGCGAGTCATGAAGAGAGCCCGATGCCCAGCCACCTGCTGCCCGTCGAGTCCCCCCAGATCCCCGCCCAGTCGGGCGGCGAGCACGACGTACAGCCTGCCCCCTCCGGCGTGGAGCTGATGCCCTTCGCCGGTCTGCGGCTGGTGCACGCCGCGCTCCGCCGAGACCTGGCCCGGCTGCCCAACGCGCTGCGACTGCTCCAGCCCGGTGACACCGCCGCCGCCGAGGCGCTCCAGCGGCACTGGGACTTCCTCACCGCCATGCTCACCTGCCACCACGAGCAGCAGGACACCCGGCTGTGGCCGCTGCTCCGCCGCTTCGCGCCCGAACTGCGGCTGCTGCTCAACTGGCTGGAGTCCGACCACCACAACCTCGACCACTCCTTCACCCGGGTCACCACCCTGGTCCGGATCGCCACCCGGGACCCGGCCAGCAGCTGGCCCGTCGCGTACGCGGTGGAGGAGCTGGCCGCCCGGCTGGAGACCCACCTGCGGATCGAGGAGCAGCAGCTGCTGCCCCGGATGTCCGGTGTCTTCCCGGCCGGTTCGCGGATCGGCACCCTGCCCGAGCTGCTCGACCTGCTCCGGCTCGCGGAGGGGCCGGGCAGCTCCGACGCCCTGGTCTGGCTGCTGGAGGGCGTGGACGAGCGGCAGATCGACCGGCTCCTCGCGGACTGCGACGACATGACGGTCCGCCACTGGCCGCACTGGCGAGACACCTACGCCCGGGTCAGCGGCCGGCTCTGGGGCGCCACCACCTCCTGACCGGCCCCCGGTGGACCTGCGGCCTGCGTCCGCGGTGCTTCGCACTCCGACGAACTCACCCCTGCCGGAGGGCCGGTGGGCTGCTCTTTCCCCCGGCGGGCGGCGGTGCCTTGGTACCGTCCCCGGATGTTCTCGCTCTCCGAGCCGCCGCTGCTCACCCGGTTGAAGACCGCCGAACGGATCCTGATCGCCGGGGCCGGCGGCGGCTTCGACGTGTACGCGGGTCTGCCGATCGCCTTCGCGCTGCGCGCGGCGGGCAAGCAGGTGCACCTGGCCAACCTCTCCTTCAGCCACCTCTACGGCCTGCCCGCCGACGTCTGGCTGGCGCCCGAACTCGCCGAGATCCGCCCGGACACCGCCTCCGCGGAACCGTACTTCCCGGAGCGGACGCTGGCCCGCTGGCTCGACCTGCACGGGCAGCCCGGCACCGTCTGGGCCTTCGGCTCGGTCGGCGTCCAGCCGCTGCGCGCCGCCTACCGGGCGCTGGCCGAGCACCTCGCCGTCGACGCGATCCTGTTGGTGGACGGCGGTACCGACATCCTGATGCGCGGCGACGAGGCGGGGCTCGGCACGCCGGAGGAGGACATGGCCAGCCTGGCCGCCGTCGCCGGGATGCCGGAGATACCGCTGCGGCTGGTCGCCTGCCTCGGCTTCGGCATCGACTCCTACCACGGCGTCAACCACTCGCTGGCGCTGGAGAACCTGGCGGCCCTCGACCGGGCCGACGGCTACCTGGGTGCCTTCTCCATTCCGCGCGACTCCCGGGAGGGTGCGCTCTACCTGGATGCCGTGGCCCATGCGCAGGCGGCCTTCCCCGAGCATCCGAGCATCGTCCACGGTTCGGTGGCGGCCGCGCTGCGTGGACAGTTCGGCGACGTTCGCTTCACTGAGCGAACGCGGTACAGTTCGCTGTTCATCAACCCGCTGATGACCCTCTACTTCGCGGCCACGGTCGAGGCGCTCGCCGCCAACCACCTCTACCTGGACCGGCTCGAACAGACGTATCTGATGCGTCAGATCGGCTCGGCCATCGAGGAGTTCCGGGACGAACTGCCCGTCCGCCGCCCGCCTCGGATGTTCCCGCACTGATCCGCCGGTGCACGAGGGGAGCGTGAACGAGCGATCGAGCGCCCCGCGTGTGCGCCGTGTGCGCCGGGCGCCACGGCGAATCGGAGCAACCGTGCGGGGTCTCCGGCAGGTGTGTCGCACAGGGGAGTTGGGCACGCTACGCGCCGATCATGACCAAGTGCGAGAGAGGCGGGGGCGGCTGTGAGCCAACCCTTCGAACTGCCCGATTTCTACCTGGCATACCCGGCGAGGCTGAACCCTCATCTGGAGGAGGCCAGGGAGCACACCAAACGGTGGGCCCGCGGCATGGGGATGCTGGAGGGCTCGGGCGTCTGGGACGAGCACGACCTCGACTCCCACGACTACGCGCTGCTCTGCGCCTACACCCACCCCGACTGCGACGGGCCCGAACTGTCGCTGGTGACCGACTGGTACGTGTGGGTGTTCTTCTTCGACGACCACTTCCTGGAGCTCTTCAAGCGCACCCAGGACCGCCCCGGCGGCAAGGCCTACCTGGACCGGCTCCCGGCGTTCATGCCGATGGACCTCTCCGTCGGCACCCCCGAGCCGACCAACCCGGTCGAGGCGGGGCTCGCCGACCTGTGGGCCAGGACGGTGCCCGCGATGTCGATGGACTGGCGGCGCCGGTTCGCCCTGAACACCGAGCATCTGCTCAACGAGTCGCTCTGGGAACTCTCCAACATCAACATCAACCGGATCCCCAACCCGGTCGAGTACATCGAGATGCGCCGCAAGGTCGGCGGCGCGCCCTGGTCGGCCGGTCTGGTGGAGCACGCCGTCGGCGCCGAAATCCCGCCCTCGGTCGCCGGGTCCCGCCCGCTGCGGGTGCTCAAGGACGCCTTCTCCGACGGCGTCCACCTGCGCAACGACCTGTTCTCGTACGAGCGGGAGACCCAGGAGGAGGGTGAGCTGAGCAACGGGGTGCTCGTTCTGGAGACCTTCTTCGGCTGCTCCACCCAGGAGGCCGCCGACTCGGTCAACGACCTGCTCACCTCGCGGATCCAGCAGTTCGAGAACACCGCCCTCACCGAACTCCCGCCGCTCTTCGCCGAGAAGGGGCTAACCCCGGACGAGTGCGCCGCCGTCCTCGCCTACGTCAAGGGCCTGCAGGACTGGCAGTCGGGCGGCCACGAGTGGCACATGCGCTCCAGCCGGTACATGAACGGTGCGAGCGCCGGCAGCGCGCCGAGCCCGTTCTCCCTCCGGCCGCAGGGCCTCGGCACCTCGGCGGCGGACCTCAGGGCGCTCGCCGGGCTGATCGGCGCGGGCCGGGCGCGCAGCTTCACCCATGTCCCGTACCAGCGGGTCGGCCCGTCCCGGATCCCCGAGTTCACCATGCCGTTCACCACCACGCTCAGCCCGCACCTGGCGAACGCCCGGCGCAACAACGTCGAATGGGCCCGCCGGGTCCGCCTGCTCGAAGCCGACCCCGGTCTGCCCGGATCCGACGTCTGGGACGAGCCGCGGCTGATCGACATCGACCTGCCGCTCTGCGCGGCCGGTATCGACCCGGACGCCACCCCGGAGGAACTCGACCTGTCCTCGGGCTGGTTGACCTGGGGCACCTATGCGGACGACTACTACCCGGTGGTCTACGGACGCACCCGGAACCTCGCCGGTGCCAAGCAGGCCAACGAGCGGCTCTCGCTCTTCATGCCGATCGACGGCGAGCCCGTGCCCGCACCCGCCACCGGCCTCGAACGGGCGCTGGCCGACCTCTGGCAGCGCACCGCGGGCCCGCTGGACATCGAGGCGCGCCGCGACTTCCGCACCGCCGTCGAGGTCATGACCGAGAGCTGGCTATGGGAGCTCGCCAACCAGCTGCAGAACCGGATCCCCGACCCGGTCGACTACCTGGAGATGCGCCGCACCACCTTCGGCTCCGAGCTCACCCTCAGCCTGAGCCGGATCTCGCACGGCCGGCAGATCCCGGCGGAGATCTACCGCAGCGGCCCGATGCAGTCCCTGGAGAACGCCGCCATGGACTACGCCGCGCTGATGAACGACGTCTTCTCGTACCAGAAGGAGGTCGAGTTCGAGGGCGAGGTCCACAACGGCGTGCTGGTGGTGCAGAACTTCTTCGACTGCGACTACCCGACCGCGCTCGGCATCGTCAACGACCTGATGACCTCCCGGATCAACCAGTTCGAGCACGTCGCCGAGCACGAACTGCCGATCCTGTACGACGACTTCGGCCTCGACGGGAAGACCCGCCAGGCCCTCGACCACTACGTGCAGGACTTCCGGTACTGGCTGGCCGGGATCAAGACCTGGCACGAGGACTGCGTCCGCTACCGCGAGGCGGACATCCTGCGGCACAGCGGCCGAGGCGGCCGGCACGCCACCGCGGCACGGCAGTTCGCCGGACCGAGCGGGCTGGGGACGTCGGCGGCGCGGGTCCTGGCGACCTCCCTGCGGCCTACTTCCGTGCGGCGTTGAGGATCTTCACCGTGGTGTGGAAGAACCGCGAAGTGCCCTGACCGCGGTACGACTTGGGGAAGGCGGTGGCCGGGTTCCCGCCCAGCCGCCCCTTCCGCAGGTGCATCACCACGAAGGCGGCGCCCGGCACCGCCCCGACGATCTCCCAGTCGCCCCTGGGGCCACGGAGGGGGAGGGCGAACTCCTCGGGCAGCGGCTCGGAGAGGAAGACCACGCACAGCCGCAGCTCCGGTGTCACCTCGATGCCGGCGAACGGGTCGGCGGCGACCAGCTCCGCCACCTCGTCCACCGTGCGCAGCATGACCGGCACCTGGTAGCCGAGCGCGGCCGCCAGGTGCTGCTCGATCCGCGCGGTCAGTGCGGCCCGGTCGCTCTCCTCGGTGCTGAAGAAGACGTTCCCGCTCTGGATGTACGAACGGACCTCGCGCAGGCCCAGCTCGGTGAAGTGCCCGCGCAGCCGCTCCATGGTGACCGTCCGCCCACCGACGTTGATCGCGCGGAGAAATGCAATGTAGGTCGTCTGTGCCATCGGGCCAGTCTGGCAGCGGGCACCGACAGCGCCCGCCGGTCACCGCACCGGGCCGCTGTCGGTGCCCGCTGCCAGACTGGGCACCATGGCTACCTGGCAGGATTTCGAGCATGAGGCACCCGACCTGGCCCCGGCCGTCCGGGCCCGATTCGAGGCCCACCGGCACCATGTGCTGGCCACCCTGCGCAAGGACGGCTCGCCCCGGGTGAGCGGTACGGAGGTCTAGTTCATCGGCGCCGACCTGACCATCGGCTCGATGCCGGGCGCGGTGAAGGCCCGTGACCTCCAGCGCGACGGCCGCTTCTCGCTGCACAGCAACCCCGCCGACGAGACCATGACGGACGGCGACGCCAAGGTCTCCGGCACCGCGGCGGAGATCCTCGACGAGATCGAGCTCTCCGCCCACGTGTCCGATCTTCCCCAGCCCCCGCCCGGCCCGTTCCACGCCTTCCGGCTGGAGCTCACCGAGGCCGTCCTGACCACGGTGGAGGGCGACTGCCTGGTCATCCGCTCCTGGCGCCCGGGCGAGCCCGAACGCACCATCCGCCGCCCCTGACCTGCCGTGCGGTGCGCCGGTTCAGCCCGGGAGTACCGAGCGCAGCGCCTCCGGCGTCCGCGCCACCACCGCGTGCCCGTCGTCCGCCGTGATGATCGGCCGCTGGATCAGGATCGGGTGCTCGGCCAGCGCGGCGATCCACCGCGCCCGGTCGGCCTCCGTCCTGCTCCACTCCTTGAGCCCCAGCTCCTTGCCCACCGCCTCGTCCACCCGGGCGATGTCCCACGGCTCCAGTGCCAGCCGCTCCAGCACCCGCTCGATCTCGGCGGCGGTCGGCGGGTCCTCCAGGTAGCGGCGGACGGTGTACTCGGCTCCGACGGCCTCAAGCTCGCTGATCGCCGTACGGCACTTCCCGCAGCGCGGGTTGATCCAGATCTCCACGGCGTAAGGGTAGCGAGCCGACCCCCGGATCCGCCCCCCCGCCCCGGCGTGCCGGCCGGGGCAGTTCCGACCACCGGCGTACCGGCCGAAATTCCCGCCGGCCGGGAACTCGGCGAGCCTACCGGTCAGTTGACCCGCCAGTAGCCCAGTCGAAGGGAGCGTTCATGGACGGCGCGGCGATCATGGAGCAGCTGATGTCGGCGGAGGGCCGGGCCGACCCGTACCCGCTGTACGAGCTCGCCCGCAAGCTCGGTCCGGTCGTCCCCGGCGGTGACGGACTGGGCATGGTCGTGGGGTACCGCGAGGTGCACCAGGCACTGCGCAACCCGGGCCTCGAAGTGGCCGACGCACAGCTGTGGGAGCGCTGGGCGCCCGACTACGCCGAGCACCCGGCCAAGCTCCTGTTCTCCCGCTCGATCCTGGAGGCCAACGCCCCGCACCACCACCGGATGCGCTCGCTGATCGCCTCGGTCTTCACCGCCCGCCGGGTCGCCGCCCTGGCGGAGCCCGTCACCGCCGCCGTGCACCGGCTGCTCGACGAGATGGCCGAGCAGGGCGCCGACGGCTCACCGGTGGACTTCATGGACGCCTTCGCCTACCGGCTCCCGGTCGGCGTGATCTGCGAGCTGTTGGGCGTCCCGGAGGCCGACCGGGCCCGGTTCCGGCCGCTCGCGGCCGACCTCACGGCCGCGCTGGAACTGTTCGCCGACGAGTCCGAACTGGCCGCCGCCGACCGGGCGGCCGAGGAACTCACCCAGTACTTCGCGCACCTCGCCGCCAAGCGCCGGGCCGACCCGCAGCCCGACCTGGTCAGCGCCCTGGTCGAGATCGCCGACGCCGACCCCGCCCGGCTCTCCGGCCGGGAACTGCTCGCCAACCTCGTCCTGCTGCTCGGCGCGGGCTTCGAGACCACCACCAACCTGCTCGGCAACGGCCTCGCCCTGCTCTTCGGCCACCCCGAGATCCTGGCCGCCGTCCGTGCGGGCAGCGTGGATCCCGCCCTGCTGACCGACGAGGTGCTGCGCCACGACTCGCCCGTCCAGCTCACCGTCCGGGTCGCGACCGCTCAGGGCCTGCGCATCGGCGACAGCGCCATCCCCAGGGACGGCGGAGTGTTCCTGCTGATCGGCGCCGCCAACCGCGACCCGCTCCGCTACCCGGACCCGGCCCGCTTCGACCCCACTAGAGCGGACAGCCAGCCCCTGAGCTTCGGCGGCGGCCCGCACTACTGCCTCGGCGCCCAACTCGCCCGGCTCGAATCCGCCGTCGCCCTGCCCGCCCTGCTCACCCGCTTCCCGGCCCTCGCCCCCGCCCCCGGCGCCACCCGCCGCGACCGGCTCGTCCTGCGCGGCTTCCGCACCCTCCCGGTCACCCTCCGCTAGCAGGCGGGCCCCGGGCCCCGGGCCGGAAACGGAGTCCTTGGTCCCGGTGCACCGGGACCTCCGGGCGCGCGTTCCGGACACCGTCTCGGCGACCATGGAAGGAGTTGTACGCCGCCTCGCCCGGCACGGCACGCGAGGCGGCTCCTCGGCCGAGGAGGTCAGTCTTGACCGTGCCCATCCGCCCCCGGTCCGGCGCACGGCAGCAGAGCACAGCCGGCATCGCCGCCCGCTGGAACCTCGCCATGGCCGAGGCCGCCAAGGCGCCGGGCACCCACTCGCCGACCGGCTGGCCGCGCTGCGCACCATCACCCCCGAGGCCGTCGTCGCCTTCCTCGACCAGGACGTCCGCGCCTACGCGGGCCCGCTCACCGACGACCTGGCCGTCCTCGCCCTCAGCCCGACCGCCCTCCCGTCCTGACCGGATCCTGCGAGCGGCGGACAGCGTCTTCACGTCCAGACACGCCAAGCGCCCGAACAGGCGACCGGGTTTCCGCGACACTGGGAGGCGTGTCCGATCCAGCCCTGATCCCGCCCCCGCCGTCCCGCCTCCCCACCCGCATCCGCTGCCGCCGGTGCGGTCGCCTGCTCCATGACCCGGAGTCCCGCATGCTCCGCCTCGGACGCGAGTGCCGAGCCCCCGAGGCCCCGGTCCACGTAGTCCCCGGCGAACAGGACCCACTACCGGGCCTCTGACGGACACCCGCACGCCGGCGCAGCGGAGGACGGCGCACGACTGCGCCATCCGGCCGTGCCGACGACGGCCGTGGGCCGCTGCTCCGAGATACGGAGCAGCGGCCCACCCGGGTGATCGGGCGACGCCGGGAACATCGCCGCGGGCGGTCGCCGCGGTGGCGCGGAACAGCGAGGCCGAGGTGGAGAATCCGACGATTGAACTCGCGCCGCTGTGACCGGGCCAAGAGCCGGTGCCCAGTCGCTTTGGCGGTGCGGGTACATGGTCCGAACCTGTTGGCATCCCGCTCCGTGTTCAACCAGCGAAGGCTCCCCAGGGCTGGTCGGATGGTGTCCCGGGGCGAACTGACGGGCGATAATCTTGGCGGCCGGGGGAGTGAGCAGGCCGGCCAACCCCGGGGAGTAACGAGAGTGGCGGAAGAGAGACAGAGCCCGGCCCTGGTCGGGCGGCAGCGTGAGACGGAGCTGCTGGCCTCGGCCGTGGCGCAGGCCGAGGGCAACGGGGTCGGCTCCGCGTTGTTGCTGCGTGGCGAGGCCGGGGTCGGCAAGAGCACGCTGCTGGCCTGGGCGGAGCGGGCGGCCCGCGAGCGGGGGTTCACCGTGCTGCGGGCGGTCGGTGCCGAGGCGGAGACCGACTTCTCGTTCGGCTCGCTGCACCAGGCACTCTGGTCGCTGCTCCAGCGGTCGAAGGTCCTGTCGGCCCACCAGCGCGAGGCGCTGGAGAGTGCGTTCGGGGCCCGGGCCGGGACGCCCAGCGGCTTCGCGGTGGGGGCCGCCACGCTGGCGCTGCTGGCCGAGGCCGCCCAGGCCGCCCCCGTCCTGCTGGCCTTGGACGACCTGCACTGGATCGACTCCTCCAGTGCGACCGTCTTCGCCTTCCTGCGCCGGCGCTGCGCCGAGCTGCCCCTGGTGATCGTCGGCGCCGGTCGCCCCGACGGGCCGGCCGCGCAGACCTGGTCGGCGGACCCGGTCGATGTGGCGGGCCTGCCCCCGGCGGACGCGACCGCGCTGCTGGCGGCCTGCTACCCCGAGCTGGCGGCGGCCACCACGGACCGGGTGCTGGCGGAGGCGGCCGGGAACCCGCTGGCGCTGGTGGAGCTGCCCCGGCAGCTGGCCGACGCCCAGCGGCGGGGGATCGCACCGCTGCCGGACCGCCTGCCGTTGGGGCGCAACCTGGAGCGGATGTTCGCCGAGCGGCTGGGGGCGGTGACGCCGGCGGCCGCCCGGCTGCTGCTGATGGGCGCGCTGGCGACCGGTACGGACTTCAGCAGCCGGGTGCCGCAGCTGGGCGCGGGGTTCGCGGACGCCCTGGAGCGGATCGAGGCGGACGGGCTGGCCCGGCTCGATGCCGGCGGGCGGCTGGTGTTCCGGCACCCGCTGGTCCGTACCGCCGTGATCTCGGCGGCCTCGGACGCCGAGCGGCGGGCGGCCCACCGGGCGCTGGCCGGTTCCCTCCCGCAGCAGGACCCCCGGCGGCTGGTGCACGAGGCCGCCGCC
The DNA here is from genome assembly GCF_000955975.1 of Saccharothrix sp. ST-888. Taxonomy (GTDB): domain Bacteria; phylum Actinomycetota; class Actinomycetes; order Streptomycetales; family Streptomycetaceae; genus Kitasatospora. The sequence goes on from NZ_JYJF01000009.1 coordinate 16,700, forward strand.
GCGCAGCTCCCGGAGGAGGGCCTGGCACACCGCCTCCAGGAAGTCGGGCGTGGCCTGGCCGCCCGTGGCGGTGACGCGGAGGGGGCCCTGCTGCTCGAACGCGCCGCCGCACTCAGCCCCGACCCGGCCGACCGGGCCCGGCGGCTCACCTGGGCCGCCGTGATGGCGGCCCGCGGCGGGCAGCTGCGGCACACCGCCGCCCTGGTGGAGGAGTTGAAGGCCGCCCCGGTGCCGACGGACGTCGCGCCGCTGTTCGCGTATGCGGTGGTCTACGCAGACCAGAGCCACCACATCGACTTCGCCTCCTCCGCCACCCTGCTGCCCGGCGTCCTCGACCGGCTGACCGCGCCCGGCGCCGACACCTTCGGGTTGGTCGAGCAGGCCTTCTTCAAGCTGCTGCTGGCCGCCACCTACACCGACGACCCGTGGGCCTGGCGGGCGCTGGAGCGCCACCGGGAGCACGTCTCCGAGGCGGGCCGGCTCTGCCTGCGGGCCTGGACCGATCCGGGCCCGGGCGTCGCCGAGGCGCTGCGGGCGGTGACCGCCGGCATGACGCAGGAACAGGAGGCGGGCGCGGCCTGGCTGCTGCTGTGGACCGCTTCGGCGCTCGACAGCCCCGAGGGCGACCTGTGGCGGCGCTCCACCGGGCTGCACAGCTACGCCACCCAGGGCTCGGTGGCCAAGGCCAAGTGCCACCAGGACTACCTGCTCGGGCACTGGGACCAGGCCGAGGTCTGCCGGCGCGAGGCCGAGATCGCGGACGAGCTCGGCTACCACTGCAACGCCCTGATGTTCCGCCAGTACCACGCCCACTTCCTGGCCGGGCGGGGCGACGAGGCAGGGCTTCGCGAGGTCGAACGGATCATCAGACCGGCCGCCACCCGGGCCCGGATGCGGTTCGTCCTCGACCGGCTGGCCCACCTGCGCGGCCTGGCCGCGCTGGCCCACGGGCGGTACGAGGAGGCGTACGCGCTCTTCGGCGAGCTCACCCCGCCCGGCCGCCTGGCCGGCGGCCCGCCCTGGCACCACGCGTTGGTGTTCGACCTGGTGACGGCCGCCGTGTACACCGGCCGCCGCGAGGAGGCGCGGGCCCACGTGGCGGCCGGGGCGGCGGCGGGTTCGGCGGAGATCTCCGGCCGGCACGCCTTCCTGCTGGCGGCCGCCGCCGCGCTGGCCGCCGAGGACGAGGAGGCCGAGGCCGCCTACCAGCGGGCCTACGCCGTGCCGGGGGCCGAGCGTTGGGTGTTCGACCTCGCCCGGCTGCGGCTGGCTCACGGCTCGTGGCTGCGCCGGCGCCACCGGCCCGGGGCCCGGGAGGTGCTGCGCGCCGCGCACCACGCGTTCCGCCGGCTGCGGGCCGAGCCCTGGGCGCGGCGGTGCGAGGAGGAACTGCGCGCCGCGGGCGACTCCGTGGCACCGCCGACCTCCCCGGAGGCGGCCGGGCTGACCGGCCAGGAACTGCGGATCGCCCGGCTGGCCGCCACCGGCCTGAGCAACAAGGAGATCGGCCAGCTGCTCCAGCTGTCGCCCCGGACGGTCGGGGCGCACCTGTACAAGGTCTTCCCGAAGCTCGGCATCACCTCGCGGGCCGCCCTCGGCCACGCCCTCGGCGGCGACTGACCGTGCTCCCGGCGCAGCCGGGCAGTCAGATGACCTAACAGGCTCAGCGGCCGACCACTCAGGCTGACCGCGCGGGGTTGCGAGGGAAGGACGGTCCGATGGGTGTGCGGGTGACGACCGCGTCGGTGCCGGAGGAGGAGCGGGCGGCGTACTGGGGCGGCGCGGTGTCGCGGGCCCTGGTGCCGGTGGAGGTGGTCCCGAGGGTCGGGCAGCCGTTCGACGGACGGCTGGAGGCGCACCGCCTCGGGTACGTCCGGATCTCGACCCTGGAGGCGGACCCGGCGCGGGTGTCCAGGACGGCGGCGCTGATCGCCCGGGCCCCGCAGGCCGAGCCGCAGGTGGGGGTCGCGGTGCAGGTCTTGGGCCGGGCCGTGCTGGAGCAGGACGGGCGCCGGGCGGAGGTGCCACCGGGCGGGCTCGTCCTGTACGACACGGCGCGGCCGTACCGGGTGGACTTCCCCGAGCGCTTCCGCACCCACCTGTTCCACCTGCCGCGTCGGCTGCTCGGCGTGCCCGAGCGCGAGCTGCGGCAGGCGGCGGGGACGGCCGTCGGCCCGGCACAGGGGTGCGGGCCGGTGCTGCTGCCGTTCCTCGGCACCCTCGCCGCCTCCGCGCACGAGTACCCCGCCCCGGTCGGCGACCGGCTGGCGGGCAGTGTCGCCGACCTGGTGAGCACCCTGGTCGCCCAGCTGACGGCCGCGCACCCGGACGACGGGCCCGGTGCCCCGAACGACCACCTGGTCCGCCGGGTGCGGGAGCACATCGACCGCCACCTCGGCGAGCCGGAGCTGTCGCCCGAGACGATCGCCCAGGCCCACCACATCTCCGTGCGCTACCTGCACCGGCTGTTCGAGGGCGAGGGGGTGACGGTGGGCCGGCTCGTCCAGCAGCGCCGGCTGGAAGCCTGCGCCCGGGAGCTGGGGCGGCGCGGCCGGACCGCCCCGACGGTGTCGGCGGTCGCGCAGCGGTGGGGCTTCGTCAACCCGGCCCACTTCAGCCGGGTGTTCCGGGCCGCCTACGGCGTCTCCCCGCGCGAGTGGCGCGAGCTCAGGACGGCCGACGCGGGCTGACCGTCCGTGTACACCCGGTCGGAAACCGTGCACGGAGAGAGCACTGCGGCCGCTGCCCGGCCGGTACGGTCGAGCGGCGTGTGCACGGTGCGGGACGGCGTGCCCGGCGGGCGCCGGGCCCCGGTGCGGCCCGGCCCGCGCCGCTGTGACCGCCGATCACGCCAGGAGCGATGCGTTGTCCCACACCACTGACGAGCACGGCCGCCGGCCGGTGCTCGACCGGCCGCTCCAGGAGTTCCTGGACACGGCCGCCGGCCGGGCGGCGGAGCTCCCGGACCTTTCCCTGCTGGCCGGGCCCGCGGAGCCGGGCCCGGACGGCCCGGACGACCCCTCCGCCACCACGGCGGAGTGGCTCGCCCTGCCCTGCGGGCCGACCGGACGGGTGCACGTCCAGGTGATCCGGCCGGTCGGCGCCGCCGTACCGAGCCCCGTGGTGCTGTTCCTGCCCGGCCTCGGCTGGTCGCTCGGCGACGCCGCCGCCTACGCCCGGCTGGTCCGGGAGTTCGCCCTGGGGACGGACGCGGCCGTGGTGTACGTCGACTACGCGCGGGCCCCCGGGGCCCGCTACCCGGTGGCCGTCGAGCAGTGCTACGAGGTGGCCCGCTGGCTCGGCGCGCACGGCCACGAGCTCGGCCTGGCGGGGGACCGGATCGCCGCCGTCGGCGACTGCGCCGGGGGCAACCTGGTGGCGGCGCTGACCCTGCTCGCCCGCGAGCGCGGCGACGTCCACCTGGTGCACCAGGTGCTGCTGTGCCCGGTGACCGACGCCGACTTCGACACCCCGTCCTACCGGCGCTTCGCGACCGGCTACTTCCTGCACCGGGAGCACATGCGCCGGTTCTGGGACGACTACCTGCCCGAGGAGGACCGGCGGCGGGAGGCCACCGCCGCGCCGCTGCGCGCCGCCCCGGAGCAGCTCGTCGGACTGCCCCCGGCGCTCGTGGTCACCGCCGAGGCCGACGTGCTGCGGGACGAGGGCGAGGCGTACGCGGCCCGGCTCCGGGCGGCGGGCGTCCCGGTGGTGGCCACGCGCTACCAGGGCGCCGTGCACGGCTTCCTGCTGCTCGACGCGCTCCACCCCACCGGCACCGCGCGGGCCGCGCTGATCCAGGCCGTCGACACCGTGCACCTGGCCCTGCACCGCCGCCCCTGGTGAGGGGGCGTCCGGTTTCTGCCTGCGGTTCTTCCTGGTCCGGGGCGGTGGCCGCAGGTGTGATGGTCGGGACCGTCCGACCGCGCGCCGAGGAGTACCCATGCCCGTCGTTCTCGACACCGCCCCGGTGCCGACCGTCGAACGAGCCGAGTACTGGCACGAGGCGGTCTCGCACACCTTCATCCCGCTGGACGTCTCCCTGCTGGAGGCCGCCCCCGCCGCCGCGACCATCACCAGCCGGCAGGTGGGCGCCCTGCAGGTCTCCCGGGTGCAGGCCGGACCGCAGCGGGTGGTGCGCAGCGCGGAGCTGATCGCCCGGGGCGGCGAGGACCACCTCACGCTCGCGCTCCAGCACCGGGGGACCGCGCGGCTGGAGCAGGACGGGCACCAGGTGCTGCTGCGGCCGGGCAGCTTCGCGATCTCGGACGCCGGGCGGCCGTTCGCCAAGGAGCTGGCGGAGCCCTTCGAGTTCACGGCCTTCCACTGGCCGCGCGCCGCCGTGGGCGTCCGTGACGAGGACCTGCGGCTGCTCACCGCGACGGCCTTCGGGACCGGCGGCGGCACCGCCGCGCTGGCCGCCGCCTACCTGGAGCGCCTGGCCCGCTCGGCCGACTCGCTGGAACCGGCCGTGGCAGGGCGCCTGGCCACCACCGCCCTGGACCTGCTCGCGGTGCTCGCCCACGAACTGCGCGGCCGGTCGGTGCCGGACGCGCCCGAGGCGGCCGGGGCCACGCTGGCCCGGGTGAAGGACCACATCCTGCGCCACCTCGGCGACCCCGGGCTGTCACCCGAGCGGATCGCGGCGGCCCACCACCTGTCGGTGCGCTACCTGCACAAGCTGTTCCACTTCGAGGGCGTGACGGTGGCCCGCTGGATCCAGCGCCAGCGGCTGGACATGGCTCGGCGGGACCTGGCCCGCCCGACGGCGGGTCACCTGACGGTGGCGGCGGTCGCGGGCCGCTGGGGCTTCGTGAGCGCCAGTCACTTCAGCCGGGCGTTCCGGTCCGCGTACGGGGTCTCCCCGAGCGAGTGGCGCGAGGGCATCGGGTACGCGGTGGCGGCCTGACGCGGGTCAGCTGAAGCTGGTGGGCGGTGCGGGCGTTCCGGCGGCCAGGTCGGCGAGCGCCGTCCGGGCCAGCCCGACCAGCTCGGCGGGGACCTGCTCGGCCAGGGTGAGCACGGTGCCGTACTCGGCGGCCGCCGCCTCGTGCTCCCCGAGGTGGACGAGCGCGTCCGCCAGGTGCAGGTATGCCTTGGCCGCCACCCGGTGGTAGCCGAGGGGCTCGAACCGTCCCCGGACCGGGCGCAGCGTCTCGACGGCCTCGGCCCAGTGGCCCTGGTTGAGGTGGACCAGGGACAGGTAGTAGGCGGCGATCAGGCCGGTGAGGGTGCGCATGTTCTCCGGTATCCGGCCGGCGTAGGCCGGATCGGCGAGTACTGCCAGGACCTCCCGGTGGGTCTCGACCGCCTCCTCGAAGCGGCCGGCCATCTCCAGCAGCCGCAGGTTCATGTTGCAGGCGGGCAGGTAGCCGTTGACGTCGTCCACCGCCATGAACAGGTCCATCGCCCGGCGGCAGTGGTCGGCGGCCGAGGAGGGCTCGCCGGCGGCGGCGTCCAGCACGCAGAACCGGTTGTGCGCCCTGGCCTGCTGGGCCAGGTCCCCGCAGGAGCGGGCCAGGTCGAGGGCGGAGGTCGTGGCGGCGACCGCGTCCTCGTGCCGGGCCTCGCAGACCCAGTACGCCCAGGCGAGGTCGTTCAGGTGGGCGGCCTGGCGCGCCGGGTCGCCGAGCGCGGCCGCGGCCCGGGCAGCGGCGGTGAAGACCTCGATCCAGTGGTCGGCGGAGACCCAGCTGTCGGAGACCTGGCGCATGGCCCCGCCCACCGCGTCCACCTGGGCGTGCTCGCCGAGCCGGGCGGCCTCCCGGAAGGCGGCCAGCCAGTTGTCGCGCTCCGCCTTGAGCCAGCCCATGGCCTGCTCGGGGCTCGTCAGGGTGACCAGCCGCGCGCCGTCCCGGGCCGCCGGGCGGTGGTCCGGTTCGTGCCACCGGCCGGCCAGCACGGCGGTGTCGAGCAGCCAGGTGCGCAGCCGGGCCCGGGAGCCGGCCGACTGCGGCTCGCCGTCCTCCTGGCGCAGCTGCGCCCTGGCGTACAGGCGCAGCAGGTCGTGCAGGCCGTACCGGTCCTCCCTGTGGGTGGTCAGCAGGCCCGCCTCCAGCAGCTCCTCCAGCAGGTCCTCGGCGTCGAACAGGGGGACCTGCGCGAGGACGGCGGCCAGCGGGATGCTGAAGTCTGGCCCGGGTATCAGCGAGAGCAGCCGGAACATCCGGGCGGTCGCCGGGGCGAGGCGTGAGTAGGACAGCGAGAAGGCCGAGTTGACGCGCAGGTCGCCCGCGCTGAGCGAGTCCAGCCGGCGGTCCTCGTCGGTGAGCCGGGTGGCCAGCCGTTGCAGGCTCCAGTTCGTCCGGGTGGCGGCCCAGTTGGCGGCGACGCGGACGGCGAGCGGCAGGTGGCCGCACAGCTCGGCGATGGTGCGGGCCGCGTCCGGCTCGGCGTCCACCCGGGCGGCCCCGACCACCGCGCGCAGCAGGGAGCCGGACTCCTGCGGGTCCAGGGTGGGCAGCTCCACTCGCTGCACCCCTTCGAGACCGGCCATGGTGTGACGGCTGGTCACCACGACCAGCAGCCGCCCCGAGCGCGGCAGCAGGGGCCGCACCTGGGCCTCCTGCCCGGCATTGTCCAGGATCAGGACCCCGTGCAGCCGGGCCGCGGCCTCCTGGTAGCGGGCCAGCCGTTCATCGGCGCTCAGCCGGACCAGGTCCTGGTCACCCGCGCCCCAGGCCGCCAGCAGCCGCAGTACCGCCTCCTGCGGGGAGAGCGGCTGCTCGTCCAGCCCCTGCATGTCCAGCAGGAACGCCCCGTCCGGAAGCTCCGGGGCGAGCTGTTCGGCCAGCCGGACGGCCAGCGAGGTCTTGCCGCTGCCCGGTGCGCCGAACACCACCGCCACCGGCGGGGCCCCGGCGCCTTCCTCCGCCGCGCTCCGGTGGGCGAGGTCGCGCAGCGCGGCGAGCTCGGCCTCCCGCCCGACGAAGTCCCGGACGCCCCGGGGCAGTGCGCAGGGCGAGACCTTGGCGACGGCCGCCGGGCCGCTGCCCGGGCGGCCGGCGCGGGCGAGGGCCAGCAGCTCGGCGTGCACGGCCTCGTCGAGCCCGAGGCCCTGCGCGAGCGCGGTGACGGTGCCGCGCTGCGGGCGCAGGCTCCGCCCCCGCTCCATGTCGCCGATCGCCCGCCCGGAGACTCCGGAGACCTCCGCCAGCTCCTCGATCGTCAGCCCACGGGCCTGCCGCAGCTCCCGCAACAGCCGGCCGAACCGCGTCCCGCCCGTGTCACCCATCGCACTCCAGTCCGTCCTGCCGAGGTCATCCGCACCATTCATACCGTCCGGGAGGACGTGGACGAAATGTACGAGTGCGCGGATCGGACGGAGGGTGTGCGCCGAGGGGACAGTGCGCCGCCCACGCATTCCTAGGTTGGTGACCACCACTCAGCACGACCAGAACCAGAGGTGATCACCATGTCCGAGTCGAAGCTCGCCGGCCCGACCCTGGAGCCCGAGGCCCGTGCCTTCGCCGAGGCCACCGCGAACCCCCCGTACCTCTTCGACCTGGGCCCGGCCAAGGGCCGCGAGGCGGTCGACCAGGTGCAGTCCGGCGGCACGGCCGGCCCGGAGATCGACGAGGAGTGGATCGAGGTGGCGGGCGGTCCGACCGGCTCGGTGCGCGCCCGCATCGTCCGGCCGGCCGGGGTCACCGGCCCGCTGCCCGTCGTGCTGTACATCCACGGCGCGGGCTGGGTGTTCGGCAACGCCCACACCCACGACCGGCTGGTGCGCGAGCTGGCCGTCGGCGCCGGGGCCGCCGTGGTCTTCCCGGAGTACGACCTCTCGCCCGAGGTCCGGTACCCGGTCGCCATCGAGCAGAACTACGCCGTGGCCCGCTGGATCGTCACCGACGGCGCCGGCCGGGGGCTGGACGCCGGCCGCCTCGCCGTTGCCGGTGACTCGGTGGGCGGCAACATGAGCGCGGCGCTCACCCTGATGGCCAAGGAGCGCGGGGACGTCCCGCTGGTGCAGCAGGTGCTGTTCTACCCGGTCACCGACGCCGCGTTCGAGACCGAGTCCTACCACCGGTTCGCGACCGGGTACTTCCTGCGCCGCGACGCCATGCAGTGGTTCTGGGACCAGTACACCACCGACCCCGCCCAGCGCGCCGAGATCACCGCCTCCCCGCTGCGGGCCACCGCCGAGCAGCTCACCGGGCTGCCGCCCGCGCTGGTCATCACCGGCGAGGCCGACGTGCTGCGCGACGAGGGCGAGGCGTACGCCGTGAAGCTGCGCCAGGCCGGTGTGCCGGTGACCGCGGTGCGGTTCCTCGGCACCATCCACGACTTCGTGATGCTCAACGCGCTGCGGCCCTCGCGCTCGGCGCAGGGCGCCATCGCGCTCGCGGTCCAGACGCTGCGGGACGCGCTCCAGGACACCCCGAGGGACGCCGAGTGACGACCAACGACACCCCCACAGTGGTGCTGGTGCACGGCGCCTTCGCCGACGCCTCCAGCTTCGCCCGGGTCGTCCCCGAACTGCTCGCCGACGGGCTGAAGGTGCTGGCCCCACCGGTGCCCAACCGCAGCCTGACCGGTGACGCCGACTACCTGGCCTCGGTGGTCCGGCAGATCCCCGGGCCGGTCGTGCTGGTCGGCCACTCCTACGGCGGTGCCGTGATCACCGTGGCCGGTGCCGAGGAGAACGTCAAGGCGCTGGTGTACCTGGCGGGTTACGCGCTGGAGGAGGGGGAGAGCCTGGGCGAGCTGCAGGCCCGCTTCCCCGCCTCGGAGCTGGCCGACGCGCTGGTGTACGCGCCGTTCCCGCTGCCGGACGGCTCGGGCGAGGGCACCGACGTCTCGGTCGAGGCGGAGCGCTTCCCGGAGATCTTCGCCGCGGACGTGGACCCGGCGCTCGCCCGGGTGCTCGCCCGCTCCCAGCGCCCGCTGGCCGCCGCGGCCTTCGCCGAGGCCGCGCCGGTCGCCGCCTGGCGGACCAAGCCGTCCTGGGGGCTGGTCGCGGCCGCCGACCGGACCATCAACCCCGAGGTCGAGCGGTTCGGCTACCGGCGCGCCGGGATGACCACCGTCGAGGTCGACTCCTCGCACCTGGTGATGCTCTCCCAGCCGGAGCAGGTGGCCGAGCTGATCCGCACCGTCGTCCGCTGCGTGACCGCCTGACCGGGAGTATTCGATGACCAGCCAGCCCCGACTCCACCAGCACGGCCCCGAGGTGCAGGCGTACGGCACCGTCACACAGTTGCCGATCGCGCTCGCCCACGACACCCGGCAGTACTCCTGCCAGCGGCTCAACCGCCTGCTCGCGGACACCCAGTTCCTGTACGCGCTGTACAAGAAGCACCACTGGGGCGCGCACGGCCCGACCTCCTACCAGCTGCACCTGTTGTTCGACAAGCACGCCCAGGAGCAGCTGACCCTGGTCGACGCGCTCGCCGAGCGGGTGCGGATGCTGGGCGGCGTCCCCGTGGGCGACCCCCGGCACGCCGCCGAGATCACCGGTGTGCCGCGCCCGCCGGACGGGGTCGAGGACGTGCCCGCGATGCTCTCGCGGCTCCTCGACGCCCACGAGGCCGTCCTGGCCGAGGCCCGCGACGCGGCCGGCCGCACCGCCCAGCTCGGCGACGACGGCACCCAGGACCTGCTGGTCTCCCAGCTGATCCGCACCGGTGAGGCCCAGGTCTGGTTCCTCGCCGAACACCTCGTGGTCACGCCCCGTCCCGAGGCGTGACCGACCGGGCGGGGCCGGTCCTCGGCGGGCCCCGCCCACTTGCCCGAATCGTCACCACCTCGGAGGTACCCGTGTCCGGCCGCCACCCGATGCACGATCAGGGGCCTGCGGCCGGCGCGGACTCCACTGTGCTCCCGCTGGAAGCACAACTGTATGTAGGAGAGGGACAATTCATCGACCTGCCGGTCCCCTTCCGGTACTGCCGGGACGCGCCGTTCGCCGTCGTCCTGGAGTTCCCCGAGGCGGAGGAGGCCGTCGGGACGTGGGAGTTCTCCCGCGACCTGCTGTGGGAGGGCCTGCACAAGCCGGCAGGGCTCGGCGACGTGCGGATCTGGCCGCCGTGCCAGTGCCACGGCCGCACCCTGCTGCGGATCATGCTCATCGGGCCGGACGGCACGGCCCTGCTCGACCTGCCTCTCAAACCGCTGCGCAGCTGGCTCCGCAAGGAGAGCTACGCCCTGGTGCCGCGCGGTACCGAAGCCGAACTCATCGACTGGGAGGCCGAGTCGGCCCACCTGGCCGGTGATCACTGATTCAGGAGGAACACCCTCATGCGCTCCCGCTTCCCCGTCCGGCTGCGCCTCGCGGCGCTGGCCACCGCACTGCTCGCCCTCGGCCCGGCCACCGGCCTGACCGCTCAGGCGGCCGAACCCACGATCGCGGTGGGCACGCAGTACGACACCACCCACGTGTATGTGACCCCCGGTGCCATGGACGCCTTCGTCACCAGCTGGGAAGCCGTCTTCGGCGGCCACCACACCCAGAAGGCACTGGTCACCGTCACGCCCACGCCCAGCAGGACCTACTCCGAGCTGGTCCTCTCGCCGGTCGGCACCCTCTCGGTCTTCGACTACCAGACGCCCGCGCCCTACCCGTTCGGGGCGGAGCGCACCGGCTGGCTGGTCAAGGACCTCGACCGGGGCGTCCGCAAGGCCGAGCAGGCCGGGGCCGCCGTCGTGGTGGCCCCGTTCGACGACCCGATCGGGCGGGACGCCGTCGTCCAGTTCCCCGGCGGCATCGACGCCCAGCTGTACTGGCACACCACGCCCCCGTCCTACCCGGCGCTGGCGACCGTGCCGGAGAACCGCCTGTACGTCCCGGCCGGCTCGCTGCACGCCTTCCTGCGCAGCTACCTGCGCTTCACCGGCGGCCGGGTGGTCTCGGACGACTCCCGTGCACCCGGCGCCGAGCTGGGCCTGCCCGGCAGCACCTACCACCGGATCAGGATCACCGGCCCGTTCGGGGACACCGCGGTGCTGGCCACCGACGGGCACCTGCCCTACCCCTTCGGTCGGGAGCTGACGGGCTACCAGGTCGACGACCTGACCGCGACGCTGGCCCGGGCCCGGACGGCCGGTGCCCAGGTGCTGTGGGGACCGCAGACGGCCGGTGGCCGTGACTCCGCGCTGGTGCAGTTCCCCGGCGGCTACCTGGCCGAGCTCCACGACCTGCGCCCGGGGCGCTGAACGACGGGAGGGCGGCCGGAGGAATTTCCTCCGGCCGCCCTCCCGTGCGTGGTTCAGCCGATGAAGCTCAGCAGCTCCTCGTTGACCTCCTCGGCGTGCGTCCGGATCAGGCCGTGCGGGCCGCCCGGCACCACGGCCAGCCGGGTGTCGGTGATCAGGGCGGGCAGGCGGGCGGCGGTTGCCGACAGGGGGAGGGTGCGGTCGGCGTCGCCGTGGATGACCAGGATGGGGACGTCGATCTTCGGCAGGTCCGCGCGGAAGTCGGTCAGCCAGGCCGGGACGCAGGCCAGGGTGGCGTGGGCCGAGGCGCCGACGGCGACATTCCAACTCGCCTGGACGGCCTGGGGGCTGATCCGGTCCGGCAGGGCGTCGGCGTTGTAGAAGTCCTGCAGGAAGGCGCTCAGGAAGGCCGGGCGGTCCGCCGCGATGGCCGCCTGGATGCCCTCGAACACGGCGCCGTCGACGCCCTCCGGGTTGTCCTCGGTCTTCAGCAGGAACGGCGGGACGCCGCTGATGAGCACGGCCTTGGCGACCCGGGCGGACCCGTAGCGGCCGAGGTAGCGGGTCACCTCGCCGCTGCCCATCGAGAAGCCGACCAGTGTCACGCCCTGGAGGTCAAGGTCGGTCAGCAGCCGGTCGAGGTCAGCCGCGAAGGTGTCGTAGTCGTAGCCGGTCGTCGGCCGGTCCGAGCGGCCGAAGCCGCGGCGGTCGTAGGTGATGACGCGGTGGCCGGCCGCCAGCAGGGCGGCCGTCTGCCGCTCCCAGGACGCGCCGTCCAGCGGCCAGCCGTGGATCAGCACCACCGGTCGGCCGCTGCCGTGGTCCTCGTAGTACAGCTCCACATCGGCCGAGTTCTCCCGGTCCACCGTGAGGAAAGGCATGGTGTGTCGTCTTTCTGACGTGGGGTCATGGTACGGCTCACGCTAGGAGGCGGTGGGGCGGCGGAATTGTCCGCCGACGTACCGGAGCTGTTCCGTGCGTGCGCCGCTCAGCCCCGGTAGGTCTCCAGCAGGCGCAGCCAGACCTCGCTGACGGTCGGGTAGGCGGGGACGGCGTGCCAGAGGCGGTCGAGCGGCACCTCGCCGGCGACCGCGACCGTCGCGGAGTGGAGCAGCTCGGCGACCCCGGCGCCGACGAAGGTCACCCCGAGGACGGTCTCCCGGTCCAGGTCGATGAGGGCCCTGGCCTGCCCCCGGTACCCGTCGGCGAAGAGCGCGGCCCCCGCCACGTCGCCGATCCGGTAGTCCACGGCCCGCACGCGCCGGCCGCTCGCGGTGGCCTCGGCGAGGGTGAGCCCGACCGAGGCGACCTCCGGGTCGGTGAAGACCACTTGCGGCACGGCCACCCGGTCGGCGGTCGCCACGCTGCGCCCCCAGGGCGCGAGGTCGAGCTCGCGGCCGGCCGCCCGGTCGGCGATCACCGTGCCGAACACCCGGCCCTGGTACTTGCCCTGATGGGTCAGCAGCGCGCGGCGGTTGACGTCACCGGCCGCGTAGAGCCAGCCGCCGGGCACGCCCACGGCCAGCCCGGTGTCGTCCACCTCGATCCAGCCGCCGGGCTCCAGCCCGACCGTCTCCAGCCCGAGCTCGCCGGTGGCGGGCCGTCGCCCGGTGGCGAACAGCACCTCCTCGGCGCGCAGTTCACCGTGCTCGCCGAGATCCAGCACGAGCTCGCCGCTGCGGGTGAGACCCTCGACCGACACGCCGAACCTGAGGTCCACTCCGGCCTCGCGCAGCGCCTCGGCGACCAGCTCGCCCGCGAAGGGTTCCAGCTTCGGCAGCAGGGCCTGGCCCCGGACCAGCAGGGTGACCCGGCTGCCGAGCGCCTGCCAGGCCGTGGCCAGTTCGACGGCGACCGCGCCGCCGCCGACGATGGCCAGCCGGGGCGGGGCCTCGGCTGCGCCGGTCGCCTCGCGGTTGGTCCACACGCCCGCCTGCTCGATCCCGGGCAGGTCGGGGAGGGCGGCGCGAGTGCCGGTGCACAGCGCTACGGCGTGGCGGGCCGTCAGGGTGCGACGGCCGCCCTCGGGCAGGTCCACCGCCACCCGCCGCTCGCCGTCCAGCCGGCCGTGTCCACGGACCAGGGTGATCCCGGCCGAGTCGAGCCAGGCCACCTGGCCGTCGTCCTGCCAGTGCGCGGCGAAGGCGTCGCGCCGGCGCAGCACGGCGTCGGTGTCGAGCTCGCCGCCGGCCGCCGCCCGGGCGCCGGGCAGCCGCCGGGCCTGCTGCAGGGCGGCCGGGGGCCGGAGCAGTGCCTTGCTCGGCATGCAGGCCCAGTAGGAGCACTCGCCGCCGACGAGCTCCCGCTCGACGATCGCCACGCTCAGGCCGCCGGCCCGCGCGCGATCGGCGAGGTTCTCCCCGGTCGGGCCGGCCCCCAGCACGATCAGGTCGAACGCGTCCGCGTTGCTCATCCGGTCACTGCCTCTCTCGGTGTCCGACGGTCGGGGACCGACGTTAGGCAGTCCGGCGGGGGCGGCCTGTTCCGTGAGTGCCCGGTGTTGTTCCCGGAGAGAACAGGGGACGACAAATGTTGAGTCTTCAACTAAAGTCTCTCCCGTCGGTCCGAGCGGGCCGCCCCGATGTAGGAGGAACCATGGAGCAGTCCGTCGTGGACAACGCCGAGAAGTCGCGCTTCGAGATCCGCGAGGCGGGCGAGCTCGCCGGTTTCGCCGAGTACCACCGCTCGGGCAGCGAGATCGCCTTCATCCACACCGAGATCGACCCGCGCTTCGAGGGCCGGGGCCTGGCGGGCAAGCTGGCTCGCACCGCCCTCGACACGGCGCGCGAGCAGGGGTTGGCCATACTGCCCTACTGCCCCTTCATCCGTGGCTGGATCATCAAGCACCCCGAGTACATCGACCTGGTCCCGGCCTCCCACCACGCCAAGTTCGGTCTGCTGGCCGACTGAGCGCGGGTCAGAGGCCCTGGGGCCGGGCTGCGACGGCGTGGGTCACGACCGGGTCCTCGGCCGCGAACCGGCGGGCCGTGCGCTCGAATTCGTGATCGATCCCGGTGTAGCGGTCGTGGTGCTGGGCGCGGTGCTCGGCCCAGGAGGAGACGGTGAAGACCTCGGTGAACCGCTCCGGGGCGGCCGCGTCCCGGTACAGGCCCCAACCGATGGCGCCGGTGCGGCGGCGCGAGGCTTCGATGGCCGCCATCGCGCGGGTGAAGTCCGGGGCGTCCGGGACGGCGACCCGGTAGGTGGCGGTGACCAGGACCGGGCCGTCCTGCGGGGCGGGCTCGACGGTCAGCCGTGGTTCCGGCCAGGTGTCGGAGAGGGCGGGATCGGCCCGGCCGTTCAGCAGGGGGAGGCCGCGCAGTGAGACCACGCCGAGCAGGAGCAGCCCGGCGGGGACGGCGAGGGCGGCGGTGAGCCCGGCGCGCTGGGCCAACTGGCCCCAGACGAGGGCGCCCAGCGCGTTGCCGCCCTGGAAGACGAGCAGGTAGCAGGCGACCGCCCGTGCCCGGACCCAGTTGGGGACTTCGAGCTGCAGGGCGGCGCTGAGGGTGGACAGTCCCCAGATCCAGGCCGCGCCCGCCACCGCGAGGGCCGCACCGGCCGAGGTGGCGTCCCTGCTGACGGCGACGACGAGGAGCGCGCCCGCCGTCAGGGTACCGGCCAGGGCCAGCATGCCGGTGGCCCCGAGGCGGGCACCCAGTCGGGGCAGTGCGGCGGCGCCCAGGACGGCCCCCAGCCCGACGGCGCCGAGCAGCACGCCGTACCCGGAGGGGCCGAGGCCCAGCCGCTGGACGGCGGCCACCGGCAGCAGCGCCCAGAGGGCGGCGGCCCCGGGGACGAACAGCGCGCTGCGCAGCAGGATCCGCCGGACGCTCGGCGCATTGCGTACGTACCGCCCGCCCGCGCGCAGTGCCGCGAGGGCGTGTTCGCGTTCCTGGCCCCGGCGTGGCGTCTGGGCGGTGGGCCGCCACCGCAGCAGGACCAGCAGGATGCCGAGGAACGAGACGGCGTTGACGGCGAAGGTCCAGTCGACCCCGGCGGCCGCGACCAGGGCGCCGCCGAGGGCGGGCCCGGCCGCCCGGGCCAGGTTCATGTTGACCGCCCCGAGGGCCGATGCCTGCCGCAGCTGCTCGCGCGGGACCAGGCTGGGCTGGAGGGCCTGCCAGGCCGGGCCGCCCAGGGCGGTCAGGCAGCCGAGCAGGAAGGTGAGCAGGAGCAGCGACCACACGCCGAGGGTGCCGAGCAGGGCGAGTGCGGTGAGGACGGCCGCCGCTGCGGCCATCGCCGCCTGCAGGCCGAGCAGCAGACGGCGGCGGTCCACCAGGTCGGCGAGAACGCCGGCCGGCAGGGCGAGGAGCAGCACGGGCAGCCCGGCCGCGACCTGTACCAGCGAGACCAGCGCCGGCCCGTGGCCGACCAGCAGCCACTGCGCGCCGACGGTCTGCACCCAGCCGCCCACGTTGGACACGAACTGGGCCAGCCAGAGTGCCCGGAAGACCTTCTCCCGCAGCGGGCTCCAGGCAGGGCCGGCGGCTGCCGGGGTGGCACGGGGCTGCATCGGATTGCCTCCGGGAGGTGCGTGGGGCGGGCTCTTCGGATCACGGTCGGCTGAGACATCGGCCGCCGGTGCCGGTGGGCCCGTCCTGCCCGCTGGCGGGAGGGGCGTGCATCGGTGGCGGCTGGTCGGGGTGGTCGGGAGGAGCTGTCCTGGCGGGGGCGGACGGGTGTGGGCCCCGAGGCGGGGGTGCCTTGGGGCCCACGGGGGGTGCCTGGGGTGTCAGTTCCGGTGCAGGGCGAGCCGGGTAGCCAGGCCGCCGCCGACGCCGAGGGCCACGGCCACCGGCAGCCACCACAGTGGCCAGTGGGCCAGGCCGAGTGCGCCGTCCAGCGACCACTGGCCGGGGCCGGTGGCGGTGAGCACCGCGCCGATGACGATCAGGACGAGCGGGTACTCGAACCCGTCGTGCTGCACCCAGAGGCCGTGCGGCCACTTGACGGTGAGCGCGACGGTCATCACGCCCATCGCGCCCGCGCCGGCCAGCGGGGTGAGCAGGCCGAGCGCCAGCATCAGCCCGGCGCCGAGCTGGGTGCCGCCCGCGGCGAGGGCGGTGAGCACCCCGCCGCGGAAGCCGTCGCCGCGGAACTCCGCGGTGCCGCCGGCCAGTCCGCTGCCGCCGAGGTGGTAGCTGATCTTCTGGATGCCGTGACCCGCGATCAGCAGTCCGGCGACCAGACGCAGCAGGAGAAGGCCCGTGTTCATGAGGGAGCTCCGGTCAGGGTCGCGGCCGGTCAGCCGGCGGCGTGCGGGTCGATCATCGACTGGGCGTAGACGATGCCCATGCCGTAGGCGCCGGCGTGCTCCTTGACCAGGTCCGTGACGGCCACGTAGGTCTCGGTCCGGGCCCAGTCGCGCTGCAGCTCAAGGAGCACCTGCACCCAGGTGACCGGCACGGCACCGGCCGCGGTCATCCGCTGCAGGGCGTGCTCGTGCGCCTGCGGGCTGACGCCCCCGGAGGCGTCCGCGACCACGTACACCTCGTAGCCCTGCTCCAGCGCCGACAGGGCGGGCAGGACCAGGCAGACCTCGGTCCACAGGCCGGAGAGGATGATCTTGCTGCGGCCGGTGGCCTTGACCGCCTCGACCAGGGCCTCGTCCTCCCAGGCGTTCATGCTGGTGCGGTCGACGACCTCCTGCTTGGGGAACACCGCCTGCAGCTGCGGGAGGATCGGACCGGAGAAGGACTCCGCCGCCACGGTGGAGAGCACCACCGGCACGTCGAAGATCTTCGCGGCCTTCGCCAGACCGACGGTCGCGTTGATGATGGCGGTGCGGTCGCCGCTGCCGGTGCCGAAGAACATCTGCGGCTGGTGGTCGACGAACAGCATCATCGCGTTGTCCGGGGTGAGCAGGTCAGGGCTCGGGGCGGCGTGGACGGCTGCGAGGTCAACCATGGTTCTTCTCCTTTGTGCATACGGAAGTTGACGGAACATCAGCGCACCCGGCCGGATCGGCGGGGCGCCACGTCCGGTGACGTTAGTGCGGGTTCTCCGCTCCGGCTGCTCGCTCCGTGCCCGACCCTGTTCCGACACTGCACCGTGCTCGGGTGCCGGGCGGGCTGTGCACTGCGGGGCAACCGGCGGTGCGCTGCGGAGGCACTCCGGGAGCGGTCGGCGGCCTAGCTTCGCCGGGTGGCCCCATCGGGCCCGTTGTCAGTGGAAAGGCGGAACTCCCGTGCAGTTCGGGATCTTCAGCGTCGGCGATGTGACCGTCGACCCCACCACCGGACGCGCGCCGTCCGAGCAGGAGCGGATCAAGGCGATCCTGGCCATCGCGCTCAAGGCGGAGGAGGTCGGACTCGACGTCTTCGCGACGGGTGAGCACCACAACCCGCCGTTCGTGCCGTCCTCGCCCACCACCATGCTCGGCTGGATCGCCGCGCGCACCGAGCGGATCGTGCTGTCCACCGCGACCACGCTGATCACCACCAACGACCCGGTGAAGATCGCCGAGGACTACGCGATGCTGCAGCATGTCGCGGACGGCCGGGTGGACCTGATGCTCGGCCGCGGCAACACCGGCCCGGTGTACCCGTGGTTCGGCCAGGACATCCGCCAGGGCATCCCGCTCGCGCTGGAGAACTACGCGCTGCTGCGCCGGCTGTGGCGGGAGGAGGTGGTGGACTGGGAGGGCCGCTTCCGTACCCCGCTGCAGTCCTTCACCGCCACCCCGCGCCCGCTGGACGGGGTACCCCCGTTCGTCTGGCACGGCTCGATCCGCAGTCCCGAGATCGCCGAGCAGGCCGCGTACTACGGCGACGGCTTCTTCCACAACAACATCTTCTGGCCGCAGGAGCACACCCGGCAGATGGTCGCGCTGTACCGCGACCGCTTCGCGCACCATGGCCACGGCACGCCCGAGGAGGCGATCGTCGGGCTCGGCGGGCAGGTCTTCATGCGCCCCAACTCCCAGGACGCGGTACGCGAGTTCCGTCCGTACTTCGACAACGCGCCGGTCTACGGCCACGGCCCCTCGCTGGAGGAGTTCACCGAGCAGACGCCGCTGACCGTGGGCAGCCCCCAGCAGGTCATCGAGCGCACCCTGGCCTTCCGGGAGGTGGTCGGGGACTACCAGCGCCAGCTGTTCCTGATGGACCACGCCGGGCTGCCGCTGAAGACGGTGCTGGAGCAGCTGGACATCCTCGGCGAAGAAGTGGTGCCCGTGCTCCGCAAGGAGTTCGCCGTCGGACGGCCGGTGACCGTGCCCGACGCCCCCACCCACGCCGCGCTGCGGGACCGCACCCCCGACGCCTCCTGACCCCGACGGAGCCCCACGATGGCAACCACCTCGCCGCTCACCCTGGCCGTGGTCTCGGCCGGGCTGAGCCAGCCCTCCTCCACCCGCCTGCTCGCCGACCGGCTCGCCGCCGCCACCTCCGCGCACCTCGCCGAGGCAGGCCGTGAAGTACAGGTACAGCGCCACGAGTTGCGGCCGTTGGCCACCCTGATCTCGCACCACCTGCTGTCCGGCTTCCCCGCGCCCGCGCTGGCCCAGGCACTGGAGCAGGTGAGCGGGGCGGACGCGCTCATCGCCGTGTCACCGGTCTTCTCGGCCTCCTACAGCGGTCTGTTCAAGTCCTTCTTCGACCTGTTCGAGCCGGGCGCGCTGGCCGGCAAGCCGGTGCTGATCGCCGCCACGGGCGGAACGGCCCGCCACTCCCTGGCACTTGAGCACGCACTGCGTCCGCTCTTCGCCTACCAGCGCGCACTGCTCGCCCCGACCGCCGTCTTCGCCGCCTCCGAGGACTGGGGCGGGACGGGCGACGCGCTCACCGACACCCTGCCGGTACGGATCGAGCGGGCCGGGGCCGAGCTCGCGGCCCTGGCCGTCGCCGCCGCGTCGGCCCCGCTATCCGCCGCCCCGGCGCTGCCGTTCGCCCCGCCGCCGGCCGCGCTCAGCCCGCACTGAGCGCCCGCACCGACCCGTCCGCCGTCCTCGATCGAAGGAGAACTCCGTTGTCCAGCACGCCCGTTGCCGGAATCCGCCCCGGCAGCCCGGACCAGCCCGCCGACCTGGTCCTGCGCAACGCCAAGGTGTACACAGGCGACCCCCGGCGCCCGCAGGCGAGCGCTCTGGCCGTCCTGGACGGGCTGATCAGCGCCGTCGGTGACGACGCGGACGTCGCCGCGCTGGTCGGCCCGGACACCCGGGTGGTCGATGCGTTCGGCCGCCGGGCCGTGCCCGGGCTCAACGACGCGCACCTGCACGTGATCCGGGGCGGCCTCAACTACGTGCTGGAGCTGCGCTGGGACGGCGTACCGACGCTGCGCCAGGCGCTGGCCATGCTGCGGGAGCAGGCGGAGCGCACCCCGCCGGGCCAGTGGGTGCGGGTGGTCGGCGGCTGGTCGGCCGACCAGTTCGCCGAGCGGCGGCTGCCCACCCTGGCGGAGCTCAACGCGGCGGCGCCCGACACCCCCGTCTTCGTGCTGCACCTCTACCAGTCGGCACTGCTCAACCGGGCCGCGCTGCGCGCCGCAGGGTTCACCCGGGACACCCTGGACCCGGCCGGCGGCCAGATCGTGCGCGGCCACGACGGTGAGCCGACCGGCATGCTGATCGCCGCGCCCGGCGCACTGCTGCTCTACTCCACCCTGGCCAAGGCGCCGATCCTGGACGAGGCCGACCGGGCCGGCTCCACCCGGCACTTCCTGCGCGAGCTGAACCGCTTCGGCCTCACCTCCGCGATCGACGCCGCCGGCGGCTTCCAGAGCTTCCCGGAGAACTACGGCACCGTCATGGCGCTGGCCGAGCGCGGCGAGCTGACGCTCCGGATCGCCTACCACCTCTTCCCGCAGACCGCGGGGCAGGAGCTGGACGACCTCAACCGCTGGGTCTCCACGGTGCGCCCCGGCGGGGGAGACGCCTGGCTGCGGCTGAACGGCGCCGGGGAGAACCTCACCTGGGCGGCGGCCGACTTCGAGAACTTCACCGAGCCAAGGCCGCAACTCGGCGCGTACGAGAGCGAGTTCGAGAAGGCCGTCCGGCTGCTGACCGAGCACGGCTGGGGCTTCCGGCTGCACGCCACCTACGACGAGACCATCCGCCGCGACCTCGCGGTGTTCGAGAAGCTCGCCGCCGAGGGCCTCTTCCCGCAGGGCAGCCGCTGGCTCTTCGACCACGCGGAGACGGTGAGCCCGGAGAGCCTGGACCGGATCGCGGCGCTGGGCGGCGCCGTCTCGGTGCAGAACCGGATGTCCTTCCAGGGCGAGGCGTTCGTCAACCGCTACGGGGCGGCCGCCGCCGCCGAGGCCCCGCCGCTGCGCGCCATGCTGGACCGCGGCCTGACCGTCGCGGGCGGCACCGATGCCACCCGGGTCTCCTCCTACAACCCGTGGGTCGCCCTGCACTGGCTGGTCTCCGGCCGCGCCGTCAGCGGGCGGCGCCTCGCCGCCGAGCGCAACCGGCTCAGCCGCGAACAGGCCCTGGAGCTCTACACCCTGGGCGGCGCCCGCCTGACCGGCGAGGAGGAGGTCAAGGGCCGCCTGAAGGTGGGTAGTTACGCCGACTTCGCGGTGCTGAGCGCCGACTACTTCAGTGTGCCGGAGCCGGACATCGCGCACATCGAGGCCGTCCTCACCGTGGTCGGCGGCCGGATCGTGCACGGCTCCCAGGAGCACGAGGGGCTGGCCCCCGAGCTGCCCGCGATCGCGCCCGCCTGGAGTCCGGTCACCCGCTTCGGCGGTTACCACGCCACCCCCGCCCCGAGTCTGGCCGGCTTCCGGCAGGCCGAGCGGGTGGTGGAGGCCGCGGCGGCCTCCGAGGAGCAGCGCGCCTGGCGCGAGGCGCGCGGTCTCGTTCGGCCCGGCCAGGGCGAGGAGCCGCTGGACCCATGCTTCGCCTGACCTCCCGTCACCCCTGAGAGGACCCCACCGTGACCACGCCCGCAGCCGACCGGCCGAAGCCGATTCCCGGCCCGCAGGTCCGCGACCGCCATCCGCTGGCCCTGGCCCTGTTCACCCTCACCGTCGTCAGCGGGCTGATCGACGCCGTGAGTTACCTCGGCCTCGGCCACGTATTCACGGCGAACATGACCGGCAACGTCGTCGTCATCGGCTTCGCCCTGGCCGGGGCACCCGGGTTCTCCGTCCTCGGCTCGGTGACCTCGCTGGCTGCCTTCCTGCTCGGCGCGGGGGTGGCGGGGCGGCTGGCCAGCCCGCAGCCCGACTCCGGCCGCGGGCGGCGGCTGCGCTCCGCACTGGTGCTCGAGGTGGTGCTGCACGGTGCGGCCGCCGCGGTCGTCCTCGCCTGGGGCACGGCCGGGGCGGTGCAGTACGCCGTCATCGCGGTGCTCGCGCTCGCGATGGGCATCCGCAACGGCACCGTGCGCGGCCTCGGCGTGCCGGACCTGACCACCACCGTGCTCACCCTCACGCTGGCCGGCCTGGCGGCCGACTCCCGCCCGGCCGGCGGCGCGGCGCCGCGCCAGCGCCGCCGGCTGCTCGCGGTCGCCACCATGCTGGCCGGCGCCGCGCCGGGCGCCGTCCTGGTACTGCACGGGCAGATCGCCTGGGCGCTGGTGGCCAGCGCCGTGCTGGCCGGCGCCACCGTCCTGCTCTACCGGGAGTAGCCCTCACCCGCCCCCCGTTTCACACCTTTCCACCGGAGACCTCATGGCCTCACCGGCTGCCATAGAACTGTCGAGATGGCAGTTCGCCATCACGGCGATCTTCCACATGTCCTTCCCGGCCCTCACGGTCGGCCTCTCCGTGCTGCTCGCCGTCGTCCAGACCGCGTACGTACGCACGGGCAACCCGCTCTACCAGCAGATCTTCCGGTTCTGGAAGAAGATCTTCGCGGTCGGCTTCGGTCTCGGCGTCGTCGCGGGCACCGTGATGACCTTCGAGTTCGGCCTCAACTGGGGTGTCTTCGCCCACGCCGTCGGACCCGTCATCGGGGTCACCATCGGGATGGAGGTCATCACGGCCTTCTTCCTGGAGGCCGGCTTCATCGGCGTCATGCTCTACGGCGAGGGCCGGGTCAAGCCCCGGACCATGGCGCTGGCCGCCTGGATGGTGGCGCTGGGCACGCTGCTGTCCACCACCTGGATCCTGTCCGCCAACAGCTGGATGCAGGACCCGGTCGGCTACACCGAGACGGCCGGCCAGTTCCACCCGAGCGACTGGACCAAGGTCCTGCTCAACCCGGCCTTCACCTACCGGTTCCCGCACATGCTGCTGGCCGTGCTGATCAGCGCGAGCTGGTTCGTCGGCGGCATCTCCGCCTGGTACCTGGTCAAGCGCCGCCGGGCCGCCCTGCCGCTGGCCCGGCGCTGCCTGTCCATCGCGCTCGGCGTGCTCGCCGTGCTGATGCCGGTCCAGTTGTACCTCGGTGACGCCACGGCCATCTTCATGGCCCAGCACCAGCCCGCGAAGCTGCAGGCCTTCGAGGGCAACTGGCGTACCGACAACAACGGGTACAACCTGGTCGTCGTCCCCGACACCGACCGGGGTGAGAACTCCTTGCGCATCACGGTGCCGCACCTGGGCGCGGTGATCGGCCACGACCTGTCCGGCCGGGCCGAGGTGCCCGGCCTGTTGCAGACCCCGCCCGATGAGCGGCCGAACATGTGGAGTGCCTTCTACGGCTTCCGCGCCATGTACTTCACCGCGCTGGCCATGTTCGCCACCGCCCTCGCCGGGCTGGTGCTGCGCCTGCGCAGACGGCTGTTCGACTCACCGCGCTTCCTGCGCTGGCTGGTCTGGATGACCCCGGCCGGTGTCATCGCCATCACCGGCGGCTGGATCACCGCCGAGACCGGGCGCCAGCCCTGGGTGGTCTACGGCAAGCTGCGCACCGCCGACGCCCTCTCGCACCTGACCACCGCCGAGGCCGCCACCTCGCTGGCCGCCTTCGTGCTGCTCTACTCGGCCCTGCTGGTCATCTGGGTCCGCTACATCGTCCGCACCGTCAAGGCCGGCCCCGAGGTGCCGGAGCCGGGGGTCTCCGTTGCTTGAGTACGCCACCTACGCGCTCGTCCTGCTCTCGCTCGGCATGTACGTCGTCCTGGACGGCTACGACCTGGGCGTCGGCATGCTCAGCCTGTTCGCCAAGGGGGAGCGCCGACGCGAGTACAGCGAGCTGATCGCCACCGCCTGGGACGCCAACGAGAGCTGGCTGGTGCTGGCCGGGGTCGCCCTGTGGGCCGGGCTGCCGGGCGTCTACGCGACGGTGCTGCCGGGGGTCTACCTGCCGCTGATCGGCCTGCTGCTCTCGGTCATCCTGCGCGGCATGGGGCTGGAGTTCCAGAGCGCCGCCGAGGGCTACCGACGGGGCTGGGCCCTGCTGTTCGGCGGCTCCTCGGTCGCCGCGACGCTCTGCCAGGGCCTGGTGCTCGGCGGGGTGCTCTCCGGCCTGCGGCAGCAGGGCGGTTCGTTCACCGGTGGCGCCTTCGACTGGCTCACCCCGTACAGCGTGCTGTGCGCGCTCGGGGTGACGGTGCTGTACCTGCTGGCCGGTGCCGCCTGGCTGCAGGACAAGACCGAGGGCGAGGCCCGGGAGCGGGCGGGGCTGGCCGGGCGTCCGCTGCTGGTGGCGACGGCCGTGGCCGCGCTGGTGCTCGGCTTCGGGCTGGAGGTCGCCGACCCGGCGAGGTTCCACTTCGACGAGCCCGTGCGGGCGGCGCTGTACTGGAGTGCGGTGGCCGGGGCGGTGGCCGCGGGAGCCGTGACCTGGCACGGCTTCGGGCGGCGGCCGGACTGGCGGCCCTTCGCGGGCGTGGTCGCGGCCCAGGTCTGCGGGCTCCTCGCGCTGGTGGCCGCGACCGCTCCGGTGGTCGTGCCGCCGGGGCTGACCCTCCAGCAGGCCGCCAGCCCGCACGGCTCGCAGACCTTCCTGGTGGTCGGCGTGGGGCTGTGCATGCCGGTGGTATTCGCCTACAACGCGTACGCCTGGTGGGCGTTCCGGGGCAAGTTCACGCAGCCGCCTCAGGCTCCGCTCGGCCCGCTGCGGGTCCGGGAGGGGGAGGTGGTCCGGGCCCGGCCCGAGCGGGGTGGCGCGGTGGTGCTCGTGCGGCGGGCGGTGCTCACCGTGCTGGGCATCGGTCTGGCGGCCGTGTCGCAGGACGTGTTCGGCGGTGTGGCCGACTGGATCGACCCGGTGGGTGTCGCGCTGCTGTCGGCGGCGGCGCTGGCCGCGTGGATCGCCGGGGACCGGCGCGACCACCGGGACGGGGTCTTCGACCTGGACCCCGCGGGAGGCGAGGGGTGAGTACCTCGACGGTGCTGTTGGCGGAGCTCGGCGAGCAGAGTGACGAGGTGTCGGACCGGTTGGCGGAGTGGGCCGGGCCGGGGTTGTGGGAGTTGCGGCGGGCCGGGCTGCTGCGGGGGGTGGCGCCGCTCGGCACCGTGCTCTGGGCGGCCGGGCTGGCCTGGGCCGCGCAGCGGGGGCTCGACGGGCGGCCCGGGGAGGTGCTGCCCGGCGCGGGATTGGTGCTGGCGGGGGTCGCCGTACGGTCCGGCCTGCTGGCGGCCGCCGACGCGGCTGCCGCGCGGGGGGCCCGCCGGGTGCGGGCGGTGCTGCGCGGGCGGCTGCTTGCGGCGGCGCTGCCCGCGCACGGCCCCGCCCGGCCGGGGCCCGGTGACGCGGGGTTCGGCGAGTCGGTGACGGGCGAGGTGGCCCGGCTGACCGAGTGGCTCACCGAGTACCTGCCGGCCCGTACCACCATGCTGCTAGGCAGCGGTCTGGTGCTGGCCGCGATCGCCGTCCGCAGCTGGTTCGTGGCCCTGGTGCTGGTGGCCGCCACCCCGCTGCTGCCCGCCAACCTCAAGGTCATCGGCCTGGGCACGCAGGCCGCCGTCCACGCGCAGCTCACGGCGGTGCGCCGGCACGGCGAACGGCTACTCGACCACCTGCGCGGCCTGCCCACCCTGATCGGCCTGGGCGCCCGGGAGGCCACGGTGCTCACCGTGCGCGAGGACGACGAGGAGCTGGCCCGCCGGACCCAGGCGGTGCTGCGGGTCGCCTTCCTGGCCACGGCCTGGATCGAGCTGCTGATCACCGGCACCCTCGCCGTGGTGGCGACGTACTGCGGCCTGGCGCTGCTCGGGTACCTCGAACTTCCTCTGGTGCCCGGACAGTTGAGCCTGGGTACTGCGCTGTTCGTGCTGGTGCTGACCCCCGCCTACTTCGCCCCCGCCCGCGACCTGGCCCGGGGCTACCACGCCCGCGCCGAGGCCCGGGCGGCAGCCGAGCTGATCGCGCCCCTCCTCGAGGGCGGGGAGCCGGGCCCGTCGGCGGATCCCCGCCGCAGCTGCGGCGCGCTCGGGGTACGGCTGGCCCAGGTGACGGTCCGCCACCCGGGCCGGGCGGCTCCGGCCCTGGACGGGGTGAGCCTCCGGCTCGCCCCCGGCGCCTTCCTGGCCGTCACCGGGCCTAGCGGCGCGGGCAAGTCGACCCTGCTCGCCCTCGCCGCCGGGCTGGCCGAGCCCACTGGCGGGGTCGTCACCCACGAGCGGGACGGCCTTGGCGGTCCGCCCTCCCCAGCCTCGGCGGCCTGGGTCGGCCAGCCCGCCCACCTGCTGCCCGGCACCGTCCGGGACAACCTGCTGCTGGCCCGGCCCGAGGCCACCGACGCGGAACTCACCGCCGCCTTCGGCACGCTCGGTTTCGGCGAGCTGCTCGCCGACCTGCCGGGCGGGCTCGACACTCCTGTCGGCGAGCGCGGCAGCGGGCTCTCCTCCGGCCAGTCCCAGCAGCTCGCCCTGGTGCGGGCCCTGGTGCGGGACGCCTCGCTGCTCTGCCTGGACGAGCCCACCGCCCACCTCGACCCGGTGGCGGAGGCCCGCGTGGTCGCTGCCCTGCGCATGCTGACCCGGGGCCGGACCGTGCTGCTCGCGACCCACAGCCCCGTACTGCTCCCGCTCGCGGACCAGGTGATCCGCCTGGACCACGGAAGGCTCCGTTGAACGCCCGACACCTGCTCCGCCGCACCATGCCCCGCCGGGACCTGGCCCTCGGCATCGCCACGGCCGCCGTTGCCGAGCTGAGCGCGGCGGCGCTGCTCGGCCTGTCCGGCTGGTTCCTGACGACCTGTGCGCTGGTGACCCTGCTGGCGAACACGACCTGGTCGTGGCTGTACCCCTCGGGCGCGGTCCGCGCCCTCGCGCTGCTGCGCACCTCGCTGCGCTACCTCGAACGGCTGGTCAGCCACCGGGTCGTCCTCGCCACTACGGTTAACCTGCGGAGCCGCCTGATCCGAGGCGCGGGCGAGCTGAGCGCGCGTGACCTGCGCGCCCGGCGCGACGGTGCCCTGCTCGCCCGGCTGACCACCGACGTGGAGTCGGTGGCCGGGCTGCCCGCCCAGGTGATCGCGCCGGTGGCCGGCTGCGGGGTGACCGCCGTGCTGGTGGTGGCGCTGCTGGTGCGGGCGAGCCCGCTGCTCGGCGCGGCCGAGCTCGGCGTGTTCGCGGTCGGCGCCTGGTGGACGGTCCGTACCGGCCGCCGGGCCCGGCGGCACCTCGCGGTCGGCGCCGCCGCGCGGGCCTGCGCACGGACGGAGCTGCTCGCGGCCCGGGCCGCCTTCGACGAACTGCGCTGGCTGGACGCGGTGCCGCAGGCCCGGAACGCCGTGGCGGCGGCGCTGGAGCGGGCGGAGGCGGCCGACGCCGCTGCGGCGGCGGAGCAGCGACGGGGGCGGCTGGGCCTGCGGCTGCTCGCCGCCCTCGGTCAGGGGCTTGCCCCGCTGCTCGCGCTGCAGCCGGGTGGCTGGTCGCAGCCGGTGCCCGACGCCGTCGGTGAGGTGCTGCTGCTCGCGGCGGTGTGGGAGCTGCTGGAGCGCCTGCCGCAGCTGCACCAGGAGCTGGCCGCGGCCCAGGACGCCGCCGCGCGGCTCGGCCCGCTCGCCGGGGACGGGGGCACGCCCGCGCCGGCGCGGCGGGATCGGGCGTCGGAGGGGGCGGGCCTGGCGGACGGGTCGGAGCGAAGCGGGTCGGCGTGCGTGGTGGTGGAGTCGGCTGGTTGGTGGTCGGGTGCGGGGGAGGCCGGGGCAGACCCGGTCGGTGGGCGGCGGTCCCGGGCGGGCTGTGGTGGTCCTGAGCTGAGCGTGGTAGGCGTGCGAGGGGTCGGCGGGCGGGTGCTCTCGTTCACCCTTCGTGCGCCCGGGCTGGCCGTGGTCACCGGCCCGAACGGCAGCGGGAAGTCCACCCTGCTCGCCCAGCTGGCCGGCCGGGTGCCGGCGGGCTCCGGAGCGGTACGGCTGGGCGCGGCCCCCGTCGCGGAACTGCCCGCCGACGCCGTCGCCGAGGTGCTCACCCTGGTCGAGGCCGACGACTGGCTCGCCGACACGACCGTCTCGGCCAACCTGTGCCTGGCCGCCCCGCTCGCGACCTCGGCGCAGGTACGGGCGGCCCTGGCCGTAGTTGGGCTCGGTGCCCTGCCGTTGGACGCCCCGGTCGGCCCGGGCGGCCGCGCGCTGTCCCAGGGGCAGCGCCGTCGGCTCGCCGTCGCCCGCGCCGTCCTGCGCCGCCCGCGCATCCTGCTGCTGGACGAACCCACCGCCGGGCTGGACCAGCTGACCGCCGAGGCGCTGCTGCGCGAGCTGCGCCGGGCGCTGCCGGACACGGCGCTGGTCCTGGCCCTGCAGGACCAGGACCTCGCACTGCTCCCGTGGCGTCCGGACGTCACCGTCGAGCTCAGCAGCCTGACGTCGGCTCAGCTCACCTGATGCCGGCTCAGCCGGACTGCGCCGCCGGGGGGTTGCCGCGTGGTGTGAGGGTGGTGTGCGGCAGGACGGGGGCCGGGAGGCGGTCGCCGGGGTAGCCGGTGACGCTGCCGAAGCGGTCGGCGGCGCTCTGCCAGGCCTCGCGGGCCTCGACGATCTCCTGGTGGTCGCGGCCGATGAAGTTCCACCACATCACGATCCGCTCCTCGAACGGGGTGCCGCCGAGCAGGATCAGCCGGGCCGGGGTGGGGCCGGTGTTGGCGATGGTCAGTGTGGTGGGGCCGGGGGCGAGGTAGCCGAGTTCGGCCGGCTTCAGCGGGGTGCCCGCCATGGTGACCTCTCCCTGGTCCACCAGCAGACCGTGCTCGAAGGCGGGGTCGACCGAGAGGGTGGTGCTCGCGCCCGGGCGGAGGGTGAGTTCGGCGCCGAGCAGCGGCGTGAAGGTGGGGACGGGGGAGGTGTCGCCCGCGAGGGTGCCGAGGAAGACCCGCGCCTCGCCGCCGTCCAGTGCGACGGGCGAGGGGACGTGGTGTCGGAAGTCGCGAGAGGTGTGCCGGTGCTCCTCCGGCAGGGCCACCCAGAGCTGGACGCCGTGCAGCACGGTGGTCCCGGGGGTGGACACCTCCGAGTGGCAGATGCCGTACCCGCTGGTCATCAGGTTCACCTCGCCCGGCCGGACGAAGGCGTGCACGCCGAGGCTGTCGCGGTGCTCGATCTCGCCGCTGAACAGCCAGCTCACCGTCTGCAGCCCGATGTGCGGGTGCGGGGCGACGTCCATCCCGCCGGTGGCGGCGACGTCGTCCGGGCCGTAGTGGTCGACGAAGCACCACGCGCCGATCAGCGTCCGGGCCCGCTGCGGCAGGGTGCGCCGGACGGTCATCGCGCGCGGGCCGCCGAGCGGGACGTCCCGGGCGGAGAGGAGCTCCACCTGCGGGTCGACGGGGTGGGTCTCGATGGTGCTCATGGTGGTGCACGCTCCCGCTCTGCCACTTGGCCACTTGCCAAGGTGGTTTTAGTTTCAACTATCATGGCACGGCGAAGTGACGGGCGAAAGCGATGGGCCGGAGGATTCCAGGTGAGCGCAGTGACCAGCGAGTCGGCAGAGGCCTCGGCGCACCGGCGGGTGTACGTCGACAAGCAGAGCCCCCAGGCCTACCGCGCGCTGCTCGCGACCGCCGAGACGGTCCGCGCGGTCGCGGCGGAGGCCGGACTGGACCGCAGGCTGGTGGAGCTGGTCAACCTGCGCGTCTCCCAGCTCAACGGCTGCGCCTACTGCCTTGACGCGCACACCAGGGCCGCCCTCAAGGCCGGTGACACCGCGCAGCGCCTGGGCGTGCTCGCGGCCTGGCGTGACACCGAGCTGTTCACCCCGCAGGAGCGCGCTGCCCTCGCCTTGGCGGAGGCGACCACCACCCCGGCCGACGCCACCGCGCAGGACAGCGCCTACGCCGTCGCCCGCGAGGCCCTGACGGACGACCAGATCTCGGCGGTGGTCTGGGTGGCGGTCACCATCAACGCCTTCAATCGGGTGTCCATTCTGAGCAAGCACCCGGTGCGGCCGGCCTAGAGATCGTCTTCAAGGGGTCAGACATCGTGCAGGGCGCGCTGTTCCTCGAGGCTGCCCCAGTCCTGCGGCACCTGCTGCCGGGCCGGCTGAGCCTGGTCTTCCTGGTCCTGGCGGTGGTCCCTCGGGGTGGGGATCATCCTGGTCGGCCTGGTGCACAGTTCCCCGGCGGCGGACCGGGCCGTCCGGTGACCTCGGTCCCGCCCCAACCCGGTGCGCGCTGCCCGCTCCATCCGGACAGCTGCCGAGGCCGTCAGCTGATCGGCAGTCCCGGTCGGCCGGGGCCACTCATCGCTGATCCGTTCGCGCATTCCGCAGGGCAGCGCGGTGCTGACCTGCGGAATGCGCGGCAGCGGACGCCCCGCAACTCGATGGCCCGGGGAAGCCGAGGAGGGAATGGCCCGGCCCTGGCGGTGTCAGCTGACCGCCCTGGCGGCGTCGTCGATGAGGTCGGCGACGACCCTGGGGTGGCTGAGCATCACGACGTGGGAGGAGGTCGGCACTTCGACGACCTTGCGTGCGTTGGCGCGGCTGTACATCCAGCGCTCGCACGCCGGCGGGACCGCCTTGTCCCGGCCGGCGACCAGGCCCCAGGTCGGAATCGTCTTCCAGGCCGCGGCCGTCGTCGGGAAGGTGAACGAGTCGGCGTCGAAAGGCCGTTGCGTGGCCTGGAGGATCTGGAAGTCGGCGGTGGAGAGGTCGGCGGCGAAGGCCGCCTGGCCGTTCTTGCCCAGGTAGAGGTCGGTCCCGGTGGTGCCGTCGGCCTTGGTGTACGGCAGCGGCACGCTCACCGGGCCGACCTCGCTGCCGGGGAACTTGGTGATGAGCTCGCCCTGCGTCTCGCCCACGTCGGGCACGAACGCGGCGACGTACACCAGGGCCTTGACGTTCGCCTTCCCGGCGGCGGCGTTGGTGATGACCGTTCCGCCCATGGAGTGGGCGACCAGCACCACCGGTCCGGCGATGCTGTCCAGCAGGCTGGCGATGTAGGGGGCGTCGGTCGGGATGCCGCGCAGCGGATTGGACCCGCAGATCGTGGTGTAGCCCTTGCACTGCAGCTCGCCGATGGTGGCGTTCCAGCAGGACGAGTCGGCGTAGCCGCCGTGCACCAGGACGACGGTGGGCTTCACTCTCGGGTTCCTCTCGCCGGTACCGCTCGGGGCCGCGGCGGCGGCCGTTCCTCCGACACCTGCCGCGAGCGCGGCCGACCCGGCCAGCACCGCTCCCGCGGCCAGCACCTTGCGGCGGGTAACTTCCGTACTCATGGGGCTCCTCATGGCTTGAGACCGGGGAGACCGCCGGGCTGGGGTCAGCCGCGCGCGGCCTGCTTGATCAGATCGGCGGTGGCGGCGACCTGGGAGAGGTACACCGAGTGGCTGCCGGGTGCCTCGACGGTGGTGGCACCGATCCGCTCGGCCATCGCGCGCTGGGCCGGCGGCGGGATCATGCGGTCGTCGGCGGCGACGAGGTACCAGGACGGCTTGAAGCGCCAGGCCGGCTGCGACACCGCGCCGTTGAGGGCGTCCAGGCCCCAGGGGACCTGGGAGTCGGCCATGAACCGGGCCTGTGCCGTCGGCAGGTCGCCGGCGAAGGACTCGGGGAACTTGTCCCGGTCCAGGAACAGGAAGCCGTCGACCGGCGGCAGGATCGGCGGCACCGGCGCACCCGGCGGCGGGTCGGCGATCAGGGTGGCCACCGACTCGCCCTTGTCAGGGGCGAAAGCGGCGATGTAGACCAGCGCCTTGACCTTCTCGTGGGTGCCGGCCTCGGTGATGACCGCGCCGCCGTAGGAGTGGCCGACCAGGGTGACCGGACCGGGCATACCCTCGATCACCTGGTGGGTGGTGGCCACGTCGCCTTCCAGGGAGAAGGTGGGATTCTGCACGACGGCCACGTTGTAGCTGTCGGCCTTCAGCGCGTCGTAGACACCTTGCCACCCGGAGCCGTCCACGAAGCCTCCGTGGACGAGTACGACACTGTCGCGTGCCTGGTCCATCTCTCCTCCAGTCATGTGCGGGGCCGGATGCCCGGCCTGCCAGTGACGGTAGGAGCGCCGACGGAAGGCCCGCTCCCGTCATATGACGTAGTGGCACCTCGCGGTCGGCCCGAACCAGCACTTTTGCACGTCGTTTTGCCTGGCTCGCGGACTCGCCCGGCGACTTCAATGAGGGCATCTCGAACGCCTGAGTCGGAGGCACGGCAGCATGCTCGACGAATCGCCCCCGGACACGACACCGGACACCCCGCACGGGTCGCTGGTCGGCCGGTCCGAGGACCTGGCGCGGTTCGACGACTTCGTCGCCGGTATCCCGGACGCGGGTGGATCCGTGGTGCTCCTCGGCGAGCCCGGCGTGGGCAAGACGGCACTGCTGGGCGCTGCGGCCGCCAGGGCGACGGCCGGCGGGCTGCGGGTGCTGCAGGCCACCGGCGTCCAATACCGCGCCCAGGCCAGCTACTCGGCCCTGTTACAACTGCTGACGGCCACGCCCGAGCTCCGCGGCGCCGCGGCCGAGGTGCTTGTCCTGGCCACGGCGCTGGGCATCGAGCCGGGGATCGCCCCCGGCCCCGACGCGGTCGCCGAGGCCGTGGTCCTTCTGCTCAAGAACCTGTCCGACAGCCTGCCCGTCCTGCTGGTGCTCGATGACGTGCAGTGGCTGGACCGCTCCAGCGCCGCGGTCCTGGAACGTGTCGCCCGCCGACTCGCCGGGACCGGCGCAGGGCTGGTGTGCGCTGCGAGGCCGGGGGAAGAGAGCTACTTCGACCACAGCGGCCTGCCGGTCCACGAACTGCGCCCGCTGAGCCCGGCAGACTCCGAGGCACTCCTCACCCGCCGATTCCCGGCGCTGGCCGCGCGGGTCCGCCGCCGGCTGGTCGCCGACGCCGAGGGCAATGCGCTGGCGCTGCTGGAACTGCCCGCAGCCCTCACCGACCCGCAGCGCACTGCGGCCGCGCCGATGCCGCGGCGCATCCCGCTGACCCAGCGGCTGCAGGCGGCCTTCGCCGCCCGGATCAAGGCCTTGCCGGCCCCGACCCGGCACCTGCTGCTGGTCGCAGCGCTGGAAGGCAGCGGCAACATGCAGGTGGTGCGGCGCGCCGTGGTCGGCCGGTGCAGCCTGAAACACCTGGCGCCGGCCGAGCGTGTGCAACTGGTCCACGTCGACGACGCCACCGGCCGACTGGGCTTCCGGCACTCGCTCATCCGCTCGGCCGTGGTCGACCTGGCCGCCAGTGATCAGCGACGTGGCGTGCACCGCGCGCTGGCCGAGGCGTGGATCGGAGTACCCGAGCAGCGGGCCTGGCACCTGGCGCAAGCCTCGATCGAACCCGATGCAGAGATCGCGGCCCTGCTGGAGGAGGCCGCCGAGGTCAGCGCTCATCGCGGCGACGGGCCGAACGCGGTGGGGGCCCTGGTCCGTGCGGCCGAACTGAGCCCGACCGGGGCGGAACGGGCCCGCCTGCTGGCCAAGGCGGCCTACGTCGGCGCCAACCTGACCGGGAGTCTGCGAGAGGTTCCCCGCCTGCTGGAGGACGCCCGCAGGGCCGACCCCGACGCCGACTCCCTGCCCGCGGCGATGGCCGCCTCGGTGTTCCTGCTCAACAGCTACGGCGACGTCGACACGGCCTTTCGGCTGCTCAGCGGGGCCATCACCCAGCAGCGGCAGTCGGCCCGGACCCCGGACGCGGCGGTGCCAGAGGCGCTCGCGGCGTTGCTCATGGTCTGTGTGTACGGAGGGCGTCCCGAACTGTGGGCGGATTTCGACGCGCTGGCGGCCGGACTCGACACGGTGCCGGACACCCTTCACTTCATGCGGACCGTCTTCGGGGACCCGGTGCGGGCCCGGCTGTCGGACTGGGAACGGCTCGACGCCGCAGCCGCGGCGCTGACCAGGGAGCGGGACCCGGGCCGGATCTTGAAGGTGGGTACCGCCTGCGCCTACGGCGACCGCCTGGGCCTGGTCGACGAGCCGCTGCGGCGCATGGCGGCCGGGGGCAGCGGGGGCGAGAACATCCTCCCGGCGATCCAGGCTCTGTCCCTGCTGAGCAGCCGTGCCTGGTTCTCCGGGCAGTGGCCGGAGGCGCGACGCCTGTGCCGGGAGGCGTTGGACCTGTGCGAGGAGTTCGACTATCCGCTGCGATCGTGGACGGCGAAGTTCACCCTCGGCTGCGTGTCCGCGGCCTGCGGCGACTTCGACGCCGCCCGCGTCTTCGCCGACCAGATGGACCAGTGGGCCGGCTCTCGTCGGGCCGAGGCGGTTCGCCGGTACGCCGCACAGGTCAGGGCCACGATCGCCTTGGCGCAGGGCGAATTCGAGCAGGCATACCGGCACTTGTGCGTCATCTCCGCGCCGGGAACGCTGGCCCCCTTCGTCGGGCAGGCCCTGTGGGTCTTCCTGGACGCCGCCGAGGCCGCGGTACGCACCGGGCGACACGACCAGGCGCTGAAGCACGTGGCCGCCGCGCGGGCCGCAGGCCTGGACACGGTCTCGCCGCGGCTGAAGATGGTCATGCTCGCCGCGGCCGGCCTCGCCGCCTCGGACGACGGCGAAGCCGTGACGCGGTATCAGGAAGCGCTGACGGTCGGGGACTCTGAGCGCTGGCCGTTCGAACAAGCCCGGATCCGCCTCTACTGCGGTGAACGCCTGCGCCGTACCAGAGCCCCTGCCCAGGCCCGGAGCCACCTCACCGCCGCGATCGAGGCCTTCGGCTGGCTCGGCGCCGCACCCTGGGCCGAGCGCGCTGGCACGGAACTGCGTGCCTGCGGCGCCCCGGCCCACGGCGTCGGCGACCGCGGCCTTCTGACTCCTCAACAGTGGGAGATCGCGCGCCTCGCCGCCCAGGGACTGTCCAACAAGGAGATCGGCGCCAAGCTCTACCTTTCGCCCCGCACCGTCTCCACCCACCTCTACCAGGTCTTCCCCAAACTCGGCATCACCAGCCGAGCCGCCCTCCGCGACGCACTGGGGCAGGTGGAACCTCCGGTGCGCTAGGTCCTCGTCGTGCTCATCACGGGTCGCTCAGCTGCCGTCGGTGCCGCTCCACGCCTTCAGCAGCTCCTCCGTCGCCGTGATCTCCTCGGTGGCATTCACTTCCCTGAACCGTTCTCGCGCCAGCTCCAAGGTCGACGTGGCTTCAACAAGCCGGCCCTGTTGGTGCTGGAGCTGGGCCAGCTTCAGCTCGACGCGGCCCTGGTGGAGTGTCATGCCGGTGCGGCCGGCGTTGTCGGCGGCGACCCGGTAGGCCGATTCGGCCAGCTCGTACTCCTGCACCGCCTGGTGTGCCGTGGCCAGGTAGAAGTGGCCGGAGGTCAGCAGAACGTCGGCGATGGTCTGCCATGCCTCACCCGCCGGCGGGCGGGCGATCTCCAGGCCCGAATGAAGCTTCTCGATCGCGGCACCGGGCTCGCCGAGGCTCAGCAGCGTGACGGCAACCGACATCAGGACGGTGGTCCGGCCCGTCCAGTCGCCGACCTGGGCGAAGAGCTGCTCCGACTGCTGGGAGTAGGGCAGCGATGCCGCAGGATCGGTGGTCATCATCGCCCGCGCCGCGAAATGCAGGGCCCAGGCCTGCTGACGTGCCGCGCCGGCCTGCTCGGCGATCCGTGCCGCCTCCAGAGCCGAGGCGACGGCCTCCTCTGTCTCGCCACGCTGGGCCTTCGCCCAGGAGAGGTTGTACAGCTGCGTCGCCTGCGCGACCGGGTCGCCGACTCGCTGCGCCGCCGCAGCGGACAGTGTGAACAGCTCGTGCCAGTGGGCCCACAGCATCCAGTGATTGGAGAACCAGTGCACCGCGTCCGCGGTCTCGACGACGATGCGATCCCAGCCCCGCGCGGCGGCGATGCGTACCGCGCCGAACCAGTTGTCCGACTCGGCCCGCAACCAGGCGGAGGCCGCCTCGGAGGTGGACAGGTCGACCGGATGCCGCCAGGCCGGCGGCTCGGCGCCGTGATCCGGGTCGAACCACAGACCGGCGGCCACCGTCACCTGCAGCAGCCACTCGACCGTCGTCCGCATCAGGGTCGTGCGCTCGGCCGGGTCCTCCTCGGCCGCGAGGCGTTCGGCGGCGAACAGCCGGATCAGGTCGTGGAAGCTGTAGCGGCCGTCGTCGGACTGGGACAGCAGTCCCAGCTCGTGCAACTCGTCCAACACCTCCTCGGTGTCCAGCACGTCCGCGGTCCGCGGCGACGGTGACCCGCCGACCACCGCGGCCAACGCCACGTCGAAGTCCGGGCCCGGCACCAACGACAACCGTCGGCACAGGCGCCTGGCCGGCGGGCTCAGCTGGTCGTACGACATCCGGAACGCTGCCGTGATCTGCAGGTCGCCGGCGCGGATCTGCTCCAGACTCCGCCCGGAGTCGGCCAGCCGGTGCGCCAGCTCCCTCGCGGTCCACGCCGGGCGGGTGGCCAGCCGGTTGCCGACGATGCGCAGCGCCAGCGGCAGCCCGCCGCACACCGCGGCCAGTTCGCCAAGCCCCTCGCCGCGCCGGCCTTCGACGTCACCGATGATCGACCCCAGCAACCGCAGTCCCTCCGCGTCCTCCAGCGTCGGCACGGGCATGCGGTGGACGCCCTCCAAACCGGTCAGCAGTCTGCGACTGGTCACCAGCACAAGCCCCGTCCCCGCACCGGGCAGCAACGGACGCACCTGCTCCTCGTCGCGGGCGTTGTCCAGGATCAGGACGGCAGGATGCTGCTCGAACAGCGTACGGAACTGCCCGGACCGGCCGTCGATGTCATCGTGGACGTCCCGGTCTGCGACTCCCAGCGCCTTGAGAAGGCGGAACAGCGCCGCGTGTGCGTCCAACGGCTCGGAATCCAGCCCGCGCAGGTTGACGTGGAACACTTCGAGGCCGCGCGAGTCGGCGATCAGCTGCGCGGCCCGCACCGCGAGCGTGGTCTTGCCGATGCCACCCGGGCCGGACAGCACCGCGACCGGTGCCCCGGAGCCCGCCGCCGACACCGTCGCAAGGCGCGCGAGCTCAGCCTCCCGCCCTGCGAAATCCGCGACAGGTCGAGGAGGAACACACCAGCCGACCGGCGCCGTCACCGGCCGCGGACGTCCGGCCTCCGCAAGCTGCTCCAGGCGGACCCGGTCCGTGTCACCCAGTCCCAGCCCGTCCGCCAACGCAGTCACCGTCCTGCGCTGCGGCCCTAAGCTGCGCCCCCGCTCCAGCCCGCCGATCGCCCTCACGCTGATTCCAGAGGACTCCGCGAGTGCCTCCAGCGTCAGCTGAGACCGCTGCCGCAGTCGCCGAAGCTCCGCAGCGAACGTGTTCCCGGAGTGCTCCTCGCGTCTGCCAGCACTTGCCATCCCGGGCAGCCCCCTCCAGCACAAGATCAGTGGCCCGACTGTAGCCGAGGTCGCTGAACTGCGAAGGTCGAACAGCCTGCCAGGTATCTGCGCTTCGAGGTGGGCCAGCAGGATCCGGCCGTATTCGGCAGGTGGTCGCGGACGGCGTACAGGCGCGGGTGTTCGTCGGCAGGCACGGTGCCGTGGACGTCCTGCCAGGCCCTGGCCTCGTCGGCCCCGAGCGCGCGCAGATCGAACTCAGTGCACTCCCATTTCACATCACGAGTCCCAGAGCCCTCGACGTGAGTTGGCCGCACAGCGTTTCCGCAGGTCACAGACGTGCCGACCTGCGGAAACGACAAGAGATCGAACTGCGTTTCCGCAGGTCAGAGGCACTCCTACAGGTCGAAGTTCTGATCGAACATGCCCCTGACCTGCGGAAACAGAGGGCTCGTGGAAGATCATTTCACAATCAGTGCACATGCGGCGGCCTCAACGGATGAGAGGCGCCGAGATGTGTCGGGTGGTGCTGGCAGGTCGTGCTGGTGGCCCGTTGCACGGCACTACGGAGTGCTACGAGGTTCGAACCCCACTTGATCTTGTCAAGTGCAGACCGTTGCTCCTTCTGGCGATCTTGACGGCGCGTGAGGTTGTGCGGCGACTCTGCGATGTAGGTCTTGTTCTGCCGGGATCATCCTCGCGGGTGTGGGGACTGGAGCCGACGCCGCGAGTTCTCATCACGGACCGCTGGGGGCGGTGTACGTGATCCCGAGGTCTCCGGCGGAGGCCGCGGCCAAGGCCACGACCTTCCAGATGGCGATGGGGATGTTTGCTCGGGGACCGTCGTACGTTCCGTTGAGTAGGTCTACGGTCAGGGCTTTGGGCTTGCCGTCCGTCCCCTTGGCCGAGAACGTGACCTGCTGCGCCGACCACGGAGCCTGCTGCACGCCGGCGAACGCCACCGAAGCATGGTAGGGCTCATAGGCCCTGCCTCCGCAGGTGAGGGCGAGTGTGCCGGGTCGTAGGTCGATTCCGATCTGAACCTGGGTGTCTTCCCGGGTAATGACCGGCTCGCCGGTGGCGCTCAGGTCCATGGATTGATCCTCTCGTTGATGGTCGCGGTCTGACCGGCGCTGCGCAGCTCGTGCAACGCTCTCAGGCGACGTCGCTCGGTTGCCAGCCGGGCGGGAGCTTTGGTAGTCCGATCAGGGCGTCGATGCCGAGGTGTTCGAGGAGCAGGGCTTTCAGGTTCCGGCCGTCGATCAGGTCCAGGCGCTGGCCATTGCGGTGCACGGTCTCCCAACTGGATTTGCCGTACCAGGAGGTGGTGACGAGGACGCCTCGGGCGGCCTGCTTGTCCTGGAGCGTTCCGAGCAGGGCCCGGACGACTTCGGGGCTGACGACGTTCTTGGTCCGCTTTGCCTGGACGGCGATCACGGTGACGCCCACCGGATCGCGTCTGACCGCGACGGCGTCGAGGCCGTCGTCGCGGGAGTTCTGGGTGCGCCAGGTCTCGTAGCCCATGGCGGTGAACAGTTCGCGGACCAGGTGCTCGAACGCGAACGGGTCCATCTGCAGGAGGTCGGGTCGGCTGTCGAGCGGGCCGACGACGGCAGTGTCCGCCGCGATCTTGAACCGGGCCGGGTCGAAGTCGACGATCGGCGGTACGGGTTCCAGGTCGTGCGGGTGTCGGGAGACCACCGCGCCGAGGTTGCGTAGGCAGCGCTGCGGGTCCAACTTCGGCTCGTCCAAGACGAGTTCGGCGAAGTCCGCGCGCTCGACCACCATGCTTACCACGCACGGGCGCACGGCCCGCCCAGTGGCGGGGTCGGTTGTGGAGACGTGCCCGTTGATGACGACCGTGTCCACCAGCCCGATCGGTGTCACAGAGAACGCCTCGTCCAGCGCCCGCAGGGCCAGCCGCGCCAGGAGCCGCCGGTAGGTCTCCTGGAGGTCGGCCTCCTTGACCGGCTGCGGGACGACCTCCCCGCGCTGGGTGACGAGCCGGTACCCGGAAACGGCGGGCACCACGTCCTGCGAGGGGAGCGCCACATCGACGAGCAACTGCCCGGCCTCCGGCACGTACCCGACAGCGGCATCCTCGCGGCACCCGGCGGGCACCGGCGAGCGGCGCAGCAGGTCCTCCACCACCTCCGCCACCCCGGCGGCCCCGTCGTGCGCCAACGCGCGCTCGACCAACGGGTGCCAGTCCTCCAGGCCGTCCGGCCGGTCGCGCAGCACCGCCTCCAGTTCGTCGAGCACGGCCGCGACCTCACGGCTGCGCCGCTCGGCCTCCTCCTTCAACCGCTGCTTCAACGCATCGCGTTCGGCCCGCTGTCGCTCCCGCAGCGCACGCTCCTGTTCCCGCTGCCGCTGCTGCGCCTCGCGTTCGCGCGCGCTCTGCCGCTTGGCGAGGTCGGCCTCGATCCGGGCGGCCTCCTTGGCCTTCGCGGCGTCCTCCTTGGCGAGGAGCTTCTCCCCGGCGGCCAGCAGCCGGGCGTGCTCGGCGGCCGGATCGGGCCGGCGCGGCGTGAGCGGCCGTCTCGCCGGAGCGGGCTTCGACGCGGCCGCCTGCCCGGCCCCAGCCTGTGCGAGCTTGGCCTGCTGCTTGGCCAGGAGCGCTTCCGCGAGCAGCTCCGGCACCGTCTTGCGCCGCGCCAACGCGACCCTCCCCACCCCCGGCCGCCCGACGACGGCACCCACCCGACCTCCGCGAGGCCTACCCACCCGCGCCCGCACCGAACCTGTGGCATTCGGCCAGCGGGCTGGCCGTCCGTACCACGGCGAATGCAAGACCTTGTCGGCGGCGCCGTGTCCGTCAGGCCGTCTACAGTTCCGCCTCGCGCGGATTGGGAACCGGTCGGCGGTCACGATGATTCCGGCGGAGGCCGCCGTTATCAACACCAGCCCTGGAGGGGATGAGAGCTTCGACCTGGCTTCTCATCAGGCACGGTGATACTCCACTCTGCTATTCCTCCTGGACAGGTCTCGCGCTGAACCGTACGTCCGCTCAGAGGCTGACTATGGACCAACCGTCGTGCACCAAGGCGTCGAGGTGGGGGTTTGCGCGGTCTTCGTGGACGGCGAGTGCGAGCAGGTGCTTGGCGCGTGTGGCCGCGACGAAGGTGGTCATCGCGGCGTGCCGACCGGTGGCATTGAGTTTGCCCACGGGAGTCTCTCCGGTGATCACCGGGAGGAGGCTGCCGAGATCGTGGCTCCTCCCGTGCCTGGTGGCGCATTCGAGGACGAGGGTCGCGCAGTGCGTCTCGCCCTTCGCGCTCGCGACGGTGGCTGTGAGTATCGGTGGCAGAGCTTCTTCCGAGGCCTGCGGCAGTGGCGTGTGGGATAGCCAGAAGGCATAAGTGGCTCTGTCCACCGGGACGGGTGCGCCGATGGCCTCCCGTACCAGCCTCCCGAGGCGGTTGACGAAGTCCTCCCAGGCGGCAGGGGTGTCGCAGTCGTTGTGCAGTGCCTTGACCAGGAGCACTCGCAGGTGGTGGCCTGGCATGCCTGGTCTGCGGTCGAGCTGAGGGAACGGCGGCAGACTCTCCGGGAGGACAGGGGCCGTGGTCGGTGCCTGCAACTCCCAGAGCAGAGCGCGGACGGCTCCCCACAGAACAGTGACCGCAGAGCCGACCTGGCCTGTGTGCAGCAGAACCGCCCTGGCGCGCCGGTAGGCCTGCAGTAGCCGACTCACTTCCACCGCCGCCCCGATACCCGGCTGGGGCAGGTAGCAGCCGACTGCGCGGGGGAAGAGCTGTGAGGTTCCAGGGCTCTCGCGAGCGCCGAGGACCTTCGGCGGGTGCGCGGCGACGGCTTCGGGTGGCACTGTTCGTCGGACGAGTTCGTCGAAAGCGGGCAGGACCCGGACGATGCTGTCCTTGGTGAAGGTGATGAGGGCGAGAGCGCTCTCGGGTCCGTGGCCGCGGATCTCCTGCGGGCGGTGAACCGCGAGTCTGCTCGCCACTCTCGCGGGCCCCGCGCCGAAGCGCAGGCTCACCGGGAGCTCCATCGCCTCCTCGTCCAGGAAGCTCCCTGCCGCAGGTCCGACACCATCTGCACTGAGGATGCGCTGGTTGACGTCTCCTACACACTGCACGACGGTGCCGTCCTTGAACACCGCTTCCAACAGGCGGCGCTGTTCCTCACCGGTGTCCTGCATCTCGTCGATCAGGACGAACGGGAACCGGGAGCGCAGGCCGGCGGCCAGGCGGGGGTGCTGGTGCAGGTGCCGGGTGGCGATCGCGTACATGTCGGCGTAGCGGAAGACACCGCGCAGGAAGAGGTGCTCCTTCAGTTTCATCAGCTGCTTGTAGCTGGCGGTGCCGCGCTTGAGGTTGTCGACCCGGACCTGCAGTTCCGGCTCGGCGGGGTCGAAGACGTACGTGGCTTCGGTGACCATCTTCAGCCCGTCGGCCCGTTGCCGCGTGAAGGCCTTCAGGGTCTTGAACGGGCCCAGATCCAGAAGTCTGCGGGCCTGGGCGGCGAAGGCCTGGTCGTCGACGGCTCGGGTGGCGACCTTCAGCGAACGCAGGGCCGGCAGAGCGAGGAAGGTGTGGACGAAGCTCTGGAACGTCCCGACGAAGTGCGGGTAGTGCTCCAACCGCCGTGCCCGTCCGGTCAGTCGGCTCGCGATCTCCTGGGTGGCTGTGTTGGTGTGGGACAGGACGCAGATGCCCTGGCGGTCGGACGACCAGCCGTCTGCCACCAGTGCGAGTTTCAGAGCGACGAGGGTGGTCTTGCCCGAGCCTGGGGCTGCCTGCAGGTGCAGTGGGCCGCGGGCTTCCAAGAACGCGAACTGCTCGGGAGACGTCAAGGCGAGGCCCATGCTCCGGGCCTTGGCTTCGATGCTTTCACGGTCCAGGGCGGTGGGGGACAGGGGCAGCGTCACGACCGGGCACTCCCGCGCAGGTAGCCGATCGCCTCCACCAGGTAGCCCGGCAAGTCCTCGGGAGCGATACCGGATGTCTCCAGCAGGCGGGCAGCGTGCTGGGCCGCGATCGGCTTACTGGTGTTTCCCACGCGCAGCGGACGGTAAATCCTGAGCGCGCACTCCTCCAGCGAGAGGCGATCGTCCTCCCGCCACTTCTTCACCTCCATAGCCGCGATCTCCTCGATTCCCACAAGATCCTCCGCCTTCGGCCACTTGGAGCGCTTGGCCGCGCTGATCGCCTGGTGCATCAGCGTCGCCATCGGCCACGAGGAGCGAGCCAAGTCGTATTCGAGGGTCCACCAGTTCGACACGAAGGTCCGGACGGCCCCGCCATCGCGCTTCTGCTTATTGACGACGCGTTCGCTCCGCTCCTCCGCAGTGAGGCTGCTCCACCGCGTGAGCTCCTTGGTCATTTCCTTGTCGGCTCCATCGGGAGCCAGGTCCATGTCCGTGATGCAGGCCACGCGTACCGGCGGCAGGGTGGAGTCCTTGCGCTGGAAGATCCGGGAATAGCGGAACAGACCGGTACTGCCGACATTCACGATGCTGACTCCGTTCTCGGCGAACGAGTGGCCGGTGACACGGGCGAGTGCGGGGAGGAGCAGGACCTCCGCATCTCCCTCGACCATGGCGACGGCCCGGGCGAAGAAGAGGTTCGCCTTGGTGGCGTCCAGGAACCGGCTGAGGAACGCGTAGTCCGAGGAGTCGAGTTGGGTGCATTCCGGCCGAAGAGGGAACGTCCGGCCCCGCGCCACGAGGGTCAGGTGCTCCACCGGCACACTGGAGGCGACGTGCGGGCTGTGCGTGGTGGCGATGATCTGGACGGGGGACTCGCCCCGGCTGCGGTCCTGGAGCAGCTCGACGACGCGGGTCTGCAGCTGCGGGTGCATGTGGGCCTCGGGCTCCTCGATGAGGAGGATGGGGGAGGTGCTTTCCCGGCCCAGCAGGAGGAGTTCGGCGGCCATGAACAGGGCGTTGTTGTAGCCGAGGCCGTGACGGGTCGACTCGGTGAGGCCGGGGTCGGGTGCGAAGGCCAGCTCGAGGCGCTCAAGAACGCTTTGGAGCGATGCGGTCGTGGCGATGCTGATCGCGCCGGAGAGGGTGTCCTGGCCGATGGCGAACCTGTTCAGGTATCCGCTGTTGAGCTCGTCCCGGGCTTTCTGCACCAGGGCGTTGGCGTTGATGTGGTGGTCGGCGCGCTGCAGGATGCCCACCAAGGTGCCGGCGCTGTCCTCGGCGGAGTCGAAGTCGTCCTCCCGCTGCTCGTGCAT
This sequence comes from Saccharothrix sp. ST-888, assembly GCF_000955975.1. Lineage (GTDB taxonomy): Bacteria > Actinomycetota > Actinomycetes > Streptomycetales > Streptomycetaceae > Kitasatospora. The sequence continues at coordinate 59,587 of NZ_JYJF01000009.1, forward strand.
GCCGGGGTACTGGGTGAGGATCTGCGACAGCCGGGAGTTGCGGCCGGCCCGCATCTCTCCTTCGGCGTCGCGCAGCGGCCGAAGGTATGTCGCACGCAGACGCTCGCGGGCTTCGCCGTCGAGCGGGGTCTCGCCCGCACGCACCCTGACGGACATGCGGTGGGGCACATCCGGGTCGAACGGCTCTGCCCGCAGGGTCACGGTCAGCCGGGAGGCCTCTCCCGGAAGCGAGGTCAGGAACTCGCTGAAGGAGCCGAGTTCCTGGTCGTCGAGGCCTTCGAACGTACAGCTGATCTGCAGGTAGTCGGCTCTGCCACCGGCACCGTAGTGGAGGTCGTCCGCTGTGATGCGGGTGAAGTCGGCGCTCGACGTCAGGCACAGCCGGATCGCGTCGACCACCGCGCTCTTGCCGCTGTCGTTCTCTCCAACCAGAACGGTGAGGCCCGGCTGAAGAGTGAGGTCCAGAGCCGACCCCAGATCCGAGTCGGTGGCAGGCCCGCCGAAGATACGGAAGTTCTCGGCTTGCACGCGTGCCAGATACATGAACCCCTCTAATGTCCGCTGGCTGCCGCAGGCAGCCGCCACTCCCCGTACCGGCACGCTAGAGCGGCTGCGCTCCGCGGCGCAGCGAAGTAATCATGATGAGATGAAGACAACCAAACCGCTGACCGGCCCTGTGAGCGCAGCGACCGGCCCCTCGTTCGGTGACGGACTATGAGGGCTTCTCCGCCCCGCAAGGACCTGCTCGGTCAGCGGGGTACCGCGGGGCCCTGGCCCAGTGAGCTCCGTCCTCAACCTTTTGGTTGAGGAGCCGCCGTCGTCAGTTGCGTCCGCGCGGCGGCTCGTTGTGTCGAAGCCGACGTCGCGGATGCACTGGACCTCAGGGCGATCAAACCAGGCTTAGACGCGGCCGCTCGCCGACTGGAGCAGCAAATGAATCCCGGCCGCCTTCTTGCGCTGTGACGATGAGGCCGAATACGAGATCGTTCAAGTCGCCGGTGCGCAGATGAAGCTCGCGGGCGACATCCGGGAATTTGACGCCCTCTTGGCGCATCGCGCTGAACACCTTCGCAAGGACCTGGGATGTCTCGTGCCGCAGCCCGCGAGGCTCGGCCTTGCGGTAACCGAGCCGGCCGAGGTCGACGCAGTGGGTGCGGTACTGCCAGTCGGTGGTACGACCAAGTTCGTGAAGGCGGTGGGCGAGGGCCATCGCGGCGACCCGCCAGTGCTGTTTGGCGGTGAGGATCCAATCGGTGGTCGCGTTCTTCGGCGCTCGGGCGAGGATGTCGGGGGCCGGCATAAGCAGGGCCGCGGCGAAGCGGTGCGCTTCCGCCTCCGCGTCCGGGCCGTGCGGGATCTGTTCTTCGCCATGAAGGACCAGGTGACCAAGTTCGTGAGCGGCGTCGAAGCGGCTGCGCTCGGCAGTCTTCGTGGTGTTCAGCAGCACAAAGGGCGTGCCGCGATTCCAGAACGAGAACGCGTCCACGTCCTTGCAGTCGCGGGACAGCGAGAACACGCGGGTTCCGTGCGCTTCGAGAAGATGCAGCATGTTCCCGATCGGGGCGTTCCCGAGGCCCCACCGAGCCCGGACCAGGTTTGCTGCTTCCTCGGCCGGCGGTAGGCCCTCGGAGGCCTGTCCTGGCATCGGGATGTCGGCGACGTCAGTACGGCAGCGGCTGAAGGAGGTCAGCGACGGCAGGTCGTGATCGAGGAGGCGAAACCGTTCGCCGATCCAATTCTGGAGTTCCCACGCCATGCGCCCGTTACTGAGAGCGATGTCTCGCTGAGAGGCAGTCATCTTGCTGGGCGCACGGAAACTCACCGCGTCCGGGGGAAGGTCGGCGACCTCGTCCGCGTGGAAGAACGACTCAGGGAAGTCCAGAGTCTGGGCGAGAGAGGCGAGCGACGCCGCGGAGGGTGTGGCCTTGCCGCTCTCGAAGTCGCCCAGCCGCCGGGTGGTGATCCCGGCGAGCTGGGAGAGGCGGGTGACGGTCAGGCCCCGGCGCTTGCGCGCCAGGACGAGCCGGGATGCGGTAATCATGGGAGGAGCACGTTTCGGGGGAGAGGGCGGACGGGTACTTCGCTCAGCCCAGTCGTTCGACCGGAATGTCGAACCCGCTGTTCGGGTCGATAGCGTCCTCGAACGGGGTGAAGCCGTCGAAGTCGATCTCGGGAAGGATAATCCGCTCGTTCCACACATCGATCTTTCCGTGCTCGCCAGCGCCCTCCGGGAGAGACAGCTCAGCGTGCAGACGGACACCGGACTTCGTGCTCACGTGCTGATATAGCAAGAACCACGTCGGAATCCCGTCGCCGACCTCCACGTCCTCCTCGCCGAAGCCGACACCGGGGATCAGGAGCTGGCGGTTCGTCGCTACCCGTCCCATCACGGCCGTGCCCTTGGAGTAGCGGGTCGTTGGCTTCAGGGCGCCGAAACCTGTCTCGCGGCTCCCGCTGGAGACGGTGATTGCGAACTCTTCGGACGGGGCGACGAGCAGTGGGACGTTGCGCGGACTCGCGGCGGTCCAGCCATGCGGCAGATAGGTCTCGCGGAGGAACCGTACAGTGCGACCCCAGAAGATGTTGCCGGGCAGAGAGATGGGGTCCAGGCCGGTGCAGAAGTTTCGTTCGGCCTCGGCACGCTGCAGCGCGGTGTCGATGTTCTCGACAGCCGATGGCGTGCCCTCGGGCGACAGGCCGAGCTTCTTGAGGCGTTCCTCGACCTCGTGCACGTCTGTCCACACCACGGTCATTTTTGCGCCGCCCCTCTGGATCACCGCCAACTTCCGGATACTCTCCCTCATGTGAGGTAGAAAATCAAGAAGTGGTGCTTGTGGGGGCGGGTGTCGACGAGGTCAGGTGCATCCCGGAAGTGAGGGTCGCCCGCTGATCGAGGCGGTGAGGTGCGTGGAGTATGGCCGAGGCCAGGCGGTGTTGGCGACGCGTCCGACGACAGCGCGAGCGTGTTAGGGACACCACCCCTCGGGGGTCCGACGGTCCTGGACACCCATGGAGAGGTCTCCGAGTCGGTCGCGCAGGACCATGAGGGCCGGGATAACAGTGATGAACTGAGCTGTCTGGTCCTGAAGGTCGCTGTAAGCCGCCGGCTCCCTCCGGGCCTGAGACGTCTGTGAAGCCCTTGATCACGAATTCCTGCCGAACAAGGTCGAACACGCCCGTGCCAAGCTGAAACGCCTCGTCAAGCTAGACGCCCTCTAAGAGTTCTCCATGCCGCTGTCCTGCATCACACGGCCCACCAGGTGGTCCGCCCAGGCGACCACCGTCGCGTTCTCGGCGGCGCTGCTGACCTCCGCGCTGGCCGGAATCCCGATCGGCCGCCTGCTGGACCGGCGGCCCGAGGGCGGTGATGACGGCCAGATCCGCTCTTGGCGAGCATGGGTGACGCTTTGCCCGAGAGAGCGGCAGGGCTGGCAAAGGATCGAACCAGTTGAGTCGGTAGCCCACGAGCGATGACTACTGAAAGTAGCGAGATGGCGTATTGCCCAGTGCTGGCAAGGGCAACGGGGTGATCATCGCGAGTTCGATCTACGCGTGCTCATTTCACACTCATTTCACATCGCGAGCCCCAGAGGTAGTGCAGCCGCCCCCTCTCCAGGCGTTTCCGCAGGTCAGGGCCTTGCCTGACCTGCGGAAACGATGAGAGATCGAACTGCATTTCCGCAGGTCAGATGGGGTCCTACAGGTCGAAGTTCTGATCGAACATGCCCCTGATCTGCGGAAACGGCGGTCGCATAGAAGATCATTTCACAACCAGTGCACACGCGGAGTCCTTGGCGATGAGACACAGCGAGAGGCGCTGAGCAGCGCCGAGTAGGCCGCCAGCGCTGTCCAAGTCGGTCGCTACGCAGTGCCACCGGCGGGAGCGGCGTGAGGACGGCGTCGCCCTCGGATAGTGCTGTGACCGGAAACGTGCACCGGGTTGGTGGGTTGGCTTCGGAGTGCCTGGCACCGGTTGGATGGCTGTAACGTCCACCGAGTGTTTGGGGGTCGGGTGTCGCTGAGCCATCGCAAATGGTCGCAACCTTTGCCACGGGCAGTCACCGAATGGTCTACTTGGCCGATCCTGCAGTGGATCGATCAAAGGGGTGGTGTTGGTGAATCAGCGGCCAACGCAGCCGTCAGACAGCTCTTCGCGGCCCTGCAGGCGGTTGAAGGATCGAGGTCCCTTTGTCGCTGGCGCCAGCTGACGGTGGGCGCCGCAGTCGACGCGGCTTCGCCTACCAGGACGCGGTCACTCTTCTCGACTGCCTCGATATGCACGAGGGTATGTGGACAAGGGTCTCTTGGGAGGATCTAGAGGACATCGTCTGCACTGACGGCGACGTTCCCGTTTATCGCCAGGTGAAGACCATTGAAGAGGCCGGGAAGCGCCACAGCGTCGCTGATGTTTGTCGCCCGGACATCGCCAAGAAGCCTGAAAGCAGTCATCTGGGCAAGTTATTCCTCGGCAAGCCCCTCCCGGATGACACCCGCTTCACCTTCATTGTCAACGAGAGTCCTCAATCAGACCTTCACGCGTTCGTCGTCGAACGGGGACAGGCGCGCGGTGTTATCCCTCCGCTGATCACCACCGACATTGTCAACAGGCTCAAGGGAGTGGCTCTACCGGACGGCCGCGATATCGGCTGGTGTGTGGACCGCCTGGAGGTCCTTGTGGAGGGCCGCACAATCGATCAGGTCGAAGACAGGGCACTACGCCGGCTCGGGCCGATAGTAGGCAAGAGCTTGGGACAGCCGCCTCTCATCACTGAGGTCGAGGAAGTCTTGGTCTGGCTGGGGGTTCGGATCGCGCGGGACGCGTTAGCGCCTCAGCCGCGCGCAGTGGACGCTGCGGAATTCCACCAGATGCTCCAGGAAGCCATCGCCAAGGCCACGGGTCGGCGACCCGATCGCAGTACTGCCCCTTTGACCAGGCTGACGGACAAGCTCGCGCTTACGGGCATCGTTGGCTCCCTCGATCTGCCACGACCGCTGGCTGGCTGGCGGCCCGAGCGGCTCGGCGTGCACGCGGCGATCGCCGATCCGTTGCGAAAGGCTGCGACGGGCTTCGTGCTCCCGGCATACGTCGCCCGCCGCCACGACCACGAGCTGCGGGACCTGCTGACGGATGCGGCGTCCGGAGAGGGGCCCGTGCTGCTCGTTCTGAGCGGGCACAGCTGCACTGGCAAGACCCGCACTGCATACGAGGCGGTCGCAGCCTGCCTCGCCGACTGGGAGTTGGCGTATCCGAAGGATGCCGACAGTCTGTGCCGACTGCTAGCCGCCGACGTCCTTGGCCCGCGCACCGTGCTGTGGCTCAACGAGGCCCAGGAACTGCTCGGCGGCCATGGCGGTGAGGCCGCCGCTGCCGCACTGCGCCGACGGTTGGAACAGCCGGGGCCGTTGGTGGTTATCGCCACCCTTTGGCCAGGCCATCGACACGAACTGACCGATCGTCCGATTGGCGTCCGGGACCGCCACCCTCAGGCCAGAGCACTGCTCGCGGCGGCGCGCGTGATCACCGTTCCTACGGTTTTCGACGGCTCGGTATTGAGGAGGCTGCACGAGACGGACGACGGGTCGCTGGCCGTCGCCGCGCGAACCGCTCCGGACGGATCCATCACCCAGACCCTGGCGGGCGGCCCAGCCCTGGTCCAGTGGTACGAGCAGGCGGACGGAGCTCAGGACTGCTACGGCAAGGCCGTTGTCTCGGCCGCGATGGACGCGCGCCGACTTGGTCACACCTCCCCGATCCCGCTCGCGCTGCTGGAAATGGCCGCGCCTGGCTACCTGACGGACGCCCAGCGCGCCGCCGCGCCAGCAGACTGGTTCGAGACCGCGCTGGCCTTCGCCCGGACCAGGATCAAAGACGTGGTGGCGGCGCTTGGCGATGTCGCCCACGATCACGGGATGGGGGCTCAACGAGGAGTGTGTCGACTCGCGGACTACCTTGACCACTATGCCCGGACGGCTCGTCATGCGTTCTTCCCACCCGCCTCGTTCTGGCACGCCGTTGAGCACCACGCGGCGACCGCTGCTGATCTGTATGAACTGGCCCGCTCCGCAGAGCACAGGGGCCGCTTGCATCTGGCCGCCACATTGCTGCGCCGCGCGGCTGATGGCGGGCACGGTCCAGCCTGGACGGCGATCGTGTCGATGATGGCGTACCGGGATCTGACCGATGAAGCCGAGGTTCTGGCGCGGTCCGTCCTCCAGAAGGGAGACCCGGAGCCGATTCTGAACCTGGCCTGGACGCTCGATGAATTCGGTCACCCTGATGAGACCGAACGGCTGGTCCGCGAGGCGGTGGCAGCTGGGCATGCCTCCGCGCTGATCTCCCTGGCCACGGTGCTGTCTGACGGCCCGGAGGCAGAAGAGGCGTTGACAGTGGCCGTGGCACTTGGAAGTCCTGAAGCTCCCTTTCTCTTGGCTGAGTTGCGTCGGAACGCGGGTGACCTCGTGGAGTACGAACGGCTCCTGTGGTTGGGTGCGTCGGCAGGTGACGGCAATGCCAGAGGCGAACTGGTGTCGCTCAAGTGTCAGGCCGACGAGTGGGAAGAGGCGGAACGCCTGGCCCGATCATTCGCGGAAGGCGGCGACGGGTTCGAACTGGCGATGATGGCGGTGAAACGGATCGATGACCGGCCCGAGGCCGAACGGCTGGCTTGGGCGGTCGTCGAGCTGGCCGACCGGAACGTCCTCGACGCAGGGGCACAGCGTTGGCAGGGCGGGACGTTCGCGGCAGCCATGACACTGGTGGGACACGCGGATGACGAGGCTGGTGCGGAGGCCGTTCTGCATCGCCTGGCAGAGTTTCGGAACCCGCAGACCTGGGCGGTGGCGGCCTGGCAGCTGGAGGGGCACAACCCGGGCTGGGCTGAGGCTCTGCACCGGCGTGCGGCAGAGCGGGGGAACCTCTACGCGCTGGAGCGGCTAGCCATGATGGAACGTCACGGCAACGCAGTCGGTGCCGAGCGCACGCACCGGGCCGCAGTCGATGCCGGCTGTGGCCTTGGCCCGCTCGCTGCTCTCTGGGAGGCTGAGGGCAGAACGGAGGTGGCCAAGCAGGCTCGTTGCTACGGCCTGGAGATTGACGGTTCGATCGCCGAACCCTGGATGTTCTAGCCGCCGTGGCCCGGCACTGGTTCCTGTCACCAAACGGCGCAGGCTGTCCGTGGAAGTGGCCGCCGGAGGGCCTGGTACGAGTTCGATCTCCGCGTGCTCATTGCACACTGATTTCACATCGCGAGTCGGCCACGGGCCCTCAGCGGGTGTTTCCACAGGTCAGAGGCCCTCTGCAGGTCGTAGTTCTGATCGAACATGCCTCTGATCTGTTCGTGCGGTTGGGGTCAGCGCAGATCCTGCGCGGCGTACAGCGGACCGACGCCGCAGTGCCAGGAGCCGAGCAGCAGGCGCAGGGCCGTCTCCGGCGGGTGCGGCCGCAGGTGGCACCGACGCAGCCGCCGACCAAGCCGCCCTGCGCACGGCGGCCACTGCCGGCACGGCACCCCTGCCGACCCGCGCATCCGCCTGCTCGGCCACAGCGGTTGGACCGGACCCGCCTCCACCACCATCACCGGCGTCGGCCGCACCGCCGTAGCCGAGATCGCGGTGGACCCCGGCGACGGCGTCCCACGTTCGGGGCGGTGGCACAGCTCTGGAGCAGGGGCACGGCCGTCGGCACCGGTCGCTATCGTGAGCGGATGGTCGAAGTCCCGTGGGGCAAGCTGGGCTCGCAGCCCAAGGTTTCCGAAGCCCTCATCGCCATGCTGGTCCTCCGGCTGCGTCCGCAGGCGTTCCCAGTTGACGGGGCCGGAGGCGACGGAGGTCGCGATCTCTTCGAGTACACGGAGCGCTCCGAGCTCATCAACTACGAGGCCAAGTCGTTCGCTGGCCGCATGACGAAGGGCCGGCGCAGGCAGGTGGTCGACTCCCTGGTCTCCACCGCCCGCCACCAACCCGACCACTGGGACCTCCTGGTACCGATCGACGCCAACCCGTCCGAACAGCAGTGGTTCGACGGCCTCCGCAGCGAGTTCCCCTTCGTCCGGCACTGGCGAGGGCTCAGCTGGCTGAACACCCAGATCGCCGCCTTTCCCGACCTGGTGCGCTACAGCCTGCACAGCACCAGCGACGAGATCCTGCGACACATCGCCGAGTCCAGAGCCGAACGCGACACCCTGATGCGCGGGGTGCCGGACTTCGCGCTGCGCTACGCCGCGCTGGCTGCCCGCGCTCAGGAACTCTCCCCCCACTACGGCCTGCACGCCACCACCGCCCCGGACGGGGCACCGGTCGTCGAAATCGTCCCAAAGACCTGGCACATCCCGACGGAAGAACTGATCAGCTTCAGCGGCCAGGTCTTCTTCAAAGAGAACGACGCCGAGCACACCCGCCTCCGACACCGCTTCGAACGGGTCATCCGGTTCGGAGGCGACGACGTTCACTTGCCCGGAGAACACCTGCGGGACATCACCGTGAACGCGCCGGCCGCACTCGGCATCAGTGGTCCCGTGGCACAGGGTGAACTCCACATCTCCGCGCCACGCGTACCTCTCGACCCTCCGACCGTCGCCTCCATCATCGTGCGGGCGGAGAGCGGCCTTCCGGCCGCCTCCCTGCAGGTCAGGTTCACCCAGCGGTCCACAGGCACCAGCGGAGGGTGCCTCTACGGGGCCGACTCGACCGGTGTTTTCGAAACCAGGCTGAGGCTGGATGCGTCCTCCCAGCGCATGCAGTTCCGGATGACCTTCGTCCCACCCAACCTAGCTATGCCCTCTGCCTACGTACCCGCGCTGCGGCTGATGGCGCAGATGCTTCCCGGCCGCTTGATGGAACTGGCCATGGGAGACCGGGACAGACCCGAACTCAGTGAACCGATTCCGGACTCGGTCTGCCTGATGCCTCCCGAAGAGGCACGGCGGTGGGCCGACGCATTCGACGGCCTCGCACGCCTCCAGAGCCTCACCGGCCACTTCTTCCCGATCCCCGACGGCTTCACCCTGCGCGACGCACTTGACGTCGAGGACGCGCTCACGCTCCTCAACGGCGGCCGGACCCGGTCCTACGGCGGCACGGCATCCCTCGTGGTCGTCAGGCGCGAAGCCCTCGACCGCTTCTCGGCCGCGGCCGGGCCGCTGCGCATGGCGGCTGTCTACGAATGCATCACCTACGACTTCGGCGGCAACCGGATCGACCTGGGACCGATGGTCGAGGAGATCCGCGTGGAGCGCTTCCTCAACCTGCCACAGGCCCTGCGCCAGTTCGACGAGGAGGGCGAGGCCACCGTCCAGATCCAACTCGCCCAGGACGACTCGGTGGTCCGGTACCTGGGCAGCAAGCCGCCGGACTGAGGGCCTCGGCGGGCCCTGGGTCAGCCGACCACCGCACTGCGGCGCTCGATCAGCAGGACGTCCCGCCACACGCCCGAGGGAGAGGCAGAGCTGGCAAAAGATCGAACCTGTTGAGTCGGCAGCCCGCGAGCGATGATTACTGAAAGTAGCGAGATGGTGCACTGCCCAGTGCTGGCAAGGGCAACGGGGTGATCATCACGAGTTCGATCTACGTGTGCTCATTTCACACTCATTTCACATCGCGAGTCCCAGAGGGGTTGCAGTCGACTCCTCTCCAGGCGTTTCCGCAGGTCAGATGGGGTCCTACAGGTCGAAGTAGTGATCGAACATGCCTCTGACCTGCGGAAATGATGCCCTCACGGAAGATCATTTCACGGCTAGTGCACATGCAGCACTGATGACGATGAGCTGCGGTGAGAAATGCCGAGCGGTGATGAACACGCCATGGCGACTGCTCCTGTCAGCCGCTACACAGGGTTGCCGGGGGATACTCGTGGTGGCCCGCGTGGACGGGGCTCAGCGTCCAGGGCGAGGAGGGCGCTGACGAGTCTGGCGTCGTACGGGTGGGGGCGGTACCCCCGCCGCCCGGTTCTACGCCGCACACCGCTACCTCGCCGCCCTGCTCGAGGGCTTGCGCCCGACACCACCGAGCGCGTAAGCGACCCGCACCATGGTCTATCGGAAGCCTCCACCCCCACCCAGCTACGCAAGATCGATCGTGACCCCCCCCGGGGAATCCTGACCGCACGGGGGAAATTCCGTGACGCGGAACCGATCGAAGATAGGGAATTACGTGATCGCCGACATGGCCATGGCGGACCCTAACGAGTGCATGTCAGTGGTCATCTGTACCCTCCCCCAGTGCACATTGATCGATCCCTCTCCGTACTTCCCACCCGCTATGCCAACCGCAACCTACGGCGGTGGATGGGCGCCCAGATCGCCGTTGCGGATCACGCCGCCCTCCTCGCAACGTGGCTGTGGAACGAAGAGGGATACTTCCTTCTCGATGCGCATGACGCGCTGAACGAGCATCACCGCACGGTGGAGGCTCTACTGCAGGACGCGCTACGCAGGAAGCAAGCAGAGGGCTACGGTCTCGGCCCGCACTATGGCCCAGTACCGGCGGCTGTCGCGGAGGGCATCCAGGCTGCAGAGCTCAAGCTGATGGTGTCGCTGAGGGAAGCCAAGACCTCGGGCAGGCAGGCTGCCGATCTCGCGGAGAGGCTGTGGAATGAACGAGGCACCCTCTTCGGCTACGACGTCCGTGATCAATATCAGCGCGACAGCCGCTCCTCACAGTGGACACGCCGTCTTGAGGGAGTAGCAGACCTCTACTTCGGGCTGCCGAGAGCGCGGGAGCAACTCAGGCAGATCCTCAGAGAACACTGCGACGCAGTTCACGCCGTAGCTCTCGCGGAGGCCGCCCGCCAGGCCCACCTGGACTCTGCCATGGGCATCAGCACTGAAGGACGGTATCTGCGCAGCATCTATGACGCTCTGCGGCTTCACTGGTCCACGGTGGTGAGTGAGGTTGATGACGCGAGCCGCCGTGCAGCAGCGAGATTCCGGTGCCCAGCAGGCGACCAGGTGCCGTCGGAAACCGTGGAGGCCTTTGACACGGCAACCAAGGCCTTGCGCACCAGCCTCTTCGAGGAACGCGAACAGGCCGATCTAGCGGTCCGGGAGTGTTCCGAGCTCTGGAGCGGCGCTGCGAGCGCGTTTGGTCTGATTCCTGGAACGGACTCATCCGCCCCGTCCCACGGGCCAGCAACAATGGAAGCAGTGGCTGGCCTCTCGTACCGGCTATACGCGGCCCAAGTCCGCCTCGCGGAGCTCCTGACGAACCACGCAATCGCCTGCCAGGGCATCACGCTGACTGAAGACCGGCGCATCGGCTACGTCAGGTCAGGTGCTGGCACCAAGTGGTGGGACCTGACGAGGATGCACCACCGCGACTTTGAGGATCTCGTAGCCACACTCTTCGAGCGGGACGGCTTTACGATCATCCAGCGGCGGGGCGGGCCAGGAGACCTCGGCGCCGACGTCATAGCGGTGAGCCCGTCCGGACAGCGGTGCGTAGTGCAGTGCAAGTTGAGTTCCAAGCTGCACAAGGTCGACACCGGAGCGCTCCAACGCTTCAACGGGACCGCCAAACCCCAACACGGTGCCGACGTAGCGATCCTGGTAACGAACGCGGGGTTCACGAAGCCGGCCCTGCGCTTCGCGCGTGCGCACAGCATCAAACTGATGGGTGGCTGGGAAGTCCAGCGATGGGCCCAATGGGGCATCCCAGCACCCCAGCTACTTCATCTGCCATAGCGCCTGCCGCACGAACACGGCGCACCGATTCTTGACACCGGCGCTGCGCCAGCCTGTCCCCGTGTACGGCTGGCCGCCAGCCACCATGCCGACACAGGGGATGCGGGCCGTTGCGCCCGGCCGCAACTGGCGGCGTTGCACCATGGCTGCTCGTCTGCGGGAGATTCAGGGCTGGGGTCTGTGGTTCGGTGAGCTGAGCTGGGCGGCGGCCTGCTCGGCGTGTGTGGCGATGGCTGCGGGTTCCTTTGGCGGGGTGCCGGTGGTGCCATTTGTTCCCCCGCGCCCTCGAGTCATGGTCGGCAAGTGCGACTGTCCCACTGTGGCGTGCTTGCTCCGTCCGCGTCCAGCTCCGAACTGCCGTCGGCGCCTCGGATACAGCGGCTTCATCGGCCGCCTCGGCCAGGGCCTCGACGGCGTCCTCGCGAGCGATGACCGCGCGCCGCGCGGCCTCCTCAACCTCCGCGACAGCGGCTTGAAGCCGTTCCAGCTCGGCCCTCAGCTCCTCCGCCCGAGCCAACGCCACCCATTCACGCCGCTCCCGGACCCCCAGCACCGACGCCATCCGCCACCCCCAGCAAGCCCCGCACCGATACGACGGCCCGAGCATGCCTAACGAGCGACGGCCACCCCCTCACCTGGGCAAACGTGACCCTACCTCCGGTTAGGGAGTCGCTTCTCATCTCCTGCGGCCCACAGCCGGGCTTGGCTAGTGGCCTAGGCTGTTGCCCTGTCACCTCGACCGCCGCTACCGTCCAGGCGTGATCGGAAAGCTGGTGGGCGCAGTCCTCGGGTTGGTGGCTGCCGGGGTGGCGGCGCAGCGGCGCACGGCGGCCCGCAGGCCGGGACCGACCCCCCGCATTCGGATGTGGTACTACTGGCGCTGCGTGTGCGGCGGGCATTCTCGTGGCGGCTTCACCACCCGAGACGAGGCGTGGTGGGCCGGTGACCGGCACAGGATGCGCAAGGAAGCCGGCCATCCGACGGCGGAGATCTACACGACCGAAGAGGAATAGAACTACCCCGATGACTGAGGGGTAGGCCAGCAGCTCATGCGCCCCCATGGTTGGCATGCCGCCCGGCGCAACCTCCCTTTCCGGGCGGGCTCTTGGCGTACTGCTGATAGCATCAACGGCCAACCGGGCACCTTCCGGCGCATCAATCGCAGGAGGCACTGTGCTGCACCAGCCGGTCCAGTCCACCAATGTCCTGTCCGTCGGCTACGACGACTGCTCCAGCACCCTGCAGATCGCCTTCCACAGCGGATCCCTCTACGAGTACACGCGCGTGCCTGCGGAGGTGCACACCGCACTGCTGGCCGCAGCGAGCAAGGGCGGGTTTGTGGCCCGGCATATCAAGGGGCGCTACCCGACTCGCAAGCTTGCGGGCTGATCCGGTCCCTTTGAGTCCCACCCGTTCCTGGCCAAGTCGAGGCGTGCGTGCAGATTTGTGATGTGTCGGTCGAGGGTTTCCGCTGCCTCGCGGAGATCAAGCAGGTGCCGGTCTTGCGGCAGACTGTACTGACCGGCCAGAACGAGGGCGGGAAGACGGCGCTGTTGGATGCCCTCGCGTTCTTGTTGGAGGGCACAGCACTAAGTGAGCGTGACCTGACCTACCTCGGCGAGGGCGAAGCCGAGGACGCCGACGCGCCGGCGCGCTTGGCACAGGCGGTGGTCGAGGGCTCCTTCGCGCTGCGTCCCCACGAGCAGGAAGTCCTGGGCCTGCCCGAGCATGTGCGGATCCGGCGCCGCTACCGGCCGGAGGCGGGCTCGTTCCTGGAGGTGCGGCGCCGCGTGTGCGAGGAGGCGGCGCTGCAGGACCTCGCGTCACTCAAGCTCCCTGCCTTGAAGGCGACCGCGAGCTCCTATGGCGTACTCCCGGTCGGCCCGGCCACCGCGCGCGACAGCTGGGAGCAGCCGCTGCGGCAGCTTGCCGACACCATGCCGCAGGTCGACGCGTGGGTAGCAGCGGACTCTTCCGTGGAGGCCGCATTGCCGTCGCTCGTGTACTTCCGCGGCGATGCGGTCCAGGCGCCTGAGACGGTGATCCATACCTTGCTGGGGTCTCGCCTGCGGGAATACAGCCGATCCGATGACGCCGCCAAACGGGTCGAGGAGCTTGAGGAGTACCTCGCGAACTCGCTGACTGCGGACATCGACCGCATCCGCGAGCACATCGCGGACCGCTGCGAACTGCCGTCGGTCGAGCTCGACCCGAAGGTGCAGGTCAAGCCCGCCCTGACTGGCGTGGAACTGACCATCGTGGACGCGGGCGGACGTCGCATCCCGCTGTCCTCGGCCGGAACGGGCCGCTCCCGCCGTATCTCCCTGGCTCTCTGGGAGAGCAGCAATGAGCTGACCCAGAACGACGACGGCACCACGAGCGACGTCGTGTTCGTCTACGACGAGCCGGACACCCATCTGGACTACACCCGCCAGCGGCGGATCATGTCGCTCATCCAGGGGCAGTCGGCGCAGCCGAACGCCCGGGTGATCGTGGCCACCCACTCGCTCAACCTGATCGACGGGGTCGACATCTCCTCCGTGGTGCACCTGCGCACCCACCAGGGACGGGTCTGCGTGGAGGTCCTCGATGAAGGCGGCGCCGACGTGGACGTGCGCCGCCACCTATCGACCATCGCGACGACACTCGGGTTCCGCAACAGCGTCCTGCTGCACGAGCGGTTCTTCGTCGCTGTGGAGGGCGTATCGGAGACGTCCGCGTTCCCGATCCTGTTCCGCAAGCACGCCGGCGTACCTATCCAGTCCGCAGGCGTGTGTTTGATGGCCGGCGGCAGCAACGAGGGCGCGCTGCGCTTCGCGCAGTTCCTGGCCGACCACCGTCGGGCCGTGGCATTCGTGGTCGACAAGGACAGCCGCACGAACCAGAAGCAGGTCTTCCGCGACGACAAGCTCAAGCAGTATGGCTTCACTCCCGACGAGCACTGCTTCTACCTGGGCGCGCCCAACGAACTGGAGGATGTGTTCCAGAACGCGGACTGGGCTGACACGGCCAACGCCCTGTGGCCGCGAACCGACGGCTCGGGGCCGTGGCAGCCCGGCGACGTAGCCGAGCTGCGGTCGGGCAAGAAGTTCAGCTCCGCGCTGCTGGCCATGTTCAAGACCGGTTCCCTGGAGGGGCCTCAGTCCAAGGAGGACTTGATGGTCGGGATCGCCGCCCACCTGCCCAAGGAGCGCATTCCTGAGGACCTCACCAAGCTCTTCGACGATCTGGTCATCCGCGCCCGGAACGCGGGGCCGCATCTGTGGTGACTGCCGCGGACGCGGCCTGCCGGGCCGCCCGCCGCGCCTGCATGCGGCGAAGCCGCTGCTCGGTCGTCGGCTCCGCCCAAGTGTGCTGACCGACCGAGGCCACCCACTGAGTGCCGTGGTGGCCTCGGGCGTCGCCGCACCACCGACAGCCGTTCGGATCGGGTGGTAGGACTCTGTTCGTGCGTATCACCCGTGCGCCGCCCATGAGACACCGTCCGTGTGTATTGGGGCACCTTCGTTGGGAGTAGTTACCCCGGAGCGTCATGTTCAAAGAGTCCCACACACCACCGACAAGCGGATTTATGCAGTCCGAATAGTCACGCTACTGACCGCGCGCTACTTCAGTCCGATGCTGGCCACCTGGGCCCTCGGACTGGGCGGCCGGGGGCAGACGCTGGGACGCATCCGGTACACACCGCTCGCTGCCCGGGCGCGCGCCAGCGTACTGATCGCCGCCAGCAGGGCCACTACCTTCGCCCTCGCCGCGACGCCTGGTCTCGCCGCCCTGCTGATCACCCTGCCCATACTGGCCGGCGCCGTCGGGGGCAACCGGAACTCCTCCAAGCCACCGTGGGGTACCGCTTGCTACCGGACGACTGAGCGCCCTCCTGGGAGGCCCTGGCCACCCTGGTCGCTGCCCTCGCCCCATGGGCAGGCGCAGTCCTGATCGGCCCGCTCGGCACTTGGTCTCAACTGTTCGTGCTGTCTGCCATCGTCTCCGTGGCCGCCGCAGGGCTTGCTGTTGCCTGAGCCGACTGATTCTCGACGGACTCTGCCTGTCGAGGTCCGGCGTACTCCCTGCCTTCTCGGATGTCCTCTTTATCGGTGGGAACTGGCGAGCGTGGGTGACGCTTCGCCTGCGGGAGCGGCAGTGCTGGCAACAGATCGAACCTGTTGAGTCGGCAGCCTATGAGCGATGACTACTGAAAGTAGCGAGATGGCGTACTGCCCAGTGTTGGCAAGGACGACGGGGTGATCATCGCGAGTTCGATCTATGCGTGCTCATTTCACACTCATTTCACATCGCGAGCCCCAGGGGTGTCGCGGCCGCCCCCTCCCCAGGCGTTTCCGCAGGTCAGAAGGGTGTCTGACCTGCGGAAACGATGAGAGATCAAACTGCGTTTCCGCAGGTCGGAGGTACCCCTACAGGTCGAAGTAGAGCTCGAACTCGTGCGGGTGCGGACGCAGCGCGATCGGAGCGATCTCGTTGGTGCGCTTGAAGTCGATCCAGGTCTCGATCAGGTCCGGGGTGAAGACGCCACCCGCGAGGAGGTACTCGTGGTCGGCCTCCAGGGCTTCGAGGACCGCGGGGAGCGAGGCGGGGACCTGGGGCACGGAGGCGTGCTCGTCGGGGGCGAGCTCGTAGAGGTCCTTGTCGACCGGCTCCAGCGGCTCGATCTTGTTCTTGATGCCGTCCAGGCCGGCCATCAGCATGGCGGAGAAGGCCAGGTAGGGGTTGGACGAGGGGTCGGGCGCGCGGAACTCGATGCGCTTGGCCTTGGCGTTGGAGCCGGTGATCGGGATGCGGATCGCGGCCGAACGGTTGCGCTGCGAGTACACCAGGTTGACCGGGGCCTCGAAGCCGGGGACCAGCCGGTGGTAGGAGTTCACCGAGGGGTTGGTGAAGGCGAGCAGCGAGGGCGCGTGCTTCAGCAGACCGCCGATGTAGTACCGGGCGGTGTCGGAGAGACCGGCGTAGCCCTGCTCGTCGTAGAAGAGCGGCGAGCCGTCGGTCCACAGCGACTGGTGGACGTGCATGCCGGAGCCGTTGTCCCCGAAGATCGGCTTGGGCATGAAGGTGGCGGTCTTGCCGTTCCGCCAGGCGACGTTCTTGATGATGTACTTGAACAGCATCAGGTCGTCGGCGGCGTGCAGCAGGGTGTTGAACTTGTAGTTGATCTCGGCCTGTCCTGCGGTGCCCACCTCGTGGTGCTGCCGCTCGACCTGGAGGCCGGAGGCGGCCAGTTCGAGGGACATCTCGGCGCGCAGGTCGGCGAAGTGGTCGACCGGCGGGATCGGGAAGTAGCCGCCCTTGTACTTGACCTTGTAGCCGCGGACGTCGCCCTCGGCGGACCCGGTGTTCCAGGCACCCGCCTCGGAGTCGATGTGGTAGTACGAGGCGTTGGCGCTGGTCTCGAAGCGGACCGAGTCGAAGACGTAGAACTCGGCCTCGGGCCCGAAGTAGGCGGTGTCGGCGATGCCGGACGAGGCGAGGTACGCCTCGGCCTTCTTGGCGACGTTGCGCGGGTCGCGGCTGTAGGCCTCACCCGTGATCGGGTCCTGGATGAAGAAGTTGATGTTGAGGTGCTTGTCGGCGCGGAACGGGTCGAGGCGGGCCGTGCTGAGGTCCGGCGCCAGTGCCATGTCCGACTCGTGGATGGCCTGGAAGCCCCGGATCGACGAGCCGTCGAACATCAGGGTCTCGTCCGGGTCGAACGTCGAGGCGGGCACCGAGAAGTGCTGCATGACACCCGGCAGGTCGCAGAACCGGACGTCGATGAACTTGATGTCGTTGTCCGAGATGTACTGCTTCACTTCGGCGGCGTTGTTGAACATCCATCCTCCTCAGCGTGCGGATTGGTGGCTCACCATAGGGAGAGGCCGTTTCCGGCCGGTGACTCCACCGTTTCCTGAATGTTAACCACCCGCGTGCCGCGGGCGGCAAAGTCGTACGGTTCTGGGCAAAACGCTTCTCCGGTGCGGCCCCCGTCTGCCAAGTGGTCTGGACCACTGAACGGGCCCGGCGGTGTGCGATTCACCCACACGGGTTGCCGACGGGGGAGGGGGCCGAAGATCGGCCGCCCTGCCCGGATAGTGTGGATTCGTGGACACCAGAGAAGCGTTGGGATCGTGGATCGACGGCCCGAAGGCCGCCGCCGAGAAGATGGGCGCCGACTTCGGGTACCGCGGCGAGCGCCTCGGCCTGCCCGAGGAGGGCCCGGGATCGCTGGCCCGCCCCGGCCGCCGGATCGGCGCGCTGTTCGTCGACGGCTGGCTCTGCAGTCTGATCGCCTACGGGCTGCTCGCGCGCGGCGACCAGTCCGAGGCCAACCTGTGGACCACGCCGCTGTTCTACGTCGTGACCGTGCTGCTGCTGGCCACCGCGGGGACCACGGTCGGCAAGCGGCTGTTCGGCCTGCGGGTGGTCCGCCTCGACGGCAGCCGCGCGACCATCCCCCAGGTACTGCTGCGCACCCTGCTGCTCTGCCTGGTGGTGCCGGCGCTGGTCTGGGACCGCGACACCCGGGGGCTGCACGACAAGGCGGTCGGCACCGTCGAAGTCCGGGTCTGACCCGTCGGGGTCCGGCCACCAGGCGCTGGTCCCGTCGACGGTCCGGCCGCTTCGGGAGAAGTCAAACGGCCCCGCCGCGAGAAGCGCTCGCGGCGGGGCCGTGGTGTGTCGAGGGGGGAGCGGCGGCTCAGCGGGCCTGGCCGCCCTTGGGCATCCGGGCGCCCTTGGGCATCGGGCCCTTGGGGATCGGTGCCTTGGAGAGCAGGTCGCCCAGCGCGCGCAGCCGGTCATTGGTCTCGGTGACCTGCGCCGGGGTGATCGAGCGCGGCATCCGCATCAGGTGGATCTGCAGCTTCTTGAGCGGGATCTCGCCCTCGCCGTCGCCGACCATGATGTCGTGCACCGGGATGTCGCCGACGACCTTGGCCATCTTCCGCTTCTCGGCGGCCAGCAGGGGGCGGACCCGGTTCGGGTTGCCCTCGCCGATCAGCGCGATGCCGGGACGGCCCACGGCGCGGTAGACCGCGTCCTGGTTGCGGGTGACGGCAACCGGGGTCGGGTTGGCGCTCCAGCCGCGCTTGATGTTGTTCAGCACGGCCGCCACCGCGCCCGGCTGGCCCTCCATCTGCCCGAACGCGGCCCGCTCGGCGCGGCGTCCGAAGACGATCGCCATCGCCAGGAAGCCGACGATGAAGCCGAGGATGCCCAGGTAGATGGGGTGGTCGATCGCAAAGCCGATGGCGAGGAACACGCCGAAGGTGATGAGGCCGACGCCTGCGATGATCAGGCCGATCTTGGTGTCGACCTTCTTGGTCATTTGGTACGCCAGGCGGATCTGCTTGAGTCGCCCAGGGTTGCCGGATGTTTCCGTCGCCATAACGCTCATGGTACGTGGCAGGGCCGGAGGATATCCAAGGGGCGCCCCCCACCGGATCACCGCGCTCGGGCCCGGCCGGTGGCATTCAGCGGTATCCGACGGCATTCGATGGCATTCGGGCCGCTCGGCCCACTCGGGCCTCGGGCAGCTCGGCTCACTCAGACCGGGCGGCGGGAGCCTTCGGCGGCACCGCCGGAACCACCGGGCAGCGGGGCGTCGCTCTCCCGGTCCGCCGCGTACCGGCGGTTCTCGCAGACGGCCGCCCAGGCGTTCAGCCGGGCCTGCTGCCGCCCGCCCGCGAGCAGCACGCTCTCGGCGAGGCGCAGCGCGCCGCCGACCGAGCGGACCTCGCGCACTTGGGTGAGCTTTCCGATGCGTACCTGCATGCCGAGCACTTCCCTCGTCGCGATACGGATTGGACGGTCCCATCCTGACCGGCCGGTGTTACCGTCCGGTGAGCTGACCGTCAATGTCAGATGAAAGCAGAGTCCGGCGGCGGCGGCGCCGTGGACACCGCGGCGGGGTGAGCGTGTCGCTCACCCCGCCGGTGTCCGGATCACTGCGGGAGGTCAGACGGCCGCCTGCGCGCGGTGCTCCAGCGCCTGGCGGTAGAGCCGTCCGGCCCGGTAGGAGGAACGCACCAGCGGGCCCGACATGACGCCGGCGAAGCCGAGCTCCTCGGCCTCCTCCTGGAGCTCCACGAACTCCTGCGGCTTCACCCAGCGCTCCACGGGGTGGTGGCGCAGCGAGGGACGCAGGTACTGGGTGATGGTGATCAGTTCGCAGCCGGCGCCCACCAGGTCGGCCAGCGCCTGGCTGACCTCCTCGCGGGTCTCGCCCATGCCCAGGATCAGGTTGGACTTGGTCACCAGACCGGCCGCACGGGCCTGGGTAATGACGTCCAGCGAGCGCTCGTAGCGGAAGGCCGGGCGGATCCGCTTGAAGATCCGGGGGACCGTCTCGACGTTGTGCGCCAGCACCTCGGGGCGGGAGGAGAAGACCTCGGCCAGCTGCTCGGGCACCGCGTTGAAGTCCGGGATCAGCAGCTCGACGCCGGTCCGGCCGCTCTCGCGCCCGGCGGTCATCGCGTGCACCTGGCGCACCGTCTCGGCGTACAGCCAGGCGCCGCCGTCCTCCAGGTCGTCACGGGCGACACCGGTGATGGTGGCGTAGTTGAGGTCCATGGTCACGATGGACTCGGCGACCCGGCGCGGCTCGTCCCGGTCGAACTCGGCGGGCTTGCCGGTGTCGATCTGGCAGAAGTCGCAGCGGCGGGTGCACTGGTCACCACCGATGAGGAAGGTCGCCTCGCGGTCCTCCCAGCACTCGAAGATGTTCGGGCAGCCGGCCTCCTGGCAGACCGTGTGCAGCCCTTCCTTCTTCACCAGCGACTGAAGGGCGTTGTACTCCGGGCCCATCTTCGCCCGGGTCTTGATCCACTCGGGCTTCCGCTCGATGGGGGTCTCGCTGTTGCGGACCTCCAGGCGGAGGAGCTTCCTGCCGTCGGGCGCGACAGCGGACACGTGCGACTCCTAGAACTAGACGGGTACCACCAGGGTACGCCTGTGCTTGTAGGGCTTGTGCCGAGCCTGTGCCCCGCATTCGCAGGGCAACAGCGGACGGACCGGGGAGATTCCCAACGCAGCAGCCGGGACTCGGCCGGTCGGCGACCGCAAGTCGGCCCGCAAGTCGGCCGGGCTCGGCCGGGTTCAGCGGGCGAACGCGGGCTCCGGGAGCTCCGCGAAGACCTCCCCGAGATGCTTCTCGACCACCGGCAGCGCCTCGCCGACCCCGAAGTCCCGGCCCAGCTCGGAGGTGACCGAGGCCACCCCGGCGTCCCGGATCCCGCACGGCACGATGCGGTCGAACCATGTCATGTCGGGGTTGCAGTTGAGCGCGAAGCCGTGCATCGTCACGCCCCGCGCGACCCGCACCCCGATCGCCGCCAGCTTGCGGTCGTCGCCGCGCTGACCGGCGTTGGACGGCGCGTACTCGGGACCGGCCAGCCGGGGGTCGATCCCCAGCGGCAGCCCCATCCGCAGCGTCAGCTTGCCGATCTCGACCACCTGCGACGGATCCACCACCGCGTCCGGGATCGTCTCGCCCAGCACCCACACCCCGCTGCGGCCCTCGACCCGGGTGGTCTCCAGGCCGAAGTCGGCGCAGGAGCGGATCAGCGCCTCCTCCAGCCGGCGCACGTACGCGACCACGTCGATCGGGTCCGGCAGCTTGACGATCGGGTAGCCGATCAGCTGCCCGGGACCGTGCCAGGTGATCTCGCCGCCGCGGTTGACCTCGACCACCGGGGTGCCGTCCAGCGGGCGGTCCTCCGGATTGGTGCGCTTGCCCGCGGTGTACACCGGCAGGTGCTCCAGCAGCAGCACGGTGTCCGGGATCTCGTCCGCGACCCGAAGAGCGTGCAGGCGCTGCTGCTCGGCCCACGCCTCCTCGTACGGCACCGAGCCCTCGCCGATGCCCATCCGCACGAACCGTACGTTCTCGCTCACCGCTGCTCCTTGCCAGGCGTTCGAGACCAACCCGGCTAGCGTACGCCTGACCGGGTGATACCCGGCTGCTCGGGGTGAGCCACCAGAGGGGGCGCGGAACCGCGCGTACCGGGGGGCGGGCGCAGCTGCCGCACCTCCTGGCTGAACGGTTTGGCGGAACAGCCTCCCGAGCACCGTCAGCTCTCGGCGAGGAGCTGCAGGCGCAGCGCGAGCTGCAGCTCCAGCGCCCGCTCGGGGCGGTCCCAGCCGTGGCCGAGCAGCACCCCGATCCGGTCCAGGCGCTGCACCACGGTGTTCACATGGACGTGCAGCTCGCCCTTGGCCCTGGTCAGGCTGCCGCCGCAGTCGAAGTACGCGCGCAGGGTGCGGACCAGCTCGGTGCCGCGCTGGGCGTCGTAGTCGAGCAGGGGCCCGAGCGTGCTCGCCACGAACCCGTCGACCCGGTGGCCGTCACCCAGCAGGACGCCGAGGAACCCCAGGTCGGCGGCCGAGGCGCCGTCGCCGACCCGCCCGAGCACCCGCAGCGCCCGTACGCACCGCACCCCCTCCGCGTACGAGGCGGCCAGTGCGACGGGCCCGGTGGCGACCCGTCCCGCACCGACCGTGACCGGCGCGCCGAGCAGCCCGGCCAGCCGGTCGGCGGCCTGCGCCGCCCGGTGTCCGGGGGAGTGCGCGCCGTCCTCGGGAAGCAGCAGGACCACCGACTCGCCGTGCTCGGCGCTGACGCCCCTGGTCCCGAAGAGGTGGCGGACGGCGGCACCGGCCAGCTTGGCGCGCTCCTCGGGGGCGGCCTCGGCGACCAGCACCAGGTGCGGGCGGCCGAGGTCGACGCCCAGGCGGCGACCGCGCGCGGTGAGCCCGGCCGGGTCGCGGTCCGGTGCGGTGAGCAGGTCGGCGAGGAGTTCACCGCGGACCCGGTTCTCGGTCTCGGCGACCGAGCGGCGCAGCAGCAGGAGCAGGGCGGTGACCACGGCGGCCCGCTCGAACAGGCGGCGGTCGGCGTGGTCCAGGTCGGGTCTGCCGTGCAGCAGCAGGCTGCCGAGCGGCTCCTGGCCGGCCAGTACGGCGCAGACCCAGTCCGCCCCGTGCGGCACCGCGCGGCCCTCGGCCCGGGAGGCCGCCACCGCCTCGGCCGGTCCCTCATCGGCCCGGCCGCGCCCCGCCAGCCGGTTGCCCTCGGCGTCGCGCACGGTGACCTCGCCGCCCAGCAGGGCGGCCACCTCGGCGGCCACGTCGGGCACTTCGGCCCCGCGCAGGACCAGGTCGGTGAGCCGGTCGTGGGCCCGCTCGGCTCGCTGGACGGCGGCGGCGTGGGCCTGGATGACGGCATTGGCGGCGTTCAGCCCGGCCAGCGCCGCCCTGGTGTCGGCGAGCGCCTTCGCGGTGTCCAGGGCGATGGCGGCATGCGCGGCGAGCGAGCACAGCAGCGCGACCTCGTCGGGGGAGAAGGCGCGCGGGGTGCGGTCGGCGGCGAACAGCACCCCGATCACCTGGCCGCCGAGCAGCAGCGGCACCCCGATGATCGCCACCAGGCCCTCGTCGAGCACGCCCGCGTCGATCCGGCCGGTGTGGTGGAAGCGCTCGTCGGTGCGGTAGTCGGGCGTCGCGTAGGGGCGGGCCGTCTGCGCGACCAGTCCGCCCAGGCCGTCGCCGAGGCTCAGCCGCAGGGTCTGGAAGAGGACCGAGACCGACCCGTCGGTGACCCGCATGTACGTGTCCCCGGCGGCGGGGTCGGGCAGCGTCAGGTAGGCGGTGTCGGTGCCGAGCAGCATCCGGGCCCTGCGGACGATCGCCTGCAGGACCGAGTCCAGGTCCCGGGAGGCGGCCAGATCGCCGGCGGTGTCGAAGAGCGCGGTCAGTTCGGCCTCCCGGCGCCGGTGCTGACGCAGGGTCCGGTGGACGCGCACGGCCTGCCAGGTGGCCTCGTCGATCTCGGCCAGCACGTCGGCGGGCGCGTCCTGCCGCCGGGCCTCGGCCAGGACTTCGGCGAAGTCCTCGGTGGCGGCGCCGGACGCGAGCAGGTCGAGCAGCCTGCGCAGCGCCGGGGCCGGACCGGTGTGGGGGTCGTCCATGGTGCGGGCCATCGTGCCAGTTCCACCTCTGACGGGAAACGCTCGAATCCGATTCGGCCGGACGGCTCCGCCACGGGTCGCAGCGGCTCCTATGTGCTCGAACACCACGGAACCCGACCGATGAGTGGTGCTGAGCGCCATGGGACAGAAATGGACACAGTCACGCTTTCACCCAAACACGTTCAGTCCCATCTTCCTCACAACGGGCGCCACTGAGTCACCCGTTCGGAGCATTGCCCGCCCAGATCCACCCATAGCGGCAAAATGCTCGCTACATTCACGCCGACTCCTGACAGGGGGCGCCGCTCCGGGCACCGGGGTACCGGTGGGGCGCTAGAGAGGTGTTGAGACCGACATGCCCCAGAGGCCTGCAACCGACCGCCCGACCACGTACGGACAGCTCGACCCGCACCACGTGCCGGCCGGGACGCCACCGCACGCCACCGACCATGGTCAGACCGACGCCTTTCCGCCCACCGACGCTTTCCCGCCCGCTGACGCCTTCCCGCCCACCGGGGCTGCCCAGGTCGCCGTCCAGGCCGCCCAAGGAGCGCACAGCGCCCACGGCGCCGACCGCACCCAGAACCCGCGCCTCGCCGCCCTGATCGAGGAGGCCGGTTTCTCGCACGCCGGCCTCGCCCGCCGGGTCGACCAACTGGGCCTGGAGCACGGGCTGGACCTGCGCTACGACAAGACCTCCGTGACCCGCTGGCTCCGCGGCCAGCAGCCGCGCGGAGCCACCCCCGCGCTGATCGCCGAGGTCTTCACCCGCCGCCTCGGCCGCCGCTTCTCCGCACAGGACATCGGCCTGGACGCCTGCGCCCCCGTCTACGCCGGGCTCGAGTTCGCCGAGACCCCGCAGGAGGCCGTGGACATCGTCGCCAGCATGTGGCGCAAGGACAACGGCCCGCAGTCCGAGCTGCGCCGGATCGCCTTCACCCCGGCCGGCCTGGTGGTCCCGAGCCGGGACTGGCTGATCGGCCGCACCGACGAGCGGGTCGCCCGGGACGGCTCCGTGCCGAGCGCCGATCCCGCCACCCGGCCGGTGGGCTCCGGAGCCCGTCCGGGGGTATCGGCCATCTCGTCCCAACCCGCGATCCCGGCCCAGCTGTTGACCCAGGCGCCGCTGGTCCGGGTGCCGGCCCAGAGCCGCGGGTCGGCCGGCCTGGCCCGGGTGTCCGGCGCCGAGCCCGGCGAGTCGGCCGCCCGCGAGCAGCGCCCGGCGCTGCGGGTCGGCCGGGGCGACATCGCCGCGATCCGCGCCGTCGGCGACCTCTTCCGCGCCCTGGACCAGGCGTACGGCGGCGGCCACGCCCGGCAGGCGTTGGTCCGGTACCTGGAGAGCGAGGCCGAGCCGATGCTGCGCGGCCGGTACGGCGAGCAGATCGGCCGGGCCCTGTTCGGCGCGGTCGCCGATCTCACCCGGCTGGCCGGCTGGACGTCCTTCGACATCGCCGCTCACGGCCTCGCCCAGCGCTACTTCGTCCAGGCGCTGCGCCTCTCGCAGGCGGCGGGGGACCGCGTGCTCGGCGGCCATGTCCTTACCACCATGAGCCAGCAGGCCGTCCACCTGGGCCACAGCCGGGAGGCCATCCAGCTCGCCAGGGTCGCCCAGCAGGGCGTCGGCACCGCCGCGCCACCGACGGTCCAGGCACTGATGCACGCGGCCGAGGCGCGCGGCCACGCCCTGGTCGGGGACGTCCGTTCCTGCACCACCGCCATGGTCCGCTGCGAGCGCGCCCTGGGCACCGCCCGTCCCGGCGACGACCTGCCCTCCTGGGCCCGCTACTTCGACGAGGCCCAACTGGCCGACGAGTTCGCCCACTGCTACCGGGACCTCCAGCAGTGGCGCCCGGCCGCCCAGAACGCCGAGAAGTCCCTCCGGCTGCGGGCCCCGGCCTTCGCCCGCAGCCGGATCTTCTGCCGGATGGTCCTCGCCACCGCCCGCCTCGGCATGGGCGACGTGGACGACGCCTGCGGCATCGCCGGCGAATCCCTGCGCGCGGCAGGCGAGATGCGCTCGGCCCGCACGGTCGAGTACCTCCGCGACTTCCACCGCCGTCTGGCCCCCTACCGGGTCAGCCAGGCCGCCCGATCCTTCGAGGAGGCCGCCCGCCAGGCCGGCGTCATCTGACCACCCTGATCCGGGCAGGCAGCGTACGGCCGCACGGCGGCGGGCCGGGTGAAGTCGATCTCGCACCCGGCCATCGCAGACCTGGCCCACGCCGCCGCCGCGGACCTGGCCCACGCCGCCGCCGCGGACCTGGCCTACGCCGCCGCCTCGGCCGGCTGCGAGGTCATCGGTACCCGCAGGTCCCGCAGCACGGCCTGGGCCGCCCGCCGCCCCGAGACCAGCGCGCCCTGCACGGTGCTGGTGTCCCGGTGGTCACCGCAGGCGTACAGCCCGGCCAGCAGGCGCACCGGCCGCCGGAAGTTGTGCGGCGGCGGCATCGCCGGTACGGCGTCCTGGATGTGACGGACGCTCAGGAACTCCCAGCCCGAGGTGGACGTCCCGTACAGCTCCGCGAGCCGGCGCCGCACCAGGGGCTCGTACCCGGCGGGGCCGCCGGGCTCGAAGCTGCGCCGGCCGAGCACGGTGGTGGCGATCAGCGCGCGTCCGAGCGGCGCGTACGAGGGGTCCACCTCGCTCAGGACCAGTGAGTGCGAGAGCACCGGCCGGCCGCCGGGCCGGTCGGCGTCGAGCAGTAGGACGGCTTCGCCCAGGGGCGAGCGGTCGGCGGCGTGGTAGTAGGTGGTCACCGGGTGGAAGTCCGGCAGCCGCAGGCCGGGCAGCAGGGTGGCCGCCGACTGGGCGTCGGTGGCGAGCACCACCGCGCGGGCGGCGATGCGTCCGTGACCGGCGGTGTCGACGCCGTCGGCGGCGATCGCGGTGACCCGGACGCCGAGCCGGACGGTCCCGACCGGGAGCCGCTCGGCCAGCTGTGCGGGCACCGCGCCGATACCGGCGGCGGGCAGACAGAGCCGCCCGCGCGCATAGGAGCGCAGGACCAGATCGGCGACCCGGCTGCTGGTGCCGAGGGCGGGGTCGCTGAGCAGGGCGCCGAGCAGCGGCCGCAGGAAGCCGTCCACCGTGCGGGGGGCCAGGCCCCGGTCGGCCAGCGCCCGGGCGGTGGTGGTCTCCGGCCTGGCCAGCAGGCGCGGCACGGGCGTGACGGCGAGCCGGCCGAGGGTGGCGCCGAGCCTGGCCTTGTCGAGCGGACTGCCCAGCGGGCCCCGGGCGGCGGCCTGCCGGGCAGCGGTCTGCTGCGGGTCGCCGACTCGGTAGCGGCGGGCTCCGCTGTGCACCAGGACGCCGGGGGCGAGCGGGCGCAGCTCCAGGCGGTCCAGGTCGAGGCGGCGGCGCGGCTCGGGGAAGTCGGTGTTCAGCAGGTGGCCGCCGTTGTCCAGCCGGAAGCCGTCGAGCTCTCGGGTGGCCGTCCGGCCGCCGATCCGCTCGGTCGCCTCCAGTACCTGGACGGTCAGGCCCCGGCCGGTGAGCGCGTGCGCGGCGGCCAGTCCCGCGAGCCCGGCGCCCACGACGACGACGTCCGGGTCGGACTGCCGGCGGGTGCGGCGGGTGAAGTCATGTGCGGGCACGAGTGTGCTCCCTCCCTGGTTCCGGGGGGACCGGCCGACGCGGGCAGCGGGCTGCCGGGACACGGTCCGACGATGTGATGCCCCGTCAGTGCGGCGATCAGGCAGAGAAATTCGTTCGAATCGGGGGCCCCGGCGGGCATCGGCGGCATGATGCGGGGCACGGTCACGGACTGTGCGCCGGAACGGAGCGTTCCCCGGCTCGGCGGGCGCGCACGGTCACCAGGGGCGTACAGCGCGCCGTCCGGATGCCACCGTGCGCCCCCTCCATCCGCCCCGACCGCCGCCCGGCGTACGCCCCGCCGACCGCCCCCGTGCGGTAGGCCCGCCAGGCGGTGCAGGGGCCCGGCGGTCGACCACACGCCTCCGCAGTGCCTGGAGCCCCGCCGGCCACATGGCCCCCCGACCGTTGCACGGCTGGCGCCGGACTCCCGGCTCTCCCGGTTCTCCTCGGAGACCTGAGCCGGCTGCCCGGGGTGCCGCCTGACAGCCGAGTCCGACGGCCGAGTCCGGCGGCCGAGCTCTGCCCGGGTGTCTAGAGCGCCGCCCGCACGGCCGAGTCCACGTCCGGGTGCTGGAAGTGGAACCCGGCGTCGAGGAGGCGCTTGGGCAGCACGCGGTGGCTGCCGACGACCTCCACCGCCATGTCGCCGAGGGCCAGCCGCAGCGCGGCCTCCGGGACCGGGAACGGCGTCGGCCGCCCGAGTGCCCGTCCCATCGCCTCGGTCAGCTGCCGGTTGGTGACCGGCTCCGGTCCGGTCAGGTTGAACGGGCCGCTCAGGTCCTCCCCGTCGATCAGGAACCGCAGCGCCGCGACCTCGTCCGCCAGCGAGATCACCGCCCAGTACTGGTCGCCCGAGCCCAGCCGTCCGCCGAGCCCGAGCCGGAAGAGCGGGAACAGCCGTCCGCCCGCGCCGCCCTTCGCCGAGAGGACGAGTCCGGTGCGGGCGTAGGCCACCCGGATCCCGGCGTCCTCGGCGGGCCTGGCGGACGCCTCCCACTCGACGCAGACCTCGGACAGGAAGTCCTCCCCGGGGGGTGCGTCCTCGTCGATGACCCGGTCGCCGGTCTGGCCGTAGTAGCCGACGGCGGAGGCGTTCACCAGGACCCGGGGCGGCTGCTTCGCCTCGACGAGAGCGGCGGCGATGGTCTCGGTCCCGAGTACCCGGCTCTCCCGGATCTCCTGCCGGTAGCCCTCCGTCCAGCGGCGGTCGCCGACCCCGGCACCGGCCAGGTTGACCACTGCCTCGACGCCGTCGAGGCCGGCCCGGTCGATCTGCATCAGGTGCGGATTCCAGCCGACCCCGACCGTGCCGTCCGACTGCCTGCCGGTCCTCGCCCGGTGGCGGACCAGCCGTACCACCTCGTGCCCGTCCGCCAGCAGGGAGCGGACGAGAGCCGAACCGATCAGACCCGTGGAACCTGTCACCGCGATACGCATGGGGCCATCGTGCCAGGTCGCAAATCCGTGGTCGGGGAGCCACCCGCTGAATAGCATGTCGGCCATGCGACCTGACGGTGTGACCATACGGCGAGCACTGACCGAGGACGGGGCGCAGCTCGCCGCGATCGACCACGCGGCCTGGTCCTGGATCAGCGACGTCTCGCCACAGCCCGCCGAGGACGCGGGGTTCTTCCACGAGCGCCGCACTCCCGGGCAGTGCCTGGTCGCCGAGTCCGACGGCGTCGTCGTCGGCTACATCCGGCAGGTGCCGCCCACGCCGCTGGCCACCAACCGGCACATCCGCCAGATCCAGGGTTTCGGCGTACTGCCGGCATTCCGGGGGCGGGGCATCGGTGCGCTGCTGATCGACGCCGCGATCGACGCCGCCCGCACCGACGGGATCCGCCGGATGACCCTGCGCGTGCTCGGCCGGAACACCTCCGCCCGGCGGCTCTACGAACGGGCCGGTTTCACCGTGGACGGCATCCTGCCGGAGGAGTTCCACCTCGACGGCGAGTACGTGGACGACGTGCTGATGGGGCGCAGCCTGCTCGGCCACGACCACGACCGCGATCACGGCTGAGCCACTGGCCCGCGCCGGGTCCGGTCATCGCGACAAGTACACGGCACATGGTGCCGCTTGATGGCAGGTCAGTCCGTGTCGCGACAAGTACACGGCACATGGTGCCGCTTGATGGCAGGTCAGTCCGTGTGCCGCAGGGCATCTGCCGGGTCCGGGCGCCGACGGGTACGGTACGGTACGTGAGCGACTCGACTCCTCCGGGCCGGCCTCCGGAGTCCGGGCCCGGTCCGTGCGGCGGCGCACCGGAGCCCCAGCAGGACGGCGGCGCCCGGATCGGTGCCCGGTCCGCAACGCCCGCGTCCCCGTCGGCTCCACCGCCCTCCGATGACGGCGGAACGCGACAACCACCTCATGCTGCAACGGCGTTCAGCGCCCCGGTGGATCCGACTCTGCCGGGTCGATCGCATTCGCAGCCCGAGTCCGTTCGGAAGCTCCACGGCGGGTTGATCATCGGCCTGGTGGTCGCCGTCTTCGCGGCCGTGGCCGTCACCGGACTGGTCTGGATCGGTCTGGACTCGGACGAGGACGACGACAGCGCCGCCGCTCCGCCACCCGGTGCCACCGTGCGGGACGGCGGACCTGGCCGGCAGGAGGCAGATGCCGGTCCGACCGCCGTCGCGCCCGTCGGACCGGACGGTGCCGCAAGGGACTTGGCGCACGGCTGGCGCGTCCCACTGCCCGCCGGCTGGACCTCCGGCCGGCACGACCGGGACGTCGCCGTCTATCTCTCCACGGCCCGGTACTCCTGTGCGGACCCGGCGGGCTGCGTGCGCGGCAGCTTCGGCATCGACGCGGTCGCGGTGGACGGCACCGATGCGATGACGGTCGCCCGTTCGGTGATGGCGGACACCGCACCCGAGCTCTTCGGCGACCTCGCCGCACACGAGGAACTCCCCTCCGGGCCGGTCACGGTGGCGGGCGGGCGAGGCTTCGCCGAGCGCTGGCACGTGGTCCCGAAGCAGGGCGTCCAGGGGTACGTCCTGGTCGTGACCGTCCCGGCCCGGGGCGGCGGCTTCACCGTGCTGACCGGGTCGGTGGACGACCACCCGCAGGCGCCGAGGCCGGCCGTGCTCGACCGGATCGTCCAGGGCATCAGGGGCGGCCAGGGTATCGGGGGCGGCGCGGGCGTCTGACCCGGTCCCGCCGTGCTCAACGTCCGTACTGCTCCCACAACTTGGGGAACCGTTTCGCCATGAGAGCGGAGTCCTCGAAGTCGAACGGGGTGCCCTCGGGCCGGCGCGGCTGTTCGACCCCGAGCTCGGGCAGCGGCAGACCGGTGAGCTGCTCGTGCGCCTCGTCGGCGGCGTAGCCGAGGTCCTCGGCCTCGCCGTCCTCCTCCTCGTCGAAGTCCGGCACCAGCTCCGCCAGATCGTCCGGCTGGTGCAGCGCGCCCTCGAACACCTCCCGGCCCTGGCCGATCAGCCAGCACCGGAAGTAGTCGAAGGTGTCCTCCGAGGCGCCGCCGAGCATCAGGTGCGCGGCGGCCCACACATCGGTGCGGTAGGCGCGTTGGAAGCGGGCCTCGAAGAGCCGCGCGAAGTCGAGCACATCGTCGGGTGTCAGCTGCACGAGCCGCTCGACCAGCGCCTCGGCCTGGTCGTCGGGGTCGCCGTCGGCCGCGTCCCGGGTCTCGTCGATGAGCTGCCAGAAGTCCGTCTCGTACATCACCGCTCCAGCATCGCCGGTCGCCAGGGCGAATGCATGCGTTGACGCCTGTGCGGAGTGGCGCGGGCCACCGGCGGAGCCCGGACGGCCCACGGGCCTCGCCGCTGACCGCCCGTACCGGCCCGCCCGGCGGTTCCCCGCGCCACCGTCAGCCCGCGCCACCGCCCCCTGCCGCTCGAAGCCGCGTGCCCTGAGCCCTGCGCACAAAGGGCTGTGCCCCGTCCCGTACGCGGCGAACGCGACGGAACGGGGCACAGCCCTTTGCAGCAGACAGCCGATCAGAGACTGATCAGAGGCCGAGGTCGCCCTCGAAGGCGCCCTCTTCCAGGCGGGCCTTGACCGTGGCCAGGAAGCGGGCGGCGTCGGCGCCGTCCACGATCCGGTGGTCGTAGGACAGGGCCAGGTAGACCATGTCGCGGATCGCGATGGTCTCGCCGAGGTCCGGGTGGTTGATGACCACCGGGCGGCGCACGGTGGCGCCGATGCCCAGCATGCCGACCTGCGGCTGGTTCAGGATCGGGGTGTCGAACAGCGCACCGCGCGAACCGGTGTTGGTCACCGTGAAGGTGCCGTTGGCCAGCTCGTCCGGCTTCAGGCCGCCGTCGCGGGTGCGGGTGGCGAGGTCGGCCACCTTCTTCGCGATACCGGCGATGTTGAGGTCACCGGCGCCGTGGATGACCGGGACGAACAGACCCTTCTCGGTGTCCACCGCGATGCCGACGTTCTCGACGTCGTGGTAGGTGATCGAGTCGTCGTCGTTGACCCGGGCGTTGACGACCGGGTGCACCTTGAGCGCCTCGGTGGCGGCCTTGACGAAGAACGGCATCGGCGAGAGCTTGACGCCCTCACGCTGCAGGAAGCTGTTCTTGGCCTTGGCGCGCAGCTGCATGATGCGCGTGACGTCGACCTCGACCACGGTGGTCAGCTGGGCCGAGACCTTCAGCGACTCGACCATGTGCTTGGCGATCGCCTTGCGCACGCGGGTCATCGGAACGGTCTGGCCACGCAGCGGGGACGGCGCGGCGGCAGCGGCCTTCGGAGCAGCCGGAGCGGCGGCAGCGGCGACCGGAGCCTTGGCGGCCTCGGCGGCGGCCAGGACGTCCTGCTTGCGGATACGGCCGCCGACACCGGTGCCGGTGACGGAGGAGAGGGCCACACCGTGCTCGGCCGCGAGCTTGCGGACCAGCGGGGTGACGTAGGCGTCCGAGCTGTCGGCAGCCGGGGCAGCCGGGGCAGCCGGAGCGACCGGAGCAGCGACCGGAGCGGCAACGGGGGCCGGAGCGGCCGGAGCAGCGGCGACCGGGGCCGGAGCCGGGGCGGCAACGGGGGCCGGGGCGGGCGCAGCCGGGGCGGCGGGCGCGACCGGAGCAGCCGGAGCGGCGACCGGGGCAGGAGCGGCCGGAGCAGCAGCGGCCGGGGCGGCACCCGCGACACCGATCAGCGCGAGCTGGGCGCCGACCTCGGCGGTCTCGTCCTCGCCGACCAGGATCTTCACCACGACACCGGCGACCGGCGACGGGATCTCGGTGTCGACCTTGTCGGTCGAGACCTCCAGCAGCGGCTCGTCGACCTCGACGGTGTCGCCCTCGGCCTTCAGCCAACGGGTGACGGTGCCCTCGGTGACCGACTCACCCAGCGCGGGGAGCAGCACCGGGGTGCCCGCAGCGGCGGCGGGCGCGGCCGGAGCAGCCGGAGCGGCAACCGGCGCCGGAGCGGCCGGAGCCTCGGCAACGGGGGCCGGGGCGGCGGCCGGAGCGGCCTCCGCGACCGGGGCGGCGGCGGCAACCGGGGCGCCGGAGCCGTCGTCGATGATGGCCAGCTCGGCGCCGACCTCGACCGTCTCGTCCTCGGCGACCTTGATCGAGGCCAGGATGCCGGAGGCCGGAGCGGGGATCTCGGTGTCGACCTTGTCGGTCGAGACCTCCAGCAGCGGCTCGTCGGCCTCCACGCGCTCACCCTCGGCCTTCAGCCAACGGGTGACAGTACCCTCGGAAACGCTCTCGCCCAGCGCGGGCAGTGTTACTGAGACCGCCATGGTTTCAGCGACTCCTATCAAGTCTTGCGTACGGGAATGGGGGAAGTAAGAGCCGAGATCAGTCGTGCGCGTGCAGCGGCTTGCCGGCCAGGGCCAGGTGCGCCTCGCCGAGGGCCTCGGACTGGGTCGGGTGCGCGTGGATGAGCTGCGCGACCTCGGCCGGCAGGGCCTCCCAGTTGTAGATCAGCTGGGCTTCGCCGACCTGCTCGCCCATCCGGGCGCCGACCATGTGGACGCCGACCACAGCGCCGTCCTTGACCTGGACCAGCTTGATCTCACCGGCGGTCTTCAGGATCTTGCTCTTGCCGTTGCCGGCCAGGTTGTACTTGAGGGTGACGACCTTGTCCTTGCCGTACAGCTCCACGGCCTTGGCCTCGGAGATGCCGACGGAGGCGACCTCGGGGTTGGAGTACGTCACCCGCGGCACGCCGTCGTAGTCGAGCGGGACCGGCTTGAGGCCGGCCAGGCGCTCGGCGACCAGGATGCCCTCGGCGAAGCCGACGTGGGCCAGCTGCAGGGTCGGGGCGAGGTCGCCGACGGCCGAGATGGTCGGCACGTTGGTGCGCATGTACTCGTCGACCAGGACGTAGCCGCGGTCCATCGCGACGCCGTTCTCCTCGTAGCCGAGGCCGGCCGAGACCGGGCCGCGGCCGATGGCGACGAGCAGCAGGTCGGCGTCGATCTGCTTGCCGTTCTCGGTGGAGACGCGCACACCGGCCTCGGTGTACTCGACGCCGGAGAAGCGGGCCTTCAGCTCGAACTTGATGCCGCGCTTGCGGAAGGCGCGCTCCAGCAGCTTGGAGGAGTTCTCGTCCTCCAGCGGGACCAGGTGCGGCAGGGCCTCGACGATGGTGACGTCGACACCGAAGGACTTCCAGACCGACGCGAACTCGACGCCGATCACGCCGCCGCCGAGGATGACGGCCGACTTCGGGATGCGGTCGAGCTTGAGGGCGTGGTCCGAGGAGATGACCCGGTTGCCGTCGATCTCCAGGCCCGGGATCGAGCGCGGGACGGAGCCGGTCGCGAGGACGATGTGGCGGCCCTCGATGCGCTGGCCGTTGACGTCCACCGAGGTCTGCGAGGAGAGCCGGCCCGCGCCCTGGATGAAGTGGACCTTGCGGGAGGCCACCAGGCCCTGCAGGCCCTTGTACAGGCCGGCGATGACGTCGTCCTTGTACTTGTGGACGCCGTTGATGTCGATGCCCTGGAAGGTGGCCAGAACGCCGAACTCGGCGGCTTCCTTGGTCTCGTCGGCGATCTCTGCGGCGTGCAGCAGGGCCTTGGTCGGGATGCAGCCGCGGTGCAGGCAGGTGCCGCCCAGCTCACCCTTCTCGATCAGCGCAACGCTCAGTCCGAGCTGAGCGGCGCGGAGCGCCGCGGCGTAACCGCCGCTTCCGCCTCCGAGAATGACTACGTCGAAAACGGTGCTGGCGTCGTTCGCCACGTCACGTCCTCCATGCAAAGGGGTGCGGTTCGCCGGGCCGGTCACGGTCCGGTGGGGAAGCCCTTGTAAGGCGCCCAGTCGTGCCGGAAATACATCTTCGCACTTGTTCGCGGCGGTTGATGTCCGGGGCTGCCCCGGCCGGGTCCGGCGATCTCGAACAGATGGGTGGAATGTACCGATCTTCTAAGTATTGTCGCAGCTCACAGCGGTGCTGCCGACCGGCCGGGGGTGGGTGTGGCCGATCGTGGACCTGGGCGGTTCCGTCTTGCGGAAGAAAGTTTCGCCCCGAGCGAACACGGTCCCACAATGTGACGAACTGTATTACCGGCAGGTAGCCCGGAAAGGCGACGAGGGTCCGACGCCAGTGGCGTCGGACCCTCGGTCGGACCTCATGGCGCCGGGCCGAAGGGCCGGTGCCAGGGTGCGGGTCAGGCGTTCGCGGTGTCCTCCGCGAAGCGGACCAGGGTGCGGATCGCGCTGCCGGTGCCACCCTTGGGGGTGTAGCCGAACGGGGCGCCCTCGTGGAACGCCGGCCCGGCGATGTCCAGGTGCGCCCAGTCGATGCCGTCGGCGACGAACTCCTTCAGGAACAGGCCGGCCACCAGGCCGCCGCCCATCCGCTCACCCATGTTGGCCAGGTCGGCGATGGTCGACTCGACCATGCCCTTGCGCAGGTCGGCCGGGAGCGGCATCGGCCAGGACTGCTCACCGGCCGCCTCGGCGGCGGCGTGCAGCTCGCTGCGCAGCTCGTCCTTGTTCGACATCACGCCGAAGGTGCGGTTGCCCAGGGCCAGCACCATGGCGCCGGTCAGGGTGGCGACGTCGACGATCACGTCCGGGTTCTCCTCGCCGGCGCGGACGATCGCGTCGGCGAGCACCAGGCGGCCCTCGGCGTCGGTGTTGAGCACCTCGACGGTCTTGCCGCCGTACATCTTCAGCACGTCACCCGGGCGGGTGGCCGAGCCGGACGGCATGTTCTCCGCCAGGGCGAGCCAGCCGGTGACGTTGACGGCCAGGCCCAGGCGCTTGGCCGCGACCACGGCCGCGAACACGGCGGCGGCGCCGGCCATGTCGCACTTCATGGTCTCGTTGTGGCCGGCCGGCTTCAGCGAGATGCCGCCCGAGTCGTAGGTGATGCCCTTGCCGACGAAGGCGATGGTGGCCTTGGCCTTCGGGTGGGTGTAGGCCACCTTCACCAGCCGGGGCGGGTTCTCCGAGCCGGTGCCGACGCCGAGGATGCCGCCGAAGCCGCCCTTGGCCAGCGCCTTCTCGTCCAGCACCTCGACCTTCAGGCCGTGCTCCTTGCCGGCCGCCTGGGCGATCGCGGCGAAGGACTTCGGGTTGAGGTCGTTCGGAGCGGCGTTGACCAGGTCGCGGGCGCGGTTGATCTCCTCGCCGATCGCCGCGGCGCGCTCGGCGGCGGCCTTGGCCTCCTTGCTGCCCTTGCGGTCGGTCAGCAGGACCAGCTCGCCGACCGGCGTCTTGCCGTTCTCCGAGGCCTTGTAGGTGGTGAAGCTGTACGAGCCGAGCAGGCCGCCGAGCGCGACCGCCTCGACGTCCTCGGCCGAGGCGACCGGGAGGGCCAGCGCGGCCTTCTTGGCGCCGGACAGCGTGCGGGCGGCGACACCGGCCGCACGGCGCAGCGTCTCCGCGGAGTACCCCTCGTCGGAGGCCTCGCCGAGGCCGACGGCCAGCACCAGGGCGGCCTTCAGCCCGGCGGGGGAGGGAAGCTTGACCGACTCGCCCTCGGCACCGGTCGCGCCCAGGGTGCTGAGGACCTCGGCCAGCTTGCCCTCGAACGCCTCGGCCACAGCCTCGGCGCCGGCGGCCACCACGAGGCCCTTCGGGCCCTTGCCCACACCGATCACCAGGGCATCCGCGCGCAGCGAGGCGGCGGAGGAGGTGCTCACAGACAATGCAGTCACGTAAAGAGTCCTGTTCTTTCGCGGTCCACAGCCGGGTGCGGCGCCGGTGCCGCACCGGCATCACCCCGGCGTGCTCCGCTGGAACAGGGCGCAGGGCTACGGTGCTCCCCGCATGGTAGTCCGCATGATGGGATCACGCCGCCCTCGGTACCGGCCCTATCTTCTGCCGAACGGGTGCGCCCGACGGTGCAATTGACCGCCGAATGCCCAATCTCAGCCCCGGCCGGTCGGTATGACGAGCCGTCATGGCCCGGTCAGGGCCAGGGTGAGCAGGGCGGCGGTGGCCGCGGTCTCCGCCATTGAGCCGAGCACGTCGCCCGTGATGCCGCCGAACCGCCGTACGCAGCGCCGCAGCAGCAGACCGGCCGCGCCCAGGCCGACCAGCAGCGCGGCCGGGTAGCGGAGCGCCGCCCAGCCGTCCGCCCACGCCGCCGCGCCGAGGCCCAGGCCGGCGAGCACGGAGACCGCCAGCGCGCCGGCCGGCGGCACCGTGGCCGCGACCATCGCACCCAGACCGCCCGGCCGGGCGGCGGGCACCGGCCGCAGACAGCCCCAGGACAGCGCGCAGCGCGCGGTCACGGCGGCGGTCAGCACCGCCAGTGCGCCGTGCCCGACGGACTCGGC
Source organism: Saccharothrix sp. ST-888 (assembly GCF_000955975.1). GTDB lineage: Bacteria > Actinomycetota > Actinomycetes > Streptomycetales > Streptomycetaceae > Kitasatospora. Next base: position 96,536 of record NZ_JYJF01000009.1, read on the forward strand.
GAACTGTCCGGTCAGGGCGGCGATCTGGGCCAGCAGCACCAGGACGAGGGTCAGCACGCCGAACGGGCCGATGTCCGACTGCTTCATGATCCGCAGGGCGTCCTCGGCCGGCCTGCCGCTGCCCAGGCCGTCCGCGACATCGGCCAGACCGTCCAGATGCAGCCCCCGGGTGAGCCAGGCCGGCACGGCCACGGCGGCCACCGCCGCGAGCAGCCCGCCCGCCCGCCCGGCGACCAGCGCACCCGCGCCCGCGGCGAGCGCCCCGAGCACCACACCGACCAGCGGCGCGCAGAGCATCGCCCGCCCCCCGGCGGCCCGGTCCCACCGCTCGACCCGTACCCGCAGCACCGACAGCGTCCCGAACGCGAACCGCACCCCGTCCCCCCACGAGGACGCCCCCGCGTCGGCCGTACTCCGAGACACCGCTCCAGCCCCTCACTCGCTCAACCGTGCGGGTACCTCCCGGGCACGGGGAACCACGCGCGCACCTCGGTGGAGCGGTGCCCTCGGGAGGGCTGCCTCAGCCCCGGCCGAGCAGCTCCGCCGCGGTGGGCAGGCGCGGCGGCTCCTTCGGCGCGAGGCCCACCCGGGTGATCATCGCCGCGTCGGCCGGATCCGCGAGGGTGTCGGTGGCCGCCTGGAGCAGCGGCAGCGCCAGCAGCGCGCCCACCCCTTCGCCCATCGAGACGCCCAGCTCCTGAAGCGGCGTCAGCGTCAACCGGTCGTACGCCTTGGCCTGGGCTGGCTCACCGGTGGACTGTCCGGCACGCCACCACTCGGGCGCCCGGAACGCGACCCGCTGCGCGACCAGTGCGCAGGCGGCCGAGACCACGCCGTCCAGCACCACCGGCAGCTTGCGCACGGCGGACTGCAGCAGGAACCCGGTGACGGCCGCGAAGTCCGCGCCGCCGACGGCCGCGAGCAGCGCCAGCTGGTCGCCCAGCACGGGACGGGCCCGGCGCAGCGCATCGCGTACGGTCGCGCACTTGACCATCCAGACCCGGTCGTCGATGCCGGAGCCGCGTCCGGTGACCGCGGCCGCGTCGGTGCCGCAGAGCGCGCCGATCAGGACGGCGGCGACGGTGGTCGAGCCGGCGCCGAGGTCGCCGAGCACCACCACGTCGGTCCCGGCGTCGGCCTCCTCGTCGGCGACGGCCATGCCGGTGCGGAACGCGCGTGCGGCCTCGTCCAGGCTGAGCGCGTTCTCGATGTCGATCCGTCCGGAGCCGCGGCGCACCCGCTGGTACTCGACCTCGGCGGGGAACGTCCCGGGGACGGCGTCCACGGCCATGTCCACGACCCGCACCTCGGCGCCGTAGCGGCGTGCCAGCACGGCGACGGGGGCGGTGCCGTCCAGCACCGCCTGCACCCGCTGCGCGGTACCGGGCGAGCCCGGCCGCGAGATGCCGAGCCCGGCCACGCCGTGGTCGCCCGCGAAGAGCAGCACCTTGGCGGCGGTCAGCGGCTGCACCGGCGACCTGCCCTGTACGGAGGCCAGCCAGCTGCCGAGTTCCTCCAGCTGCCCGAGGCCGGCGCGCGGCTTGTCGAGCTGCTGCCAGCGTTCCTCGGCGGCACGGCGGGCGCTCTCGTCGGGGCGCTCGACGAGCGAGGAGAAGGTATCGAGATCCACGGTGGTGTCCATCGAGCGGAAATCTACACGGCACGGGTGTCGTTGCGGTGGCGGCCCTCGCAGTCCGCCGTGGGTTGCCCGACGGCCGGCTTGACGGTCAGTACCTGTCCGGCGACCACCAGCAGAACCCGCTCCGAGGCGTCCGCCACGGCCATGTTGAGCCGGCCCAGGGTGTCCCGGAAGCGCCGCCCGGCGGCGGTCGCGGGGACGACGCCCATCCCGACCTCGTTGCTCACCGCGATCACCTGACGCTCCGTGAGGCGCCAGGCCCCGGCCAGCTCGTCGCAGTGCAGCTGGACCGCGTGCTCGCCGCCGGCGGCCCACGCCGCGTCGTCCCAGGCGTTGCACCGGTCCATGACGGCGGTCAGCCAGAGCGCCAGACAGTCGATCAGCACGGGGGCGCCGTCCGCCCGGTCGGCGAGGACGGCCACCAGGTCGCAGGTCTCCGCCGTCCGCCAGCTCGACGGCCGCCGCTCGCGGTGCAGTTCGACCCGCTGGGCCCACTCCCGGTCGCCGTCGCGGGTGCCGCCGGTGGCCACGTAGAGCACGTCCTCGTACGGCGCGAGCAGCTGTTCGGCCCGGGTGGACTTGCCGGAGCGGGCGCCGCCGAGGATCAGGGTGCGGGGGAGTGCCATGGCCACATCCTGCCCGACAAGGCATCCCGACAAGGCATGAGGGCGATCAGTCCGGGCACGCTAGTGTGCGCAACGGCAGCGCACATCGGCAGCGCACAACGAGGTAGTCCCTAGGCGGGAGGAGCCCGGCATGGTGTTCACGTGGCGGTACGAGAAGGCGGACGGCACCCTGGTGACCCCGGCCGACGGCCAGGAGGAGTTCTCCAGCCAGGGGGATGCGGAGTCCTGGATCGGCGAGGCGTGGAAGCAGCTCGTGGACGACGGCGCCGACCGGGTCGCACTGCTGGACGACGGCCGGGAGATCTACACGATGAGCCTGCACGCCGAGTGACCTTCGCGGGCGCCGGGCACCTCGCCCCGACTCCGTCAGCTCTCGCACCCGCCTGAGCGGTCAGGCGATCAGGGGCGCGAGGACCGTGCAAGCAACCCGGCGCGCTGCAGAGCGCCGCTCGCCCGGTTCCCGCGCCCCCGAACGACCGCACACCCCCGGCGTCCGGACGCCCGCGTCCCGGCGCCTACTTCGACTGCTTCGACCCGATCACGTGCAGCAGTGCCGCCACCCGCCGGTACGGCTCCTCGCGGCCGGCCCGCTCCTCGGCGTCCAGCAGCTGGGCCAGCTGCCGTCCGTCCACCGGCGCGGCGTCCTCGGGTGTGCCGTCGGTGAACACCCGTACCCCGTACCAGTGCCGCAGCGGGACCGACACCCCGGCCAGCGTGGTGGTCAGGTCCGCGAGCCGGTCGGCGCGGGCCGGCAGGCCCAGGTGGTTGGTGTAGCGGGGACTGTCGAAGGCGTGCAGTGCGGCCCGCCAGTCGCCGGTGAGGCCGGGGCGCATGGCCAGCGCGTCCGCGTTGCGGACCAGCAGCGACAGCACGCCGCCGGGGGCGAGGATCCGGGCCAGCGAGGCGAGCATCGGGTCCGGGTCGGGCAGGTACATCAGGACGCCGTGGCAGAGCACCACGTCGAAGCTGCGCGGCCCGAACCAGCGTCCGCACTGGTGTCCGTCCCCGCCCAGCAGCCGGACCCGCTCCCGCACCTCGGGCGGCTCGGCCGCCAGCGCGGCCTGGGCGGCGCCGAGGGTGACCGGGTCCGGGTCGAGCCCGGTGACCAGGTGGCCGGCCCTGGCGAGCCGCAGGGCCTGGGTGCCCTGGCCGCAGCCGACGTCCAGCACGTGCAGTCCGGTCCGTCCGGCGAGCTGCTCGGCGAGCTGCCGGGCCACCAGTTCCTGCCGGACCAGGTTGCGCAGTCCGCCCTGCCGTTCCAGCCAGGACATCCCGGGCTGCCCGGTGGGCCGGGCGACGGGAAGCCGGTCGTGCGCCCCCGCGCCCTGCCCCGGCAGCGCACCGGGCATCGCGTTCGCCAGGGCGCCCGGCGCCGCACCGGGGACGGGCGACAGCCCGGGCCCCTGGGGCCAGGCGGGAGCGGCCCAGTACGACTGCGGCGGAACCGGCTCGGCGGTCAGGGCCGTTCGCCCCGCTTGACCTGCGGCTTCGGCAGTCGCAGCCGCCGCATCTGCAGGGTCCGCATCAGGGCGTAGGCGACCGCGCCGCGGGTGTTCTCGTTCGGGAACCGCTCGGCCAGCGCCTTGCGCAGGCCGAGGCCCAGGCGGACGAAGTCGAGGATGACCAGGACGAAGAACAGCAGGAACAGCAGCGTGGAGAGCAGCTGGAGGGTCGGGTTCCTGAGGATGCTCAGGACCAGCACGACCACCGCGTACGGCAGGAAGAACTCGGCCATCGTCCAGCGCGAGTCCACGTAGGTGCGGGCGAAGCGGCGCACCGGGCCCTTGTCGCGCACCGGCAGGGCGCTCTCGTCGCCGTTCAGCAGCGCCATGCGCTGCTTCTCCCGCTCGGCGCGCATCCGCTCGCGGGACTGGCGGGCGGCGTCCTTGCGGTCCTTGGGCACGGTCACCCGGGTGCGGCGGCTGGCCTCGGCCTCGCTGCGCTTGGGGGTGGGGCGGCCCTTGGGCGCCTCGGGGTGGCGGGTGGTCGTCTCGTCCTGCTCGGCCACCACGGTGGCGGAGGAGGAGGCATCATCTGAGCGGCGTCGGAACACACCACCAGCGTACGTGCTGGCCGTGGCCTTCCGACCGTGCCGTCGGACCCAAACCGGTATCGATCCGGCACCGCCCGCCCGCGCACCGCCCCCGGCGGCCCGTTCGCCGCCCGATTCCGGCACCCGATCCGGCCGACCACCCCTTACGGGATCCCCCGGCTGTGGTGGATCATGAACCAGGGCGGGATCCATCCCTGGGATGAGGTCCGGGCGGTTGCGGCTGTAGCAGTCTTGTAGCAGGCAGGTGGACTGCGTGCAGCAGCCCGCTGCACCTACACTCAAGGTTGTCAGCACGTGACGGAACCGCAGGCCCGAGAAGGGGGCACCCGAGGCCCATGAGCGACGGAATCATGAAGCGTATGGGGCTGATCTTCCGCTCCAAGGCGAACAAGGCCCTGGACCGGGCGGAGGACCCGCGCGAGACGCTCGACTACTCCTACCAGAAGCAGCTCGAACTGCTGCAGAAGGTCCGCCGGGGTGTCGCCGACGTGGCCACCTCCCGCAAGCGCCTGGAGCTCCAGCTGACGCAGCTGCAACAGCAGTCGGCGAAGTACGAGGACCAGGGCCGCAAGGCGCTCTCGCTGGGCCGGGAGGACCTCGCGCGCGAGGCCCTGACCCGCAAGGCCAACCTCCAGTCCCAGATCACCGATCTGGAGACCCAGTACCAGCAGCTGCAGGCCGAGGAGGAGAAGCTCACGCTCGCCTCCCAGCGCCTGCAGGCCAAGGTGGACGCCTTCCGTACCAAGAAGGAGACCATCAAGGCCACCTACACCGCCGCCCAGGCGCAGACCCGGATCGCGGAGTCCTTCTCCGGGATCTCGGAGGAGATGGGCGACGTCGGCCTGGCCATCCAGCGGGCCGAGGACAAGACCGCGCAGATGCAGGCGCGGGCCGGTGCGATCGACGAGCTGCTCGCCTCGGGTGCGCTCGACGACGCCAGCGGTCTGGGCCGCAAGGACGACATCGAGGCCGAGCTGGAGCGGGTGGCCGGCGGCAGCGATGTCGAGCTGGAGCTGGCCCGGATGAAGGCGGAGCTCACCGGTGGCCCGGCCGCGGCTCCGCAGGCGATCGAGCAGGGCAAGCCGGCCGCCACGCCGCAGGACGCGCCGCCCACCATCAACTACAAGAAGTGACCAGCGCGTCCGAAGTGATCTGCACGTTCCAAGAAGTGACCTGATCAAGAAGTGACCTGAGCCGCAACGACCGAGCTGCAACGACACAGGGAGACGCACCGGCATGATCATGAGGGTCATGGGTGAGGGGCAGTTCCAGGTGGGCGACGACCACCTGAACCACCTGAACCAGCTCGACGACGAGCTGCTCACCGCGCTGGAGGCGGGGGACGAGGAACGCTTTCGGGATTCACTGGGCAAGTTGCTCGCCGCGGTGCGGCAGTACGGCACACCGCTGCCGGACGACTCGTTGGAGCCGTCCGATCTCATCCTCCCGAATGTCGAGGCGACGATCACCGAGGTGACCGCGATGCTGCGGGGCGAGGGCGACGGGTTGATCCCCGGGTTTCCGGACTGACGGCTGACACACCGCAAGGGCGGGCCCCCTCCCGGGGGTCCGCCCTTGCGGTTGTGGTGCGACGGCGACTACGGCAGGGCCAGCATCCGGTCCAGCGCGGCCTTGGCGTACTTCTCGGTCTCCGGGTCGACGGTGATCACGTTCGGCACCCGGCCCTCGACCAGCGACTCCAGCGCCCAGACCAGGTGCGGGAGGTCGATCCGGTTCATGGTGGAGCAGAAGCAGACCGTGCGGTCCAGGAAGACGATCTCCTTGTCCGGGTGCGCCTTGGCCAGGCGGCGGACCAGGTTCAGCTCGGTGCCGATGGCCCACTTGGAACCGGGCTCGGCGGCGTCCAGCGCCTTGATGATGTACTCGGTCGAGCCCACCATGTCCGCGGCGGTGACCACCTCGTGCTTGCACTCGGGGTGGACCAGCACGGTCACGCCGGGGATCCGCTCGCGGACCTCGTTCACCGAGTCCAGGCTGAACCGGCCGTGCACCGAGCAGTGCCCGCGCCAGAGGATCATCTTCGCGTTCCGCAGCTGCTCGGCGGTCAGACCGCCGTTCGGCTTGTGCGGGTTGTAGAGCACGCAGTCGTCCAGCGAGAAGCCCATCTCCAGCACGGCGGTGTTGCGGCCGAGGTGCTGGTCGGGCAGGAAGAGCACCTTCTCGCCCTGCTCGAAGGCCCACTCCAGGGCTCGCTTGGCGTTGGACGACGTACAGATGGTGCCGCCGTGCTTGCCGGTGAACGCCTTGATGTCGGCCGAGGAGTTCATGTACGAGACCGGAACGGTCGCGTCCGCTATTCCGGCCTCGGTCAGCACGTCCCAGCACTCGGCGACCTGCTCGGCGGTGGCCATGTCGGCCATCGAGCAGCCGGCCGCGAGGTCGGGGAGCACGACCTGCTGGGCGTCGGTGGTCAGGATGTCCGCCGACTCGGCCATGAAGTGCACGCCGCAGAAGACGATGTACTCGGCCTCGGGGCGGGCGGCGGCGTCACGGGCCAGCTTGAAGGAGTCGCCGGTGACGTCGGCGAACTCGATCACCTCGTCGCGCTGGTAGTGGTGGCCGAGGATGAAGACGCGGTTGCCCAGCGCGGCCTTGGCGGTGCGGGCGCGCTCGACCAGGCCGGGGTCGGAGGCGGCGGGCAGATCGCCGGGGCACTCGACGCCGCGCTCGCTGTTCGGGTCGGCCTGGCGGCCGAGCAGCAGCAGTGCGAGCGGCGTCGGGTCGGGGTCGACGCCGTGGGTCTCTGTGGTGGTGGTCACGGGCGGGTGCCCTCCTGTGCGGCCGATCGTTCCGAACAGCCTTCTCGTCTATCTGACGCTATCGATGATAACCGGTTAGCGTCACTCTGACGATGGCCATTGTGTCAATGTGATGAGAACCGCTCGCCGTTATGGCAGCTTCCCGGGGTGCCTCCGGCGTGGCCGGATCGATACCCGGGCCCGATCGCGTTGGCTGGTGCCATGAAGGCAATCGCGATCAGGCAGTACGGCGGCCCCGAGGTCGTCGAGTACACCGAGCTCCCCGATCCCAAGGTAGGTCCCGACTCGGTCCTGGTACGGGTGAGGGCGGCCGGGGTAAACCCCGTGGACTGGAAGATCCGGGAGGGGTACCTGGACGGGCTGCTGGACGTCCACTTCCCGCTGATCATGGGCTGGGACCTGGCCGGGGTGGTGCAGGCCGTGGGCGGTGCGGTGACCGAGTTCAAACCGGGGGACGAGGTGATCGGCTACGTCCGCAAGGACTCGGTCGAGCACGGCACGTACGCCGAACTGGTCTCCGCGCCGGTCCGTACGCTCGCGCTCAAGCCCGCCGCCCTCGACTGGGCCCAGGCGGGCGGCCTCCCGCTGGCCGGGCTCACCGCCTACCAGGGCCTGGTCAAGGCGCTTCGGGTGCGGTCGGGCGAGACCGTGCTGGTCCATGCGGCGGCGGGCGGCGTCGGCAGCCTCGCGGTCCAGATCGCCAAGGCGCTCGGCGCCAGGGTGATCGGCACCGCGAGCGAACGCAACCACGCCTACCTGCGGGGCCTGGGCGCCGAGCCGGTGACGTACGGGGCGGGGCTGGCCGACCGGGTCAGGGCGCTCGCCCCCGGCGGGGTGGACGCGGCCCTGGACCTGGTCGGCGGAACGGCGGTGGCGGTGTCCCTGGAGCTGGTCGCCGACCCGGCCCGGATCGCCTCGATCACCGACTACGGTGTGGTCGCCCAGGGCGGCCACTACGTCTTCGTCCGCCCGGACACCGCCGATCTCACCGAACTCGCCACGCTCGCCGACGCGGGGAAGCTGACCGTGCCGGTGGCCTCGACCTTCCCGCTCGCCCAGGCGGCCAGTGCCCAGGCCCTCAACGCCGAGGGCCGGACCAGGGGCAAGATCGTCCTTCTGGTGGACTGACCAAGACTTTTCGTCAGAATAGGGCGGTGTGACGTTTCTGCGGACACTGCTGCCGTAACGTCCCACCGCCCACCGCCGCCCGCCCGGCACCCCCCCGTCGGCGGCGCTCGTCGCCCATCCGGCGGCGCCCGATCAGAGCAGCACGACACCCGTGGAGCCAGCACCGATGAGCACGCACCGACCGTCAGACCTCGGCGGGGCGTCACTGCTGGACGAGACCGACCGGCTGCTCCTCGAACACCTCAGCCGGGACGGCCGCGCCTCCTACGCCGAGATCGGCCTGCTCGCCAACCTCTCCGCCACCGCCGTCCGCCGCCGGATCGACCGGCTGCGGGCCCGCGGGGTGGTCCGCGGCTTCACCGTGGTCCTCGACCCCGCCCTGCTCGGCTGGCGCACCGAGGCCTTCGTCGAGATCTACTGCCGCGCCCGCACCTCGCCGGAGGAGCTGCTCGCCAGCCTGCGGCAGTTCCCCGAGGTGGTCGCCGCCTGGACGGTCACCGGTGACCCGGACGCCCTGGTGCACCTGAGAGCCGCCGACACCCGCCACCTGGAAGCCGTCATCGAACGCATCCGCAAGGAGCCCGGAGTCCAGCGCAGCCGCAGCTCGGTGGTGCTCTCCCAGCTCATCGGCTAGCGCTCCGCGTCAGGCCCGCACCCGGCGCGCACCCGGTCCCCACCCGGCCGCTGGACCGTTCCGGAGAACACCGCGCAGGAATCCTGCGTGGCGCGTTCTCAACACGCCCGAATCCTGCCTGACCGGCCCCTTTCCGACGCGCGCGACAACCGGGCCGCTGCCTACGCTGATCAAGTCCGGACGGCCCCACATGCCCCGGGCCTCCCTGGCACCCCACAGCGAAGGGGACACTCGTGTCCGCAGCCCCGAACCGCATGCACCGGCCCGACGCACAGCTGGTCGACCTGGTATTCGACTACATGCGCGAGCGGCTGCAGTACGACCCGGTGCCGCTCGACCACCCCGGTGACGGCGAGCACCTGCGCACCCAGCTGGCCGGCCTGCTCAACGAGCACGGCAACAACGCGGCCGACGTGCTCAAGCTCTACGACCACGAGCTCTCCCGCGCCGTCATCTCCGCCGACAGCCCGCGCTACCTGTCCTTCATACCGTGCGCCCCGACCAAGGCCGCGCTGCTCTTCGACATGGTGGTCTCCTGCGCCTCCCTGCAGGGCATCTCCTGGCTGGAGGCGGCCGGCGCCATCGCCGCCGAGAACCAGGTGCTGCGCCTGATCGCCGACCGGGCCGGCCTGCCCGAGACGGCCGGTGGCACCTTCGTCTCCGGCGGCTCGGCGGGCAACCTCTCCGCCCTGGTGGTCGCCCGCGACACCGCCCGCCGCAAGCTGGGTGTCGGCCCGGAGGCGCGGCTGCGGATCGCCGTCGCGGACCAGGTGCACTCCTCGGTCAAGAACACCTTCAACATCATCGGCGTCGAGGCCTTCAAGGTCCCGACCGTGGACCGCCGCTTCACCGGCGAGGCGCTGCGCGCGGCCCTGGCCGCCGACCCCAACCCCGAGACCGTGATCGCCGTGGTCGGTACCGCCGGTACCACCAACGAGGGCATCGTCGACGACCTGCAGGGCCTCTCCGAGGTCGCCCGCCAGCGCGGCATGTGGTTCCACGTGGACGGCGCGTACGGCGGCGCGGGCCTGTTCGCCCCCTCGGTCCGTGAGCGCTACAACGGCATCGAGCACGCCGACTCCTTCGTGGTCGACCCGCACAAGTGGCTGTTCGCGCCGTTCGACTGCGCCGCGCTGCTCTACCGCAACCCCCAGCTGGCCCGCGCGGTGCACACCCAGGACGCCTCCTACCTGGACGTCCTGCACACCGAGGGCGACGAGTGGAACCCCACCGACTACGCCTACCACCTGACCCGGCGCGCCCGCGGCCTGCCGCTCTGGTTCTCGCTCGCGGTGCACGGCACCCAGGCGTACACCGACGCGATCGAGGAGGGCCTGAAACTGGCCCAGGAGACCGCCCGGGTGATCCGCGGGACCGAGCACCTGGAACTGCTGCACGACCCGCAGCTCTCCGCCGTCTGCTTCCGCCGCAAGGGCTGGACCAACGAGGACTACTACCGCTGGTCCCAGCAGCTGCTGGCCGACCAGATCGGCTTCGTCACCCCGACCGGCTGGGACGGCGAGACCGTCGCCCGCTTCGCCTTCCTGCACCCGGGCACCACCATGGAGATGGTCCAGGAGATCCTGGACACCATGGCGTAACCGCGCACCCCTCGGCACGACCGGGCACG
>NZ_JYJF01000081.1 GCF_000955975.1 Saccharothrix sp. ST-888
ACGGCGGGCGCGGCTGGCCCGGACCCGCCACTGCCTGGGCGGTTCACCGCCCGGCAGGACGGGTAGGGCAACGCGGCAGGAACCGCGAGGAAGGGTGGAGGCCGAGCATGTGGAAGGTGACATTGATCGTGGGGGTCGGACTCGGGTACGTCCTGGGCGCGCGCGCCGGACGGCAGCGCTACGAGCAGATCGCCAAGACGGCCCGGCAGATCGCCCAGAACCCCCGGGTCCAGGACGTGGCCGGCAAGGCCAGGCACCAGGCGGGTGCGGTGGCCGGCAAGGCCGCGGGCGCCGTGGCCGACCGGGTCGGCGACCGACTGCCCGACGCACTCACCGACCGGGTCCCGTACCTGAACCGGCACCGCGCCGAGGACGACAGCTGGGGCACCGTCCGCCCGTAGCCCCGGGCAGGCCCGGTCAGCGGCCGGCCGCGCAGCGGTCCGGGGCGCGGGAAGCCGCGCGAGCAGCCTGAACCTCCCGGTCGGCCGGTCGCGCACTTCCCCGCGCCCCTCGGCGGCTGCCGGGCGGCGGAGCGCCGTACCGAGTGGGCAACACTTGGGTGGGCGGGCTCCGGGAGGGGGCCCGGCTGAGGCATGATCTCGACATGGCCATCGTCGCGGGGATCGACAGCTCCACCACTCGCACCAGGATCGTCGCGTGCGACGCCGAAACCGGCGCCGTCCTGCGGGACGGCCGGGCACCCCATCCGCTCCCGGAGGGCGCGGATGCCCGGACCACCGAGACCGATCCGCAGAACTGGCTGCACTCGCTCGGCGAGGCGGCCACCGGCGGGCTGCTGGAGGGCGTCCGGGCGATCGGCGTCTCGGCCCAGCAGCACGGCCTGATCGGCCTGGACGCCGGCGGTGTCCTGGTCCGCCCCGCGCTGCTGTGGAACGACCCCCGGTCGGCCGGCGCCGCCGCCGCGCTGATCGACGCGCTCGGCGGCCCCACCCCGTGGGTCGAGGCGATCGGCTCGGTCCCGCTGCCGACCTACACCGTCGCCAAGCTGCGCTGGCTGGCCGAGTTCGAACCGGCCTCGGCGAAGCGGATCGCCGAGGTGCTGCTTCCGCACGACTGGCTGGTCTGGCAGTTGCTCGGCCGCCACTCCAAGCGCCGCACCACCGACCGGGGCGACGCCTCCGGCACCGGCTACTGGTCGCCGCTCACCGGCGAGTACCGCCAGGACCTGGTCAAGCTCGCGCTCGGCCACGAACTGCGGGTACCCGAGGTGCTCGCCCCCGCCGAGCCCGCCGGGCACACCCCCGAGGGCCTGCTGATCTCCGCCGGCACCGGCGACAACATGGCCGCCGCACTCGGCCTCGGCCTGCTCCCCGGCGACGCCGTGGTCTCGCTCGGCGGCAACGGCACCATCTTCGCGGTGCACGACCAGGCCGTGATCGACACCTCCGGCGCCATCTCCTCGTACGCCGACGCCACCGGCCGCCACCTGCCGATGGTCGGCACCCTCAATGCCGCCCAGGTGCTGCGCTCGATGGCCGCCATGCTCGGCTGCGACCTGGCCGGGCTGAGCGAACTGGCCCTGCAGTCCTCGCCCGGCTCGTTCGGCCTGGTGCTGCTGCCGTACCTGGACGGCGAACGGACACCCAGGCTGCCGCACGCCGCAGGCACCCTGACCGGACTGCGCGCCGAGTCGATGGCCCCTCAGCACCTGGCCAGGGCCGCCGTCGAGGGCATGCTCTGCAATATCGCGGACGCCCTGGACGTGCTGCGCGCCAAGGGCGTCGCCGTCCGCCGGGTCTTCCTGCTCGGGACGGTCGGGCGGCTGCCCGCCGTACGGGAGATCGCGCCGATGGTCTTCGGCCTGCCCGTGGTGATACCGCCGGCCGGCGCCCACGCCGCGCGCGGAGCGGCCAGGCAGGCCGCCTGGGCGCTGGCCGGAACACCCGAGCCGCCGCAGTGGGAGCTGCCCGAGGCGACCGTCCACGCCCCCGACCAGGAGCACGACCTGGCGGTCGGGCGGGCGGTCCGCCAGCAGTACGGCACCGTCCGGGAGCAGATGCACCCCGAGACCAAGGCCGACTAGGGGGCCACCGGGGCCCGGCGTGTTGCGGGTGCTCCGCTGGTCGGCGGTGGCAGCGTGGGACATTCCGGCACTCCAGACGCTCTGGTGAAGGGATGTCTCCGCATGGCGCTGCACAAGGGGAACGGCGAGGATCGCCGACTGTCCGTCAGCCCGCTGTTCGGAACGGCCGATCCGCTCGGCTCGATGCAGCTGGCCCCGCCGCTGCACCGGCTGCCGGACGGTCCGATCCCCTCGTCCAGCGCGTACCAGCTCATCCACGACGAGCTGATGCTGGACGGCAACGCCAAGCTCAACCTGGCCACCTTCGTCACCACGTCGATGGACGAGCACGCGACCAGGCTGATGGCGGAGTGCCTCGACAAGAACATGATCGACAAGGACGAGTACCCGCAGACCGCCGAGCTGGAGCGGCGCTGCGTGGCCATGCTGGCCGACCTCTGGCACGCCCCCGATCCTGACCAGGCGATCGGCTGCTCCACCACCGGCTCCAGCGAGGCGTGCATGCTGGGCGGCCTCGCGCTCAAGCGCCGCTGGATGCAGCGCAATCGGGACCGGTACGCGGCGGGCGCCCGCCCCAACCTGGTGATGGGCGTCAATGTGCAGGTCTGCTGGGACAAGTTCTGCAACTTCTGGGAGGTGGAGCCTCGGCTGGTGCCGATGAGCGGCGAGCGGTTCCACCTCGACGCCGAGCAGGCGGTGGCCCGCTGCGACCGGGACACCATCGGCGTGGTCGGCATCCTCGGCTCGACCTTCGACGGCTCCTTCGAGCCGATCGCCGAGATCTGCGCCGCCCTGGACGAGTTGCAGCAGCGCACCGGGCTCGACGTGCCGGTGCACGTGGACGGCGCCTCCGGCGGGATGGTGGCACCCTTCCTCGACCCCGAACTGCTCTGGGACTTCCAGCTTCCCCGGGTCGCCTCGATCAACACGTCCGGCCACAAGTACGGCCTGGTGTACCCCGGGGTCGGCTGGGCGCTCTGGCGCGACCACGAGGCGCTGCCCGAGGAACTCGTCTTCAAGGTCAACTACTTGGGCGGCGACATGCCGACCTTCGCGCTCAACTTCTCCCGGCCCGGCGCCGAGGTGATCGCCCAGTACTACACCTTCCTGCGGCTCGGCCGAGCGGGCTTCCGGTCCGTCCAGCAGGCCTGCCGGGACGTCGCCGAGCACCTGTCCGCCGGGATCGAGCAGCTGGGCTGCTTCCGACTGCTCACCCGGGGGGACCAGTTGCCGGTCTTCGCCTTCACCACCACCGAGGACGTCCCGTTCGACGTCTTCGACGTCTCACGGCGACTGCGCGAACGCGGCTGGCTGGTCCCCGCGTACACCTTCCCCGAGGACCGGACCGACCTGTCCGTCCTGCGGGTGGTCTGCCGCAACGGCTTCTCGCACGACCTGGCCGACCTGCTGCTCACCGACCTGACCCGGCTGCTGCCCGAACTCAAGCTCCAGCCCGGCCCGTTGGCCGACCTCGGGATGCCGCAGCGGACCGGTTTCCACCACTGAGCCGATGACGCGCCGACCGGGACCGGCGCTCAGTCGAGATAGCCGCGCAGCTGGTCGGCGAAGGCGTGGCCGCGCAGCTTGGAGAGGGTCTTGGACTCGATCTGGCGGATCCGCTCACGGGTGACGCCGAAGAGGTTGCCGATCTCCTCCAGGGTGCGCGGCCGCCCGTCGTCCAGCCCGTAGCGGAGCTGGACCACCTGGCGCTCGCGCTCGCCCAGGGTGGCCAGCACCGCCTCCAGGTGCTCGCGCAGCAGCAGGAAGGAGGCGTTCTCCACCGGCGAGACGGCGTCCGCGTCCTCGATCAGGTCGCCGAGCGCGACGTCGTCCTCCTCGCCCACCGGGGTGTACAGCGAGACCGGCTCCTGCGCCAGCCGCAGCACCTCGCGCACCCTGGCCTCGGGGAGCTCCAGCACCGAGCCGACCTCGGCCGTGCTGGGCTCCGCGCCGCGCTCCTGCAGCAGCGCCCGCTGCACCCGCAGCACCCGGTTGATCAGCTCCACCACGTGCACCGGCACCCGGATCGTCCGCGCCTGGTCGGCGAGCGCCCGGCTCATCGACTGCCGGATCCACCAGGTCGCGTACGTCGAGAACTTGTAGCCGCGTGCGTAGTCGAACTTCTCGACGGCCCGGATCAGGCCGAGGTTGCCCTCCTGGATCAGGTCGAGCAGGGTCAGGCCCCGGCCGACGTACCGCTTGGCGACCGAGACCACCAGCCGGAGGTTGGCCTCGATCAGGCGCCGCTTGGCGAGCCGGCCCAGCAGCACCAGGTGGTCGAGCTCGTCGGTGCGGGTGTCCACGGCTCGCACGACGTCGGGCGCCGGTCTCGGCGGGCCGGTCGGGGGTGCGGAGGCGGCGCGGTGGTCCAGTGCCTCCTGAGCGAAGAGACCGGCCTCGACCTGGCGGGCCAGCTCCACCTCCTCGACGGCGGTGAGCAGCCGGATCCGGCCGATCTCCCGCAGGTACTGGCGGAGCAGGTCGGCGGCCGGTCCGGTGCCCTCGCCCGGGGCCGGGGCGAGGTCCTCGGCCCCGGAGGGCAGATCGGGGACGTCCGGCAGGTCCGGCGGGTCCGGTACGTCGGGCACGCCCGGGAGGTCCGGCGGATCGGGCAGGTGGGGGGTGTCCGGCAGCCCGGCGCGGGCCTCGGGGTCGGCGGTGTCGGGGCGGGCGTCCGGCGAGCCCTGCACGGGCACCCGGACTTCCTCGGTCGGCGGGGCGGCGTCCCGGCCGTGACGGATGCCGTCCTCGAACATGACGGCCTGACGCACAGTGGCAAGCTCCACGGGCATCCCTTCAAGGGCCGCGCGCGGCTCATGCGGAGAACCGCGCCACACGGACTGGGATACCCACCAGTGTGGGGTACGCCACACCCGGTGGCCGAGAGGCGGGCGGCGACTTTCTGCCCCCGTGTCGAGCCACCTGTGAGCACGGTGCAACCCTCAGGGTGCCCGGGTGCCCGGGGACGACCCGCACGGGCCGGGGCGGGCCGGGACGGGCCGACCAGGGGCGGTGCGGGCAGGGCCGGGGCTGCTCGACCGGACCGCCGAAGGGCCGCGCCCCGGCGGGCGCTACAGCCCCGCCGCGCCCTTGTTGCGGAGCTGCTGGGCGTACTGCTGGAGGGCCCACAGCTCGCCCTGGACCGGTCCGAGCTCCTCGGTGGTGGCCCGGTCGCCGAGGCGCCGCAGGTGGGCGCGGACCTCGCTGACCCGCCGGTCCACGGCCTGCAGCCGCAGCTTGACCAGGAACTCGCCCGCGTAGATGGCGTCCGGCGCCCGCCGGGTCCGCAGCGGCTCGACGGTCAACTCGGTGACCATGCCTCGGACTTGGTCGTCCGGACTGGCGTCGCGCACGACGGCGGTGAAGTCCTGGAGGCTCGCGCCGTAGGCCGCGCCGCCGGCCTGGCGGACGGCGCGGCGGACGGCGGTGTACGGCGGGGTCGGGAACTCGTCGTCGCCGTAGTTGTCGAAGGCCGGGCTGACCAGTTCGGGGTGCTGGAGGGCGAGTTTGAGCAGCTCGCGCTCGACGAACTGGGCGGGATCGCGGGGGTTCAGCCGGTGGACCGGGCGCGGCGGTTCGACGGGCTGCCGGCTGTCGGGGCGGCGCAGGCCCTGGCCGCGCGGCTGCTGCTGGTTCTCGCGCTGCCAGCGGGCCAGCTGGCCGACCCGCCTGACGACGAACTGCTCGTCCAGGATGCCCAGCATGCCGGCGAGCTGGACCGCGTACTCGTGCTGGATCGAGCGGTCCTTGATCTTCACGATGATCGAGGCCGTCTCCTCCAGCGCGGCGGCGCGGCCCTCGGCGGTGTCGACCCGGTGCCGGGCCACGGCGGAGCGGAGGGCGAACTCGAAGAGCGGGACGGGGTGTTCGATGAGTTCGCGGACGGCGTCGTCACCCTTGGCGAGGCGCAGTTCGCACGGGTCCATACCGTCGGGGGTGATGGCGATGGAGGTGCGGGCGGCGAACTTCTGGTCGTCCTCGAAGGCACGCAGGGCGGCCTTCTGCCCGGCCGCGTCGCCGTCGAAGGTGAAGACGGTCTCGCCGCGGTAGGTGGAGGTGTCCATCAGCAGCCGACGGATGATCTTGATGTGGTCCTCGCCGAAGGACGTACCGCAGGTGGCCACCGCCGTGGTGACGCCCGCGAGATGACAGGCCATCACATCCGTGTAGCCCTCGACCACCACGGCCCGGCCGCTCTTGGCGATCTCCTTCTTGGCCAGGTCGATCCCGTACAGCACCTGGGACTTCTTGTAGAGCGGGGTCTCGGGGGTGTTGAGGTACTTCGGACCGTTGTCGTCCTCGCGCAGGCGGCGGGCGCCGAAGCCGACCACCTCGCCGGCGGTGTCGCGGATCGGCCAGACCAGCCGGCCGCGGAAGCGGTCGATCAGGCCGCCGCGCTGCCCCTGCGAGGCCAGGCCGCCGACCAGGATCTCCTTGTCCGAGAAGCCCTTGCCGCGCAGGTAGCGGACCAGGTGCTCCCAGCCCGCCGGGGCGTAGCCGACGCCGAAGTGGGAGGCCGCGGCCTCGTCGAAGCCGCGCTCGGCCAGGAAGCGGCGGCCGATCTCGGCCTCCGGCGAGCCCAGTTGTTCCTGGAACCAGGCGGCGGCCACCTTGTGCGCCTCGACCAGCCGGGTGCGCTCGCCCTGCTGGTGCCGGGGACTGTAGCCGCCCTCCTCGTAGCGCAGGGTGATGCCCGCCTGGGCGGCCATCCGCTCGACCGCCTCGGCGAACGAGAAGTGCTCGATCTTCATCAGGAAGGAGATCGTGTCGCCGCTCTCGCCGCAGCCGAAGCAGTGGAAGACGCCCTTGCCCGGGTGGACGTAGAAGGAGGCCGACTTCTCGTCGTGGAACGGGCAGACGCCCTTGAGCTGCGCACCGCCACCGTTGGCGAGCTGAACGTAGTCGCCGACGACCGCGTCGATGGGCAGCGCGTTGCGCACCGCCTGCACATCCTCGTCCCTGATCCTGCCTGCCACCCCGGAAGTCTACGGCCCCGGAGGCTCGAACCGGCTTTCGTTATTTCCCTGCCACCAGGCGCGCGTGCAGGGCGAGGGCGGAGGCGTCGGTGAGGGTGGCGATCTGGTCGATCACGGCTCGCAGCGCAGCGCGGTCGTCGTCGGCGTTCTCGTAGAGCGCGGCGAAGACCGGGTCGAGACCGTGCGGGGCAGCGCCGATCAGGCAGTCGGCCAGCTCCGCGATCACGATCCGCTGGCGGGAGCGCAGCTGGGCCTGCTCGTCCCGCTGCATCACGTACCGGACGGCGACCGCCTTCAGCACCGCGCACTCCAGCTTCACCTCGCGCGGGACCACCAGCTCGGCGGCGTACCGGGTGAGCGGCCCTGGGCCGTACCGCGCGCGGGTGGCCTGCTCGGCGGCCAGGCAGAACCGGCCGATCAGCTGGCTGGTGAGGTCCTTCAGACCGGCGCGGGCACGGGCCGAGCCGTCGTACCCGCGCGGCCACCACTCCTGCCCCTGGAGCCGGTCGAGCGCCTCGGCGAGCTCCTCGGCACCCGCGTCCCCGGCGTACCGGTCGGCGATCTTGAACAGCTCGGTGCGCTCCTCGGCGGAGCGCAGTGCGGCCGGGTCGATGTGGCCGGCCTGCAGACCGTCCTCGACGTCGTGGGTGGAGTACGCGACGTCGTCGGACCAGTCCATCACGGTGGCCTCGAAGCACTTGCGGTCGGCGGGTGCGCCGCTGCGCAGCCAGCGGAAGACCGGCAGGTCGTCGGCGTAGACGCCGTACTTGGTGGAGCCCGGGTCGGTGGGGTGGCCGCCGCGGGCCCACGGGTACTTGGTGGCGGCGTCGAGCGCGGCGCGGGAGAGGTTGAGACCGACGCTGCGCCCCGGCCAGGGGGCGAGCCGGGCGGGCGGCTCGCCCTCCGGCGCGAAGCGCTTGGGCTCCAGGCGGGTGAGGATGCGCAGCGACTGCGCGTTCCCCTCGAAGCCGCCGCAGGCGGCGGCGGCCTGGTCGAGCGCCTCCTCGCCGGTGTGGCCGAACGGCGGGTGGCCCAGGTCGTGCGCCAGGCAGCCGGTCTCCACCAGGTCGGGGTCGCAGCCGAGCGAGGCGCCGAGTTCGCGGCCGACCTGGGCGCATTCGAGCGAGTGGGTCAGCCGGGTGCGCGGGAAGTCGCTGCGCATCGGGGCGACCACCTGGGTCGTGCCCGCGAGGCGGCGCAGCGCGGCGGAGTGCAGGACGCGGGCGCGGTCGCGCTGGAAGGCCGTGCGGCCGGGCCGCTTGTCGGGTTCGGGCACCCAGCGGGCTTCGGCGGACGGGTCGTACCCCCACGCGCCGTGGCGGGGTGGGACGGGGCGCGACGGGGCGCGGAGCGGCGCGACGGGTTGCGGCGCGTCCGGGCGGGACGCGCCGGGCTGAGACGGATCGTTCGGAACGGAGCGGTGCGCGGTGTCGTCCATATGCGTGTCACCGTACGCCGCCGGACCGACATTCCTCTGCCCCGCCGCGCGTCCGCCCGCTCCACCGTCGACGCCGCTGTCGACGCCGGGGCACGTTGCAGAGGTTTTCCCGAAGGCCCTGGTACAGGAGTTGTTCGAGGTCATCGACCGGCCGCCCGACCGTCGGCAGCGCCGTCCTCGACACGGCACGCCGGCTGGCGGGCGGCTCGCGACCGGGCTGGGTCTGCGGCCCGCGATGTGGTTGCTCACGGCGCGGGTGCCGCCGGCGGCGCTGATCCTCTGGTACTCGCCGGTGCGCCGCCACCGCGACCTGCCCACCGAACCGATGACCGCGCCGGACGCCAGCGCCTTGGGGGCCACGGCCGTCGCGGCGGCGCGGGCCTGAGCCCGCCCTCAATGTGGCACCGAGGGGCGCGTCGGCGGCCCTCCCGGAGCCGCCAGGGCGGCCCTGACCCGGCGGGCGGACCTACGCGGCGAGCGGCAGCGGGTGCGTGAGGGCGGACGCGTAGCGGGCCAGGATCAGCCGGGCCATCGCCGGGTGGGCACCGAGCGGTTCTGCGGCGAGCCACGCCCCCGGTGCGGCACAGGCCTGCCGGGCGAAGTCGCCGGGCGCGGTGAAGTAACTTGCGACGGCGACCCGTTGGTACCCCTCGGCGGCCAGCGCCGCCACCGTCCCGGCCACGCCGGACCCGCAGGTCAGACCGCCCGGCCGCACCGGCGCCCCGAGCCTGGCCGCCAGCAGCCGGGCCTGGCGCTCCGCGTCCACCGCCGCGTCGGGATCGCGCGACCCCGCCGTGGCCAGCACCACCGCAGACCCCTCCTCGGCCCGCCACCCGGCCTCCGCCAGCCGCTCGTGCAGGACCTCCGCCAGCACCGGATCCGGCCCGAGTGCGCCCGTCACCACCCCGTCCACCTGCGGCGCGGCCGCCAGCGCGGCGGGGATGTCCACCTTGACGTGGTACCCCCGGCCGAGCAGCAGCGGCACCAGTACGACCGGACCGCTCAGCTGCTCCAGCACCTGGGCGAGGAGCGGTTCGCTCAGCCCCAGACAGCCGAGTCGGACGTCCAGTCCCGGCCGGGCCGCGCGCACCAGTCCGGCCAGCCGCCGCACCTCGGCGAGCGCCGCCGGGTCCCGCGACCCGTGCGCCACCAGCACCAGCACCGGCCCCGGCGTCTCCACACCCATACTCATGGCGCCAGCCTGCGGGACTCCTGTTTCCCGGTGGTTGCCCCGCGGTCACAGGCGGTTTCCCCGGCCTCACCGGCCACGGACCCGGACTGTGACCGCCGGCCTCCCGAGTGCGGGGCCCCGGCGCAGCACTGTCGCTGCCGGGAGTGCGGGGCAGCCGGTTCGAAGGCCGGGGGTCGAGGTCTCACAGGCCACGCCGGTGCGGCGTGAGCCCGGCGTGCGGGGGCCGTAACGTCCGGGCCGTGCCGGGGAAACAGCCGCGGGGCAGCTTGGGCGGTATGAGTGAGAGTGCCGTTGAGACCCACTGTCCGTACTGTGCGCTGCAGTGCGGGATGGGGCTGCGCCGGGTGGCGGGGGCCGAGCCGGTCGAGGTGGTGGAACGGGCGGGGTTCCCGGTCAATCTGGGGGCGTTGTGCGGCAAGGGGGCCACGGCGGCCGCCGTGCTGCGTCCCGGAGTCCGGCTGACGTCGCCGCTGGTGCGCTCCGCCGGCGGGGAGCTGCGGCAGGCGAGTTGGGCCCAGGCGCTGGACCGGATCGGCGACGCGCTCACGAGCACGGCGCGGACGCACGGCCGGGACGCGGTCGGGGTGTTCGGCGGGGGCGGGCTGACCAACGAGAAGGCCTACCTGCTGGGAAAGTTCGCCCGCGTCGTGCTCGGGACCTCGACGATCGACTACAACGGCCGGTTCTGCATGTCCTCGGCCGCCGCGGCCGGCACCCGCGCCTTCGGCGTCGACCGGGGCCTGCCGTTCCCGCTGGCGGACGTTCCCCGGGCCGGCTGCGTGGTCCTGGTCGGCGGGAACCCGGCGGAGACCATGCCGCCCTTCGTCCGCTATCTGCGCGAACTGCGGGAGAACGGCGGCCGGTTGATCGTGGTCGACCCGCGCCGGACCCGGACCGCCGAGTCGGCCGACCTGTATCTGGCACCGCGCCCCGGTACCGATCTCGCCCTGGCCCTGGGCCTGCTGCACCTGGTGGTCGCCGACGGCCGCACGGACAAGCGGTTCATCGCCGAACGCACCACCGGCTGGGAGGAGACCCGGGCGGCGGCGATGGCGCACTGGCCCGAGCACGTCGAGGCGGTCACGGGGGTACCGCTTCCGCAGCTCCGCCGAGCCGCAGCGCTCTTCTGCGACGCGACCTCGGCGATGGTGCTCACCGCACGCGGCCCCGAGCAGCACGCCAAGGGCACCGACACCGTCAGCGCCTGGATCAACCTCTGCCTCGCCACCGGCAACGCCGGCCGCCCGTACGCCGGTTACGGCTGCCTGACCGGCCAGGGCAACGGTCAGGGCGGCCGCGAGCACGGCCAGAAGGCCGACCAGCTGCCCGGCTACCGGAAGCTGGACGACCCGGCGGCGCGCGCCCATGTCGCGGCCGTCTGGGGTGTGGACCCGGCGGCCCTGCCCGGCCCGGGACGCAGCGCGTACGAGCTGCTGGACGCGCTCGGACAGGAGGTGCACTCGCTGCTGGTGATGGGCTCCAACCCGGCGGTCTCGGCGCCTCGTTCGGCACGCGTCGCGGACCGGCTGCGCGCCCTGGACTTCCTGGCGGTCTGCGACGTGGTGCTCTCCGAGACGGCCGCCCTGGCGGACGTGGTGCTGCCGGTCACCCAGTGGGCCGAGGAGACCGGCACCCTGACCAACCTGGAGGGCCGGGTCATCCTGCGCCGCAAGGCGGTCGACCCGCCGGAGGGGGTCCGCAGCGACCTGGAGGTGCTGCACCGGCTGGCCCGGCGGCTCGGCCACCCGGACGGCTTCCCGAGCGACCCCGAGGAGGTCTTCGCCGAGCTGCGCCGGGCCTCGGCCGGCGGCACCGCCGACTACGCGGGCATCAGCTACCGGCGGATCGCCGCCGAGGACGGAGTGTTCTGGCCCTGCCCGTCGCCCGGACACCCCGGCACGCCACGGCTGTTCCTGGAGCGCTTCGGCACCGAGGACGGCCGGGCCAGATTCACCCCGGTGCAGCACCGCCCGGCGGCGGAGGAGCCGGACGCCGAGTTCCCGCTGCGGCTGACCACCGGGCGCGTGCTGTCGCAGTACCAGTCGGGGGCGCAGACCCGCAGGGTTCCGGCGCTCAACTCGGCTGCGCCGGGCCCGTACGTGGAGCTGCACCCGCAGCTGGCCGAGCGCCTGGGCGTACGGGAGGGGGAGCCGGTCGCGGTGGTGAGCCGACGCGGGCGGACGGTCAGCCCGGCGCGGGTGAGCGGCGCGATCCGCCCGGACACCGTCTTCATGCCGTTCCACTGGCCGGGTGAGCGCGGCGCCAACGCGCACACCAACCCGGCGCTCGACCCGGTCTCCCGGATGCCGGAGTTCAAGGTGTGCGCGGTGCGGCTGGAACGCGCCTGAGCGCCTCCCCCGGCGACGCACCCCCGGGACCTGATCCTCACAGCGGCGGTGCGCCGAGGTTGAGGACGAAGTTCCGCCGGTGAAACCGGTGGCTACCGGCCGGGAAACACCCGCGGACCAGGCTGCTGGTCATGACAGCAGCGACCGACACCCCCGGCACCGCCCGCGTCGTGATCGTCGGCGGCGGGACGGCCGGCCACCGCCTCGCCCAGCAGCTGGCCCTGCACGGCGAGCGCGAGGTGCTCCTGCTCGCCGAGGAGGAGCACCCGCCGTACAACCGGGTGCTGCTCGCCGAGGTGCTGTCCGGCCGGTACGCGCCGGAGGTCGCCGCCCTGGCCTCGCTGCCGCCGCAGGTCGTCCGGCGCCGGACGCGGGTGGTGCGGGTGGACCGGGAGCAGCGCCGGGTGCTGTGCGACGACGGTTCGACCGTCGGGTACGGCGCACTGGCGCTGGCGACCGGGAGCAACCCGGTGCTGCCGCCGCTGCGCGGGCTCTTCGACGAGTCCCGCACCGGACGTGAGCGTCATGAACTCCCCTGCGGGGTCTTCGCGTTCCGCACCATGACGGACTGCGCGGACATCGACGCCCGACTGCCCCGGAGCAGGCACGCGGTCGTGGTCGGCGGCGGACTGCTCGGTGTGAGTGCCGCCCGGGCGCTCGCGGCACGCGGGATCCCGGTGCTGCTCGCCCATCAGGGCGAGTATCTGATGGATCGTCATATCGACTCGTCCGCAGCCGAGTTGCTGCGCACCCACCTGATGGGGCAGGGCGTCGAGGTGCACACCGAGTGCCGGGTCCGCTCGGTGCTCACCGAGGGGCGTCGGGTCACCGGTGTCGAACTGGCCGACGGCTTCCGTCTTGAGGCCGATCTGCTGGTGCTCGCCGTCGGGGTCCGCCCGCGCAGCGGCCTCGCCAGAGCCGCCCGCCTGGCCGTCGGCCAGGGCGTTCTCGTGGACGACCGGCTGCGCACCGGAGACCCGCACATCCACGCCGTCGGCGACTGCGCCGAACACCGCGGTGTGGTGTACGGCCTGGCGGGGCCCGCGCTGGAGCAGGCGGACGTGCTGGCCCGGGTCCTGAGCGGGAAGCCGGCCGAGTACCGGGGCAGCCGCCTGCTCACCCGGCTCACCCTCAACAGCGCCACCCCGCTGGACATCGCCGCCTTCGGCAGCACCGAGCCCACCGGCCCCGAGGACCGGGTGGTCCGGCTGGCCGACGCCGGCCGCCGGAGCTACCGCAAGGTGATCGTCCGCCGGACCGGGGACGGCGGCGAACGCCTGGTCGGCGGCGTACTGCTGGGCGACCTCGACACCCTCGGCACCCTGGCCCACACCTGGGCGGACGACCAGGACCTCGTCTCCCACCCGCTCCACCTACTGACCGACATCGGCACCACCACCGGAGGGACTTCCCGATGACCACCACCAGGCCCACCGTCCTGCTGGTCGGCTACGGCATGGTCGGCCACCGCTTCCTGGAAGCCCTGGCCGACTCGGGCGCAGCCGACCGCCACCGGGTCGTCGTCCTCGCCGAGGAGCCCCGGCCCGCCTACGACCGGGTGGCGCTGACCTCGTACTTCTCCGGGCGGACGCCCGAGGATCTACTGCTCGGCGAGGACGGCTTCCTCGACCGGCACGGCTTCGAGCTGCACCTCTCCTCCCCCGCGGCCTCGATCGACCGGGCCGCCCGCACCGTCACCACCGCCGACGGCCGCACCTTCGGGTACGACACCCTGGTCCTGGCCACCGGCTCGTACCCGTTCGTCCCGCCGGTGGACGGCCGGGACGCCGAGGGCTGCTTCGTCTACCGCACCATCGAGGACCTGCGCGCGATCGAGTCGTACGCGGCCGGCGCGAAGACCGGGGCCGTGGTCGGCGGCGGCCTGCTCGGGCTGGAGGCGGCCGGAGCGCTCAAGGGGATCGGACTCGACACCCACGTGGTGGAGTTCGCGCCCCGGCTGATGCCCGTCCAGGTGGACGAGGGCGGCGGCGCGGCGCTGCGGCGCACCATCGAGGAGATGGGCGTCACCGTCCACACCGGTGTGGGCACCCGGACCGTCCTGGTCTCCGCCGAGGGCCGGGCCACCGGGATGGGCTTCACCGACGGCAGCGCGCTCGACACCGACCTGGTGGTCTTCTCCGCCGGGGTCCGCCCGCGCGACCAACTGGCGAGGGACTGCGGGCTGACCGTCGGCGAGCGCGGCGGCATCGCGGTGGACGAGAACTGCCGCAGCTCCGACGAGCACGTCTTCGCGATCGGCGAGTGCGCGCTGGCCGTGGACGGCCGGGTCTACGGCCTGGTCGCCCCCGGCTACGAGATGGCCGCGACCGTGGCCCGGCAGCTGGCCGGCCAGGACCCGAGGCCGTTCACCGGCGCCGACCTGTCCACCAAGCTGAAGCTGCTCGGCGTGGACGTGGCCAGCTTCGGCGACGCCTTCGGCAGCACGCCGGGCGCACTCGACGTGGTGTACTCCGACTCGCGCGCCGGGGTCTACAAGAAGCTGGTGGTCAGCCGCGAGGGCGCACTGCTCGGCGGCATCCTGGTCGGCGAGGCCGACCAGTACGCCGCGCTGCGCCCGCTGACCGGCACCGGCACCCCGCTGCCCGTCCCCGCCGAGTCACTGGTGCTGCCCACCGGGCTGGCCGCGCCTGCCGCTCTCGGCGGTTCGGCGCTCCCCGACGACGCGGTGGTCTGCAACTGCCACAACGTCACCAAGGGCCTGATCAGGGGCGCCGTCACCGAGCAGGGCTGCGGCACCGTCCCCGAGGTCAAGCGGTGCACCGAGGCGGGCACCGGCTGCGGCTCCTGCCTCAAGCTGATCGGGTCGATCGTCACCGAGGAACTGGCGGCCGGCGGCGTCGAGGTGGACCGGGGCCTGTGCCCCTGCTTCGCGCACACCCGCGCCGAGCTGTACGAGATCGTCCGGGTCCGGGGCGTCACCACCCACCGGCAACTGCTCGCCGAACACGGACGCCTGCGGGGCGAGGGCTGCGAGATCTGCAAGCCGACCGTCGCCTCGATCATCGCCTCCCTCGCCCCCGAACTCCCCGCCGTCAGCGGCCACATCCTGGACGGCGAGCAGGCCGCGCTCCAGGACACCAACGACCACTTCCTCGCCAACATCCAGCGCAACGGCTCCTACTCGGTCGTCCCGCGCATCCCCGGCGGCGAGATCACCCCCGAGAAGCTGATCGTGATCGGCGAGGTGGCACGCGACTTCGGCCTCTACACCAAGATCACCGGCGGCCAGCGGATCGACCTCTTCGGCGCCCGGGTGGACCAGCTGCCGCAGATCTGGTCCCGGCTGGTCGCGGCGGGCTTCGAGTCCGGACACGCGTACGGGAAGTCGCTGCGCACGGTGAAGTCCTGCGTCGGATCGACCTGGTGCCGGTACGGCGTGCAGGACTCGGTCGCCATGGCGATCCGGCTGGAGCTGCGTTACCGGGGACTCCGCTCGCCGCACAAGCTCAAGTCGGCCGTCTCCGGCTGCGCCCGCGAATGCGCCGAGGCCCGGGGCAAGGACTTCGGCGTGATCGCCACCTCCAGCGGCTGGAACCTCTACGTCGGCGGCAACGGCGGTGCCACCCCCCGGCACGCCGACCTGCTCGCCCAGGACCTCAGCGACCAGGAGCTGATCCGCCTGATCGACCGCTTCCTGATGTTCTACATCCGCACCGCCGACCGCCTGGAACGCACCTCCACCTGGCTGGAACGGCTCGACGGCGGGCTCGACCACGTCCGCGACGTGGTGGTGCACGACTCGCTCGGCCTCGCCGCCGAACTGGAACGGCAGATGGCCGGGCACATCGCCGGCTACCAGGACGAGTGGGCCGCCACCCTGGCCACCCCGGACCGGCTGCGCCGCTTCGTCTCCTTCGTCAACGCCCCCGGCGTACCCGACCCCAGCATCCGGTTCACCCCCGAACGCGACCAGGTCAAACCCGACCTCGCCGTCCTCGCCACGGTCGAGGAACTGCTCCGCCCCCTCGACACCGTCCCCCGGCTCTCGGAGGCCCGATGACCACCACCGCCACCGCCACCACTGCCACCACCGCCACCGCCACCGACCGCGTGGAACTGCGCACCGGCACCGACTGGACCCCGGTCTGCGACTGGGCGGCCCTCGTCCCCGGCCGCGGCGTCGCCGTCCTGCTCCCGGACGGACGCCAGGCCGCCGTCTTCCGCGACCACCTCGGACGGGTCCACGCCGTCGCCAACCGCGACCCGTTCACCGGTGCGTACGTCCTCTCCCGCGGCCTGCTCGGCTCCACCCCGGACGGCCGGGTCTACGTCGCCTCCCCCCTGCTCAAGCAGCGCTTCGACCTGCTGACCGGCGCATGCCTGGACGACGACACCGTCCGGATCCCGGTCCACTCGGCCCGGATCGGCAGCGCCCAGCCACCCGCAGCGGCTCGGCAGCACCACCCGGCCGGCCCTGCGCACCGGGGGCGCAACGGAGCTGCGCGCGGGAGGGTGTGAGAAGTTGCGTGTCGCGCCCCAGGGTGCTCGGGGAACTCAGTGGGCTCAGGACCGCAGGGCGTGGAGTACCGCAGCCGCCATGCCCTGCTGTCCGGCCGCGTTGGGGTGCACCGGTGCCAGCCCGGCCGCCGGGAACGGCGGCTCGATCCAGCGGGTGCCCTCCCCCGCACACATGTCGTGCCCGGCCGACGGGGTGTAGGTGTCCACGTACCCGGCACCGGCCGCCCCCGCGCGCTGCCGGAGCATCGTGTTGAGCTGCTGCTCCTTCTCGGCCAGGAAGGCCACGTCCCCGGCCGCCGCACCCCGGCCCAGCGTCGTCGTACAGCTCGCGGGGTCGGAGGGCAGCAGCTCCGGGTACCCCACCACGAAGACCCTGGCCTGCGGGGACCGGCTCCTGACCTGCTGCAGCAGCTCGCCGAGCCGTTCGCCCGCCGCATCGACCTTCTGCTGCACCTGGTCCTGCCCGTCCGCGCCGGTGAAGTGGCTGCGGCAGGGCGAACCGGCGGTCTGCGTGCCGGTGAGCCCGGCGAGCAGGCTCTGCTTGAGGCCCTCCTCGGCGCACCGGCCGAGCACGTCCATGAACCCGGCGTCGTTCCCGCCGATCCCGAGCGTGACCAGCCGGGTGGCCGGGGAGAGCGCGTCCAGCTGGGGCTCGTTGGTGCCGTCGACGGTCCGCTGCGCCGCCGCCAGGTCACGGGTGGTCGCCCCGCTGCAGCTGACGTCGGTGAAGGCCGCCCCGCTCAGGCCGAGCGCCTTCGCCACCAGCGACGGGTAGTTGGCCCCGGAGCGGGAGCACCCGGCCGGGGTACCGACCTGCGGAGCGATCCGCAGCCCGGCGGTGTACGAGTCGCCCAGCGCGACGTACGGGCCCGCCGGAAGCGCGGTCGCGGCCGTCGCCGAGGCGCGCGCGGAACCCTCGGCCGAAGGCCCGGACGGCCCGGACGCGGAGCCACCCGCGCTGCACCCGGCGGTCAGCACCAGGCCGGCCACGCCCAGCAGCACTCCCGCACGCCTGATGTCCACACACGCTCCCCCCGGGGTTTGACCCGCACCAACTCACCGCCCGTCCCCCGGGCGCCTGTGCTCCGGCAACGAACGGCCGTACCCGATGGCTCCCGCACCCGCTGTGACGACGGCTACGCCCTGTGCACCCACACCCCATGAACCCGCGCCCTGTGCACCCGAGCCCGGCGTGCACGGGACGGCCGGACCGGCACTACTCGGCGCCGCGCTCCTGCTCCGCGAGGAACTCCTCGAAGCGCCGCCCCAGCTCGTCCGCCGAGGGCAGCTCGGCGGTCTCGGCCAGCAGGCTCTCGCGGCTCTCCACGCCCGCCACGGCGTCGTACTGGCCCTCCATGCCCCGGATGGCGGAACGCAGCTCGCCGTCGCCCTGGGCCAGCTGCTCCTCGATGTCCGCGTACACCTCGCCGACCCGGTCGCGCAGCCCGGTACCGGGCAGCACCAGGCCGCTGACCGACTGGACCGCCTCCAGGATCACCACGGCGGCCGCCGGGTACGCGGATCGGGCCACGTAGTGCGGCACATGGGCGGCGAAGCCCACCACATCGTGCCCGGCCTGCGCCAGCCGGTACTCGAGCAGCGCCTGTGCACTGCCCGGCACCTGTGCCTGGTCGAACCACTTGGGGTAGCCGGCGGCGAGGTCGACCCGGTTGCCGTGCGGGGTGAGCCCGACCGGCCGGGTGTGCGGGACCCCCATCGGGATGCCGTGGAAGTCGACGGTCAGCCGGACCTCGAAGCGCTCGACCAGCTCGCGCACGGCGGCCGTGAACAGCTCCCACTCGGTGTCCGGCTCCGGACCGCTGAGCAGCAGGAACGGCGTACCGACCGAGTCCCGGACCAGCTGCAGCAGGATCTCCGGCGGCTCGTAGGCCGTCCAGCGGTCGCGGTCGAAGGTCATCACCGGGCGGCGGGCCCGGTAGTCGACCAGACGGTCGTGGTCGAAGCGGGCCACGATCTGCGGCGAGCCGTGCTCCAGCACATGGGCCACCACCTGGCCGCCGGCCTCGCCGGCGTCCATGAAGCCCTCGAAGTGGTGCAGCAGCACCAGACCGGCGGCGTCCGGACCGGCGGCGGCACGGGCCTCGGTCAGCGCGTCCACGCCCTGCCGCTCCAGCTGGTACAGCTCCTTGGGATCACGCACCGCGCACCCAACCCCGTTCCGTCTCGTCGCTCGTCGTCGTCGGACCGACCGGCCGGACCCGCCCCGTGATGTCACGAGGTACCGAATCCTGCATTCCGTTCCGGCCGACCGGTTCTTGACCAGTCCAGCGTGCGGCAGCCCTGTGACATTCCCGGATCGCCGAGGATGTGTCAGCTTCGCCCCTGCGCCACCCCGGCGGGCGGCTGCCGCACCCGACCGGACGATCATCATCGCACCACCCCGTGAATTCGCAGGTGGGAGCCGCTTCGCAGGCCCGGTCGGAGCCGGTCCGACACCCTCCGGACACCCGATTCAAGTGGCCGCGCCGAGCCCCGGCCCGGCACCCCGGACAGCCTCGTGCCGCCGTTCGCGCGCCGCGAAGTGACGCACCGCCTTCTGGCGGGTATGGTCCTCTCGCTGCCTCGCATCGCCGCGCCGCCGTCACGCCGTCTGTCACGTCGTGTTCCCGGCCCGGCCAGGTACGCTGGCAGCCACTCCTGAGACACCTTGCCTTCACTTGGCCGCCCGCTTCCCTTCGCGCTCTCATTCCTCTCTCGGCCATCTTTCGGACGCACACTGTCCTTTCTCTCATCCCGCCGGACGCGGTTGTCGACCCGTGCCCGTACGCCGACGTGCTGAGAGAGCCCACCTTCGTGCCGCGAACCGCGTACGGAGGTCCCTCCGATCGCCGAAGGACCGAAGGATCCGTGCCCGTACCCGTAACCCTCGTCGGCCGTACCGTGCGGCTGGAGCCCCTCGCCGAACACCACGCCGAAGCACTGGCCGTGGCCGGAACCGAGGACCGTACAACCTACGCCTTCACTCCCGTTCCGCACGGCCTCGAAGCCGCCCGGGAGTACGTCGGCCGTGCCCTCGCCGATCAGGCCGCGGGCAAGTCGCTGCCGTTCGCCACCGTGAACGTCGCGGACAACCGTGTGGTGGGCTCGACCCGCTTCCTGGAACTCGACTACTGGCAGGGCCCGCTGGTCTGGCCGCCCGTGCCGGGCGTGCCGCACGGCGACCCGCTGCACGCGGTCCCGGACGCTGCGGAAATCGGCAACACCTGGCTCTCCCCGCGGGCCCAGGGCACCGGCATCAACACCGAGGCCAAGCTGCTGATGCTCCGGTACGCCTTCGAGACCTGGCAGGTCCAGCGGATCTCGCTGCGCGCCGACGCCCGCAACATGCGCTCCCGCGCGGCCATCGAACGGCTCGGCGCCACCAGCGAGGGCGTCCGCCGCGCCCACTCGCGCGGCCTCGACGGGGTCGTCCGCAGCACCGCGTTCTACTCCATCCTCGACGAGGAGTGGCCGGCCGTCCGGGACATCATCGAGCTCCGGATCGCCGCCGCGACCTCGCCGAGCGCTCCCGACCCGGCGATCAACCAGGAGTGCCTTAGACAGGGCTTCCCGCTGATCCAGGTCTGATCCGGCGCTGACCGATCCGGGGCTGACCGATCCGGGGCTGACCCGGACCCGCTCCAGGGCGGACCCGGGCCCGCTCCAGGGCGGACCCGGGCCCGCTCCAGGGCGGACCCGGGTGCCCCTAGAACATCCCCAGGACCTCGGCGAGCAGGACGGCGGGGTCGGGGTGGCCGAAGCGATCGGGCCGGGCCTCGGCCGTCGCCGACACCGGCCGCCAACCGCCCGTCCTGGGGACCGGCTCGACCACGACCTCGAAGTTCCCGTACCCCGTGCCGGCCTCGTGCAGGTACACGACGCCCTCGACGATGCCGGTGAC
The DNA here is from genome assembly GCF_000955975.1 of Saccharothrix sp. ST-888. GTDB lineage: Bacteria > Actinomycetota > Actinomycetes > Streptomycetales > Streptomycetaceae > Kitasatospora. The sequence goes on from NZ_JYJF01000081.1 coordinate 20,379, forward strand.
CCAGCGGTGGTTGCTCCGGTCCGGCCGCAGACCCCGGCGCAGCAGGGTCCAGCTCTGCTCGGGCCAGACCAGGTCGGGAACCGCGACCGAGCGCGGCAGCCGGATCGACAGCGGCTCGGGCCGGTACCTCCTGAAGTCGGCCACCGCGAGCCGCTCCGGTGTGGCCCAGTCGGGCAGCGGCTCGCGCGCGGCCAGCCAGGCGGGCGGAATCCCGGCGGTCCCGGTACGGGCGGCGACGATCCCGCCGACGATCGCGGCGGTGGTGTCCACGTCGCCACCCGCCCGGACGGTCTCCCAGAGCGCGGCCCGGTAGTCGTCCAGCTGGCGGGCGGCCGCCCAGAGCGCAAAGGGAACGGTGTCGACCGCACTCACCCTGCTGCCGTTGCCCAACTCGTACGCGGGCCGGTGAGCGTCCGGCTCGCCCAGCAGCCCGATCGCCCGCTCGATGCCGTCCCGGACCGCGCCGCGCGGGGTGAGCTCCCGTACGGCGGCCAGGAACTCCGGCGCAGTGGTCGGCTCGGTACGGGTCCGGACGGCGTACGCGGCCGCCACCGCGACGGCGATCGCGCCGTCCACGGCGTCGGGGTGGGTGTGCGTGATCACGGCGGTGTCGGCGGCGGGCCCGACCACGGCCGCCGGGTCGTGCGCATGGGCAGCGCCGAGCGGGGCCACCCGCATCGCGGCTCCGTTGCCGTACGAGCCCTGGCCGTCGAAGAGGCCGGCGGCCAGCCGCTTCGCGTCCCCGCCCTCCCTGATCAGCCGCAGCATTCGGTTGGCGGCCGGACCGTAGCCGCGGTCGAAGTCATGGCGGCGGGCGAAGGCGTGGGTCAGGTCGAAGGTGTCGATGGACTGGCGCTCGGCCCAGGCCGCGTGGACCGAGCAGGCCATCTCGGTGTCGTCCGTCCACGGCCAGACGCCGGGCGGGGCTTGACGGCCGATCAGGCGGTCGCGGTTCTCGGGGACGAAGAACTGGGCACCGAAGGCATCGCCGACGGAGAGGCCGTTCAGCGAGTCGAGGGCGGACGTTTCGGGAGTCGGGGAGTTGGGAGGCGACGTGGGTTCTGTCATCGCGGACATCCTGCCAGCGCTTTCCGGTCCCCCGACAGGCCCTGACAGGCCCGGCAGGCCTCAGTGGGCCTCAGCAGCGGGAGTCGATCTCCTGGAAGGTGCCGTAGTGATCCGCGGTCCAGTACTGCTCGCCGTCGGTACCGGTGACGACCCGTCGGGTACCCCGGTCCCCCGAACCGGGGGTGACCACGGTGAACTCGTGGTAGTAGCCGTTGGAGTGCCTGGGCAGCCGGCTCTCACGGTTCTCGAAGACCACGCCGTCGGTGCGGTAGGGGTACGGGCCGCCCTTGGCGATCAGCCCGAGGGTGTCCTGGGCCTGGCTGGGCAGCTTGCTGCGGCAGACGTCGGCGATGGCCGGATTGGTGGGTACCCAGGTGCCGGAGGAGGACGACTTCGCCGGGGCGGACGGCTTCGGCCCCCGGGAGGAGCCGGCCGCAGCCGTCGGGGCGGAGGTCTTGGTGGACGCCGTCCTACCGGTGCCGAGCATGGCGTAGACGGCTGCGGCGATGATCACGCAGCAGATGACTGCGGCAACGGCGATCAGACGGTTTCGGCTGGTCATGCGCTCCAGCTTGCCCGGTACGGCTCCGGCACCGGCACACCGGGTACCCCGCTCACCCGTACGGCCGAGCACCGCCGCCGCGTGCGGGCGTGCCGGGCCTGCCGGGCCCACTGGATGTGCCCGAGGAAAAACGCCGCCGGGGCGGGAACGGACGCCATTGTCCGTTCCCGCCCCGGCTGCCACGTACGGCGGCTCTCCTGCGCCGAGCTCCGCCGCACGCCCCTCCGGCGGAGGGGGCTGCGGTCAGCCGCGCTTCGGGGTCACCCCGTCAGCGCGAGTCGCTGCCCGCCGTCTCAAGGGCGGCACGGCCTGCCTCCAGGCGCGCCACCGGGATCCGGAAGGGAGAGCAGGATACGTAGTCCAGCCCCACCTCGTGGAAGAAGTGGACCGACTCCGGGTCGCCGCCGTGCTCGCCGCAGACGCCGAGCTTGAGGTCGGGCCGGGTGGCCCGTCCCGCCTCGACGGCCAGCTTGACCAGCGAACCGACACCGTCGCGGTCGATGGTCTCGAACGGCGAGACCCCGAAGATGCCCTTCTCCAGGTACGCGGTGAAGAAGCTCGCCTCCACGTCGTCCCGGGAGAAGCCCCAGACGGTCTGGGTCAGGTCGTTGGTGCCGAAGGAGAAGAACTCGGCGGCCTCGGCGATCTGACCGGCCGTCACTGCGGCGCGGGGCAGCTCGATCATGGTGCCGAGCTTGATGTCCAGCTTGACGCCGGTGGACGACGCCACCTCGGCCAGCACCCGCTCGCACTCGTCGCGGACCAGCTCCAGCTCCTGGACGGTGCCGACCAGCGGGATCATCACCTCGGGACGCGGGTCGCCGCCGGCCAGCTTGCGCTCGGCCGCCGCCTCCGCGATCGCCCGGACCTGCATCCCGAACAGGCCGGGGATGACCAGGCCGAGGCGGACACCGCGCAGACCCAGCATCGGGTTCTGCTCGTGCAGCCGGTGCACGGCCTGGAGCAGGCGCAGGTCGTTCTCGTTCGGGTCCTTGCGGGCCTCGGCGAGGGCGACGCGCACCGAGAGCTCGGTGATGTCGGGGAGGAACTCGTGCAGCGGCGGGTCCAGCAGGCGGACGGTGACCGGGAGTCCGTCCATCGACTGGAACAGCTCGATGAAGTCGCCCTTCTGCAGCGGAAGGAGGGCGGAGAGAGCCTGCTCGCGGTCCTTGTCGTTGTCCGCCAGGATCAGGTGCTCGACCTCCTTGCGGCGCTCCTCACCGAGGAACATGTGCTCGGTGCGGCAGAGGCCGATGCCCTGGGCGCCGTAGCGGCGGGCGCGGTTCGAGTCCTCGGCGTTGTCCGCGTTGGCCCGGACGGCCAGCTTGCGGCGGACGTCGGCGTGCGACATCAGCCGGTGCACGGCCTGGACCAGCCCGCCCTGGACGTCGGCACCGGCGTGCAGGGTGCCCTCGAAGTACTCGACCACCGGGGACGGCAGCACCGGGACCTCGCCCAGGTAGACCTTGCCGGTCGCCCCGTCGATCGAGACCACGTCGCCCTCCTCGACGACCTGCCCGTCGGCGGTCGTCAGGCGACGGCGCTTGGTGTCGACCTCCAGCTCCTCCGCACCGCAGACACAGGTCTTGCCCATGCCGCGGGCGACCACGGCCGCGTGCGAGGTCTTGCCGCCGCGCGAGGTCAGGATCCCCTCGGCCGCGATCATGCCGTCCAGGTCGTCCGGGTTGGTCTCCCGGCGGACCAGGATCACCTTCTCGCCGGAGCGGGACCACTTGACCGCGGTGTAGGAGTCGAAGACCACCTTGCCGACCGCGGCACCGGGCGAAGCCGCGATGCCCCAGGCGACCTGCTTCGAGGTGGCGTCGGGAGCGAAGCGCGGGAACATCAGCTGGGAGAGCTGGCCGCCGGTGACCCGGTGCAGCGCCTCGTCCAGGTCGATCAGACCCTGGTCGACCAGCTGGACCGCGATCCGGAAGGCGGCGGCGGCCGTGCGCTTGCCGATCCGGGTCTGCAGCATCCAGAGCTTGCCGCGCTCGATGGTGAACTCGATGTCGCACAGGTCGCGGTAGTGCAGTTCGAGCTTCTGCATGATCGTCATCAGCTCGTCGTACGACTTCTTGTCGAGCTTCTCGAGCTCGGAGAGCTGAAGGGTGTTGCGGATGCCGGCGACGACGTCCTCGCCCTGGGCGTTGGACAGGTAGTCGCCGTAGACGCCGACGGCGCCCGTGGAGGGGTCGCGGGTGAACGCGACACCGGTACCGGAGTCCTCGCCGAGGTTGCCGAAGACCATGCTGCAGACGTTGACCGCCGTGCCCAGGTCGTTCGGGATGCGCTCCTGCCGCCGGTACAGGCGGGCCCGGTCGCCGTTCCAGGAGTGGAAGACCGCGTGGATCGCCAGGTCCATCTGCTCCCGCGGGTCCTGCGGGAACTCCCGGTCGGTCTCGCGGAGCACGATCGCCTTGAAGGTGTCGACCAGCGTCTTGAGGTCCTCGGTGGTGAGGTCGAGGTCGTTGGCGGTGCCCTTGGCCTCCTTGGCCTCCTCCAGCGCCTCCTCGAACAGCTCGCCGTCCACGCCCAGCACGGTCTTGCCGAACATCTGGACCAGGCGGCGGTACGAGTCCCAGGCGAAGCGCTCGTTGCCGGACTGGGCGGCCAGACCGGCCACCGAGACGTCGGAGAGGCCGATGTTCAGGACGGTGTCCATCATGCCGGGCATGGAGAACTTGGCACCGGAACGGACCGAGACCAGCAACGGGTTGTCGGGCTGACCGAGCTGCTTGCCCATCTGCTGCTCCAGCGAGTCCAGGTGCTCGCTGATCTCCTTGTGCAGCGAGGTCGGCTCACTGCCGGTCTCCAGGAAGACCTTGCACGCCTCGGTGGTGATGGTGAACCCCGGGGGGACGGGGAGGCCCAGGTTGGTCATCTCGGCGAGGTTGGCACCCTTACCGCCGAGTAGATCCTTCAGGTCCTTGTTTCCTTCGGTGAAGGAGTAAACAAACTTCTGCTGCGCCGCCACGGGTCGGTCTCCTCGCACACGGTTGCCCTGACGCCGGAGAACATACCCATTTCGAAGGCACTGCCGCGCCGCCAATAGGCCGTACAAGCCTCGGAACGGGTCGTGACCCAACAGATCGAATGCCCACCGGGGCGTTCACCTCTGTTGATGAAATCGTCCGCCTGACGCTAGCAATCGTTCAAGTAGTGAAGGCATTGAAATGCGAAGATCACACGAACCGGACAGAGAGTAGCGAGCAATCGACCGCAGTGTTGCCCCGGCTTGATTTCCTGCAGCCAGCTGCGCCGATCCGCCTCCGGGCCCCTTCGGGAAGCGATTCACGCCCCGGTAGCCCCGCGAACCCACCCAACCGGCCGTCAATCGCCACGATATGTGGCAAGCGTCACGGGTGCACCTCAGCTGTCGGACGTAGGCGAGGTGCGCTTTTCGTAGCACTGTGTCGAGTTATGACATCTCTCCGCTACTGAAATCTGCCACAAAGGAGCCCTCTTGGCCAGATTGTCCAAGAGGGCTCGTCCGTTCCGGCGATTCAACCGAGAACGACTATGTCACCTGAACGTCTAAGTCAGCCGCCAGATGTGTCCAATTCGGCCTCCGCGCTGGGCAGGGCACAGTCATACGGATCGTCCAACCAGCCCTCGGGCAGTACCACCCGGTTGTTGCCGCTGGTCCGGCCACGCGGACCGTCGGCACCGGCGGGCCAGTGCTGGTCCTGCTCGACCTGGCCGAGCGTCTCCGCCAGCTCGGCCAGCGAACTGGACATCGCGAGCTTCACCCGGAGCTCGGAACCCACCGAGAAGCCCTTGGTGTACCAGGCGACGTGCTTACGGAAGTCGATGACACCGCGTGCCTCGTCCTCCAGCCACTCGCCGAGCAGCTGGGCGTGCCGCACCATCGCCTGCGCCACGTACCCGAAGGTCGGGCGGGCGTAGTCCACATCGCCCTCGAAGATCGAGACCAGGTCCTTGAACAGCCACGGCCGGCCGAGGCAGCCCCGGCCGACGACCACGCCGTCGCAGCCGGTCTCCCGCATCATCCGCACCGCGTCGTCGGCCGACCAGATGTCCCCGTTGCCCAGCACCGGGATCTCCGCCGGGACGGAGTCGCGCAGCCGGGCGATGGCCGACCAGTCCGCCGTGCCGCCGTAGTGCTGGGAGGCCGTACGCCCGTGCAGGGCGATCGCCGAGACGCCCTGCTCCGCGCCGATCCGGCCCGCGTCCAGATAGGTCAGGTGGTCGTCGTCGATGCCCTTGCGCATCTTCATGGTCACCGGCAGGCCGCCCGCGTTGCCGACCGCCTCGCGCAGGATCTCGCGCAGCAGGTTGCGCTTGTACGGCAGCGCGGAGCCGCCGCCCTTGCGGGTGACCTTCGGTACCGGGCAGCCGAAGTTGAGGTCGATGTGATCGGCGAGGCCCTCCTCCGCGATCATCCTGGCGGCCCGGCCGACCGTCACCGGGTCCACCCCGTACAGCTGGATCGAACGCGGCTTCTCACTCGGATCGAACTTGATCAACTGCATGGTCTTGGCGTTGCGCTCGACCAGTGCGCGCGTCGTGATCATCTCGGAGACGTAGAGCCCCTTGCCCCCGCTCTGCTCCCGGCAGAGCGTCCGGAACGGGGCATTGGTGATGCCCGCCATCGGCGCCAGTACGACCGGTGGCCACACCTGCAGGGGGCCGATGTTCAGCGGTGCGAACTCGGGCGTGGGGGCGGGGGTGGGGTCAGGGGTAGCAAGGGCCCCGGCGGTGGCCGTGATCGGCTGGACGGTGGCGGGCATGGAGGTCATACGGGCGAAGTCCTCATGGTCGGCAAGGGCGACAGTGATTCGGCGCGGGCGGTGCTGTGAGACTCTCCATTGTCCCCCAGGCCGCCCCCCGTTCGGCTCTGTGGTCGGCCCATCACCCGCAGTCCGGCCGGTACCGGGGCCGGCCGGTTGCCCGAGTCCGCAGCCGACTACCGGGATCCGGCCGGGGTCGGGGCGGTGGGCACCTGTTCACCAGGAGAGGTCGGTGCGCCGGACGTGGCCGCCCCGGCCCCGGAGTCCGCCGAACCGGAGGCCACCGTCACCGGGCCGGACATGGTCGTGATGTCGATCGTGCGCTTGGAGCCGCTGTCCTCCACATCCGGATCGATGCTCCAGGAGTGCGAGAGCGTGTGGCCGCCCACGTGGTAGCGCGTGTTCTGACCCGGGACGGTGATGACCACCGGACCGGAGGTCGTGGTCGCTGTCACCGACTCCGGAGGCCGGGCGAAGCCCAGACTCATCTGCCCGGAACTGGACGCCGCCTGGACCACGGACGAGCCCAACTCCTTGGCCACGATCTGCCCCGAAGCCGACTTCGCCCAGACCGTGCCGCTCACGCTCTCCAGCCACAGCTGACCGGAGGCGGTCTTTGCCCGGATCTCGCCGGACACCCCACGTATGTACGTGTCTCCGGAACTGCCCTGGGTGTGGACCCCGGTGTCGGCCGGGACCTGGATGTCGAGGGCGGCATCGCAGCCGATCACCGATATCGGCCCTCCGCACGAGACGGCGACTCGCAGGGTGCTCCCGACCACCTGGGCGTTGACGGACGGACGGCGCGTCACCCAGCCCAGACTCTCCTTCATCGTGACCCGGTCGGCTGCGCCCGCCTCGACCGAGACCTTTGCACTACCGGAGTCCACCTCGACTGTCTTGATCTGCTGCCAGAAGGTGCGGTGCTCCGTGCGGCTCTGGTGGGTCAACCGGGACCAGGCCGTCAGCCCGCCGCTCAGCAGCGTGATCACCAGCACGACGACGCCGATCCGCCGCCACACCCCGCTGCCGTCGCCGGCTCGCTCCCGAGCAGCTGCCCCCTGGGCCGCCCCCTCGTGCGCCATGGCTACCCCAGTTCCAGGAAACGGAGTACGGCCAGCACCCTGCGGTGCGATGCGTCGGCCGGTGGCAGGTCCAGCTTCATGAAGATGCTGTTGATGTGCTTGGCGACGGCGCTGTCGCTGACGACCAGGGACTCGGCGATCGCGGTGTTGGAACGGCCCTCCGCCATCAGCGTCAGGACGTCCCGCTCCCTGGGGGTCAGGCGCTCCAGGGGATCGCGGTGGCGCCGCAGCAGCAACTGGGCCACCACCTCCGGGTCCAGCGCGGTGCCGCCCTCCGCCACTCGTTGCAGCGCCTCCACGAAGTCGTCCACATTGGCGACCCGCTGCTTGAGGAGGTAGCCGACCCCGCTGGTGTTCCCCGTGAGCAGATCTGCGGCGTACCGCTCCTCCACGTACTGGGAGAGCAGCAGCACCGCGATCTCCGGCCACTGCCGGCGGATCATCAGCGCAGCCCGGACGCCCTCGTCGGTGAAGCCCGGTGGCATCCGGACGTCGGCCACGACGACCTTCGGCCTGTGCTCCTCCACGGCCGCAAGCAGCGCCTCGGCATCGCCGACTGCGGCGGCGACCTCGTACCCGACCGCCTCCAGGACCTTGACCAGGCCCACCCGCAGCAGGACCGAGTCCTCGGCGATCACAGCTCGCATGGCAACTCCACAGTGATGACGGTCGGGCCCCCGAGGGGGCTGGTGATGGCCAGGGTGCCGTCCACCGAGGCGGCGCGCTTGCGCAGCCCGATGAGACCGGTGCCCGTGCTCGGGTCGGCGCCGCCGACGCCGTCGTCGGTTATGACGATGCGGACCCGGCCGAACTCCTGCCGCACCGACAGATCGACGCGGGAGGCGCGGGCATGCTTCGCCACATTGGCCAGGGCCTCCGAGACGGTGAAGTAGGCGACGGCCTCGACGGTCGGGGATATGCGATCGGGAAGGTCCACCGTCAGGCGGACCGGGACGGGAGCCCGGGCGGCGATGCCGGAGAGCGCCGCGTCCAGGCCACGATCCTCCAGGACCACGGGGTGGAGTCCCCGGACGAGGTCACGCAGCTCGGCGATGGCGGCCTGGGCCTCCTGGTGCGCCTCGACGATCACCTGCATGGCCTCGGGCGGTACGTCCTTCAGCGTGCGCCGGGCAAGGCCGAGATTCATCGCCAGCGAGACCAGGCGCTGCTGGGCGCCGTCATGCAGGTCCCGTTCTATCCGCCGGCGTTCGGCATCCGCTGCGTCCACCACGCCGGCTCGGCTCTCGGCGAGATCCTCGACGCGGCGCTCCAGGACCTCCGCCCGGTTCGGCCCGAGCAGGGCACGGGCCGCCCGCTCGTCGAGCCTGGCCAGCCAGGCCACCACCCAGGGCACTGCCAGGAGCAGGGCCAGGCCGGCAACGGTGATCCCGGCATCGGTCACCGACCAACCGGTGCCGTAGCGCAGGGAGTTCCCTCTCGGCAGGAAGGACACCCAGCCGTAGACCGTGGCCATCACCAGACCCGCGCCCCAGACGGCCAGCACCAGAAAGGAGCCGATGGCGAGGGCCGGCGCGGCCAGGAAGTGGTACCCGGCCTGCCGCCAGGTGAACCCGGAGCGCAGGCGCACGACCCACCCGGCGTCGGGGCCCACCCTGCCCGGGATCTCCAGACCGCGCAGCTCGCGGAAGCGGCTGCGCTGAGCGATCGTCAGCAGATCCATGCACAGCACGGCGACCGGGAGCAGTACGCCCGACTTCGGCATGCTCAACGCGAGGATGAGGGGAAGGCCCAGCGGCACCCCGGCCGCGATGAACACCGCATCCCGCCGGGAGGCCGCCGACCACGGGAGGTGCTCGGCGCCCCGGTCGCGTACCTGGCGGAGGGCGGAGTTCAACATGCCGCACAGCCTATGGGCCCCCGATCAGGCCGATCCATGAAGTAGGCATCCGAATCAATGCTGTAGCTAGGTACACCCCCAAGACGGATGCGTGGGCTACCGACAGGGCTTCTTTCCGGCGCGAATCTTGACGGCATGACGAGAACAAGTCGCATGGTGGCAGCGGAGAGTCCGGCCGAGTCGGCCACCGACCGGGGCGTCGGCGCGGCTGTCGGCAGTGCCGATAGCCACCGGGGCGCGGGCGCGGCCGACGACGAGGCCGGCACTACCCGGGTGGGCCCGTGGTCGGTCAGGACAAGTCCTGCCGAGCGAGGGCGGGCCTCTCTGGAGATTTACGAGTGCGGCGAGTTGTTGGATGTGATGGTGGTCTCCGCCCTCGACGTCCAGCAGGTCCTGCGCGGGGCCCGGTGCACTGCCGACGCCGACGGTCCGACCGGCTTCGCCTGGGGCCGGTTGCCGGCCGACGGCTCACTGCCCGAAGTCACCTTCACCAGTGGCGGCTTGCTGGGCCGGAGCCACCGTCCGGTCCAAGTGGTCCCGCTCGCCGACTCGTTCTGGCTGGCCTGGTCCGACGGGCCGCCCTGCGGCTCGGTGCAGGTGCGAGTTCCCCACGATGACGCGCAGTCGGTCCGGATGCGAGCCGGGCGGGCGTCATGAGTCTGCACCGGTTGCTGATCGCCTGCGGAGTGGTGCTGCTGCCATGGGCAGCGCTGCTGGCAGCTGCCCCCGGAGCCAGCGCGGGCTGGTCCACGCTCGACTTCCTGGAGGCCACTGCCCTGATCAGCACCGGTGCACTGCTACGACTGAGCAGCCCCAGCAGCCGACAGACGGCAGCAGTGGCCGCAGCCCTGCTGCTCGGCGATGCCTGGTACGACGTCCACACAGCGGCATACGGCACACAGCTCGCCGCAGCCGTGGTGATGGCACTCTGTGCAGAGCTGCCACTGGCGTGGCTCTGCACCGTCCTGGCCCTCGGCGGTCCGGCCACCCGGACCACGCAGGGCCGAGCATCACTCCGGGCCGGAGCCACCGAAGTCACCGCTGGTACGGCCGGTGCGGTCAGGGCGATCGGTGCGGTCGGTGCGGTCAGGGCGGTCAGGGCGGTCAGGGCGGTCAGGGCGGTCGAGCTGGCCAGAGCGCCCGGTGCAGCCAGCGCCGTTGGCGGAGCGCCCGTTCACTCGCCCTCGTCCCACCGGCCCGGGTATGGCTCAGCGGACGGCTGCGAGCTGCTCCAGGCGCTGCTGCGTCTCCTCGTCCTGCGGGGTGTAGGCCACCAGCCGGGTGCTCGGCCGAGCCCCCAGCCACAGATTGGTGTACTCGAAGCGGCACAGGCCGACCTCGGGAAGCAGGAAGTGCTTGAGGCCGTTGCTCGGCACGGACACCTCGTGCCGGTCCCAGACCGTCTCGAACTCGGGGAAGGTCCAGCGCAGACGCTGAAGGAGGTTCTTCCAGACCGGCTCCGAGGAGTGCTCGGCCATCGCCGCCCGGAATCGGGCCGTCACCGACTCGCGGGCCTCCTGGACATCCACCAGCACCGAGGAGAAACGGGACTGGGCGAAGAGCAGCCACAGCACGTTCCGCTCCTCGAACGGCATCGCGTCGAGGTCCCCCGCGAGCCAGGTGTAGGCACGGTTGTAGGCCAGGATGTCGTACCGACTGTTGAGCACCACGGCGGGCATCGGTTCGAGCTGCTCCAGTACGGCCCGCACGGACGGAGTGATGGTCGAGCACTCCGGGACGGGGGTCGGGTCCTCCGAGCCTGCCAGCACGAAGAGATGAGCCCGCTCGCTCCGGTCGAGCTGCAGGGTTCGGGCCACCGAGTCCAGCACCTGGGCCGATACCTGGATGTCCCTCCCCTGCTCCAGCCACGTGTACCAGGTGACTCCTACGGCAGCGAGCTGCGCGACCTCCTCCCGGCGCAACCCCGGGGTCCGGCGGCGCCCGGTCAGCGGCAGGCCGACCTGCTCCGGCGAGATCCGCTCCCGACGGCTGCGCAGGAAGGTCGCCAGTTCGCTCCGACGGCTGTCGGTCGGCACGGTGATGGTCGTCATAAGGCCAAGGATGCGCGAAATACGATCCTGTTGCCAGGTACTTCCTATACCTGGATAAACGCCATCTGGTACCAGGGTGAGCCAGGGCGGATCGTAGTGCCCGTGACCCAGCAACTCGTGACCCAGCAACCCGCGATCTCGCAGACCCCACCCGTGATCTCACAGGCCAGTCCCCTGGCCCAGGCTGCCGCCCCCACCCTTGGGCCGGCCGGCCTTGTCACCGTCCTGCTCGGCGCCTTCCTGCCGATGCTCGACTTCTTCATCGTCAACGTCGCGCTGCCCACCATCGACCATGATCTGGCTGCCGGGCCCGCCGTACTGGAACTCGTCGCCGCCGGGTACGGCATAGCCTTCGCGGTACTCCTGGTACTCGGCGGGCGGCTCGGCGACACCTTCGGTCGCCGCCGGCTCTTCATCATCGGCGCGGGGGCCTTCGCCGTCACCTCCCTGCTCTGCGGTCTCGCACCCACCGCCTGGACGCTGGTCGCCGCCCGGGCAGCCCAGGGCGCCTCGGCCGCGCTGCTGCTGCCGCAGGTGCTCGCCACCATCACCGCAGCCAGCAGTGGTCCGCAACGCGCTCGGGCGCTGAGCATCTACGGCGCCGTCGGCGGCATCTCCGTGGTGATCGGACAGGTCCTCGGCGGGATGCTGGTCTCCGCCGACCTCTTCGGCACCGGCTGGCGCGCCGTGTTCCTGCTGAACGTGCCGTTCGCGCTGCTCACCGCAGTCCTTGCGATCCCGTACGTGCCGGAGAGCCGCTCGCCGCACGCCGCCGGCGTCGACCTCCCCGGCACCGCACTGCTGACGGCAGCGCTGCTCGCGCTGTTCCTGCCGCTGATGGAGGGGCGCGCCGCAGGCTGGCCGCTCTGGTCCTGGGTGCTGCTCGGTGCGTTCCCGCTCCTCGCCGCCGCCTTCCTGTACGTGGAGCGGCGAGCGGAGCAGGCGGGTCAGGTCCCACTGGTGCCGCTCTCGCTGCTGCGGATACCGGAGATGCGCCGAGGCCTCGGGGTCGCGGTGCCGTACTTCACGGGCTTCGGCGGCTTCATGTTCGTGGTGGCCGTCATGCTGCAGCAGGGGCTGCGACTTGGGCCGGTCGCGGCGGGGTGGGCGCTGGTGCCGATGGCGGTCGGCTACTTCTTCGCCTCGCTGAGCGGGCCGCGCCTGATCAGTCGGTTCGGCAGCCGGGTGATCACCGTCGGAGCGGTGGTCCAGGGCCTGGGGCTGGCCGTCCTGATCGCCACGGTACTGATGGACTGGGCGCACTTCTCGCCGTGGCGGATGCTGCCCGGCGTGGCCCTGGCCGGCATCGGCCAGGGCCTGATCGGGACACCGCTGTTCCGGGTCGTACTGTCCAAGGTTCCGATCGAGCGCGCCGGCGTCGGCAGCGGGGTGCTGGCCACAACACAGCAGTCCAGCCTGGCACTTGGGGTGGCCACCCTGGGCACGCTCTTCCTCTCCCTCTCCCCCACGATCGGTATCGACCACGCGCTGGCTCTGGTCCTGAGCCTGCAGCTGACCGGCTCTGCAGCCATCTTCCTGCTGAGCATCCGACTGCCTCGCACGGTCGCCTGAATCGGCCGGCCGACACTCATCGCCCCCGCCCCCGGTCCAGTTCCCGCCCGACCGGGCCTGGCCAGAACGAAGCCGGGCAGCGCGCAGAGCCGGGCAGGACGCGGCCAGCCCGAACAGAGTCACGCAGGACAAGGACAGGCAGAACGAGGCCGGACAGAGCAGAGCAGCCCGCGACGGCGAGGAAATTCGGGAGCCATCACCAGCCCTTCGTGTCAGGATGACGATATGACGACGCCCCAGCCCCGAACCCCAGCCGAGACCCGTTCCCGCGAGGAGCTCAACGCTCTCGTGGCAGCGGGTGCCCGCCCCAAGTACCTGCTCTTCTGGGGTCACCAGCCGGAGCGGGACGGCCGGGTGGGTTCGGGTTCGCTCAGTCAGTGGTGGCCGGCCGAGTTCACCGTGGACGGAGTGACGTACGCAACGGCCGAGCACTGGATGATGGCGGGCAAGGCCCGGCTCTTCGGGGACGATCAGGTGCTGCCGCAGATCCTCGCCGCCCGCACCCCGGCCGAGGCGAAGAAGCTCGGGCGGCTGGTCCGGGGTTTCGACGAGGAGCGCTGGGCGGCCGAATGCTTCGAGCTGGTGGTCCAGGGCAATGTGGCCAAGTTCGGCCAGGACGATGCCCTCCGGGAGTACCTGCTCGGCACCGCGCAGCGAGTGCTCGTGGAGGCCAGCCCGCTCGACCGGCTCTGGGGCATCGGCCTCGCCGCCGACAACGAACGAGCTACCCAACCCACCGCATGGCGCGGCCTCAACCTACTGGGCTTCGCCCTCATGGAGGCCCGCACCCGCCTCGCAGCCCAACAGCGCGAGGCCTGACTCCCCCCGCCGCCCCAAGGCCCGGCCGCCCGAACGCCCGGCCGCAGCCGCCAGCAGTCGCCCAAAACCGTCGGCCCCCGCGCGGAGCATCCGCACGGGGGCCGGCGAGCCGGGCTGCTGACGGCAGAACCCGTCAGCAGCCGAGCAGCGGTCGATCAGCAGCTGATCAGCAGCCGATGAGGCGGGCCGCCAGGTAGGACTTCACCTGGTCGAGGGAGACACGCTCCTGCGCCATGGTGTCGCGGTC
>NZ_JYJF01000800.1 GCF_000955975.1 Saccharothrix sp. ST-888
ACCCAAAACCAGGACAACAACACAGGCCCGACGACCCACACCAACACCACTAACGACACGAACGGCCAGAGTACCAACAACAACAACGATAGCAAGAACAACTGCAGGGGTGAGAAGAACAACAACAATGACAACAACAACGGCCGGGGGGGCAACAACAACAACAATAGCAACAACAACGGGAGTGGCGGGACTAACAACAACAACAACAACGATGGCAGCGGCGCTCACAACAACAACAACAATAACAACAACAACGGGGGTGGCGGGGCGAACAACAACAACAATAACAACAACAACGGTGGTGGCGGGGCGAACAACAA
>NZ_JYJF01000801.1 GCF_000955975.1 Saccharothrix sp. ST-888
CTGATCATGAGCCGCTCGACCGCGGTCTAGACCTTGTCGATCTCGCGCTGCGGCACCATCGGCATGCCCTGGCCGCGGGCGGACTGCGCGACGTACGAGAGCGCCATCACCGCGGCCCGGGCGTGGTGGTTGCGGGCCTGCTCGGCGGAGGTTTCCAGCAGCGGCTGGAGGCCCCAGACCGGGGCAAGCATGGCCAGCGCGGACTGCACGTGGACCCGGATGTCACCGGAGTGCACCGGGAGCGGGAACGGCTCGGCGGGCGGCAGGCCCGGGTTGAACTTGCCGTCCACCAGCAGGCCCCAGACGTGCCCGAAGGAGACATG
>NZ_JYJF01000802.1 GCF_000955975.1 Saccharothrix sp. ST-888
ACGCTCAAGCAGCTGGCCTACCTGCACGCCGGGGGCTTCGCGGCGGGCGAGCTCAAGCACGGCCCGATCGCGCTGATCGAGGGGGGTCTGCCGGTCGTCGTGGTCGTGCCGTCCCCGCGTGGGCGCTCGGTCCTGCACGACAAGATCGACTTCCTCATCCGTGGGATCCGGGCGCGTGGCGGCCGGACGATCGTTATCGCCGCGGAGGGTGACGAGGCGGTCGGGCCGTACGCCGACCACCTGATCCGCATCCCGGCCACCCCGACCCTGCTGCAGCCGCTGGTGTCGACCGTTCCGCTCCAGGTCTTCGCCTGCGAGCTGGC
>NZ_JYJF01000803.1 GCF_000955975.1 Saccharothrix sp. ST-888
GGTGTGGAGTTCCTGGGTAGGCTGGCGGGGCTCGGGTCGCGCCGCGCGCTCCACCACCACCTCCCCCACCCGACCACCCCGGAGCTGCTTCCGCCGCTCCCGGGCCCGGACCCCCGCGTTCGTGACCGGCGCGGCGCCCCCGTGCTCTCGGGGCGTGTCCCGCCCCCCGGCAACCCCCCGTCGGCCGCCCGCCGGCCCACAGCGCGGCGGGCCGCCGCCTCCGCCCCCGCTGCGGGAAGGCGCAGGTGCGGGCTGTGGCGGCGCAGCCCGGTCTGCCCGGGGGGGAGTGGCACCGCGAAGAGGTCGCTCCTGTCGCCGAGTGC
>NZ_JYJF01000804.1 GCF_000955975.1 Saccharothrix sp. ST-888
GGGTGACAGCGGTGGCAACTGGCAGCAGGGGCGGGAACAGGACCCGCAGGCGCGGACTGGTCTCTCGAAGCCATTGGCTTCGAGACCTGCCGTGGTGGGGGCTGACGCTGCTCGGGCTGGCGGTGGTCATCCTGATCCCATCGGGCCAGCGTCCACGCGCACGGCCAGCCCGTTGCTCGGAGCTGCCGCACCGGCGCCAGAGGTCTCGCACGGTCTCCTCGAACTGCTGGTGCCCGAAATGGTCGATCGGGGATAGCGAGGGCCACGCCGGGCGGGCGACCAGGGCCCGACCACGCCACCGTACGCGGCGAACTGCGTAGCCC
>NZ_JYJF01000805.1 GCF_000955975.1 Saccharothrix sp. ST-888
GACCGGTAGCAGACTGCTCGCACCACACTCTCTCACCAGATGCCGGGCTAACAGCGCACCCAGCGTGCCCGTCGCACCCCTCCCCACCACCGTACCCCCAGGGTCCAGCACCAGCCGCTCGGCCTCGCCCGCCGACGGCACCCCCGCCATACGCGGCGCGAGAGCCTCGCCCGCCCCGACCGCCAACTGCGTCTCACAACACGTGAGCACACCGGGCAGGACCCAGAGCGAAGCCGGGTCCTCGTCCAGGTCCAGCAGGACGATCCCGCCCGGGTTCTCCGACTGCGCCGAACGCAGCAGACCCCAGACCGCAGCCGACGCG
>NZ_JYJF01000806.1 GCF_000955975.1 Saccharothrix sp. ST-888
GTCCGGGGCGAGATCACCGCAGTGGTCGCGGGCGCTCCGCCAGCCGCGCCGAAGGAGTACGGCCCGGCCCAGCTGGCCGAGCTGGTGGCGGTCCGCGAGGAGGCCGGGGAGCGCCGTAAGGAGGCCATCGCGGCCGTGGCGGCGGAGCTCGGCCTGCCGAAGCGCGAGGCCTTCGACGCGGTGGTGGCGGCCAAGCACGGGGCCTGACCGGGCGGCCGGGGTCCCCAGAAGGCAGCAGCTCACTCTGGTCGGCGCGACCCGGTGGCCCGGTCCTACCTTGAGGGGACGCCCGGGGAGGTGGTCCCGCGCGCGGCGCACGGCG
>NZ_JYJF01000807.1 GCF_000955975.1 Saccharothrix sp. ST-888
CAACCCCTCGCCCGCCGCCGCGAAGGCGCTAGCCGAGCTGCGCTCGGCGGGTATCTTCGGCCGCGGGAACCTCCAGTTCAAGAACAAGTTCCGCCCGGACAACCTGCCGATCTACCTCTGCACCCCGGGCGAGGGGGAGGCCACGGACGTGGCGTACGGGAGCAGCGGGATCGGGTCGCGGGCGCTGCGCGCGCCCGACCTGACGCACACCCGCCTGCCGGACACCACCCTGCCCCTGGCGGACGCCGGGGGGCGAGAGAACGCCGCAGCCCCGGCGGCGCGGCCGCCGCGACCGGCCCCGGACGGCAGTCAAGTACCGCTC
>NZ_JYJF01000808.1 GCF_000955975.1 Saccharothrix sp. ST-888
GTCCATGTCCTCGTTGCCCTCGTCCTTCCAGCTCTGGTCCACGGTGATCGAGACCAGCGGCCAGACGCCGTTCGGAGTCTCGCCGTTGCGGTATCCGGGGACGCAGACCCGGTCGCTGCGCTGCCCGGTGATCGCGTCGTAGACGCAGTGTGCGGCTGGGACGAACAGATCCTGGCCGGCGCTGACGACCGCGATGGCCGGGCAGAAGTCGTCGTCCGCTGCGGCGTGCGTGAGGACGGCTCCGTCCTGCGCGTTGCCGGGGGTGGCTCGGGCGGTGCGGGTGGTGCTGGACAGCTTGGTGATCGTGCCGAGCGGAGCACCG
>NZ_JYJF01000809.1 GCF_000955975.1 Saccharothrix sp. ST-888
GACGCCAATGAAGGCTCGGAGCCCGGCTGCCCGACCCGTCCCCCGAAGCCAGCGTTAGGTGCAGCTGCACCCCGCCCTGTTCGGTCATCACTAGCGGTGCGGCCAGGGTGAGTTCCTCCAGCAGGGCGCAACCCACCTGGTCGCCCGCCCGGATCGCCATCTCCACGAAGGCCCTGCCCCGCAGCAGCACACCCCCCAACACCGTGTGATCCACCAGCCACGGATGGGTGGAGAGACCCAGCCGCCCGGTGAAAACGAACCCGCCCGAGTCCTCCAGTTCCGCCGCCGCTCCCAGCAGCGGGTGGTCCGCCGTACCCAGACC
>NZ_JYJF01000082.1 GCF_000955975.1 Saccharothrix sp. ST-888
GCACGCCCTGCGCGGCCCGCTCGCGCCCGGCACCGGTGAACCGCAGGGCGTCAGCCTCGACATCGAGCAGGGCGACTACGTCGCGGTGATGGGCAGTTCGGGCTCCGGCAAGTCCACCCTGATGAACATCCTGGGCTGCCTGGACGTCCCGACCTCGGGCCGCTACCTGCTGGACGGCACCGACGTCGGCAACCTGGACGAGCAGCAGCTCTCGCTGGTCCGCAACCGCAAGATCGGGTTCATCTTCCAGTCCTTCAACCTGGTGCCCCGCACCACCGCGCTCGCCCAGGTGGAACTCCCGCTCGCGTACGCCGGCGTGCGCGCCGCCGAGCGCAAGCGCCGGGCGCTCGCAGCACTCTCGCTGGTCGGGCTGCTGGACCGCGCCGGGCACAAGCCCAACGAGCTCTCCGGCGGCCAGCAGCAGCGCGTGGCGGTCGCCCGCGCGCTGGTCACCGCACCCGCGATGCTGCTCGCCGACGAGCCCACCGGAAACCTGGACAGCCGCTCCACCAAGGAGGTGCTGGCCATCATCGACGGACTCAACGCCACCGGCCGTACCGTCGTACTGATCACCCACGAGGACGAGGTCGCCGAGCACGCCAAACGGGTGCTGCGGCTGGTCGACGGGCAGATCGTCTCCGACGTCCGGCAGGCTCCGGTGGACGGACCGCCGCCCGCGCTGCGCGAACTCACGGGAGCCCGCCCGTGATCGCCTGGCAGATGCTCCGCTTCGCTCTCGGCGGGCTGGCCGCCAACAAGGTCAGGTCCGCGCTCACCATGCTCGGTGTGCTGATCGGTGTGGCCTCGGTGATCCTGCTGCTGGCGGTCGGCAACGGCTCCTCCCAGGCCGTCAAGAACTCGATCACCTCGCTCGGCACCAACTCGCTCACGGTCTCCTCGGTCAACGCCCGGGGCAGCGGCTCCGCGGCCAAGAAGCTCACCGTGGACGACGCCAAGGCGCTCGCCGCCGCCACCGACTCGCCCTCGATCAAGTCCGTCGCCCCGGTGGTCACCACCACGGGCACCGCGCTGTACGGGAACATCTCGTACACCCCGGGCTCGATCGTCGGCACCTACCCGGCGTACTTCGAGACCGCCAACCAGAAGATCGCGCAGGGCGACTACTTCAGCAACGACGACGTGCTGAACTCCCGCAAGGTCGCGGTGATCGGCTCCACCACCGCCGCGCAGCTGTTCGCCACCGAGGACCCGGTCGGCAAGAAGATCGTCGTCGGCGGCACCCCGTTCACCGTCGTCGGCGTGCTCGCCACCAAGGGCAGCACCGGGTTCAACGACCCGGACGACGTGGTGATCGCGCCGCTGCCCACCGTGCAGAACGCCTTCACCGGCTTCGGCGCGGTCAACCAGATCCTGGTGCAGGCCAGTTCGGCGGAGGCCACCACCACCGCGCAGAGCGACATCACCCGGATCCTGATGGGCACCCACGGCATCGGCGATCCCAGCAAGGTGGACTTCCGGATCAGCAACCAGACCTCGCTGCTGACCGCCCGGGAGAGCACCACCAAGACCTTCACCGTGCTGCTCGGCGCGGTGGCCGCGATCTCGCTGCTGGTCGGCGGGATCGGGATCACCAACATCATGCTGGTCACCGTCACCGAGCGGACCCGGGAGATCGGCATCCGCAAGGCGCTCGGCGCACCCAAGGCCGTCATCCTGGGCCAGTTCCTCACCGAATCCACCCTGCTCTCGGTGCTCGGCGCCGGGCTCGGGGTGCTGGCCGGGATCGTCGGCTCGCAGTTCAGCATCGTCGGCATCAAGCCGGTGGTCATCCCGGAGTCCGTGCTCGGCGCCTTCGCCATCGCGGTGGCCATCGGCCTGTTCTTCGGCAGCTACCCCGCAAACCGGGCCGCCTCGCTGCGCCCGATCGACGCCCTCCGACACGAGTAGGACCCTTCACCATGACCTCCGAGCACGAGCCGCCGACGCAGCCCATCCGGGCGCTCGACCCCGCAGAGCAGGTCGAGCTGCTGTCCACCCCGCCGGACGCCCGCGACATCGCCGCCGAACTGGCCGCACCCCCGCGCCGCAAGCTGCCCTGGCTCACCCTGGCCCTGGCCGGCGGAGCGATCGCCGTCCTCTCCTTCGCCGGCGGTGTCTGGTACGAGCAGGGCAACGGCAAGAGCGGCACCACCCAGCGCGCCTCCGGCCAGCGCGGCCAGGGCTTCGGCCAGGGCGGCCAGGGCGGCTACGGCCAGGGTCAGGGCGGCCAGGGCGGCCGCCGCGGCGGTGGCCAGGGCGGTGGCCAGGGCGGGCAGGGCGGCGCAGGGTTCACCCGGGGCACGGTCAAGACCGTGGACGGCAGCACCGTCTACCTCACGGACGCCAACGGCAACACCGTCAAGGTCACCACGGGCGACAGCACCAAGGTCCAGCTCAACAAGGAGGGCAAGGTCTCCGACCTCCAGCCCGGCCAGACCGTGACCGTGGTCGGCACCCCCGACTCCTCCGGCGGCTACGCGGCCACCCAGCTCACCGAGGGCGCCGGCGGCTTCGGCGGCGGCTTCGGTGGCGGTGGCGGCGGCGTCCCCGGGGCCCGCAGCTCGTCCAACGGCTGACACCCCGCAGACGTCGGACGAACCAGGGCCCGGCCGATCCCCCGTCGGCCGGGCCCGCCTCGCTGGTCGGTTTCGGCCGCAAGTTCGCCAGCAAGGTGCGCCGCGGTTGATCCGGACGGTTTAATCAGGTCCTCATCAACCGCGCGTAGCCTCCCCGGGCTATCGTCCAACGAGGATGCATCGTCCGACCGGGAGGCGGAACAGCCGTGCAAGGGACAGTGTCGACAGCCAGCGGGACCGCCACAGCGGGCGCTCCCGCACGCCAGGCTGCCTCGGGCGGCGAGCCGTTCCTGCTGGTGGTGGACGACGAACCGAACATCCGCGAACTCCTCTCCGCGAGCCTGCGCTTCTCCGGTTTCCGGGTGGCCTCGGCGGCGAGCGGCGAGGAGGCGCTGGAGGCCATCGCGGCCGAGCGGCCCGACCTGGTGGTGCTCGACGTGATGCTGCCCGACCTGGACGGCTTCACCGTGGTCGAGCGGCTGCGCGAGCAGGCCCAGTGGCCGCAGCCCGGCGAGCACGTCCCGGTGCTCCTCCTCACGGCCAAGGACGGCACCGGGGACAAGGTGCAGGGCCTGGCCGCAGGGGCGGACGACTACGTCACCAAGCCGTTCAGCCTGGAGGAGCTGATCGCCCGGATCCGCGCCATCCTGCGCCGGGCCGGCGGACCCGCCGAGGACGGGCGGCTGGTGGTCGGCGACCTCACCCTCGACCCGCTCGCCCACGAGGTCAGCCGGGGCGACCGGACGGTCTCGCTCTCGCCGACCGAGTTCAAGCTGCTGCACTACCTGATGGCCAACGTCGGCCGGGTGGTCTCCAAGGCCCAGATCCTGGACCACGTCTGGGCGTACGACTTCGGCGGCGACCTCTCCATCGTCGAGTCGTACATCTCCTACCTGCGCCGCAAGCTCGACTCCGGCCCCGCGCACGGCCCCAAGCTGATCCACACCGTGCGCGGCATCGGCTACGCCCTGCGCCGCCCGCCCCAGCACTGAGCCCGTGCGACGCGTCCGACTTCCGGTCAGGCTCCCGAAGCCGTCCCCCGCCTCCCGGCTCTTCCGGTCCTCCCGGCTGCTCGGCCCCTCCCGGCTGCTCCGGGTCTCCCGGCTGTCGCTGCGGGCGCGGCTGCTGGTGCTCGCGGTGCTGCTGGTGGCCACCGGGCTGGTGGTGAGCGACGCGATCGTCCTCGGGACCGTCCGCGTCCAGCTGGCCGACCGCGCGGACCAGCAGCTGCTCCGCTTCGCCGAACCGCTCTCGCACCGCAGCCCCGGCGGCAGCCGGCAGAACAACCCGAGCCCGACCCTGCGCCGGGTCGGCCAGTTCCTGCCCAGCCAGTACGTGGTGCAGTACCTGGCCGCCGACGGCACGGTCCAGCAGACCATGCGGCAGCCGATCGCCGACACCGATCCGGCGCCCGACCTCGACGAGCTGTCGGGTCGTCAACTCGCCGAGCACTCCGGCGAGCTGACCGGATTCGACCTTCCCGACCAGAACGGCCGGGGCCGCTGGCGGGTGGTCGTCCTCCCCCTGGTCCACTCCGGCGGCAACCAGTTCGCCGCCCCCTCCTACCTGCTGGCCGCCGTCTCGCTGGACGACGTGGACGCCACGGTGACCAAGCTGCGCGCGTCCTTCCTGGCGATCGGCGGCGCCGTCCTGGTGCTGATCGCCGCGCTCGGCGCGGTCGCCGTCCGGGCCGGGCTGCGACCGCTCGCCCGGATCGGGCAGGACGCCGAACTGATCGCCGCCGGACGGCTCTCGCACCGGATGCCCGACCTCCCGCCCGGCACCGAGGTCGGACGGCTCTCCGCGACCCTGAACGAGATGCTCACCCAGATCGAGGCCGCGTTCGCCGCCCGCGCCGAGTCCGAGTCCCGGATGCGCCGCTTCGTCGCCGACGCCTCGCACGAGCTGCGCACCCCGCTCGCCGGCATCCGGGGCTTCGCGGAGCTGTACCGGATGGGCGCGCTGCCCGACGTGGACCGGGCGATGGACCGGATCGAGAGCGAGACCGTACGGATGAGCGGCCTGGTCGAGGACCTGCTCACGCTCGCCCGCCTGGACGAGGAGCGCCCGCTCGACCTGGCCCCGATGGACCTGCGCACGCTGGCCGCCGACGCCCTGCACGACCTGACCGCCCTCGACCCCGGCCGCCCGGTGGCGCTCACCGGGCCGGACGGCAGCGGCGCCCCGCAGCCCGCTCCCGTGCTCGGCGACGAGGCCCGGCTGCGCCAGGTGGTGACCAACCTGGTCGGCAACGCGGTCAAGCACACCCCCTCGGGCACCGCGGTGCGGATCGGCGTCGGGACCACCGCCGACGGTCGCTGTCTGCTGGAGGTCGCCGACTCGGGGCCCGGCCTGACCGAGGAGCAGGCGGTCCAGGTCTTCGAGCGGTTCTACCGCGTCGACGCCTCGCGCAGCCGCCACGAGGGCGGCGGCGCCGGCCTCGGCCTCGCCATCGCCACCGCCCTGGTCCACGCCCACGGCGGCACCCTCACCCTGGACACCACCCCGGGCCGGGGCGCCGCCTTCCGGATGCAGATCCCCCGGCAGAGCCACTGACCCCCAGGGGCGTGCGGCGCGCCCCACGCCCCCGACAGGGCCGCTTGTCAAGCTCCCGAATGGCGAAGACGGGCTGGTCGGGCCTGCCGTCTGCTTCTTGCCGCAGGTCCCGGCTTCGTCGGATCATCCGGTAGAACGCCAACCCCACCCCCCACTGTCCGAGCTGTCGTAAGCATGTTGGATACTGCCCTTGTGAACGTGTTCACGTTCACAAGCGGACAAGCTTGTGCAGATTGATCACGCTCTCGTCCGAGAGACGTCGATTGTCTGAAATGCCGGAGAACACCCCGGCACGAACAGCGGGACGACCAGAGAGAGGGCGCCGTGGAACTAGCAGTCGCTCACGAGACCATCGCGCGATGGCAGTTCGGTGTCACCACCGTCTACCACTTCCTGTTCGTCCCGCTGACGATCAGCCTGGCCGCCACCGTGGCCGGCCTGGAGACCGCCTGGGTGCGGACGGGCAGGGAGAAGTACTTCCACGCCACCAAGTTCTGGGGCAAGCTCTTCCTGATCAACATCGCCATGGGCGTGGTGACCGGGATCGTGCAGGAGTTCCAGTTCGGGATGAACTGGTCGGACTACTCGCGCTTCGTCGGGGACGTCTTCGGCGCCCCGCTCGCGATGGAGGCGCTGATCGCCTTCTTCTTCGAGTCCACCTTCATCGGGCTGTGGATCTTCGGCTGGGACAAGCTGCCGAAGAAGATCCACTGCGCCTGCATCTGGATGGTGGCGATCGGCACCGTGCTCTCCGCGTACTTCATCCTGGCCGCCAACTCCTGGATGCAGCACCCGGTCGGCTACTCGATCGACAAGGCCACCGGCAAGGCGCAGCTCACCGACATCACCAAGGTGCTGTTCCAGGACACCACCCTGGTCGTGGTCTTCCACACCCTCACCGCCGCCTTCCTGACCGGTGCGGCCTTCATGGTCGGGATCTCCTCGCTCCACCTCTGGCGGGCCAAGCGCGCCGCGGCGGCGGGGGGCCAGCCGACCGACCGCAAGAAGGCCGCCACCATGCGGACGTCGCTGCGGGTCGGCCTGGTGATGGCCGTGGTGGCCGGTCTCGGCACCGCGATCAGCGGTGACACGCTGGCCAAGGTGATGTTCGAGCAGCAGCCGATGAAGATGGCCGCCGCCGAGGCACTCTGGGACACCCGGTCGCCCGCCCCGTTCTCGGTCTTCGCGGTCGGCGACGTCACCAAGGGCCACAACTCGGTCGAGCTGGAGGTCCCTGCGGCGCTCTCCTTCCTGGCCAAGAGCGACTTCAGCTCGGCCGTCCCCGGCATCAACGACACCGCCGCCGCCGAGGCGGCCAGGTTCGGCGGCAAGCCCACCGACTACATCCCGAACGTCTTCGTGACGTACTGGGGCTTCCGCCTCATGATCGGCTTCGGGATGACCTCCTTCGCGGCCGGCCTGATCGGGCTCTGGACCACCAGGAGAAGATTCCTCCTCGACCCCGAGTTCCGCACCGGCGAGGACGAGGCACCCAGGCTGATGCTCACCCGGAGCCGTGAGCTGGGCCCGTTCCTCACCAAGTGGAGCTGGCGGATCGGCATCTGGACCATGGGGTTCCCGCTGATCGCCAACAGCTTCGGCTGGGTCTTCACCGAGATGGGCCGCCAGCCGTGGGCCGTCTTCGGCCTGATGACCACCGCCGACGCCGTCTCGCCCAACGTCGGCGTCGCCACCCAGATCGGCGCGCTGGCCACCTTCACGCTGCTCTACGCCGTCCTCGCGGTGATCGAGGTCAGGCTGCTCGCCAAGTACGCCTCGGCCGGCCCCGCCACCTCGGAGCGGCCGCCCGCCGAGGACCCGACGCTCCGCGGCCCCTCCTCGGACGAGGACGCCGACAAGCCCCTCGCGTTCGCGTACTGAGACCCCGTCAACCGAGGACATCGAGATGCAACTCCACGACGTCTGGTTCATCCTGATCGCGGTCCTGTGGATCGGGTACTTCTTCCTCGAGGGCTTCGACTTCGGCATCGGCGTGCTCACCAAGCTGCTCGCCAGGAACACCGCCGAACGCCGGGTCCTGATCAACACCATCGGCCCGGTCTGGGACGGCAACGAGGTCTGGCTGCTCACCGCCGCCGGCGCCACCTTCGCGGCCTTCCCCGACTGGTACGCCACCCTGTTCAGCGGCTTCTACATCCCGCTGCTGGTGATCCTGGTCTGCCTGATCGTCCGCGGCGTGGCCTTCGAGTACCGGGCCAAGCGCACCGACGAGCGCTGGCAGCGCAACTGGGAGCACGCCATCTTCTGGACCTCCCTGCTGCCCGCCTTCCTGTGGGGCGTGGCCTTCGCCAACATCGTGCACGGGGTGGCGATCGACCGGGACAAGAACTACGTCGGCGGCTTCTTCGACCTGCTCAACCCGTACGCGCTGCTCGGCGGTCTGGTCACGCTGGCGCTGTTCACCTTCCACGGCGCGGTGTTCGCCTCGCTCAAGACGGTCGGCGAGATCCGGGAGCGGGCCCGTGCGGCGGCCCTGCGCCTCGGCCTGGTCACCGCCGTGCTGGCGCTGGGCTTCCTGGTCTGGACCCAGCTGCACCAGGGCAACGGCCGGAGCCTGGCCGCGGTGGTCGTCGCGGTGGCGGCCCTGGCCGCCGCGCTGGCGGCCAACCAGATGGGCCGCGAGGGCTGGGCGTTCACCTTCTCAGGGCTGACCGTCGTGGCCGCGGTCGCCATGCTCTTCCTGTCGCTCTTCCCGGACGTGATGCCCTCGACGCTCGACGGCAGCTGGTCGCTGACCGTGCAGAACGCCGCCTCCTCGCCCTACACGCTCAAGCTGATGACCATCGTCGCGGCGGTCTTCACCCCGCTGGTGCTGCTCTACCAGGGCTGGACGTACTGGGTGTTCCGCAAGCGGATCGGCGTCCAGCACATCCCGGCCGCCCAGAGCACCGACCACTGAACCGTCGCGTACCCGAGCAGCCAGGAGACCGCGCATGAAGCCCGTAGACCCCCGGCTCCTGCGGTACGCCCGCACCACCCGCGCCTTCCTCGCCGGATCGGTGCTCCTCGGCGCCTTCGGCGCGGTGCTGGTGGTGGTCCAGGCGTCGCTGATCGCCGAGATCGTCGTCCGGGCCTTCCAACGGCACACGTACGACCTCACCGCCCCGCTGCTCTGGCTGGTCGCCACCGCGATCGGCCGGGCGGCGGTCGCCTGGCTGACCGAGCTGACCGCACACCGCTCGGTCGCCACGGTGAAGTCCACCCTGCGGCAGCGGCTGCTCGACCACGCCACCGCCCTCGGCCCGGCATACCTCTCCGGGCGCCGCACCGGTGAGCTCACCGCGCTCGCGACCCGGGGCATCGACGCGCTGGACGACTACTTCGCCCGCTACCTGCCGCAGCTGGCGCTGGCCGTGGTCGTCCCGCTGGTGGTGCTGGCCCGGATCCTCGGCGCCGACTGGAGCTCCGCCGCGATCATCGCCGGCACACTGCCGCTGATCCCGCTCTTCATGGTGCTGATCGGGTGGGCCACCCAGTCCCGGATGGACCGGCAGTGGGCCTCGCTCTCCCGGCTCTCGCACCACTTCCTGGACGTGGTCGCCGGGCTGCCCACGCTCAAGGTCTTCAACCGTGCCAAGGCACAGGCCCGGACCATCTCCAGGATCACCGACGACTACCGCCGGGCGACCCTGAAGACCCTGCGGATCGCCTTCGTCTCCTCCTTCGCCCTGGAACTGCTCTCCACCCTCTCGGTCGCCCTGGTCGCCGTCTCGATCGGGTTCCGGCTGGTCGACGGCAGCCTCGACCTGGAGACCGGGCTGCTGGTCCTGATCCTGGCGCCCGAGGCGTACTTCCCGATCCGGCAGGTCGGAGCGCTCTACCATTCCAGCGCCGAGGGGCTCAGCGCCGCCGACCAGATCTTCGAGGTCCTCCAGACCCCGCTGCCCGCCGGCGGCACCACCCCCGCCCCCGCACTGGCCGACGCGGTCATCACGGTCGACGGAGTGGGCGTCACCCACCCGGGCCGGACCGCGCCCGCCCTGGCCGGTCTCTCACTGACCGTCAGGCCGGGCTGCACGACCGCGCTCACCGGTCCGAGCGGCGCGGGCAAGAGCACCCTGCTCTCCGTCCTGCTCGGCTTCACCCGTCCCGACTCGGGCCGGGTCCTGGTCGACGGGCACGACCTCGCCGACCTCGACCCGGTGAGCTGGCGCAGCCAGATCGCCTGGGTGCCGCAGCACCCCCACCTGTTCGCCGGGACGATCGCCGAGAACGTCCGGCTGGCCCGTCCCGACGCCACCGACGACCAGGTCAGGGCCGCCCTCGCCGCCGCCCACGCCACCGACTTCGCCACCCTGGACACCAGGCTCGGCGAGGGCGGCACCGGCCTCTCCGCCGGCCAGCGCCAGCGCCTCGCGCTCGCCCGGGCCCTGCTGACGGACCGCCCCCTGGTCCTGCTGGACGAGCCCACCGCCAACCTGGACGGCACCAGCGAGGCCGCCGTCGTCGAAGCCGTCCGCAACCTGGCCGGCCGCACCGTCCTCCTCGTCGCCCACCGCCCCGCCCTCCTCGCCACCGCCACCCACCGCCACCACCTGACCGCCCCCACCCAGGCCCACCCGACCGGCTCCGAGCGGCCAACCCCTCAGGGGCGCGGGGAACCGCGCGACTCGGAAGACCTCCCGCTCCAGCCGGGCTCCGCAGAGCAGGATGCACCCCGCGACCGTCCGGCCCGCACGGACCACCTGCCCGCAGCCCCGGCCAAGCCTCGGCTGGCACCGGCCGTCCTGCTCGGCTCCCTCGCACTCGGCTGCGCCGTCGCCCTGATGGCCACCTCCGGCTGGCTGATCTCGTACGCCTCCGAGATGCCCCCGGTGCTGTACCTGATGATGGCCGTCACCTCCGTCCGCGCCTTCGGCATCGGCCGCAGCTTCTTCCGGTACGCCGAGCGGCTGGTCTCGCACGACGCCGTCCTGCGCGCCCTCGGCGGCGTCCGCACCGCCGTCTACCGCAGACTCGAACAGCTCGCCCCGGCCGCCCTGCCCGCCTTCCGCCGCGGTGACCTGCTCTCCCGCCTGGTCGCCGACGTGGACGCGGTCCAGGACCACCACCTGCGCTGGCGCCTGCCCGCCGCCGTCGCGCTGCTGGTCTCGCTCGCCTCCGCCGCCGCGCTGGCCGCCTTTCTTCCGCTCGCGGGTGCGCTGCTGGCCCTCGGCCTGCTGCTCGCAGGGGCCGCCGTACCCGCCCTCGCGGTCCGCCTCTCCGGCCGGACCGAGCGTCAACAGGCGCCCGCCCGAGGCGAATTGGCGGCATCGGTGGTCGACACCCTCACCGGCACCGCCGAACTGACCGTCGCGGGTGCCCTGCCCGCCCGTCTCGCCGCCACCCGCACCGCCGACCGCCGGCTGACCGCCCTGGCCGCTCGCTCCGCCGCCACCGCCGCCGTCTCGGCCGGGCTGATCGCCCTGGTCACCGGGCTGACCGTGGCCGCGAGCGCGGCCGCCGGCGTCCGCGGTGTCGGCAACGGCACGCTCCCGGGTGTCTGTCTGGCCCTGGTGGTGCTCACCCCGATGGCCGCCTTCGAGGCCGTCGCGGGCATGTCCACCGCCGTGCGGTTCCGCGAGCGCAGCCGGGCCGCGCAGGCGCGTCTCACCGAGGTGCTGGCGGCCGAGCCGCCGGTCGCCGAACCCGCCGCACCGGCCACCCCGCCCGCCAGCCCCTTCCCCATCGCGGTCCGCGGTCTCACCGCCCGCTGGCCCGGCCGGACCGAGGACGCGCTGCGCGACATCGACCTCGACCTCACCCCGGGCCGCCGGATCGCCGTGGTCGGCCCGTCCGGCTCCGGCAAGACCACCCTCGCCCAGGTGCTGCTCCGCTTCCTGGACCAGAGCGCGGGGTCGGTCACCCTCGGCAGTCGTCCACAGCCTGTGGACACCCGTACGCTCGACTCGGACGACGTCCGCCGCACCATCGGCCTCTGCGCCCAGGACGCGTACGTCTTCGACAGCTCGCTGCGCGAGAATCTGCGCCTTGCTCTCCCCCAATCCCCCGCATCCCAACCTCCGGCCGGGGGGAGCAACGGCGACACCGACGAGCTGCTGCGGGCCGCCCTCGCCGACGCCCGGCTGCTCGACTGGGTGGAGAGCCTGCCCGACGGGCTGGACACCATGGTGGGTGAGCACGGTGCACGGCTCTCCGGTGGCCAGCGCCAGCGGCTGGCGCTGGCCCGCGCGCTGCTCGCCGACTTCCCCGTGCTGATCCTGGACGAGCCCGCCGAGCACCTGGACCTGCCCACCGCCGACGCCCTCACCGCCGACCTGCTCGCCGCCACCGCAGGCCGTACCACCCTGCTGATCACCCACCGGCTGGCCGGGCTGGACGACAGCACGGTGGACGAGGTGATCGTCCTCGACCACGGCCGGATCGTGGAGCGCGGCCGCTGGTCCGAGCTCACCGCCCGCCCGGACAGCCGCCTCGGCGAGCTGTACCGGCGCGAACAACGGGCCGACACGCTGCTCGCCGCCGTCTGAGCGGCCCCGGTAAACCAGGACAAACTAGGCTCACAGCATGGAGATCAGACCGGACCCTCCCCAGCCGGACGCTCCCGGGGCAGGCCGTTCCCGGTCGGGTCGTCCCCAACCAGGTCGTCCCCAACCGGCTCGCCGTCCCAGCCAAGCGGGGACCGACCAAGCGAGGTCCAGCCAAGCGAAGTCCGGCCAAGCGGGGGCCGGCCCGGAGCACTCCGCACCGGAACTCGCCAGGCCGGCGGCCTCCGACCAGACCCCGCGCCGGGTGCCGGAGATCGCCTCGCTCGGTCTGGACACCCTGGTCACCGAGGTCGCCGAGCGCCTCCAGTCCGCCGCCGCCGTCACCGACCGGATGCAGCGGCTGCTGGAGGCGGTGGTCTCCGTCGGTGCCGGGCTCGACCTGCACGCGACGCTGCACCGGATCGCCACCGCTGCCGCCGAACTGGTCGACGCCAAGTACGCGGCCCTCGGCGTGATCTCCCCCCAGGGCGACGGACTCTCCGACTTCATCCACATCGGCATCGACGACGAGACCGCCGACGAGATCGGGCAACTCCCCACCGGACGGGGCATCCTGGGTGTGCTGATCGAGCGGCACGAACCGCTGCGGCTGGCCGACCTCGGCACCGATCCGCGCTCGTCCGGTTTTCCGCCGCACCACCCGCCGATGACCTCCTTCATCGGCGAGCCGATCCGGATCCGCGACGAGGCCTTCGGCAACCTCTACCTGACCGAGAAGCAGAGCGGCAGCGGCGCCTTCACCCCCGAGGACGCCCAGGTGCTGCACGCCCTGGCGGCTGCGGCCGGGGTCGCCATCGAGAACGCCCGGCTCTACGAGGAGGGCCGCCGCCGCGAGCGCTGGATCGCCGGGGCCGCCGCCGTCAGCACCGCACTGCTCTCCACCGACGAGGCCGAGGTCGCCCTCACCGTGGCCGCCGAGCAGGTCCGCGAACTGGCCGACGGAGCACTGGGGATGATCCTGCTGCCCACCGTCGACGGCCAGATGCGGGTGGCCCACGCCTCCGGCGAGGCGGCCGAGTTCGTCCGGGGCGAGCTGCTGCCGGAGGGCAGCTTCGCCTCCCGGCTGCTGGCCGGCGAGAGCGTCTACCTCGACGACATGTCCACCGACCCCGAGGTGGAGATCCGGCTCGCCCGCAACTTCGGTGCCTCGATGGCCGTTCCGATGGTCGCCGCCGGACGGGTCCTCGGCGGGCTCTGCGTCTGGCGCCACCACGGCGCGCCGCCGTTCACCGAGACCGAGAAGCAGCTCGCCCAGACCTTCGCCTCGCAGTCCGCGCTCGCCCTGCGGCTGGCCGAGGGCCAGCGCGACCAGCAGCGCCTGGCCGTCTTCCAGGACCGTGACCGGATCGCCCGCGACCTCCACGACCTGGTGATCCAACGGCTGTTCGCCACCGGCATGATGCTGGAGGGCGCGGCGCGGCGCTCGGTCGTCCCCGAGGTCCAGGTCGGTATCGGCAGGGCGGTGGACGAGCTCGACGCCACCATCCAGGAGGTCCGCACCACCATCTACGCGCTCCAGCACGACGACCAGGGCGACGCGCCCGACAACCTCCGCTCGCGGGTGCTGCGGGAGGGCAGCCAGGCGGCCGCCGCACTCGGCTTCAAGCCCTCGACGACCTTCACCGGGCCGGTGGAGAGCCTGGTCGGCGACCGCACCGGCCGCCAACTCCTCGCCGCGCTACGGGAGATGCTCTCCAACACGGCCCGGCATGCCCGCGCCTCCCGGGTCGCTGTGGTGCTCGACGCCACCGTCCATCTCGACGCCGAGGGCCACCCGGTCTCGGGCGCCCCCGAGTCGCTGGAACGGGCCGGCCGGCCCGGGGTGCTGCTCACCGTCACCGACGACGGCGTGGGCATCCCGCACGGCGGCCGCCGCAGCGGCTTGAAGAACCTCGCCCGGCGGGCCGAGAACCTCGGCGGCGACGCGTGGC
Organism: Saccharothrix sp. ST-888; assembly: GCF_000955975.1. Classification (GTDB taxonomy): domain Bacteria; phylum Actinomycetota; class Actinomycetes; order Streptomycetales; family Streptomycetaceae; genus Kitasatospora. The sequence continues at coordinate 13,573 of NZ_JYJF01000082.1, forward strand.
ACGAGCCGGGCCCGCACGGCAAGGGCACCCGCGTCCACTGGTCCGCGCTGCTCTGACGCCTCTGGCGCCGGGTCAGTCGTCCCGCCGCTTCAGCAGTTCCTCCACCGCCACGGCCACGCCGTCGTGCTCGTTGCTGACGGTGTGCTGGGCGACCGCCGCCAGCACCTCGGGGTGGGCGTTGGCGACGGCGTACGAAGTCCCGGCCCAGGCCAGCATCTCCAGGTCGTTCGGCATGTCGCCGAAGGCCACCACCTCGGAGCGGTCGATCCCCTGCTCGCGGCACCAACTCGCCAGCGTGCTGGCCTTGGTGACGCCGAGTGAACTTATCTCCAGCAGGGCGACCGGCGCCGAGCGGGTGATCTCGGCGAGGTGCCCGGCGACCCGGCGGGCCTCCACGAGGAAGGCGTCCGGGTCGAGGTCGGGGTGCTTGGCGAGCAGCTTGTACAGCCCGCGCACCGGGCCGCCCGGGGCCAGCAACTCCTCGGCCGGGGCGGCCGGCTGGTGGCGGTCGTCGCTCTCGCCCCACATCCGGAGCTGGTACTCGGGCTCGCGGGCGAAGCCGTCCAGGTGCTCGAAGGCGAACGCGGTGCCCGGCAGTGCGGCGCGCAGCGCCGCGACCGCGGCCAGTGCGTCCACCGGGCTCAGCGGGAAGACCTCCAGCGTCTCGCCCCGGCGCACGTCGACGATCGCCCCGCCGTTGGAGCAGATCGCCACCCCGTGGCCGCCGATGTGCGGGCCGAGCTGCTGCATCCAGCGCGGCGGCCGACCGGTGACGAACACCACCTGCACGCCCGCCTCCTCGGCCGCCGCCAGCGCGGCGGCCGTCCGGTCGGAGACGGTCCCGCTCGGGCAGAGCAGGGTGCCGTCGAGGTCGGTGGCGATCAGGCGGGGGCGCACGGCGTTGGTGGTCACCGCTCCATCTTCGCTCACCGGTCGGACGTCATCCCCGCCCCGGGGTTCCCGCTCGGCCCCTGCGGCGCGCGCCCGGCGGTACGGCTGCCGCCGTACCGCCGTCGTACCGCTGCGGTACCGCCGCCGTGTGTTCCGGCCGGGTCAGGAGTGCCAGATCTCCTTGATCTCGGTGATCTTCCCGGTGGAGTCCTGCACGATGTCGTAGACCGGGAACGCGGAGCAGGTCAGCGGGGGCTTCACGGCCTGGCCGCCGGCCAGGCAGTCGCCGATGTGCGTCCAGAGATCAGGGAGCGGGACCGTCCGGTACGTGACCGCGTCGGTGACCAGCTGGGCCTTGACCTTCGGCGCGAAGTGGTACGCCGTCTCGCCGCCGGTCGCCTCCCAGTGGCCGTCGTTGGGGTCGCAGACGAACTTGGTCGCCTTGGCGTACATGGTGTCCTGGGTGGGCTGCTTCACCGGCTGCACGATCCGGTGGCCCGCCGCAGGCTTGCCCGGTGTGCAGTCCGTACCGGGCTCCGCGCCCGCGCCGGGGGCGTCCGAGGCCGTCCCGCCGGGGACGGCGGCCTTCGACGTGCCGGCGCCCGGGGCGGCCGCCACCGGAGCGGACGCCTGCGGTGCCGCAGCGGCGGTGCCGGTCGACGATCCGGCCGAGGTGCCTGCGGCGTTGTCGGGCCCGCAGCCGGCCAGGCCGAAGGCGGCGGCGGTGAGTACTACGGCGGTGAGCAGTCTGCGCGAGGACATCGCGGCGGTTCCCCCAAGGTCATGCGTGGCCGAGTCGTACTGACGGCCAGACAGGCTATCCACCCAGCCCGACGGCCGCCCACCCGGCCCGCTCACCGGCGCCGTCCGCGCCTGGTCCCACCCCGACTCGCCGGTCCGACTCGCCGGTCCGACTCGCCCGCTCCGACTCGCCTGCTCCGGCTCCCGGCTCCCGGCCCCGGTGACGGTCGAAAGCGGTCGAGGGCGGTGTCAGTGTGCGGCGGGCTTGAGGACGGCCATCAGCAGGCGGCCGGAGAGTGCGGTCGCACGGCCGTTGTTCAGGTCGGTGGTGGAGACCGAGAAGACGCCCTTCATGGACAGGTCGCGGGTGGCGAACACGCCGTTGGCGTAGCCGAGGTCGTGGCCGGTCTTGCCCCAGAGCATGGTGCCGCCCGGGAGCGGGGTGCCCATCAGTCCGGCGCCGAAGCAGGCCGGGCCCGGATTTCCCTTGCCGTCGGTGCAGTTGGAGGTGTCGAAGTACTTGACCACCTTGCCGTCGTCGCCCTCGGGCAGCCGGAACATCTCGTCCAGCTGGGCGGCGGGCAGCAGCCGGCCCTGGAACAGCGCGGTGATGAAGTGGTCCAGGTCGGCCGGGGTGGAGATCATGTTGGACGGGTTGCCGCCCTGCTCGCTGACGTCGACCGGCTCGCCTTCGCTGCTGGTCAGGTAGCCGTGCAGGTACGGGCGGGGCATCCGGGTGTCGTCCTCGGGCACGGAGGTCTGCGAGAGGTGCAGCGGCTCGATGATCCGCTCGGTGACCTCGTCCCTGAAGGAGTTCCCGGTGATCTGCTCGATCAGCTTCCCGGCGATCCGGAAGCCCAGGGAGTTGTACTGCTGGGCCGTGCCGGGCGCGAAGGTCGGTCCTGGGGCGGGGCGGCCGACGGGGCGCAGGGTGTCCTGGATGACCTGATCGAAGGTGCGGTAGTCGGACCGGTGCGCGATCCAGTAGTCCGCCGAGTGCTCCGGTGCCCCCTGGTCGACGTCCGGCAGGCCGCTGGTCATGTCGAGCAGTTCCCGCACGGTGATCGGTGCGAAGGTGTCCGGCAGCAGGCCCGGCAGGTAGTGCTGGACGGTCTGGTCCAGGTCGACCCGCCCCTCCGCCGCCAACTGCAGGACCACGACGCTCTCGAAGGTCTTGGAGATGCTGCCGATGTGGAAGTGCGCGTTGACCGGCGTGCGCCGCCCGGTCACCGTGTCCCCGGACGACCCCTGCCACACCTGCCCGCCCTTGACCACCCGCGCAATGGCCCCCGCCGACCCGTCCCCCGGCTGCGGCTCGATGGCCGCCTGCAGCGCCGCCGTGTCCAGGGTCTGCGGCCCGGCCTGCACCGACACCCGCTCACTCGCCGATGCCTGCCCACCGACCACCGCCGTGGTCCCGACCGCTGCCGCACAGGCCAGTCCGAGGGCCGAGACACGTCGTACGAGCTTGCCCACTGCTGACTCCCTGACTCCGTCGACACCGCCGAGTGCGGCGTCCCGCTCTCAGCCTGTCCCGCCGCCCCACCCCCGGGATACCGGTGATCGCCCTGACCGAACCCCGAACCGACCCTGACATCCCATCAGGACTCGAACCCCGGGCCGGTGCCGCCACCTTCCGCCCGGCGGACCGGACGGGCAGCCGGTCAGATCTGCTCGACCGCGATGCGCGGGTGGCAGAGGCGGCGCAGATCGCCGGTGTCGCTGGTCACGACGGTCACGGCGCCCCGTTCCAGGTGGGCGGTGGCGGCGAGCATCCCGTCGACGGCGTACTTGTGGCCGTGAAGTCCTTCGGCTGCGAGCAGTTTGCTCGCGGCGCGGGCGATCTCCTCGGTGACGGGCCGCACCTTGGCCAGGGAGACGGCGTGGTCGAACGCAGCCTGCGGCACCCTGGGGTCGCGTGCCTCCACCAGAGTGGCCGCGCTCGTCACCACCAGAAGGTCCAGCGTGCGGGCGACGTCCAGCCACACGGTCATGTCACGATGCCGCCGGGAGAGCTTGGAGAGGGCCTCGCTGTCGAGGACGAGGGTGCCGCTCACGCGGCGTCTGTGCGGTGGGCTGCGTGGTGGGCCCGGATGCGCTCGGCCTTGGCCGTCACCTCGGCCGGATCGATCGGGCCGTGTTCGGTTTCGGCGGCAGCGATGTACTCGTCGATGGCCTCGCGCTGGAGCTGCCGCTGCACGGCCTCCTCGATGTAGGAGGAGACCCCCTGCTTTCCGGCGCGCGCGCGAATCGCCTCCAGAGTCTCGGCGCGCAGGGAGACGCTGGTGACTCGGGTCTTGCCAGGGCGGGGTGTATCCACGGAAAAACTGTAGTACATGATGTGTGAGCCTGCCGGTGATCAGATCTGGAGTGCTCGGTCATACCTCCCGGATTCCGATGCGCGTAGGGGTGCCGCCGCAGTGAATCAGACGGTGATGAGTCGGACGCGGCCGCCGCAGAGCTTCGCCATGTCGTCGACGTCCGAGGTGAGCATGGCCACCGGTCCTGGCTGACGGAGCGCCAGCTCGGCGACGGTCGCATCGATCGCGTACTCGTGTCCGTGCAGGCCGGTCTGCTTCAGCAGCTCGGCCGAGGCACGCGCCACCTGCTCGGTGACGGGCTCGACCTTGACCTGTGAGAGTGCCCAGTTCAGCCGAGGCATGTTCACCCGGGCGTGCATGACCTCCACGATGGTGTTGGCGCAGACCACCAGGTCAGCTGCCATCGAGTGGAAGGACCGGATCATCGCGAGCGTGTCGCGGTCCTGCGAGATCCAGGCGGACAGCCCCTGAGAGTCCAGTACGACAGTCTCAAGGCGGTTACTCACGCGGCGTTCGCTGAGCTGTCGTGGTTGGTCGAGCCGAAGATCCTGGCATTCGCCGCAGCCAGTTCCTCTTCGGTGAATGATCCGTGTTCCTCCTCGTAGCGGCGCAGCTCTTCACCCAGCAACTGGTGCCGGATCTGGCGGGCCACGGCCTCGGCGACGTAGCCGGAGACGTTGTCCGTGAGTTTCTTCAGCTCGGCCACCTGCTCGCTCGGGAGGGTGACCGTGATGCGCGTCGTGGCTGACATGAGAGAAGCATACTGCGGTATGTGCCACTTTGGCGGGTATCCCACGACGTAGGGTCGGCAGCATGCGACTGAGCACGGTCAGAGGATCTGGCGGCGGGCCGAGGAGTTCGAGTTCCATGCCGCGTACACGTATGACCGCCTGTCGTGGCGGTCGTTTCGGGACGAGCCATGGTTCGGGGCGGTCCCGACGCTGACGGCGGCTGCGGCGGCGACCGAGCGGATCAGACTCGGGACGCTGGTGACGTCGGTCAATCCTCGTTCACCCATCACAGCCTGACCTGCGGAAACGCTCGGCAGACGTGTTCGTGCCGTCACTCTGGCTTAGACCGCGATGGGCCGGACCCGGTTACCGCAAAGCTTGGCCATGCCGTCGACGTCCGAGGTGAGCATTGCCACCGGCCCCGGCTGGCGGAGCGCCGTCTCGGCGAAAGTCGTGTCGAGAGCGTACTCGTGTCGGTGCAGGCCTGCCTGCTTCAACAGCTGCGCGCAGGCTTTGGCCACCTGCTCGGTGCCCGCCTCGACCTTGACCCGGGACAGCGTCCAGTTCAGTCTGGCGGTGTTCACTCGGACATACATGACCTCGATGATGGTGTTCGCGCAGACCACAAGGTCGGCGCCCATCGTGTGGAAGACCGCGAGCAACGCCAGAACCCCGCGGTCCTGCGCGATCCATGCCGACAGTCCCTGCGAGTCCAGCACAACGGTCTCGACACGATCACTCACGCGGCGTCCGACGGTGTCTTGAGCGCGGCGGCCGCGATCCGTGCGCGCGCCGCAGCGGCACAAGGGATCCGGCTGGACCTGGACGGCTCTATGAGGTCGCGATCGCGAATCCCAGCACCAGCACGGCCGAGACCTCGTTCATCCACTGCAGCCGGCTGAACTGTGAGCCGGGCCGTCCGGGGCAATGTCTCGATCGGGAACCTTCGTTCGGATGGGCGGCGTCCTGGGTTAGGGCCGGATGCTTTTGCCGTCTACGGGGGAGGGTTTGCATGGCGATCGAGCTGCCTGGCGAGGTGGTGTCGTTCCTTCAGTTCATCGGGATCAACTGGCCGCAGGTGAACGAGGACAAGGTGCGTGAATTCGCATCGCATGTGCGCGAGTTCGCGGACGGCATCCAGAACACGCACCAGGACTCCACCAGCACCATCCAGCAGCTCGGTGAGGCGTATCAGGGGGCGTCGTACGAGGCGTTGGTCGCCAAGTGGGGTCAGCTGTCGGGCAGTCACATGAACGAGCTGGTCCAGGCCTGCCACGCCGTGGCGACCGCCCTGGACGTCGCGGCGGACGTGATCGTGGGAATGAAGGTCGAGACGATCGGCGAACTCGTCGCCATGGCTGCCGCGTTCGTTGCCGACCAGGCCGCGGCGGTGGCCACCTTCGGCGCGGCGGAGGCTGCGGTCGTGCTGATCGAGGAAGCGGCGAAGAAGCTCGTCAACTACCTGGAGCAGCAGCTGGAGCAGTACATCATGGGCCAGGTGATCGAGGCCGCGATCCAGCCGCTGGTGGAGGTGGTCGGGCGGGCGGTGAGCGGGATGGTGTTCCAGGCCGCCGAGTCCGCGCTCGGGGTCTCCGGCGGCGGCGGCGCGGTGGGCGAGGGCTTCCGGATCCACCCTGACCAAGTGGAAGAGCACGCACTGACCATGCAGCAGCACGCCCAGACGGTCGCCTCCCACGCCGAGGCCTTCCAGTCCCGGCTCGCGGGGGTGAGCTTCGAATGAGTAACCAGATAGTCAAGGCGCTGGAGCACGCGGCGCAGAAGATCGGCTCGACCCTGGCCAAGGACGCCGGCAAGGCGGTCAAGGACCTCTACCACTCGGCCGGGGAGAACCTGAAGAAGGTCGCCAACAACGTCCGCGAGGTCGAGGAGAAGCACGCCGCCGACCTGAAGAAGCTCTTCGAGGGCGGCAAGAACGAGGTCCCGCACCCGCACTCGCACGGCGGCGGTGGCCCCCGCCACGGCCGTGGCCCGGGCGAGGGCCATGGCAAGGGCCGCCAGCAGGTCCGGTCGCCCCGGCACGCGGCCCGCAAGGAGGAGGCCAAGTGCCCCGGCGGCGAGCCCGTGGACATGGCGACCGGCCGGATGTTCATCCACCAGATTGATGCCGATCTGCCCGGTTCCCTCCCGCTGCTGTTCGTGCGGAACTTCGAGTCCGGTTACCAGGCCGGCCGCTGGATGGGCCCACGCTGGACCTGCACCTTCGACGAACGCCTGGAGATCGACGCCGAGGGCGTGGTCTACCTCTCCCCGGACCTGGTCTCCCAGGCCTACCCCCACCCCGAGCCGGGCGACGACCCGGTCCACGCCAGTGCCGGCGCCCGCTCGGAACTCGCCCTCACCGCCAAGGGCGACTACATCCTCACCGACCCCGCCACCGGCCTGGTCCGCGAGTTCACCCTCCAGCCCGGTGGTGAGGAGGCCCTGCTCACCCGCGTCCGCGACCGCCACGGCCGCCACTACACCCTCGCCTACGACGAGGATGGCACCCCCCACAGCATCACCCACTCCGGCGGCTACCAGCTCCTCGTCACCGTCGACAACGACCGCATCACCGCCCTCCGCCTCGCCGGCGGCGCCGAAGGCGGCCACGACGCCCTGCTCCTGCGCTACGGATACGCGGACGGCCACCTCTCCAGCGTCTACAACTCCTCCGGCAAGCCGATGCGCTTCGCCAACGATTCCACCGGCCGCGTCCTGTCCTGGACCGACCGCAACAACTCCCAATACCGCTACACCTACGACCAGTTCGACCGCGTCGTGGACGAGGGCGGCGCCGACGGCACCCTCCGTTTCCACTTCACCTACGGCGACCCCGACCCCGCCACCGGCGTCAAGGTCCACACCGAGACCAACGCCCACGGCCACACCACCACCTACCACGTCAACGAACACGCCCAGATCACCGCCATCACCGACGCCCTCGGCAACACCATCCGCTACGAGCGCGACGAGTACGATCGCCTGCTCGCCGAGACCGACCCGCTGGGGCGGACCACGCGGTACGAGTACGACGGGGCGGGGGACCTGATATCGGTCACCCGACCGGACGGGGAACGGGCCACCGCGACCTACGCCGACCAGCTGGACCAGCCGGTGGAGATTGCCGTGCCGGGAGGTTTGCTGTGGCGCTACGGCTATGACGAGATGGGTCGTCAAATTTCGGTCGTCGACCCGGCAGGGACGACTACCCAGTACGGCTATGACGAACTGGGGCATCCCGCAAGTGTGACCGACGCGCTCGGGAATACCAGCACGGTACGCTGCAATGCGGCCGGCCTGCCCGTTGAGTTCACCGACCCGACCGGCGCCGGCACGCTTGTCGAACGCGACGCCTTCGGTCGGCCAACCGCAGTTACGGACCCGCTCGGCTCGGTCACGCGCATGACCTGGACGATCGAGGGCTATCCGGCTACCCGAACCAACGCCGATGGCAGCGAGGAGGCCTGGACATACGACGGCGAGGGCACCCTACTGACGCATGTCGACGAGCTCGGGCAGCTCAGCACATTCGAGCACACCCACTTCGAGACCATTGCCGCCCGTACCGCTCCTGACGGCAGTCGGATCACCTTCACCCACGATGCCAACATGCAGCTGGTCGCGGTCACCAACGCACTTGGCCAGCAGTGGACCTACACGTACGACGAAGCCGGGCGGATTACCAGTGAATGCGACTTCCAAGGTCGCACCATCCGGTACTGGTACGACCCGTCCGGACAGCTTCTCCAGGTGACCAACCCACTCGGTCAGGGCATTGAGTACACATACGACCTCCTGGGGCGTTGCACCGCGCAGAATGCTGATGGCCGACTTACGACCTTTGCGTATGACACTGCCGGGAACCTGATCCGAGCCACCAACCCGGACGCCGACGTGTGCTTCACGTTCGACGCCCTCGGGATGTTGCTGAGCGAGACGGTAAACGGGCGTACCCTCTCGCACACTCTTGATGTGCTCGGGCGGCGCACCAGGCGTACCACTCCTGCCGGTCATGTGAGCAGCTGGAGTTACGACGAAGCGGGGCGGCCCACCGGGCTCGCCACTGCCATGGGCGACATCGACTTCGCATATGACTCGATCGGACGTGAGAGCCATCGGGAGATCGCCGGTCAGCTCCGCCTGACGAGTACCTGGGACAGCCGGCATCGGCTCACTCGGCTTGCCCTCAGCGGTACATCAGCCACGCTCCAGGACCGGCACTTCAGCTATCAGGCTGACGGCAGCCTCGGCGCCGTCGACGATCGGTTCAGCGGCCGCCGGATCTTCGAACTGGACCAGGCGCGGAGAGTAACCAGCGTACGTGCTGCGGACTGGTCCGAGACCTATGTGTACGACCGCATGGGCAACCTGGCCAGCGCGGACTGGCCCGCTACGGGCTCCTCCGAAGCAGCGGTGGGCCCCCGGATCTACACCGGTACCGAGCTGCAGTCGGCCGGACGAGTCCGCTATGAGTACGACGCCGCTGGTCGCATGACCATGCGCCAGGTGGCTCGTCTGTCCAGGAAACCGGACACGTGGCGCTACACCTGGGACGCCGAGGGCCACCTGACCCAGGTGATGACTCCTGACGGCACCCTGTGGCGCTACCTGTACGACCCCTTCGGCCGGCGCATCGCCAAACTCCGCATTGCCGACGACCAGACCGGAGTCGTGGAGCGAACCGACTTCACCTGGGACGCCCTCATCCTTGCGGAGCAGACGACCCATGCCCCGTACCTGCCCGGTCCGCACACCCTCAGCTGGGACCACAAGGGTCTCCAGCCCATCGCTCAGAGCGAGACCATCACTACCGGTGCGCCTGCGGAGCTGACCCAAGCGCAGGTTGACGGGCGTTTCTTCGCGATCATCACCGACCTCGTCGGTACTCCCACTGAACTCGTTGACCCGGCCACCCAGTCGATCGCCTGGCGCGCCGTGCCCACGCTGTGGGGCCAGACCACCTGGTCGAGCGACAGCACCACCTACACCCCACTCCGCTTCCCCGGTCAGTACTTCGATCCAGAGACCCGCCTCCACTACAACGTCAACCGCTACTACGATCCCGAAACCGCCCGCTACACGAGCCCGGACCCCCTCGGTCTGGCTCCTGCTCCCAATCCCGACACCTACGTCCACAACCCGCACACCTGGACTGACCCGCTTGGCCTCTCGCCGCACGTATTGCAGAATGCCACGGACTACAGCCTTGCCAAGGCAGCCTTGCAGCGCATCCCGCCCAAGGGAAATAAGCGGTGGAATCCCAATCACAACCTTACGGAGGCTGGCCGGGCCAGTCAGAAGCACACCGACCCGGTCAAGCGAAGTGCTGCTCACGTTGCCAAGTACGCTCCGTTCCTCAACGGTGGCGATCGGCTGCGGGCCGGGGTTGTCAATCCTGCTGGTAAAGATACGCTGAGAGCCGTGCTGTCGGATCCTGGGGCTGTGCGCACCGTATCTCCGTCCTCGGCGCACTATGGGGGGCATGTTCTCGAAATCATCAGTCCGACAACTGGTTTGGGTGGAAGATGGAGTCTGCGAGGCGGCGGCCTCCAGTTCGAAGGATGGCTATGAGAACTTTTAGTGTCGGTGACCGCGAGTATGCGGCTCTGATCATTCTGAGCGATTTCAATGAATTTGAGGCCATGGAGGTCACGGAGTTCACGGCAGGAGTCCGTGGAAAGCTGGTCCTGGAGTTCCGGATGACTGATGAGTCCTGCTGGCTCGAATCAATCGGCGATGGGGTGGAGATCCCGTTGCTTCGTCGGGCGATTGACGTCTTCCGTGAGGAATTCCTGGAGCCGCGATGGCAGAGTGGTGCGCCCACGCCGCCGTGGTGAGGCGTAGGAGTCGAGTCGTCGGACCAGTGCCGGTGGGCGAGGCCGGTCCCGGGACCGACTACTACGTCTGGCCTCGCGATCCCTGGCTGCCGTGCCGCACGGCCCCCCGACCCTGCCACCGACGTCCTACGCCGAGGGCCGCTGGCTCCGCCTACTCGACACGTGGGAAACCCTGCGCGACCGCCTGACCCACCGGGTAGGCGGCTGTGCGTGCGCGAGGGCGCGACCTGGAAGGGCCTCGACCGGCTGCCCGGGGCCGACCTGCCTGCCGGCCCGGGGCAGCCGTTGCATGGCCCCGCGGACAGGGCGGAGCTTTGCCTTCCTGAAGAGGCGACTACGACTCCCGTAAGGTCGGCAGTATGCGTCTCAGCACAGTGATCCTCCCCATCCACCAGTGGGCCGAGGGACAGAAGATCTGGCGGCGAGCCGAAGACCTCGGTTTCCACGCCGCGTACACCTATGACCACCTGTCCTGGCGGTCGTTCCGGGACGAGCCCTGGTTCGGGGCCGTCCCCACCCTGACCGCCGCCGCGACGGCGACCGAGCGGATCCGGCTGGGCACGCTCGTAACTTCGCCGAACTTCCGGCACCCGGTCACGTTGGCGAAGGAACTGGTCTCGGTCGACGACATCTCCGGCGGGCGGCTGACGGTGGGGATCGGGGCCGGCGGGGTCGGGTTCGACGCGACGGCCATGGGGCAGGAGCCCTGGTCGCCCAAGGAGCGGGCGGACCGGTTCGGGGAGTTCCTGCCGCTGCTGGACAAGCTGCTGACGCAGGACGCCACGACGGACGAGGGCCGGTTCTACTCGGCGGTGGAGGCGCGGAACATCCCGGGCTGCGTGCAGCGGCCCAGGGTGCCGTTCTACGTGGCGGCGACCGGTCCGCGCGGGCTGCGGCTGGCGGCGGAGTACGGGCAGGGCTGGGTGACGTACGGCGACCCGCGCGGCCCGGCGGACGTACCGGTGGAGCAGGCGCCCGCAGTCATCGCGGCGCAGCTCGCCAAGCTGACGGCGGCCTGCGAGGCGCAGGGCCGGGACGTGGCCACCCTGGAGAAGGTGCTGCTGCAGGGGTCGACCGCGGAGACGCCGCTGCAGTCGGTGGGCGCCTTCGTCGACTGGGCGGGGACGTACCGGGAGATCGGCATCACCGAGCTGGTCGTCCACTGGCCGGTGCCGGACTCGATCTTCGAGAACGACCTCGCGGTCTTCGAGGAGATCGCCACCGAGGGCCTGTCGCAGCTGGGCTGAGTTCTGCTGGAGGGACGGCGCCGGGGTGTCTCGACGGGCACCCCGGCGCTCTGCTGTGCGGGGAGCCCGTTGTGGTTCGGTCGCGAGGTGTCCGATCGGTCGGCCGAGGGCCGACTGTCAGGGACTATCGTGTTGCCGGAGTGCCTGATGGGCTCTCACAGTTCCAGCTGAACGTGGTGCGGTCGGTCTCTGCGGGGCCGACGGGGGTGGCCTGGGCCGAGGACCGCGCGCGGCGCCATCCATTCCTGTTGGGGGAACTCCTTGTCCGCGCCCGACCGAGCGCCGTCCGACAGAACTCCGTCCGACAGAGCGTTGTCGGACAGAGCGTCGTCCACCGATGAGTCGGCCAGGCCTGAGCAGCCTGCGTCCGCGCGCAGGCTGCCGCGCGCTGCGGGCATCGCACTGGCGGCGGTCGGCCTGCTCGCGGTCACCGCGACCAGTGCCGCTGTCACCGTCGCCGTGGGCAGGCCGGCAGCCCGCTCCACGGTTCAAGCCACGGCCACGGCCGGAGCCGCGGCCGGGGCCACGCCCACCACCGCCGCGACCTCGCCACCCTCACCGGCTCCGAGTACGAGCCCGAGCCCGAGCGGGTCGGCGGAGCCCACGTCGAGCAGGACCCTGCACGGCACCGTGAACGGCGGTACGCACGGCGGTGACCTCCGCTACTTCCTGCTCCCGATGCCGGACGGTGCCGAGCCCTACGGTTCGCCCGACGGAACCGAGTTGAGTGTCAAGGACATCGCGGCCCGGTACAGCAACTCCGGCGAGATCCCTGCCGTGCTGGACTCGTACGGTTACCAGGACGACGGTGCCCTCCGCCGGTACCGTACGGCGGACGGCAAGCAGGAGGTCGAGACCCGGCTGCTGCGCTTCAAGTCGCGTTCCATGGCGAAGGAGTTCGCGAAGTCGGAGACGTTCAAGAACGGTCAGAACTTCGGCATCGACGGCGACGGCGAGGCCCAGGGGTACCTGATGAAGCCGGGCCAGGAGGCGTGGACCGGACGGCTGGTCGGGGTCGGCTACGTCGGAGACGTCCAGTACCAGGTCACCGTCTTCGTGAAGGGGACTCCGGACAAGTCCCAGCTGATGGACGTGATGAAGCGTCAGCGCGAGCGGCTGTCCGACGGTGGCTGAGCTTCCGCCGAGGCCCGAGGCGCCGGATCCCCGACCCCGTTCCATGACAGCGGCCCAACCTGCCGTACCGGAGAAGCCAGTGAGCACCCACGAGACCGCAGAGTCTCCCGAGCCGAATCCCAGCCCGGACTTGAGCCCGAACCCGATCCCGGCAGTCGACTTCGACGACGCCGGGTCGTCCGACGAACCTGGGCCGGTAGCGGAGTCGAAGGCCAGGCGCAGCCCGCGCACCGTGACACTGCTGGTCGGCGCCCTGCTGCTGGGCCCGCTGCTGGGCGCCGGGATCGGCTACACGGTCCAGGCAGACCGTCCGGCGACGCCGCTGCCGTCGTTGCACGTCGCCGCGCCGAGCTACCCCACCATCGCCCTGGACGCCGAGGCCGCCGCCGAGGCGGCACCGAAGCCGCTCGCCATCGACGGCGACCTGCGCAAGCTGCTGATCAGCAAGCCCGACGGCGCGGACGACTGGGACAACTACGGTCACGGCGACGGCTCGGGCTGGCTCACCGTCGGGGCGAAGGCGGGCTCGTACGGTGGTGCGGACAAGGAGTTCACACAGCTGGTCCGCGACGGCTTCCGCCGGGACGCGGTGGTCGCCTGGACCAAGGGCGGCAACAACTACCGCGTGGAGCTCATCCAGTTCGATGCGGACCACGCCTACTCTGCGATCGACTGGACCGAACGCAGCGCCGCCGTACTCAAGTTGGACGGCACGGTCCACGGCACCTATCTGGTGCGGACCGAGAAGAACCACTTCGCCGACAGCACCAACACCTACTACTTCGGGAGCGCCACGGCCCGGCGCGGCAACGTCGTGATGGTGGTCGGCATCTACTCCCAGAGCCAGGTCTCCGCCGATGAGCTCAAGGGCATCGCCGCGCAGCAGTGGGAGCGACTGGTATGAGTGAGACCACCGGCACGGCCGAGACCGCAGTCCGGGAACCCACGGCGCAGCAGCCCGAGCCGACGTCCCCCGCGCTCCGGGAGCCGGCTCCGGCAGCGGAGTCGCCCCGAGCCCCCGGGGCGAATCCGGGCCTGGCGCTGCGCGCGGGCGCGGCGGTGGTCGCGGCGGCGCTGCTGGGGGTCGGGATCGGTGTCGGCATCCTGAAGGTCCGGTACGACGACCCGGCACCCGCCACCGCCGCCTCGGCTCCCGCGTCCGCCGCCCCGCCGAGCGCCTCGGCCGGGCCTTCCTCCGGTGCGAAGTCCGATGGCACGCACGTCGGTTCGATGCGCGACCTGCTGCTGCCGATGCCCGCCGGGTACCAGCTCGGACCGGACGCCGGAGCGTACGGCAACGACACCGAGCTGACGGATGACCAGCGCAGGGCGTGGGCCGAGGACATGGTCAGGACCATGCCGGAGAAGCTGCGGGACGACGTGCGCAAGGTGTGGCAGGACGTGCCGCTGAAGGGCGCCGGGGTCCGCAGCTACGCCACCTCCCCCACCGGTGATCTGGTGGTCACCGTCTGGCTGCTCCAGTACCACCAGGACGCGGTGAAGGCGGACAACGCCTTCGTGGGCGCGATGGCTTCGGACCCCGGGCTGTTCCGTGAAGGACCGCAGATCCCGGGGCACCAGGAAGCGCACTGCTACCTGCCGGCCGCTCCGCCGGGAGACAAGCTCGACGAGCTGATCTGCTCGGCGGCCGTGGGCGACCTCCGGGTCGAGGCGCAGGTGGAGGGCGTCGCACCACTGCCCAAGGACAAGGTCGTGACCCTCCTCCGCCGGCAACTCGACCGGCTCGCCCTGCCAGGAGCATCCGCATGACCGAGAGCACCCGCCCGGACGCACCGGCAGCGTCGTCGACAGGGCTGTCCGCCGAGCCGACCACTGATCCGGCCGCCGAGGACGTCCGCAAGCCGCGCCGTACGACCGCGTTGCGCTGGGGCGCTGCCGCGCTTCTCCTGCTGCTCTCGGGAACGGCGACGGCGGTCGCGGTCACGGCGCAGCCCCGGACCGACATGCCAGGCCTGCGGACCGCGAGCGACGGCCGCTACGCGTTCCCGCCACTGACGCTGCCTCCGCTGCCGTCCGGCAGGCCCGCGCCGGGCGCGGACCCGGCCAACCGGCGCCACTACGCGGACCTGCGTCTGTTGCTGCTTCCCGTTCCCAAGGGCGCCTCGGACGCCTCCGGTGCCTCGGCCTCAGCGAGTACGACCCCGTCCGCAGATACCACCTCGTCGGCGAGCGCCTCGCCTTCCGCATCCGCATCCGCATCCGCACCGGCAACATCCGCACCGGCCTCCGTATCCGCAGCCGGCACCATGCCCGCCGCAGGCGCCGCCTGGGCGAAGTGCTCGGACTATGCGGACCGCTTCAAGTCCCCCGCGACGCGGACCGCCCTGCTCAACGAGAACGCCTGCCGCGCCGCGACCCAACGCGTCTGGACCGCACCGGACGGCACCCGTACCGAGATCTGGCTGCTCTCCTTCGGCTCCGAGGCCGAGGCGGGAGCGTTCTACCGCGACCTCGGCACGGAGCAGCTCAAGGACGTACCGGCCCTGACCGACGTTCATCTGCCGATCGACGTGGGGCCGGGCAGCCGAGCCCGGCTGATGTCGGCCGGTAAGACCGCCGGTGGCGCCAAGGACCCGGTCGGCCGGGTGGCCGGTCTGGTCAACGGTGACGTCTTCGCCTCGGTGGCGATGACCAATCCGAGGGGTGTCCCGGTCTCCGCCTTCCAGCAGGTGACGATCCTCCAGGCGAACATGCTGAACTGACGCCGTTAGACACCGTAGGTCCGATCCCCTAGGGGAAAGGGCCTGCGGTGTCATCCCGCAGACGCAGACGGGATTCGTCGTGCCAGCTCATATCGCGCGCGACTGCTGCGCACTACGTTGGTGAACGTGTCCACTGTCATCAAGACGGACGGCCTCACCAAGAGGTTCCCCCGGGTCACGGCGCTCGACCAGCTCACCGTCGAGGTGCAGCCTGGGGTCGTCGGCCTGGTGGGGGCGAACGGAGCAGGCAAGTCCACACTCATCAAGATTCTGCTCGGGCTCTCCCCGGCGACCTCCGGTACCGGCCAGGTGCTCGGTCTGGACATCGCCACCGAGGGCCCGGCCATCCGTGAGCGGGTCGGCTACATGCCGGAGCACGACTGCCTGCCGCCGGACGTCTCCGCGACCGAGTTCGTCGTCCACATGGCCCGGATGGCCGGTCTCCCGGCCGCCGCCGCCCGTGAACGCACCGCCGACACGCTGCGGCACGTCGGACTGTACGAAGAGCGCTACCGGCCGATGGGCGGCTACTCGACCGGTATGAAGCAGCGGGTGAAGCTGGCCCAGGCGCTGGTCCACGACCCGCAGTTGGTCTTGCTGGACGAGCCGACCAACGGCCTCGACCCGGTCGGCCGGGACGACATGCTGGCGCTGATCCGCCGGGTGTACAGCGACTTCGGGATCTCCGTCCTGGTCACCACGCACCTGCTGGGCGAGCTGGAGCGCACCTGCGACCACCTGGTGGTCATCGACGGGGGGCGTCTGCTGCGGTCCTCGTCCACCGCGTCCTTCACCGAGATGACCCAGCTGCTCGCGGTCGAGGTCACCGACCACCCGACGGACCTCGCCTTCGACGCCGACGCGGCGGTCCGCGCCAGGCTCACCGAGGCCGGGCTCTCGGTCGTGCCGGACGGCTCCCGGGTCCTGCTGGTCGAGATAAGGGACGAGGACACCTACGACACGGTCCGCGACACCGTCGCCGACCTGGGGCTCGGCCTGGTCCGGCTGGAACAGCGCAGGCACCGGGTCGCCGAGATCTTCACCAGCGACGCCCCGGACGACGCGACCCGCCCCGACGAAGCACGACCCGAAGCAACCGGACCCGAAGCGACCCGAACCGACGAGGCACGAGAGGCAGGAGGTGCCCACGATGTCGCTGCCTCCTGAGGCCACGGCCCACCGGACGGCTGCCGCCGACAGCGGCGTCATCCACAACATCGGCTACCGCTCGTACCAGGGCCCGCGTCTGGGGCGCTCGTACGCCACCCGCTCGCTGTTCGTCCAGAGCCTGCGGGCCGCGTACGGCCTCGGCCGCTCGGGCAAGTCCAAGGTGCTGCCGATGCTGGTGCTCGGTGTGCTGGGCGCGCCAGCCCTGGTGATCGTCGCGCTCGCGATCCTGCAGCACAGCAAGCAGCTGCCGCTGGACTACCCGCAGTACCTGTCCGCCTTCTCGCTCTTCGTCGTGATCTTCCTGGCCGCCCAGGCGCCGGTGCTGATGTCCCGTGACCTGCGGCACCAGACGGTGCCGCTGTACTTCTCGCGGCCGATCACCCGCAGCGACTACGTCCGGGCCAAGTTCGGCGCGATGGTCGCGGCGATGATGCTCCTGATGACCGTGCCGCTGGTGGTGCTCTACGTCGGATCGATCCTCGGCGGGCTGCCGTTCGGCCACAACACCGGCCACTTCCTCTACGGGCTGGTGGCCGCCGCGCTGTACGCGGTGCTGTACTCGGCGCTCGGTCTGCTGATCGCCGCGAGTACCCCGCGCCGGGGCTTCGGGGTCGCCGCGATCATGGGTGTGCTGGTGGTCAGCTCGATCATCGCGGGCATCGTGTTCAACCTGTCGGTCGGCTCCGGCGGCCAGGTGCTGGACTCCGCCCAGTGGTCGGCCGTGCTGTCCCCGTCGACGCTGGTGGACGGTCTGGTCAACCAGATCTTCGGGCTGGCCGAGAACCCGAACACCACGCACGCCCCCGGCGCGCTCGGAGTGGTGGTCTTCGCCGCCGAGATCGCCGTGCTGGTGGTCGGTTCGTACTGGCTGATGCTCAGCCGCTACCGGAAGATCTGAGAGGGCGTCGACATGGCTGTCATCACCATCGACAAGGTCTCCCGCTGGTTCGGAAACGTCGTTGCGGTCAACGACGTGTCCATGAGCATCGGCCCCGGTATCACCGGCCTGCTCGGGCCGAACGGCGCGGGCAAGTCCACCCTCATCCACATGATGAGCGGCTTCCTCGCGCCGTCCGCCGGTGCCGTCACGCTGGACGGTGAGGCGATCTGGCGCAACCAGCAGGTGTACCGGAAGATCGGCCTGGTCCCCGAGCGCGAGTCGATGTACGACTACCTGACCGGCTGGGAGTTCGTGCTCGCCAACGCCGAGCTGCACGGCCTGGCCGACCCGGGCGCGGCGGCCGAGCGGGCGCTCGCCCTGGTCGAGATGGAGTACGCCCAGGACCGGCGTACCGGTACCTACTCCAAGGGCATGAAGCAGCGGGTCAAGATGGCCTCGGCCCTGGTGCACGACCCGTCGGTGCTGCTGCTCGACGAGCCGTTCAACGGCATGGACCCGCGTCAGCGCCTGCACCTGATGGAGCTGCTGCGCCGCTTCGGCGCGGACGGCCGGACGGTGCTGTTCTCCTCGCACATCCTGGAGGAGGTCGAGCAACTGGCCCGCCACATCGAGGTGGTGGTGGCCGGACGGCACGCCGCCTCCGGCGACTTCCGCAAGATCCGGCGGCTGATGACCGACCGGCCGCACCGCTACCTGGTCCGCTCCAGCGACGACCGGCGGCTCGCCGCCGCGCTGATCGCCGACGGCTCCACGGCCGGCATCGAACTCGACTGGCAGGAGCGCGCCTTGCGGATCCAGGCCATCAACTTCCAGGGTTTCACCACCCTGCTGCCCAAGGTCGCCAAGGAGGCCGGTATCCGGCTCTACACCGTCTCCCCGGCCGACGAGTCGCTGGAGAGCGTCTTCTCCTACCTCGTCGCGTCCTGACCCCGCGTTCCACTGGAAGGGCTGGAACCCATGAACCGGACCGTAGCCAGGCTGACCGTACGCGGCCTGCTGGGCCGCCGCCGCGGCGTCCTGCTGCTGGTCGTCCCGGCACTGCTGCTGGTGATCTCCGTGATCGCGCGGGGCGCCGACGTCGACAAGCACGACCTGGCCGTCAACATCCTCGGCACGCTCTCGCTCGGCACCCTGGTGCCGATCCTGGGTCTGGTGGTCGGGACGGGTGTGATCGCCACCGAGATCGACGACGGCTCGATCGTCTACCTGCTGGCCAAACCGCTGCCCCGCTGGAAGATCATCACCACCAAGCTGGCCGTCGCGATCGTCACCACCTGGGTGTTCGCCGCGATCCCGACCCTGTTGGCGGGCCTGATCATCTACGGCACCAAGGACAACCTGGCCGTCGCCTTCACCCTGGGCACGCTGGTCTCGGGGGCCGCCTACAGCGCGGTCTTCCTGCTGCTCGGCGTGGTCACCCGGCACGCGGTGGTCGCCGGACTGGCGTACGCGCTGGTCTGGGAGAGCCTGGTCGGCAACTTCGTCAGCGGCGCCAAGACCCTCAGCGTGCAGCAGTGGGGCCTTTCGGTGGCCAAGGCGGTCGCCGCCGACGGCTCACTGACCGCCCCGGTGGCCCTCGGCGTGGCGATCCCGCTGCTGATCGTGATCACCGTCGCGGCCACCGTCTTCGCCTCCGTCAGGCTGGCGGGCATGACCCTCGCGAGCGAGGAGTAGGACCGCACAGGCCGAGCGGGGCGTGGTTTCCCACGCCCCGCTCGGCCTGCCCGAAGCGGTACATCGGCGGAACGCCGGTCCGGTGCAGCACGGTTCTCAGAGCGGGTGAGCCCCGGAGTGGGCAGTGCTCAGAGGGTGCGGTTGCGGCCCGCGCCCCAGCCCGCCACGGCGGCGACCGAGGCGAGTACGAGCATCAGGATCAGCAGCAGGTCCCAGCCACCGGTCGCCTGGCGCAGGGCACCGGCACCGACCGGTCCGGCGGCGGCGACCAGATAGCCGACCGCCTGGCTCATCCCGCCCAGCTGGGCCGCGCCCGCCGCGCTGCCGGTCCGCAGCACGATGAAGGCCAGCGCCAGGCCGAGCGACCCGCCCTGGGCGACACCGAGTACGGCCGCCGAGACCCAGGCCCCGGAGACCGGGGCGACGAGCAGGACGGTGATCCCGAGCGCGTTGAGCGCCGCCATCGCGACGGCCAGCCCGCGCTGGCTGGTCATCCGGCCGGCCGCCAGCGGCACCAGGAAGGCACCCGCGACCTGCACCAGGTTGCTGAACGCGAAGACCAGACCGGCCTCACCCCGGTCCATGCCGTGATCGGCCAGGATCGTCGGCATCCAGGCGACCAGGATGTAGACCAGCAGCGAGGAGATGCCCATGAAGAGGCTGATCTGCCAGGCCAGCGGCGAACGCCAGATCCCGTCGATCTGCCGGCCGGCCGGTGCGGCGGCCACCGCCGCCTTCTCCTGACGGGAGCGCAGCACCTGCGGCAGCCAGGCGACCGCCGCGATCAGCGCGAGCAGGGACCAGACGCCGAGCGAGCCCTCCCAGCCGCCGCCGAGCACCTTCTCCAGCGGCACCGAGGAACCGGCCGCCAGGGTGGCGCCGATCAGCATGGTGGTCGAGTAGACGCCGGTCATGGTCGCGGCCCGGTCCGGGAACTCGCGCTTCACCAGGCCGGGCATCGAGACGTTCAGGACGGCGATCGCGACACCGATCACCACGCACCCCGCGTACAGCGCCGCCACCGAGGGCAGCACCCGCAGCAGCACTCCGGCGCCCAGCACCAGCACCGCGCCGAGTACCACCCGCTCCGTGCCGAAACGCCTGGTCAGCCGGGGCGTGAGCGGTGCGCCGACACCCTGGAACAGCACCGGGACGGTGGTGATCAGGCCGCTCGCGGTCGCGGAAAGCCCGAAGGTCCGCTGGATCTCACCGACCATCGGCGAGATCGCGGCTAGGCAGGCGCGCATGTTGAGCGCGACCAGCACGATGCCGATCAGCAGCAGCGCCGGGTGGGCGAGCTTCGTGCGAGTACGGACTACTGGGCTGACGACCGGCTGCTGGGCGCTGGTGACCGACATGACGGACTTTCTCTCCGGGCAGGACACGGGC
>NZ_JYJF01000810.1 GCF_000955975.1 Saccharothrix sp. ST-888
CTCCAACAGGGTGCGGGCCCGGTCCGCGGGCAGGGCCACCGAGACCATGCCGCCGACGCCGGCGCTCTCCAGCAGCGCCTGCGAGCGCAGGGCCACCACCCGGGCACCGTCCTCCAGCGAGAGCCCGCCGGCCGCGCAGCCGGCGGCGACCTCGCCCTGGGAGTGGCCCACGACGGCGGAGGGAACCACCCGGAGCGAGGGCCACACCACGGGCAGCGACACCACGACCCCCCACAGCGCGGGCTGGACCACGTCGACCCGCCTGAGCGCCTCATCCGCGGCCAGCACGTCCCGCCGCGACGCGGCGAACTGCCCGCCCAGC
>NZ_JYJF01000811.1 GCF_000955975.1 Saccharothrix sp. ST-888
GCGTTGGCGGCGGCGTAGTCGCCCTGGCCGGCGTTGCCGAACGCGCCGGTGATGGAGGAGAAGCAGACGAAGGCCCGCAGCGGCAGGTCGCGGCTCAGTGCGTCCAGGTTGACCAGGCCCCGCACCTTCGGTGCCAGCACCCGGGCGAGCTCACGCCTTCCCGCACGAGGGTCGGGGGGAGCGGGCCGAAGGTCTTGTCTATCTCCGCGGCCACGCCGCGGGCGATGACGGTGTCCAGGCCGCACCGTGCCAACGCCGCGAGCCTGGCTCGGCGGTCGGGGTCGAGCTTGGGGCGCCCGGCCGCCCGTGGCCGCAGGTGGCC
>NZ_JYJF01000812.1 GCF_000955975.1 Saccharothrix sp. ST-888
GGTTCGCATCGGACGGCCCGCAGCAGGCGGCCCGCACCCGACGGCTCGCAGCGGACGGCTCCCGCCGGATGGCTCGCAGCGGACGGCTCCCAGGCCCGTTGGCACCGCTGACGCGGATCGGAGCCGTTCGCCGCGGCAAGCCGGCCGGTCGGCGCGCCTATCGCCGCCGGCCGCCGACAGCTGTGCGCGCCGCCGCCGGCGGCCTACCGGCGGTGCTTGCCGCTGTAGGGGACCGCCGGGGCCGGGGGGGGGACGCGCAGCCTGCGGGGCCGCGGCGCCACTGCCCCCGCGGACCCGAGCGGCTTGGCCAGCGCGCGGGACG
>NZ_JYJF01000813.1 GCF_000955975.1 Saccharothrix sp. ST-888
CTCCCTGCACGGCGTCGAGGAGAAGTCCCAGGGCGCTGGAAGGCGGTCGTGGTCGGCCCGTACGAGCGCGGCGACCGTTCGGTGCCGGTAAAGCGCCGCGCCGAGCTGGCCGCGTTCTACGGCGTCCCGGTGCAGGAGCTGCTGCCCGGCGGGCCCCCGGGCGCCCGGACGGTCGGGTACGGGCCGAGCGCGGGGGCGGTTGAAAGAGGTCAGGGCGAGGTCCACGGACCCCGCCGTGACGTTTCTGCACAACCGACCGCGGAGCAGACGGTGGCGTCCTCGCGGACCGCGCGCGGCGCGTCCGGGCTGAGCACGCCCCAGC
>NZ_JYJF01000814.1 GCF_000955975.1 Saccharothrix sp. ST-888
TTGGTCAGCCAGTCGTGGCGGCTGCGGCGGGCGGTGCCGATGACGTGGGCTCCCAGGTGCTTGGCGAACTGCACGGCGAAGTGGCCGACCCCTCCGGCCGCGGCGTGGATCAGGACCCGCTGACCGGGGCGGACCTCGGCGGCGTCCACCGGGGCCTGCCGCGCGGGCAGGGCGGCCAGCGGGAGGGCGGCGGCCTGCTCGTGGCCGGCGGTTGCGGGCTTGCGGGCGAGCGGGGGGGCCGGTGCGGTGACGTACTCGGCGTAGCCGCCTGCCGCGCGGGGGAACCAGGGCATCCCGTAGACCTCGTCACCGGCCTTGAGGG
>NZ_JYJF01000815.1 GCF_000955975.1 Saccharothrix sp. ST-888
GTCCGGAAGCTTCAACTCGGTGGGCCTGGGCAGGAGATCATCACCGGTGATCCGGTCGACGCGCAGCGCTATTCCTTGCTTGTCTGCCAATTCGTGCATTGTGTTTGACAGTCGGGTTGGATTGAGTCCGCTCGTGTTCAACATGTTTCGCATGTCTGCATCGTTCGGTGGGCAGATTCACCCTTGCATCTGCTGCAGATGCAGGAGTGCCTCGGCCTGGCGCACGAGGCGGGAGTGCGGATCGTGGTGAACGCGGGCGGGATCAATCCGGCCCGACTTGCGGACGCGCTGCACGAGTTGGCGGACGAGCAGGGAACACCGC
>NZ_JYJF01000816.1 GCF_000955975.1 Saccharothrix sp. ST-888
GATACCGACACTATCGCCCCTCTGGCCACCCGGCGCAGACCGCTGCCGACCGCCGTTCTCCACCAGTTCTGGCACGGATCTGGCACGCGCCGCAGCCGCACCAGAAGGACCCTCGCTTGGTCGAATACAAGTTCGACTAAATGTCGCCCTAAAGGTACAGACTTCGCTCGCGCCTGCTCGGAGGATGGTGCTCGGGAGATCAGTCCGCCAGCCTTTCGAGGTCTGTCGTGTTGGGCGTCAGCGCCGAGTGGAGTGTCCTCCTGATCTGGGGCGTCTCGCTTGTGGGCGTCCTGCTCGAGAGGGTGCGAGTGCTCTTGGAGAG
>NZ_JYJF01000817.1 GCF_000955975.1 Saccharothrix sp. ST-888
GCCCGCGCCCGTCGTCGAACCACTTGTTCACCGCGGCCCGCCGGCTCAACGCGGCAGGACAGCGCGGCGCCCCGGGCAGACTGTAGCCCCGCTGATGCCCGGATGTGATCATCAGCCCGCAGAGCGGACCGACCCGGAACTCCCGCACCACCGCCAGGTGCTGGCGGGTTCGAAGGCCGTCGACCAAGGTTCCACGCGACGATGATCGCCTCGCACCGCCGTCCCGGAACCGTCGTCGACTACCTGGGAACCCGCCAGCACCTGGCGGTGGATCTCGAGTTCCGGGTCAGTCCGCTCGGCGGCCTGGTGATCACATCGGGG
>NZ_JYJF01000818.1 GCF_000955975.1 Saccharothrix sp. ST-888
CTTCCTGGCCGCCGCCCTGCCCCGCGCGCTGGACCGCGGCGCGGACCAGGGGCTGCGCGAGCTGATCCGCAGCCACGGCCCGACGTCCGGCTCGGTGCCGGTGACGGTCCCCCCTGACCTCGTCCCGCCCGCCGGGATGACCCCGGCCCTCCGCCCGCCGGCCGCGAGGCCGCCGGTCCTCGTGCCGAAGGGTGGGGGCGGTGAACTCGGACAGGGCCACCGCGTAGCGCGGGTACGTCACGGCGGCCGAGGGCCACCGGCCGGCCACCAGACGGGCGTGGGAGGCCGCGTCGTTCAGGTAGGTCAGCGCGAGCTTGGGCG
>NZ_JYJF01000819.1 GCF_000955975.1 Saccharothrix sp. ST-888
TACCAGGGCCCGAGCCTCGACTTCAGCCGCCCCGGACGCACCTACCTGCCCACCCTCGGCCAGGACACCTTCCCGACCTGGCAGCTCGTCAGCATCTGGCATCCCGAGGGCGTTCCGCGCCAACATCTCCAGCCCGCCCAGTGGGTCGCGGTCGCCGACCGGGTCAGCCGCTACCAGGTCACCGAGGGCATGGTGAGTCCCAATACCGAGGGTTGGGCCCTGTATGCCGAGCGCTTCATGGACGAATTGGGGTTGTTCTCGGAACCAGAGTGCCGACTCGGCTTCCTGGCCGGGCCGATTCTGCGGCTGATCCGGGTGATC
>NZ_JYJF01000083.1 GCF_000955975.1 Saccharothrix sp. ST-888
GACCGGCTCAGTCCAGCCGACGGGCCAGGGTCAGGCCGTCGGCGACGGTGAGCAGGACCGCCTCGACCCGCTTGTCGGCGCGCACCACCTCGTTGAAGCTCCGGATCGCGGCCGCGCTGCCGGTGGCGGCCGGGTCGACGACCTGCCCGTGGAAGAGCGTGTTGTCCAGGACGATCAGCCCGCCGGGACGCGTCCGGCAGACCAACTCCTCCCAGTACGCCGGGTAGTTGCCCTTGTCGGCGTCGATGAAGGACAGGTCGATCCAGGGCTCGTCGTCCGGCAGCGCGCGCAGCGTCTCCAGCGCGGGGCCGATCCTCAGCTCGATCCGGTCGGCGACACCAGCCGCGGCCCACGCCCGGCGGCCGACCTCGGTCCACTCTTCCGAGACGTCACAGGTGATCAACTTTCCGTCCTCGGGCAGCGCCTGGGCCATCGACAGTGCGGACAACCCGGTGAAGGTCCCGACCTCGACGATCCTGCGGGCCCCCACCAGCCGCACCAGGAACGCCAGCAGCGGGGCCTGCTCCTGCGCGCTCTGCATTCCGGCGGCAGCGGCATACCTGCTGTGCGTGATCTCGACCAGCTCCCGCTGGACCGGGTCGAGCGGCGGGTTCTGGCTCAGCACGTACGCGTAGAGCTCGGGCGTGAGCGGCGGGTTCTTGGTCTCGGTCAACGGTGTCTCCGTCTTGAGTCGGTACGGGTCGGGTGCGGGTCGCCACGGCGTCGGCCCCGACAGGCGGGACCTGCGGCAACTCCAGCACCCCACCCGGCCGTTCACGGCCCGATCGCCACCCTCGGCACACATGACACCACGTCAGGCAGCCTCGGCACCGGGCCCCGGGGACGACGCCACCGGCGGCAGCGGAGTGAACTTCCGTCCGTCCGCTCCGATCCGCTCCCATCCGCTCTCGTGCGCCCCGTGCGCGCCTGCGGTTATGTGGAAAGCTGCCTGGGCAGTTGTCTCTTCCGACGTCCCGACGAGTCGGCTGCACTCCCTGCCCAAGGTCGAGTTGAGGAGTCGTCATGCCGCATGACCCCGCTGCCCACGGACACACCGATCCCTCGCTGTACCGGACTCCCGCCGATGCGGCCGCCGCTCCGCCGGAGAAGCTCGCCTACGTCG
The DNA here is from genome assembly GCF_000955975.1 of Saccharothrix sp. ST-888. GTDB lineage: Bacteria > Actinomycetota > Actinomycetes > Streptomycetales > Streptomycetaceae > Kitasatospora. The sequence continues at coordinate 1,124 of NZ_JYJF01000083.1, forward strand.
CCGGGTTCGACCGGTCCGCGAGCCGTCCGGACGCCCTGATCACCGTCGACACGGACCCCGACTCGGCCAGTTACGGCCAGGTGCTGAACCTCGCCGAACTGCCGGAGGTCGGGGACGAGTTGCACCACTTCGGGTGGAACGCCTGCTCCAGCGCGCTGGCCCACGCCTGCCACCAGAACCCCGAGCGGCGGTTCCTGCTGCTGCCCGGCCTGCGGTCCTCACGGCTGCACGTCATGGACACCCGGCCCGACCCGGTGCGGCCGAAGCTGGTGCGGACCGTGAGCGCCGAGGAGCTCGCCGCCAAGGCCGGGTACTCGCGTCCGCACACCCTGCACTGCGGCCCGGACGGCGTCTTCCTCTCCTGCCTGGGCGGCGCGGACGGGGCGGACGGGCCCGGCGGGGTGGCGCTGCTGGACCACACCACCTTCGAGGTGCTGCGCGCCTGGGAGAGCGACCGGGGGCCGCAGCAGCTGGCCTACGACGTGTGGTGGCACCTCGGGAGCAACGTCGGGATCACCAGCGAGTGGGGCACCCCGTCCATGGTGGAGGACGGGGTGGTTCCCGAGCTGCTGCTGGGCCGCAAGTACGGCCATGCGCTGCACTTCTGGGAGCTGAACTCCGGGAAGCACCTGCAGCGGATCGACCTCGGCGACCAGCACCAGATGGTGCTGGAACTCCGTCCGGCCCACGACCCGGAGCAGGAGTGGGGCTTCGTCGGGGTCGTGACGAGCGTGGCGGACCTCTCCGCGTCGGTCTGGCTCTGGTACCGCGACGGCGACCGGTTCGCCGCGCGCAAGGTGATCGAGATCCCCGCCGAACCCGCGAAGAGCGAGGACCTGCCGCCCGCCCTCCAGCCCTTCGGCGCGGTACCGCCGCTGGTCACCGACATCAACCTGTCGGTGGACGACCGCTGGCTGTACGTCTCGGCCTGGGGCACCGGCGAGCTCTTCCAGTACGACGTGGCCGACCCGTTCCACCCCCGGCTGACCGGTTCGGTCCGGCTCGGCGGCATCACCGGCCGGGCCCCGCACCCCACCGCCCCGGGCATCCCGCTGACCGGCGGCCCGCAGATGGTCGAGCTCAGCCGGGACGGCAGGCGGGTCTACCTGACCAACTCCCTCTACGGCTCCTGGGACGACCAGTTCTACCCCGACGGCATCGACCCGTGGATGATCAAGCTCGACGCCGACACCGTCAACGGCGGGCTCACCGTCGACCCGCGCTTCTTCCCGCACGGCGCGGACTTCCGGGGCCTGCGCGTGCACCAGACCCACCTGCACGGCGGCGACGCCTCCTCGGACTCGTACTGCTTCCGCTGACGGCTACCCGACAGCCGTCCGCCCGGTGAGCAGACCGCCGGCCGTGGCCACCAGGGCGGCGACGGCCGGGTGCCGGGGGCGGTCCGCCGGGCCGGTGAGGACGAGACGGCGGTGCACCCGGGGGCGGAGCGGGATCAGCACGCAGCCGGGCGGCGGCATGGCATGGGCCAGCGCGGGCATCACCGAGACCCCGATGCCCGCGTGCACCATGCTGATCAGGGTGCCCACGTCGCGGATCCGGTGGGTGGGGGCGAAGCGGCCGCCGATCCGCTGGCCTCGAAAGGCGGCGAACGGCCGGGACCGCGCCGGGCCGCCGGTCTCGCGCTCGGCTTCGCCGGGGTCCTGGTGGTGCTCGGGGCTTGGCGGGGCCTCGGGGCCGGGGCGCTCACGGGCAGTCTGGCCTGCCTCGGCGCCGCGGCCTGCTACGGCGCCGGCTTCACCTACACCCGCCGCCACCTCTCCGGCCTGCCGCACAGCACGACCTGCCTGGCGACCCTCCAGATCAGCTGCGCGGCCGTCGAGTTGGCTCTGGTGGCCGCGGCGGCGGCCGGCGCACCGCACCGGCCGGGCGCGGGAGCCGCACTCGCCCTGCTGGTCCTGGGCGCCCTGGGCACGGGCGTCGCGTACATCCTGAACCTCAACCTGGTCCGGGCGGCGGGCGCCACCGTCGCGGCCACCGTCACCTACGTCACCCCGCTCTGGTCCACCGCCCTGGGCGCGCTGCTGCTCGCCGAGCCGGTCGGCTGGAACACCGTCCTCGGCGGTCTCCTGGTGATCACCGCGGTCGCCCCCACCCGGGCCCCGACCAGGCCGCGCCCCCTCCCGGACTGACCTCCGCACCGGGGCCGACCGTCGCGGGGCCGCCGTCTCGGAGCCGTCCCGGGCGGCGTGTAATGTGCAGGGAACGGGGTGGGTTCATGCGTTGTTCATCCGTCGTGCGCCTCGTCCCGAGGACCGGCCGGTCCCGGGTACGGATGTCCAGGTCTCAGCAGGGGGAGCCAGTCCTCCGTCAGGTTCGAGGAAGCTTCCCGTGACAGTGCGCCACCCCAGCCCAGTCCCCCGCCGCGCCGTACTCGCGGGGATCACGGCGCTGGCGGCGGCGGGCTGTACGTCCAAGTCGGCCGCCCCGCCCACCCCCAGGCCGCGCGCCTCGCTGACGGCCGCGCTGGACGGGACGAGCGGCAGCACGATCGTCCAGATCCTCGCCCACCCGGACGACGACCTGTACTTCATGAACCCGGACCTCGAGCAGTCCATCGACGCCAACGACGCGCTGATCAGCATCTATCTGAACTGCGGCGAGAGCGGCGGGGTCAACAAGGTCCCCGGCTCGAAGGACCGCCCCGGGCCGGACGAGGCCGCCTACGCGGGAGCCCGGCGGCAGGGGCTGCGCCAGGCGTACGCGCTGATGGCGACCGGCAGGCACCTCGCACCCTGGGAGGTGTCCACCGAGACCCTGCCGGACGGCACCGCGGTCGAGGTCGACACCCTGGCCGGGCACCAGGGCGTCAGGCTCGTCTTCCTCGGGGTGAGCCAGCACTTCAGGTCGACCGGCGGCTCCAGCATCAGCCTGCCGGACCTGTGGTCGGACCCCACCGCGGTCAGCCAGACCCTGGTCAGCACCGGCTCCCCGGTGCAGAGCAGCCACCTGGTCACCCACGAGAGCCTGATCGCCGGCCTGGTCCACCTCCTCGGCCGCTACCGGCCGACGCTGGTGCGCACCATGGACCCGGACCCGGACATGCAGGTCCACGACGCGACCCAGAAGCAGCACCACGACCAGGACGGCTACTCCGACCACCCGGACCACACCGCGGCCGCGCTGTTCACCTACGCCGCCCTGGAGCGCTACAGCAGCACCGGCGGCCGGCCGTACACCGTCACCGCGTACCGCGGCTACTACAACGAGCGCTGGCCGCAGAACCTCCCGGCGCAGCTGGTCCGCCGCAAGGCCGACGTCCTCAACACCTACGGCGGCGACCCGCGCAACGGCTGCACCTTCGCGGCCGGCTGCGGCGACTACGACGTCGGCCAGGACCGCTCCTACGGCACGGGCTGGCTGCAGCGCACCAGCCTGCGCTACCCGGGCACCGCGCCGTGGTTCCAGCAGGACGCCGACCACCGGCTGACCGCCTTCGGCCTGCTCGGCCGGCAGGCCGCCATGTGGCAGGAGACCGGGCCTGCCGGCGGGAAGTGGGGCGAGCCGCAACTGCTCGGCGGCGACGGCCTGCTGCCCGGCCTGACCGCCGCACTCACCCGGGACGGCCGCTGGCAGCTGTTCGCCGAGCGGGCGGCCGGCCTCGGACCGGCGAGTGCCGACAACCGGCGCGAGATCGTCACGGCGGTACAGACGGGCAAGGGCGGCCCGTTCGGCCCCTGGAGCTCGCTCGGCAATCCCGAATCCGACCCGGACCACGGCCGCCGGGTGGGCGGTCCGGTCGTCGCCCGCAACGCCGACGGCACCACCCAGCTCTTCGTCCGCACCTGGGCCAAGGGCGTGTCCACCCGCCGGCAGCGCCCCGACGGCGGCTGGAGCGACTGGACCGACCTGGGCGGCGCGGACGTCCAGGAGGGCCTGACCGCCGTCACCGACGGCACCGGCCGGATCCACCTCTTCGGCACCGGCCCGGACTCGGTCCACCACTGGGCGCAGCAGCAGCCGAACGGCCCGTTCACCGTGCTGCCGACCGGGCTGCCCGCCCCCGCCGACCCGCCGACCGCGGTCGTCCGCCCCGACGGCACGGTCCTGCTCGCCTACCGCGAGCCCAAGAGCGCCCGCCCGGTGGCCCACCGCCTGGCGGCCGACGGCAGCTGGCAGGACGAGCCCCTCGACCTGGCCGCCCGCGGCTTCGGCCCGCTCACCCTGCTCGCCGTGCCCGACGGCGTACTCCTGGCGGCCCGCAACAACGACGGCTCCACCAGCCTGGCGACCTTCGGCACCGGCCAGACCCCGCACTGGAGCACCCTGCCCGGCCCCGTCATCGGCACCGCAGCCCTCGCCCCCGACGCCAACGGCCACCCCGTCCTCGCCCGGCTCGCCTCGGACGCCACCCTGCACTGCACCCCGGTGCCGTAGACCGGCTCCTGCTCGCCGGGTGGCCGATCGGCCGGGCTTCGCGACGGGGAGCAGCCGGCGAAGAGCGAAGAGCGGGCGATCCACCAGGGATCACCCGCCCTCAACCGATCCTGATCAGGCGTCAGACCGTCTGCCAGCCCTCCGGCTTGAGCTCACCCTCGACCAGCTGGAGCCGGTTGGTGCGCAGCCGTCCGTCGGTGCCGATGACCGCGACGGTCGGAGTGCCGCCGGCGTCGACCGCGATCGACGGGCTGTGGATGAAGGGGCCGTCCCCCAGGTCGATCCACTCGTTGTGCAGCGACTCGCCCTGGGCCGGCTGGAGGGTCACGCTGACCGTTCCGCCGTCGTTCCGCTGGGCGATCAGCAGCTTGTCCGCGTCCGGCAGCAGCCGGACGGCCAGCGGGCCGAAGCCGCCGTCGCCGCCGAGCAGGGACGGCCTGGTGTCCCAGCGGCCGCCGGGCTCGGTCTGCCGGTAGCCGAGCACCCAGGCGGTCTGCGGCTGGCGGACCAGCAGGAGCAGTCGGCCGTCCGGCTGTTCGAGCACCGACGGGGTGCCCGCGGGCGCGGGCAGATAGGTGTCGTACTCGGGCAGCGCCGCCCCGCCGGCGGTCCGCTGCCGCCAGCGGATCACACCGGGCTGGACACCGTCGCCGACCGAGCCGCCGTAGATCTCGATGGTGCCGCGCGCCGTGGTCACGGTGCTGTAGCCGTCCTGGGACCGGCCGCCGTAGTCCAGCCAGCCGCTCCAGGTGCCGTCCGCCTCGCAGCGCCTCGCGCTCAGTCCGAAACCGAAGTTGCGGGTGACGAAGTACAGTCGGCCCCCGGCGTCCACCGCGCCGACCGGCATGCCGATCTCGCGCCGCTTGATCGGGTTGTTGCCCTCCGGGTTGTACGGGTTGCCGAGGTTCTCCCAGTTCCCGAACGTCCCCGAAGGGGCGGACTGCCAGGCACGCACGACATCGCGGCTGTGGCCGTAGATACCCGCCGACAGCGTGGCACGCAGGCCCAGCACGTGGAACCGGCCCTCGCGGTCCGGAACGACGTCCAGCTGCGGCAGCAGGAACGACTCGTCGTCCGCCTGCCCCTGCGACCAGGTGCCGAGCGGGGCCGGGTCGGTCCAGGTGCCGGATCCGGCCCCGGTCTCGGTCCACTGGACCGGCCGGCCGTTGAGCACGCCGAAGGCGACCAGTCGGCCGTCGGCCTGGCGCTGCAGCCAGTTGGTGGTGCCGTGGTAGCGGTAGGTGGTGCTCTGGCCGTAGCCGCGGTTGTAGGAGCGGTCACCGAGCTGGCGGTCACCGCAGAGCGCGGGATTCTCGCAGTCGTGGCCGTCGACGCCGCCGTAGATGTTGAGGTACTTCATCTTCTCGGCGAACGCGGCACCGCTGAGGTTGAACGGCCAGAGCTTGTTCCAGTAGCCGCGGTAGCTCTCCACGACCAGCGGCTGGTAGTGCCCGGCCGCGTCGTAGCTGCGCAGCGCGGCGAGTGCGAACTGCGCGGAGGCGGTGTGGTCCTCGTGGTCGCAGTAGTGGGCGCGGCCGTTGTCGTACTTGAGGTGGTCCGGGTCCGGGTCCAGGGTGCGGACCACGGTGGGGCGGTACTCGGTCAGCAGGTCGACCAGGCTGCCGATCAGACCCTCACGGGTCATCCGGTACGTCCCGCTCGCCCCGGGGATCGGGCTGTCGGTCGGGCGCAGCGTCGGCTCGGACTCCACCTCGCCGGTCCACAGGGTGCGCAGTCGGGCCGGCGGCTGGTCCTCCTGCACCATGCGGAGGTTGAGGTAGATCAGGGTGATCGGCGCCGGCCCGTCGGTCAGTGTGTTGACCTCGGCGACGACACCGTCCCTGATCGTGCGGGTCCCGCGCTCCCAGACGGCGTCCCGGTGGCCGGTGACCATCGCCGAGTAGGCGGCCCGCAGACCGGCCTGCCGGCCCGTGGTGTACCCCTCGAAGTCGACCGGCGCGTCCCCGCGCTTGGGGTCGGAGGTGGCGACGTTCCGGCCGTCGGCCTCACCGGCGGTCAGGTACACGCAGACCACGGGAATGCCGGCCCGGACGGTGTGCAGCAGGTCCGGCACCATGAAGTACAGGTCGTCGTCGGTGTGCGCGACGATCTGCATGTGGAGCGCGGGCGCCGGTCCGGTCGGGACGACGTCGGCCGGTGCCGTCTGCGCCTGCTCGTCGGCTCGCTTTGATCCACGGCGGAAGAGTTTCACGGCTGCGGTTCCTTCTGGGGAGATACGGGTCGGTGGCCGGCTACCGGGGTCGACGTCGGCGCGGGGGCCGACAGTTCTCGGATCTCCCCGATCGCCTTGGTCAGGACGTCACGGAGGAAGCGCGACAGCGGTCGCTCGACGAGCCGGTGGACCAGCCAGGCGCCGACGAGCATCGCCGTCACCAGTCCGACCAGCAGGAGCCCGTGCGGCACCCGGTTCTGGAACCTGCGGATGATGTTCCACCCGATGTACTCGTGCAGCAGGTACACGGGGTAGGTGAGTGCGCCGGCCGTGGTGAGCCAGCGCCACTGGATCCGGTTGAGCCAGCCCAGTGCGACCGCGGCGACCGCGAGGAAGAACACGGCGAGCAGCACGACGGTCGGCCAGGAGGGGATGTGCCGGCCCATGTGCTTCTCGGCCTGCGCGTGAGCGATCAGCAGGTAGTGCTGGGAGGCGAGGAAGCAGAAGCCCACCATCATCCAGAGGAAGATCGTCGGCCGGTACTTCCGCATCAGGAAGAAGCAGATGCCGGCGATGAAGTACCAGCTCTGGTCGGGCAGGATCAGCCCGTTCAGGTAGTCGCTGTTCAGGGGTACGGCGACGATCGACGCCGTGGCCCACAGACAGCAGAAGAGCACGGCCCGGCGGTACGTGAGCCCACGCCAGATCACCAGCGCGAACAGCAGGTAGAAGCGCAGCTCCACCCAGAGCGTCCAGTAGACGCCGTCCACACTGTCGATGCCCAGTGGTTCCTGGAACATCGTCAGGTTCGCCGAGATGTCACTCAGCGACAGCGCGTGGTAGGGCCCGGGGATGAGGAACAGCACCAGCGACGTCGCCAGCACACCGACCCAGTAGGCGGGGTAGAGCCGGATGACGCGTGAGACGAAGAAGCTGCCGAGCGGCTTGCCCCACGCACTGAGACAGATGACGAAGCCGCTGATCAGGAAGAACAGATAGACGCCGAGCCAGCCGTAGGAAGCGGGCAGGTAGGCGTGCGGGAAGGTCTTGGTGATCGGCTTCGACCACCCCTGGCCGAAGGCCATGTAGTGGTAGGCGACCACCATCAGCGCGGCCCCGAGGCGCAGCCCGTCGAGCGCGCCGAGTCGGCCGGGGGCCGTGCTCTTGGGCTTGCGGCCGCTTCGGCCGAGACGGCCGATCGACCGCTTGGCCGGCCTCGGGGTGCCCGTCGGCGGGGCGTGGTCCACAGCGGTCACCGGGCACCGGCCAGCCGCTTGTTGCGGACGGTGCCCTTTTCGTACTGGCTCGGCACCGGGAAGTAGCTCGGCAGGAAGACGCCGAGGATGTCCGCCTGCTCCTCGGCCGAGACGTCCGCGTTGTGGTAGTCGTTGATGCAGAAGACGTCGTTCCCGCGGGTGCTCAGCAGCCTTGCCAGCTTGGGGTGCTGGACCCGCAGGCCGACGTTGATGAAGCCGCTGGAGATGGGGGCGGCCACACTGCGGCCGGTGAACATGCCGTAGTAGTGGTGCAGCGAGGAGGTGATCGCCAGGTCGGTCTCGCTGCGCAGCTGGGCCTCGGCGGTGCGGGCGACCTCGGCCGGGAACCGCTCCTCGAGGTCGGCGAGGACGCTCCTGCGCAGCGCGTGCGGCGTGTGCAGGAAGGTGTTGGTCAGGGTCCGGCCGAACTCCCGCTCCAGCAGGGCGCGGTTGTTCTTGGCGGCGATGAAGGCGAACTCCTCGCCGTCCTGGACCGGGTTCGGGTCGACCGTGGTCGGCGACTGGAAGCACTTGGCCTGTCCGGTGCCCAGGAAGAAGCTGTCGGCACTGAGCGCGCGGCCGAGGAACACGTCGTCGTTGAAGTAGAGGAAGTGCTCCGCCAGGCCCTCGATCCGGTGCAGCCGGCTCTCGATGGCGTGCGAGTTGAAGCTCGGCAGCTTGCCGGTGTCGCCGAAGATCTCGCGGTGGCTGACCACCTTGACCCGGGGGTGGTCGGTGTCCAGCCAGTACGGCACCTGGTCGTCGGTGACCAGGTGGATGGTGCGGACCCAGGGGGCGTACATGTCCAGCGAGCGCAGCGAGTACCGGAGTTCCTCGCGGTTGCGGAACCGGGCCTCGTCCGAGGAGCCGTCGGTGTCCGAGGGCGCCATGCCGAGCGCGACCAGGGCCTTGTTCTTGCGCTCGCGCCAGGCCGGGTCGCCACCGTCCACCCAGGTGTAGACCACGTCGACCGGGAAGTCGACGTCGGTGGGCAGGGTCTTGGTGAAGGCCTCGATGGTCGGGTAGCTGCGGTCGCCGACCGTGAGGGTGGCCTTGCCGGTGAGCGCGGCCAGCGGCAGGGTGGCGCCGTAGACCGTGCCGCCGGGGACGTCCAGCAGCTTCTCGTCGTCCTTGTTCGGCGTGGTGAAGGCCACCGTGCAGCCGTAGACGCCGGTCAGGCGCATGGTGCCGCCGGTGGTGGTCACCGGGCGGAACAGCCGGACCGCGGCCACCGAGCCGGAGGCCGGCAGGTACTGGTCGAGGATCGCCGCCAGGACGTTGGCCTTGGTGCCGCCCCTGGCATCGAGCAGACCCGCGTACACGGGGCTGTCCTTGTAGCGCTCGGTGACGGCGCGCAGCAGCTTCTCGCGGTACTCGACCGCCACCGCCAGGCTGTGCCGGAGCGCGCTGGTCCTGGTCATCAGGTACGGGATGCCGAGCTCGTCCAGCAGGTCGACGGCCAGGTCCAGGTTGGCCTTCATCACGTCGAACGGGGAGAGGTCGTCCGCGACCTGGCAGATGTGGCCGCTGGCCCGGACGACCGTGCCGCCGCTCTGCGCCTCGATCCGGACCTCGTGCGCCTTCTGCCCGACCTTGTCGATCGAGCCGACCGAGCGGGAGGACTCGGCGGCCACGGTGCCCAGCTGGCCCCGGGCGGACTCGGCCAGGGTCCGGCGGCGACGGCGGGCGGCGGCCAGCCGGCCGCTGTCACGGTCGGCGATCAGACCCTTGAACAGCTCGCTCCACTGCGCCGCGACCTTGGGCGCCGACCAGCGCTCGGCGGCCAGCATGGAGGCGGCGCCGAAGGCGTGCCGGGTCTCGTCCTCGGACATCATCCGGTCCAGCGCCTCGGCCAGGCCGTCGATGTCGCCCGGCGGCACCAGCAGGCCGTTGACGTCCGAGGTGACGATCTCCCCCGGACCGTTGGGGCAGTCGTACGCGACCACCGGCACACCGGCGGCCTGCGCCTCGGCGAGCACCAGGGGCAGCGCCTCCACCCGGGAGGTCTGCAGGCAGATGCTGGCCTGGGCCCACTCCTCCGGCATGTGCTGGGTGGAGCCGACCAGCTGGATCTGGTCGGCGGCGCCCATGGTGCTGGCCAGCTCGCGCATCTTGCGCAGCAGCGGCCCGTCACCGAGCACGCGCATCCGCCACTGCGGGTGCCGGGCGGCCACCCGGTCGAAGGCGTGGATGGCGTGGTCGATCTGCTTCTCCGCCACCATCCGGCCGGCCAGGGTGATGGTGCGGGTCTCCAGCGAGGAGGCCGGGCGGTAGGCCTCGGGCAGGGCGTTGCCGAGCACGGTGAGCTGGGGCGCGTACTCGCCGAAGGTCTCGGCGAACCAGGCGCGGGTGGGCTCGCTCAGCGCGATCAGGGCGTCGAGGTGCGGGGCGAAGCGCATCAGCGGATCGCCGCTGACGCCGCGCAGCTCGGAGACCCGGTGGTCCTGGCAGACGGTGATCGCGGACGGCGGGGCCACCCGGACCATCAGGGCCAGCAGGGCGGGCGTCGAGGCGACCAGGACGTCCGAGTCGGTGTCCCGCAGCGCCCGCTCGACCTCCAGGTCGGAGAGCCGGTTGAAGGAGCGCTCCCAGGCCGGGTCCACCAGCTCGCTGGGCTGCGCGGCGAGCCGGCGGTAGACCGCGTCGTCCTGGTCGGCGCCCTCGACCGGGCGCGGGACCGCGCCGGTGTTGTCCACCAGGTTCCGGATCTTCAGCTTGCCGCCGGTGTCGAAGAAGCCGCTGGAGCGGGTCTTGAAGATGCTGAGCACCTCGACCTGGTGCAGCTCGGAGACGGCTTCGGCCGCGGTCAGGATGGCCCGTTCAGTGCCGCCCATGGTGTCGGCGCTGGTCAGGAGGAAGGTGATTTTCACGTGAGCGATCCCGTGGTGGCGGTGGATATCGACTGCTGGCCCGGGGCGGCAGGTCCGGGCACCGGGCTGAAGGACAACCGGTAGATACCGCGGATGGTGTGACGCTGGGTCACGTAGTGTAGGCGGCCCTTCCGGTCCGTGATCACCAGCTTGACGCCGGTGTTCAGCATCACCCGGACCGAGCGGAGGTCGTCGGGGCGGCGGCGCAGCCAGTACTTGCGGCCGCTCTCCCCCACCCAGCGGAAGCCCCAGTTGCTGCCCTGGTGGGTGGCGTGCAGATCGGCCAGCGGCAGCGTGCTGCGCAGCAGCTCCGGGCTGCCGGATACGGGCTCGGTCGAGAGCCCGATCACCTGCCTGCCGTCGGTCGCCTCCAGGCGGCCGCGCGGGCCGGGCGGGCGGAACTCCACCTGCAGCCCGGCGAACCGGCGGACCACCCGGACCAGTTCGGCGCGGGCGGGCGGCTCGGAGACCACCAGCTTGAGCCGGCCGGACGGGGAGATCCCGGTCTGCATCGACATGCCGCTGACGGGGCAGGCGGCGAGGGCTGCGCTCGGGCCGGTGAGGGTCGGCGTCTCGCCGACCCCGATCAGCCGGCGCTCCTCGGTCACCCCGCCGGGCGCGGTGACCCGCAGCGCCAGCGACCAGCGGCCGCCGGTGACCGGCAGGCCGCCGACCTGCTTGCCGAGCAGTGCGGACGCCGTGACGCTGGGCCGGCCGCCGGGGGCGGCGGACAGCCGGGCGGGCACGGAGAAGTGCCGGGTGCCGTTGCCGACCATCAGCTCGACGGTGGCGTCGGCCGGGGTCTCCGGCGGCAGCCAGGCGTGCAGGTTGAGGTTGTGGCCGCCGAGCACCATGGCGTACTTCACCACCGCGGCGGTGCCCTCGGCGCGCGGGGCGACCACGGAGTGGATCAAGTGGTCCCGTCCGGCGGCGACGTGCCGTCCGGCCTTGCGACGGATCCTGCCGGGCAGCTGGCTGACGGGCAGCTTGCGCCAAGCCAGCACACCGGAACGGCCGACCACGCGCAGGGCGTGGACTTGCTCGGCCACCGTGACCTCCTAGGGCTCACCCCGGACGGTCCGGGCTCTTCGATTCGGGCACTCGTGCGGGCGCGAGAGCAGCCATGCTAAGTCACCGGAAGAGCGCCGAACTTCTCCGGCTCCAGGCCCAACGGCCCACCCTACCGGGGACAAAAATCAACAAACCGGACATTCTCCCAAGATGGCGGCCCTCTTACGCTGCGGTGTTGGTCCGGTTGACACACGGCAAAACCAAATGACAGGGTGAGCGGCGAGCGAGGCCGCCCTGCGTACCCACACGCGCGGCCTTGCCGGATGCCACCGAGGCAGGTGGCGGCACAATCGGTCCTCCGCGCGCACCGTGGTCGAGGGTGAAGCAAGAGTGTTGGGGGAGCGATGAATCGCTTGACTGCCGTGGAGCAGACGAACTCCACCCGCCTTGCCCCGCTCGGCGCCCCGGCTCCCCGCGGCGGTGCGGTCGGCGTCCTGAAGTCCGAGCACTCCAAGCTGGTCCACGCCTACCGCCGGATCCTGCCCGAGCGCAGCCGCGCGGCGATCGCCAAGCACATCTCGCACGAGACCCGCACCCGGGTCATCCACACCATCTCCCGCTCACTGTCGATGCAGCAGCGGCTGGACGACGGCGGACGCCTCGCACGGCGGCACCCGCAGTTCTTCGAGGCCGGCGCCGTGGCCCTGGCCCAGGTCGGCAAGGACCGCAAGATCGTGAGCGTCCGGACCGAGCTCGACCCGCTGAGCTGCCGGACGCAGAACCTGGAGCTGGTCCGCCACGCGCTGGACGACGCGGGTGTCCCCTACTTCGCCGTCCGCGGCCTGGCGGACTCCTCCTCGGTGCTCGCCGTCGCCGCGAGCGACCGGGCCGCGGCCCTGCGGGCCCTGCAGGCCCTGTGCGCCACGGTCCCCGGCTACCTCTCGACACCGCCGCGCTCCGGCGAGCAGGCGCCCACGACCTCCGCTCCCGGCTTCGAGCCGGAGAGCTGGCGGGCCGTCGAACAGGCCGACGTCATCCGCCTGACCTGGTTCCGGGCCGACCAGGACGGCCACTACGTCCTCGGCCACGAGTACGGCTGCGACGTGGAGTTCTGGCGGGCCGAGGACGGCGAGCTGGTCGCACCGCGCCGCAACCGGGTCACCGAACGGGTCCGCGCCGACGAGCGGACCGTGCCCGCACCGGGCGCCGTGTTCACCAGGCTGGCCGCCTGGAGCCGGACCGGCGACGACCTGCCCACCCGGGCGCCGTTCACCGCCGCGCTGCCCGAGGACATCCGCTACCCCGTGGACGTGGTCTACACCTGGGTCGACAGCAACGACCCGAAGTGGCAGGCGACCCGGGCCGCCGCCGACGGAACCGCCGCCACCTACAACCCCGAGGCCGTCAACGACGCCCGGTTCATGAGCCGCGACGAGCTGAAGTACTCGCTGCGCTCGCTGCACCTGAACGCGCCCTGGGTCCGCCACATCTACCTGGTCACGGCCGACCAGGTGCCGGCCTGGCTGGACACCGGGAACCCGCGGCTCACCGTGGTCAGCCACCGGGAGATCTTCGCCGACCCCGAGGCGCTGCCCACCTTCAACTCGCACGCCATCGAGAGCCAGCTGCACCACATACCCGGCCTGTCGGAGCAGTTCCTCTACTTCAACGACGACGTCTTCCTCGGCCGGCCGGTCACCCCGCAGCTGTTCTTCCACTCCAACGGCCTGACCAAGTTCTTCCCCTCCCAGGCGATGGTGCCGTTCGGCACCCCCTCGGTCGAGGACGCCCCGGTCGCCGCCGCCGCCAAGAACAACCGGCAGCTGATCGAGCGGGACTTCGGCACCACGCTGGTGCAGAAGATGATGCACGTACCGCACGCACTGCGCCGGGACGTCCTGCTGGAGATAGAGGACCGCTTCGCCGAGCGGCACCGGGAGACCGCGGCCACCAGGTTCCGCGGCCCGGCCGACCTCTCGGTGGCCTCCTCGCTGCACCACCACTACGGCTACCACAGCGGCCGCGCGGTCCCGTCCGAGATCGCCTACGCCTATCTGGACCTGATGCACGACAGCACCTCGCGGCGACTCGCCCGGATCCTGGCCACCCGGAACCTGGACGTCTTCTGCATCAACGACACGGTGTCGGACCGCAAGGACCTGCCGGCCCAGCTGGAGCTGCTGCAGCCCTTCCTGGACTCGTACTTCCCGAACCCCAGCCCGTTCGAGAAGCAGGTCTGACCGGCCGCCCGACGGGTACCACCCGGACGGGGCACGGCCGTTGCGGATCAGCCGCGCCGTCGTTGGCAGGACGTGCAACAGCGAACGCCGATCACCCCTGACCCGCGCACCGCGCCCGCGCCCGGCACCGAGCGCGGCACCGACCGCAGCAGACGCCGGTTCCTGGCGGCGGCCGGCACCCTCGGCGGGAGCCTGGCCGCGGCACCGCTCGGGACGGCACGGGCCGCGGGCCCGCCCGCGCCGCGCAGGGCGGCGGGCCGCACCGTGGCGGTGCTCGGCGGCGGGGTGTCCGGACTGACCGCGGCCCACGAACTGGCCGAACGCGGGTACCGGGTGACCGTCTACGAGCGCAATCCCACACTCGGCGGCAAGGCCCGCAGCATGGACGTCCCCGGTACCGGCGGAGCGGGCCGCCGGCCGCTGCCGGGCGAGCACGGGTTCCGGTTCTTCCCGGGCTTCTACCGCAACCTCCCCGACACGCTGCGGCGCATCCCGGTACCCGGCAGCGCGACCGGCGCGCACGGCAACCTGGTCGACGCCACCGAGGTGCTGTTCGCCCGCGACGGCGGACGCCCGGACCTGCGGCTGCCGTTCCGCACCCTGCTCGCCGCCCCGAGCCTGGAGCTGCTGCTGCCCGACGCCCTGCTGCAGACCCTGACCGGCCTCCTGGACACTTCGCTGCACCTGCCGGCCACCGAGATCGCCTACTTCGCCAACCGGATGCTGGTCCACCTCACCAGCTGCGAGGAGCGCAGACTCGGGCAGTGGGAGCACATCCCCTGGTGGGAGTTCGTCCGGGCGGACCGGATGTCGTACGACTACCAGCGGCTGCTCGCCATCGGGCTCACCCGCAACCTGGTCGCCACCAGGGCCGAGGTCGCCAGCACCCGTACGGTCGCCCGGATCCTCCAGGCCTTCCTCTACAACGTGCTCGGGTTCGGCACCGACGGCGAACCCGACCGGGTGCTCAACGCGCCGACCAGCGAGGCCTGGATCGACCCCTGGACGGCGCAGCTGAGCGACCTCGGCGTACGGTTCGAACTCGGCTGCGAAGTACAGGAGTTGACCTACTCGGACGGGCTGGTCAGCGGAGTCCGGCTGGCCGATCTCGACTCCGGCCGGATCCGCACCGTCACCGCCGACCACTACCTCAGCGCCATGCCGGTCGAGCACGCCCGCCTCACCTGGGGCCCCGCCCTGCGCGCGGCCGACCCCGGGCTCGCCCGCTGCGACCGGCTGCAGACCGACTGGATGGTGGGCGTGCAGTTCTACCTGCGCACCCGCACCCCGATCGTGCACGGCCACGTGGACTACGTGGACACCCCCTGGGCGCTCACCTCGATCAGCCAGGCCCAGTTCTGGCCGGGCCGCGACTTCCGCGCCGACTACGGCGACGGGACGGTCGCCGAGTGCCTGTCGGTCATCGTCTCGCAGTGGGACACCCCCGGCGTCCTGTACGGCAGGCCCGCGCTGAAGTGCACCCGCGAGGAGGTGGTCCGCGAGGTCTGGGCGCAGCTCAAGGGTTCGTTGAACGACACCGGACGCGCGGTGCTGCGCGACGACGACGTGCACTCCTGGTTCATCGACCCCGCGGTCACCGGCCTCGGCGGCCCGGCCCCCGCCAACCGAGAACAGCTGCTGGTCCAGACCGTGGGCAGCCACGACAACCGGCCTCCGGCCGCCACCGCCGTCCCCAACCTCTTCCTGGCCGGCGACTACACCGCCACCGACATCGACCTGGCCACCATGGAGGGCGCCAACGAATCCGCCCGCCTCGCCGTCAACGCACTGCTCGACGCCGACGGCTCGAACCGGCCGCGCTGCACCGTCTGGACCCTCTACCGGCCGCCGGAGCTGGAACTCCTCCAGCAGCAGGACGCCGTCCGCTACCGCCTGGGCCTGCCCAACGCCCTCGACTTCGGCTGACCGCCCACCCGGGCGCCGGGAATATCGGCGGCGTCCCGGGCGGATGTCCGCCAGACTGGGCCGATGATCGTCATACACCCCGTACTGGAGAGCGGCGCGCTCGACGACTTCGGCCTGTGGCCGGTCGCCGGGCAACCGCCCTACCAGCTGGTGCCGTTGAACGGAACGCTGAGCGGGGAGCAGGTCGGCACGGCCGTCGCCACCATCGCGGGCTACAACGACAGCCGGACCGATCCGCGCTCGACCGACCCGGCCGCCGCCTTCCTGAGCCCGCTGCTGCACGAGGAGGGCTTCCTCGCCCCGGGCGGCCTCCGCGTCCAGGACACCGAGGCCGGCACGGTGCTGAACCCCGGCTGCTGCTGCGGCCTGGAGGACTGGCGCGCCTGGCTGGAGGTCGCCGACGGCGGCGAGATGTGGCTCGGCCACGACCCGACGCCATGGGCCGAACAGGTCGGCGAGACCCTGCGCCTGCACCCCGACGGCGAGCACTCCGGCCCGGCGGTCGAGCTCACCCGAGCCGACCTGCGACGCCTCCTGGCCGACGTCCAGCGCGACTTGGCCGACTTCCTCCTGCTCCTCGCCGACTGGGCCGAACTGTATGCACCCCGGTCCGCCGAGGCCCTGGTCTCCGCCTTCGACAGCTCCCTCCAGATCACCGCCCCGCTCAGCCGGACCGGCCCGTGGCAGGGCGGCGGGTCGAGCGCACGCTAGGGCCGCCCGCCCGGGGAACCGTCGGCATCGTCGGCATCAGGTGCGGCCTGCGCACAACGTACCGTCGGTGCTGGCGAAATGACGGACCGTTGAGTGATGATGGGCCGGCGGAAGCGGTCCGGCTCCTTCGTTTCCGTGCGACCGAAACCATCTCGCTCGAAACAGGCAGGATTTCCATGGCCGAGCAGTTCGATGTCGAACCACTGGGCGATCACGACTACCTCGTGCGCGCGCATCTCAGCGAAGAAGTGATCGAATCGCGCTTCCAGGCCAGCCCGGCGGTGCTGGCGGAGCTCCGGCTTCCACCGGCCGAGGAGCAGCGTGTGGTGCGGGAGGCGGCACTGTTCCTGGCGGAGCGGCAGCCGGTCATCGACTTCCCGCAGATGGTCGACCTCGACGATCTCGTCGCGGTCTACGACGACTTCCTGTCCGAGCTGGGCCGCCGCCTGCCGCCGCGCTGACCGACGGTTCCCGCCCGATGAAACGGATCAGGCCCAACCGGTGTGCGAAACGCACCAGTCGGGCCGGATCACGCTCCGCTCGGGAACCGCGGGCGGGGGAATCGGACAAGCGGTCAGTCGGTTCAGGCCCCGTGCTGCCGGGACTCCAGGTGGGCGAACACCACCACGTTCTCGGTGTAGTCCTTGGCGGTCCGGTCGTACGCACCGCCGCAGGTGATCAGGCGGAGCTGGCCGTCCTTGGCGTCCCCGTACACCTCGTCGTCGGGGAACTGGTCCTTGGCGAACGCCTGGACGGTGTCGACGACGTACGTCGCGGTGACGCCGTCCGCCCGGGTGATGCCGACCTCGCTGCCCTGTTCGAGCGAGCTGAGCCCGACGAACACCGCGGGACCGGTGAGGGTGTCGACGTGCCCGACGACCACGGAGGTCCCGGGCTCACCCGGCGAGACACTGCCGTTGTACCAGCCGACCAGGTTCTGGTTGTCGGCCGCCGGCGGAATGATCTCACCCGACGCGTCGGCGGCCAGCTGGGTGAAGGGCGCGTCCACCCCGATGGCGGGAATCTGCAGGCGGGTCGGCGGCGAGAAGCCCAGCGGGACCTCGGACGGCGCGGGCGCGGCCGGCGAAGGCTCCGCCTGGGAGGGCGCGGCCTGGGACGGGCCCGGCTGAGCGGGGCCCGGCTGAGCGGGGCCCGGCTGCGACGGCACGGGCCGCGCACTGACCGCCTTGGGGACGGCAGCCGACTTGGGGGGCAGCGGCGCGGAGGCCGGCGGCCCGTTCAGCGGCTTGAGAATCATCAGGATGCCGAAGACCGCCATCCCGATACCGAAGACCGGGAGCCAGCGCCTGCGGGTACGACCCTTCGAGCGCTGATCGGTCTCTGAATCCGACGCGGAGTAAAACTCCATGCTGCATTGCCTTTCCTGACGTTCCACCGACGGCTGGTCCGATCGATCACGCGGATCAGCCGCGCGCCGGCGCGGCCATCGCACTACGCGACAGCCGCACCGGAACAACTCAGCGGCGATGGACTCAGATCATGTTGCGGGAGGCGGCACGGCGGCGCAGCGCGTATGCACTGACCCCGACTCCGCCCAGGAGCAGAGCCGAACCGCCGACCAGGCCCGAGCCGGAATTGGCCAGGCCGCCACCACCGGCGTGGATGCCACCGTGCGGGTGACGGTGCTCGCCCTCACGGTCGTCGTCCCGACCGCGGTCACGGTCCCGGTCGTGGTCGCGGCCACCCTCGTGACCCCGGCCACCCTCGCCGCCACGGCCACCCTCGTGCCCGCGACCACCCTCGCCATCACGGCCACCTTCGTGACCCCGGCCACCCTCGCCGCCACGGCCACCCTCGTGCCCGCGACCACCCTCGCCATCACGGCCGCCCTCGTGCCCGCGACCACCCTCGCCATCACGGCCACCCTCGTGCCCGCGACCACCCTCGCCGCCACGGCCACCCTCGCCACCACGGCCGCCTTCGCCACCACGGCCACGGTCACCGCCGTCCTTGTGGTCGTCGCCGTTCCCGCCCGTCAGGGACGAGAGGCCGAGGAAACCACCACCGGCGTGGACCCCACCGTGCGCGTGGTCCCGATCCCGGTCCCGGTCGCGGCCACCTTCGTGACCCCGGCCGCCCTCGTGCCCGCGACCACCCTCGCCGCCACGGCCACCCTCGCCGCCACGGCCGCCCTCGCCGCCACGGCCACGGTCACCGCCGTCCTTGTGGTCGTCGCCGTTCCCGCCCGTCAGGGACGAGAGGGCGAGGAAACCACCACCGGCGTGGACCCCGCCGTGTGCCCGGTGGTCGCATTCGCGGCCACCCTCGTGCCCGCGGCCACCCTCCTTGTGGTCGCCGTTCCCGCCCGTCAGGGACGAGAGGGCGAGGAAACCGCCACCGGCGTGGACCCCGCCGTGTGCCCGGTCTCGGTCACGGTCGCATTCGCGGCCACGGTCGCGGTCGCCTTCGCGGCCGCCTTCACGACCGCCTTCACGGCCGCCGCCGTCGTGCCGGTCGTCGTTCTTCTCAGGTGCAGCGTTGGCCTTCGCGTCGGGCTTAGGGGCGTCGTCGGCAAACGCGCAGGTGGGGGCAGTAAGGACGAGCGAGGCGGCGAGTGCCGCTCCGGTCACCATAAGGCGCGTGGAACGCATTGGTGCCTCTTCCTTCCAGAACCACTACGAGGGCGGACGGACTGTCAGCTCAATGTCTCGCCGTGGTGCTTCACTTACCGTCAATCAGGTGCTGGAGGCCCGCCACCGGACGCTCCGCCATTAGTGCGCCAAAAGGGCCGCGCCCAGGGGGTCCAGGCGGTGCCGTTCACCCGTTTCCGCCATCGGCCACCCAGGGCCCAGGGGTCGCCCCGAGGGCTCCTGCCTGCGAAAACACCTGGCGCACCGGTGAAAACGATCACCGCAGGGGCCGGGCTCCAAGACGTTGCCCGAGCACTCACCCTGGTGGACGAATCCCCACCCGCGGCCCGCCCCGCCACAGCGGCCGCTCTCGGGCATCAAGTCCCCGCTCAGTGACAGGGATTGCTGGAGCTGAAAACCTCGCAGAAGCTGACCTGTCATCGAGTCCTGACCCGTCAGCTCCGCTCGCGAACGGCCGCCCGGGCCGCCGCGAGGGCGGCGACAAGGGCCGTCGCACAGGCCGCCGGACCAGCGGTGGCAGGAGCACCCGGGCAGGCTCGCGCGCTCCCCGGGCAGTCCGTCCCCGGGGAGCGCGTCCCGGCCGGACAGCCGGGCTGGCCCTAGAGGTCCAGCCCCAGGCGGTCGGCGAAGAAGGCGAGCGTGTCGGCGAAGAGCGCCGTGTGCCGGGAGCGGGCCCTGGCACCGTGGCCCGCTCCGCGCTCCAGCCGGAACAGGACGGGCCTGCCGCTGCCCGTCGCCGCATGGAGGGCCGCACACATCTTGCGCGCGTGCAGCGGGTCGACCCGGCTGTCGCCGTCGAAGACGGCCAGCAGCACCGCCGGGTAGTCGGCCCCGGTGCGGACGCGGTGGTACGGCGAGTACGAGAGCAGCCCGCGGAGCTGCTCGGGGTCGGCGGCGCTCCCGTACTCGGCGACCCAGCTCGGGCCCAGTCCGGAGAGCTCGTAGCGGGCCATGTCGAGCAGCGGCGCCATGCAGACCACGGCCGCGTAGCCGGCCGGCCGCTGGGTGAGGGCGGCGCCGACCAGCAGGCCGCCGTTGGAGGCGCCCCAGATGCCGAGCTGCCCGGGTGTGGTCCAGCCCTGCGCGACGAGGTGGTCGGCGGCGGCGTGGAAGTCGTCGAAGGTGTTCTGCTTGCGGTCCAGGATTCCGGCGCGGTGCCAGTCCTCGCCCTCCTCGCCGCCGCCCCGCAGGTTGGCCACGGCATACACCCCGCCGGCCCGCACCCAGGCGATGGCCTCGGGCGAGTAGACCGGGGTGAGCGACTGGCCGAAGCCGCCGTAGCCGGTGAGCAGTGCCGGGCGCGGACGGTCGGGCGTGTCGCGCAGCGAGATGACGAACATTCGGACCGCCGTCCCGTCCGGTGAGTTGAAGGTCACCTGCCTGGTCCGGATCGGCGGCTCGGCCGCCCGCCGGGCGGCCGCGGGCGGCGGGGTCGACGGGCCGGGGACGGGCCAGGGGTCGAGTGCGCCGGTCCGCGCGTCGTAGCAGAGCACCTCGGGCGGCGTGTCGAAGCCGGTGAAGACGAACCAGGCCCGGTGCGCGTCGTGGGCGGCGACCCTGAGCGTGCCGACGGTGCCGCACGGGGGCACCGGCACCGAGCCGATCGGGCGGCCGTCGGCGAGGTCGTGCAGGGTGATCTCGCCGACCGCGTGCCGGGTCCGGGCGACCAGCATCACCGGCCGCTCCAGCTCGGGCCCGTCGAGGACCGCGAAGTCCTCCAGGACGGCCTGCGGGTCCTCCGGGATCAGCTCCGTCCAGGTCTTCGGCCCGGGGGCGCCCGGGGTGGTGGCGACCACCCGCCCGCGCGGCGCGTGCAGGTCGGTGCTCAGGTGGCAGACGCCGTCCGGCGGGGTGCCCGGGCGGATCCGGAGCAGGGACCGCGCGTCGAGGCCCTCCTGCACGGTCCGCAGGTCCGGCCGGTGCGGCTGACCTGCGGTCAGGTCGGCGATCCAGAGGTCCCGGCGCGGCGCCGTGCCGGCGGCGGCGCTGACGGTCAGCCAGCGGCCGTCGGCAGAGGTCCGCACGGTGTAGTGCTGGGTCTTCTCGCGTCCCGTGCCGAAGACCACCGGGTCCCGGTCGGGGTCGGTGCCGATCAGGTGGAACCGGACCCGCCGGTGGTACCGGCCCTCGCCGGGGTTGAGGTCCGGGTGCAGCCGGCGGACGTAGTAGAAACCGCTGCCGTCGGCCAGCCAGGCGACCGTGCTCCGGCGCACCCGGTCGATGGGGCCGTCGAGCCGCCGCCCCGAGTCGACGTCCAGGACGAAGAGGCTGGAGTCCTCGGTGCCGCCGGGCGCCAGCTGGTACGAGAGCAGCCGGCCGTCCCAGGACGGCTCCCACTCCTCCAGGGTGGTGGTGCCGGTCGGATCGGCCACCGTCGGGTCGAGAAGGACCCGTACCTCGCCCGACGGCTCGACCACGACCAGCTCGGGGTGCTCGGCGCCGGGCCGCGAACGGGTCAGGAAGACGCGCTCGCCCCGGGGACGCGGGGCGGAGCGGGCACCGAGCCGTTCGAACAGCTCGGTCAGCACGGCCCGCGCGCGCTCCCGCCCCCGCCAGCCGTCGGCGGCCGAGCGGTACGCCGCCTCCTGCTGCTCTGTCCACTCCAGGACGGCGGGGGCGCTCGCGTCCTCCAGCCAGCGGTACGGGTCGTCAGTCATCCGGGGCCTCCTCGGGGTTCGCGCAGTGGGCGAGGACGGCCGCGTCCGGCGCCGGCGCGGGCCGGACGGCGTCGATCCGGCGGGTGGCCCGCAGCGGGATCCAGCCGCCCGCGGTGACCGCTCCGGTGAGCACCGCGAGCACCACCCAGGAGCGGGCGCCGCCGAGCCCCTGGAAGAGCGAGCCGGCCGCGAACGGGCCGAGCGCGGCCAGACCGCTGAGCAGCAGGCTGGTGGCGGCGCTCACCCGGCCGACCAGGTGCCGCGGGGTCCGGCCGAACAGGGCCTGTCCGACCACCACCCCGGCCGCCGGGGAGAGCATCATCAGCAGCGTGAGCAGCACGGCGACCACCCACGGCTGGAAGGTCAGGGCGAACACCGCGAGGACCGCCGTCCAGCCGGACCCGATCCCGAGCAGGATGGCCCGCACGCTCAGCCGCCTGGCGAACCAGGGGGCCAGCAGCGAGCCGACGATCCCGCCGACTCCGGCGCAGGACAGGATGGGTCCGATCACCGAGCCGGACGCGCCGGCGCTGCGCAGCTCCAGAATGGCCGTCACATCGATGGCGGCCGACACCAGGTTGATCACGGCGGCGTACAGCAGGATGACGGACAGCTCCCGCTGCCGCAGCAGCCAGCGCAGGCCCGCGGTCAGCCCGCGGTCGTCGCCGGTGGGGGCCGCGGCGCCGGGCCGTACGGTGATCCGCAGGATCAGCAGGGCCGAGACGGCGTAGGAGAGCGCGTCGACGGCGAACGGCAGCATCCGGTCGGCCGCGTACAGCGCACCGCCGATGGCCGGCCCGGCCAGGTTCACGGCCGCCATCGAGGCCTGGGAGGCGCCCAGGGCCTCACCCAGGTCCTGCTTGGCGACGACGTCCCGGGTGAGCACGGTGTTGGCGGGCCCGAACAGCGCGGTGGCCAGCCCCTCGATCGCGGCCACCGCCAGCAGCTGGACGTAGTGCGGCGACTCCCAGAGCGCGACCAGCGGGATGCTGGCCACCGCCAGGAAGCGCACCAGATCGGTCGTCAGCATGACCCACCGCCGGTTCCACCGGTCGATCAGGCTGCCCGCCGGCAGGCGGAAGCCCAGCCTGGTCGCCAGCGAGACGGTGGCGACCGAGCCCGCCTGCACCGCGTTGCCGCCCAGGCTCAGCACCAGCAGCGGACAGGCGATGGTCGAGACCGCCGAACCCAGGTTGGAGGTGAGGTCGGCGAGGAAAGACCGCCGGAAGTCGGGGTTGGTGCGGAGCACGCCTGCCAGCACTGGTCCTCCCCCGCCGCTACAGGCGCCCGGTGGTGTGCAGATAGTCGAGGATCCGGCCGTCGACCCGGTCCTGGAAGCCGGCCATTACCTCGGTGTCGGCCTGCTCGTAGTCGTAGCCGCAGGTCACCCAGCGGTCCGGCACCGAGCCCGGGTCCAGATAGCCGTGGTCGATGTGCCCGACCTCCATGCCCGGTTTCCCGGCCGACTGCCAGCTGCTGAACAGGGTGCCGTCGGCGTTGACCACGGCACCGTGCCGGCCGCCGGGCACCGAGCAGATCTGACAGGTGGTCCGCATGCTGGGCCGGACGAACCGGTAGCCGCGCTCCAGCCCCTCGACGGCCCACTCGACGAAGCGGTCCTCGACCTGCTGCGCCCGGGTGAGGTCGTTGCGGTAGCCGATGCCGGAGTCGCCGACCCAGGCGAAGGTGAAGGTGCAGCGGTCGGGGTCGGTCCGGCCGTCCAGCTGCCCGAAGAGCTCGCCGATCCGGTCGATGTTGTGGTGTGAGACGTTGACCCGGAAGTTCCAGCGCAGGCCGGTCGCGGCGGTCGCGGCGGCGACGTTGGCGAGGATGGCGTCGAAGGTCGCCCCGCCGGTGTGGGTGACCCGGGTGCCGTCGTGGTCCGCCCGGCTGCCGTCGAAGGTGATCTGCACGTCGCGCAGCCCGGCGCCGTGGAGCTGGACGGCCCGCCGGCGGGTGAGCAGCACCCCGTTGGTGGTCATCGCCCCGACGCCGAGCCCGAGCGGTGCGCAGCGCCCCAGCAGCTCCAGGCAGCCCCGGGGGTTGAGCAGCGGCTCGCCGCCGAAGAGCAGCAGGTAGAGCCGGTCCAGCCCGGCCTGGGCCATCCGCTCGGCGGTGAAGTCGACGATCCGGTCGATGGTCCCGGTGTTCAGCCGCCGGAGGTTGATCCGGGGCGGGCGGTGGCCGCCCCTGGGGTCCTGGCCGGTGTTCTGGAAGCAGTAGCCGCAGCCGAGGTTGCAGGCGGTGCTGGTGAGCACGGTCAGGGAGAAGGACTTCGCGGTGCGCTCGCGGTACGCGCCCTCGCTCCGCAGGAAGCCGTCGACGTCCGGGCGCAACTCGCCGTCCGCGCCGACGTGTTCCGGCTTGAGAAGGGTCCAGGTCTGGTTGCCGATGAACCACCAGCCCCGGTCGCTCGGGATCAGGCGTGGCTCGTCGACGTCGTCCAGCCGGGTGCCGATCATCGTCTCTCCCTGGTTCCGCGGGCGCGGCCGCCGTCGGCGGGCCCTGGTGCACAGCGCGAGGCTAGGAAGGCGCGGTTTGCCGCCGGTATGCGGCAGGTTGGCGGGCAGCTTCGAAGGCCGGACCCGCCACGGCGCACCGTCCGGCCCGGGGCCGCCCGGGCCCGGCGGGACGCGGCCCGACGGCATACCGGACGTAAACCGAAGGCCAACTCGGCCGCCCTAAAGTCCCGGTGACCGCATGTCGACACGACGTCGTGGAAGGGGTCCGATCGACATGACCGAGCCGACATCCGCAGAACTGCCCGCCGAGCCCCAGCGGAGCGCCCAGGAACCGGCGGCCGACGACCCCGAGGTCGTGCTGCACTCGGCGGACGGGGACGACGGCGAGACCCCGTGGTGCATCGGCGACATGACGGCGCGCTGAGCCGGGACGGCCGAGCGATGAACTGCCCCTCCTGTACCGCGGCGCTGCCCGCCGGAGCCCGGTTCTGCTCCCGCTGCGGCGCCCCGGCCGCAGCCGAGCCGCCGACCGCGGAGGAACGCCGGATCGTCACCGTGCTCTTCTGCGACCTCGTCGACTCGACCCGGCTGTCCGGCATGCTCGACGTCGAGCTGCTCCGCTCGATCCTGCTCCGCTACTACGAGTTGATGGAGCGCCGGATCGAGGCCCACGGCGGGATCGTGGAGAAGTTCATCGGCGACGCCGTGATGGCCGTCTTCGGTCTGACCGCCACCCAGGAGGACGACGCCCGCCGGGCGCTGGAGGCCGCCTGGGACATGCTGGCCGCGCTCGGCGAGCTCAACGGGCAGCTGGAGCGGGACCACCGGGTACGGCTCGGCGCCCGGATCGGCGTGCACACCGGCGAGGTGGTCACCACGGCCGACCCGGCCAGGCGGCAGGCGCTGGTCTCCGGGGAGGTGGTCAACATCGCCGCCCGGCTCCAGGCGGCGGCCGCTACCGGGGAGATCCTGCTCAGCGCGCAGACCTGGCGGGCCGCCGGCCCCGGGCTGACGGTCGGCGAGGCCGGACCGCTGGGGCTGAAGGGCGTGGCGGGACCGGTCGAGGCGGGCCGGCTGGTCGGCCTCTTCGACCCCGGACCGGAGCGCGCGCGCCGCTTCGACGTGCCCTTCGTCGGCCGCGAGCGGTACCTGAGCGAACTCGACCTGGCCTGGCGCCGGGTGGTCGAGGAGGGCGACGTACACGTCCTGACCCTGCTGGGAGAGGCCGGCATCGGGAAGTCCCGGCTGGTGGACGAGTGGCTGCGGCGCTCCGCCACGGCCGTCGGCCCGGTCGGCGCCGGCCGCTGCCGCACGGCCGGCACCGGCGGATCGCTGCAGGCACTGGCCGACTGCATGACCCCGCTGGTGGCGGAGGCGGAACTCTCCGGCGGGTGCGAGGGACCGGCGATCACGCTGCTGCGCACCGGGCTGCTGCTGGACGGCACCCCCGCGCCGTCCGAGGACGACACCTGCGCGGCGGTCGCCCATGTGCTGACCGTCCTCACCGGCGAACGCCCGCTGCTGCTGGTGGTGGACGACCTGCACCGGGCGGAGGAGCCCTTCCTCGGCCTGCTCGACCGGCTGGTGGAGGACCTGCGCCGGCTGCCCGTCCTGGTGCTCTGCCTGGCCCGCCCCGAACTGATGGACTGCCGCCCGGCCTGGGGCACCGGCCGCGCCAACTCGACCACGGTGACCGTCACCGGGCTGTCCCCCGCCGACTCCGCCGTGTTCGCCGCCCACCTGGTCGACCTGGCCCTGCACCAGGAGGCCGCCACCGAGCAGATCGTCGCCCAGACCGACGGCAACCCGCTCTACATCGAACAGCTCGCCGCCATGGTCGAGGAGGCCGGCGGCGTCCAGGAGCTGCCGCCCAACCTGCACGCGCTGCTCGCCGCCCGGATCGACCGGCTGGACGAGGCGGACCGCACCGTGCTGCGGCACGCGGCCGTGGTGGGGCGCGAGTTCGGCGCCGAGGACCTCGCCCAGCTGGCCGGGGCGCCGCCCCCGGCCGACCGCACCGCCGCGCTCCGCACGCTCTCCCGGCGCGGCCTGGTCAAGCCGCTGCGCCGCCCCTTCGGCGCCGACGCCGCCTGGTGCTTCGTCAACGGCGTCACCCAGCGGGTCGCCTACGAGGGCCTGACCAAGCTCCGCCGCGGCGAACTCCACGAGCGGTACGCCGAGTACCTGGTGCGGGACGCCCGCCCGGACGCGCTGATCGGGACCCACCTGGAGCAGGCCTACCGGTACCGCAGCGCGGTCGGCCGCCTCGACGAGCGGCAGCTCGTCCTGCGCCGGCAGGCCGTCCGGCACCTGGGCCGGGCGGGCACCGGCGCCCTGCGCCGGGTCGACCTGCCCTGGGCGCTGGCCCTGCTGCAACGCGCCGCCGACCTCGCCGAACCGGGCGACCCGGGCCGGGCCGAGCTGCTGCAACGGCTGGGCGAGGTGCTGCTGACGCTGGGCCACCCCGGCGAGGCGCGGGAGGTGCTGCGCCGGGCGGTGACCGAGGCCGGCACCGCCGGCGCCGCCGGGACCGCCGCCCACGCCCGGCTCCACCTGGCCGCCTGCGAGCACGACGACGCGGCCCTGGAGCGGGCGGCCGGCGGCGCGCTCACGGTCTTCGAGGCCGCCGGGGACCAGCTCGGACTGGCCCGCAGCCGCCTCGTCCTGGCGGGCTTCTGCCAGCGCCGCGGGCAGCACGCCCGGGCGCTGTCCGTCCTGGACCACGCCCTGACCCACTCGCTCGGCTCCGCCGCCGACCGCGAACTCGCCAACACCCTGGGCGCGATGGGCCTGTCCCTGTGGCGCGGGCCCGAGCCCGCGCCGTCCGCCGTAGCCCGCTGCGAGGCGCTGCTGGCCGCGCACGGCGCCGACCGGATCGCCGTCCGGGTCACCCTGGGCTTCCCGCTCACCGTCCTGCACGCCCTCCAGGGACACCCGGAGCGGACGGCCGAGTGCCTGGCCGACGCCCACCGGGCGATGTCCGCGCTGGCCTACGGCGAGGGCCGGGTGTTCCGGCCGCTGCTGGACGGGACCCTGGCCGCGCTGGCCGGGCGCCGCAGCGAGGCCGAGGCGGCGCTGCGCGAGGCGCTGGCCGCGGCCCGGGCGCTCCAGGCCGCCGGACTGGTCCAGACCGCCGCGCTCGAACTGGCCCGGGTCCACCTCCTGGGGGACGACCGGCAGCCGGCCGCCGACCTGGTCGAGTCCACCGAGGTAGCCGACGACTACCCGGGGGTGCAGGCCAACCGGTACGGGCTGCTGGCCAGGATCCGGGCGCTGGGCGGCGACCGGGCCGAGGCCCTGCGACTGGCCCGCCGGGCGGTGCTGCTGGCGCACCGCACCGACTCGCCGGCCGACCGCGCCACCGCCTGCCTCGACCTCGCGCACACCAGGGCCCTGCTCGGCCTGGAGCGCCAGGCCGGCACCGCGGTCCGGGCCGCGCGGCGGCACTTCACCGCCAAGGGGCACCTCGTCGGAGTGGCGCACACCGAGCGCCTGTTGGGAGAGCAGGCCGACCGATGACCACCACCCGCAGCACACCCAGGACCGCCACCGCCCTCACCTGGAACCTGCTCGACCGGCGCCCCGCCGACATCCCCATCCCCGCCGCCGAGACCGGCCACATCACACCCGAGTGGGCGCACGGCGGGACGGACGGCAGCGGGGTGCGGGTGTGCATCGTCGACAGCGGCGTCGAAGCCGGGCACC
Organism: Saccharothrix sp. ST-888; assembly: GCF_000955975.1. Taxonomy (GTDB): domain Bacteria; phylum Actinomycetota; class Actinomycetes; order Streptomycetales; family Streptomycetaceae; genus Kitasatospora. The sequence goes on from NZ_JYJF01000083.1 coordinate 29,142, forward strand.
CGATGGTCGGGGAGGTGGCCGGCTCCTACGCCGTCACCGGCCGCGACGGGGACCTCGCGGTGCACGAGGTCCCCCCGACGGACACCTGCGGGCACGGTACGGCCTGCGCCGGGATCGTCCGCCAGGTGGCCCCCGGCTGCGAGCTGCACAGCGTCCGGATCCTCGGCGAGAACGGCGGCGGAACGGGAGACGCCCTGCTCGCCGGACTGCGCTGGGCGATCGGGCAGCGGTTCGACGTGATCAACCTGAGCCTGTCGACCTCACGGCCCCAGTTCAACCAGATCCTGCGCGAGCTGGCCGACGACGCCTACTTCGGCCGCTCGGTGATCGTCGCCTCGGCGCACAACGCGCGGATCGAGAGCTTCCCCTGGCGGTTCTCCTCGGTGATCTCGGTCGGCAGCCACGCCGAGGACGACTCCGACCTGGTGCTCTACAACCCGTCCCCGCCGGTGGAGTTCTTCGCCCGGGGCCAGGCCGTCCGGGTCGCCGGACTGAACGGCAGCACCACCAGGAACACTGGCAACAGCTTCGCGGCGCCGCACGTCACCGGACTGGCCGCCCTGATCCTCGGCAAGCACCCGGATCTGACGACCTTCGAGCTCAAGACCATCCTCTACCTGACGGCAGCCAACGTGCGAGGAGCCTGAACCATGGACCAGTCGGCCGACTCCACGGCGATGATCGCGGCAGTCTCCGGTGCCCTGGCCGACCCCGGCCCGGACGACCGCGAACTGCTCGCCTCCGTCGTGCGGGTGGCACGTTCGATCTTCGGCGCGGCCGCGAGTTCGGTCTTCCTCTTCGACCGGGAGCGCGACGAGCTGGTCTTCGAGGCGGTCTCCGGGGAGGGCGAGGAGTTCCTGATCGGCACCAGGTTCCCGGCCCACCGGGGCATCGCCGGCTGGGTCGTCGACACCGGCGAACCGGTGACCGTGGACGACCTCGCCGACAGCACGCTCTTCGCCCAGGACCTGGCCGAGCGGACCCACTACGTACCCGACTCGATCATGGCGGCCCCGGTGGTCCACCGGGACGAGATCCTCGGGGTCATCCAGGTCCTCGACCCCCACCCCCAGTGCCGGTCGAGCATCGCCGACCTGGACCTGCTGACCGCCTTCGCCGGCCAGGCCGGACTCGCCCTGCACGGCCTGGTCCGCAGCCGGGCGGCCCGGCGGGCGCTCGCCCTCGGGGGCGCGGAGTTCGAGCGGCTGGCCGGGATCATCCAGGTCCTCGCCGCGCTGCCGGAGGACCGGCGGGCCGGCGGACTGCGGCTGGTCGACTCCCTGCACGAGGTGCTGACCGGAATGGCGCGCTGAGGGTTTCCCCGCGGGCCCCCGCGCGGCTTCCTCAACTCCCGCCCTGCGCGGCGCTGCGGCGCAGGGCGGCCGCGTACCGGTGCGCCAGCCTCGGCATCCGGTAGTGGACGACGGCGTTGGCCATCACCTCGTCGTCCTCGGCGACGGCGACCACATTGGCCTCCATCAGCTCCTCCGCGACCCGCTCCACCGACTCCGCCAGACCGTCCAGCGCCGCCAGCAGACCCGCCTGGTCGAAGGCCGCCCGGGGCAGCGCACCCAGCGCCCCGAAGGCCGCCTTCTGCAACGGGGTCAGCCCCTGGTGGAATCTGCGGTAGCGCTCGTGCACCGACACCTCCCCGACGGACAGCTCGTCGAGCGCGACCGGCTGCCGTCCGAGCTGCTCCGCGTACTCGCGCAGGGAGAGGTGGACCAGCATGGTGAGCTTCGCCGCCAGCGTCCGGACGACCAGCGGCGACAGCCCGTACAGCTGCTGGATCCGGTGCAGCGCCTCCGCCGCGCCCGCCGCCCTCGGCTCGCCCAGCACCCGCGTCAGCAGCGCGGACGCCTCGTCCGGGGTGAACTCGCCCAGTTCGAGGCGGCGTACGCACTCCAGGCCGCTCAGCCTGCGGGCGGAGGTGACCAGCGTGCGGCTCGGCCCGCGGCCCGGCAGCAGCCGGCGGATCTCCGCCTCGCCCATCGCACCGTCCAGCACCAGGAGGAACTGGCGCTCGGCCACCCAGGAGCGCCACAGCGCCAGCGCCGCCCGCTCCTCGCGGGGCGGCGTGACGTCCAGGCCGGCCCCCCGCAGCAGCTCCGCCAGCACCTCGGGCCAGCCGCGCGGCGTCCCGTCGGGGTGGCCCAGCGAGACGAAGATCTGCCCGTCCGCGAACCCGTCGGCGACCAGATGCCCGACGTGCACGGCGAGCGCGGTCTTGCCGACACCGGTCGGACCCGAGATCGCCGTGACGTCGGTGCAGCGCGGGTCACCGGGACATCGGCTGTCACCGGACAGGATCCCGGTCAACTCCTCGACCTGGGCCGAGCGGCCCACGAAATCCGGTATGTCACGCGGGAGTTGGGCCGGCTTGCAGCGGACCGGCCGTCTGTCGCGCAGCTTCGCCCGGCCGGACTCCTGGCCGGCCAGGATCTCCCGGTACAGCCGCCGGAGCACCGGACTCGGGTCGAGCCCGAGCTCCCTGGCGATGAACTGCCGGTGCGCCTCGAAACAGGCCAGCGCCTGCCGGCGGCCGCCGACCTGGTCGAGCGCCGTCATGTGCAGCGCCGTCAGCCGCTCCCGAAAGGGATGCCGATCGGCCAACTCCCCCAGCTGGTCGAGCAGTCCGAGCGCCCGCCCGGACTCCACCTCCAGCTCCGCCCAGTCCTCGTAGACCGCCAGGAAACGGTCGGTGAGCCGCTCCGACTCCCGGGCGGCGAACGGGCTGCCCAGCAGATCCACCAGCGGCTGGTCCCGCCATAATCGGACCGCCTCCCCCAGCAGTGCCGAGGCCGCGACCGTACTGCCCTCGCGCTGCGCCTGCCGCCCGGCCGCCGCGAGCTGGTCGAACCTCAGCAGGTCCGACTCCTCCGCCGTCGCCACCAGCGTGTAGCCGTACGGGAGATGGCCGATGTGGTCCCGCGCGATCTTGCGCAGCGCGGAGACGTACACCTGGAGGTTCTTGCGCGCCGTCCGGGGCTGGTCGTCGGCCCAGAGCACATCGATGAGCTGGTCGACGGAGAGCACGGTGTTGGCCCGGCAGAGCAGCGCGGCCAGCAGCAACCGCTGCTTGTACGGCCCGAGTTCGAGCCGCACGTCACCCGACCACACCTGGAGCGGCCCCAGGATCGTGAAGCGCAGCCGACCTGCCGCACCGATGCTCCCGACCATGCGAACCCCCCGGTTGCCGTCATGCCCCCGTGCTCCGTCAGTCAGCTTCTCCGACAAGCGGATGGCTGGCAAGGGTGCGTGAACGACCGGTGAAGAAGACATCCCGGGAACGGCTCGGGAACGGTTCGGGCGCGCTGCGGGAACGGCTCGGGAGCGCGGCAGGAGTGCTGCGGCAGCGCCGCGGCAGCGAACAAGCTGCCAGGCAGCTCCGCACATACCAGGGCTCAACCGCAGGCTCATAGCGTCGCACCGTGACGTCGGACGACGTCCGACCACGAACCGGGAGGAGACCAGCATGGCCAAGCCCGATGTGCAGGCACACAGCGCCGGTGACGACGACAACCCGTCGAGCGCCTGCGGCGTTCAGTTCGGCATCGCGCCGGACGTCCAGGCGCACAGCGCCGGCGAGGACGAGGAAGGCGCGCCCTGCGGCGTGCAGTTCGGCGCGACCGCAGCGGCACCGGACGTGCAGGCGCACAGCGCCGGTGACGAGGACGAGGAGGGCGCCCCCTGCGGCGTCCAGTTCGGCGCCACTAAGTGAGCTGACGCTACCGCCGGGCCGAGCCCGACAGAACGCTGCCGGACCGGTCCGCGCGGCACCGCCCGCACGGTCCGGTCCGGTCCGGTCCGGTCCGACACCGACCACCTACCGATCACCGTGTGAGGCGGACCCTTGGACAGTTTGTGCCGACTCGTGGACGACCTCGGAGTGCTCCAGGGTGCGTGGGAACGCGAGCCCTTCGTCAGTACCGGCCTCGACGACTTCAGCGACGTCTTCTCACTCGAGTCGGCGGAGCGGCTGATCCACAGCGGCCTGCCGCTGACCGCGCTGCGGCTCTTCCGGGACGGCAGGCAACTGCCCTCGGAGCTCATGCTGCGCAACCGCGGCAGCAGCCCCAGGAGCCGGGAGAAGCTGGCCGACGGCACCAAGATCACCGGCCTGGTCGCCGAGGGTGCCACCCTGACCCTGGAGGAGCTCCACACCCACTGCCCCGAGGTGGCCGCGTTCTCCGCCGGACTCGCCCGGGAGACCGGCTTCGAAGTGGACTGCACCGCGTTCCTGACACCGCCTCAGGCCCGTGGCGTGGCACCGCACTTCGATCTGATCGGCATCTTCCTCCGCCAGCTGCACGGCTCCAAGCGGTGGCGGATCAGCGCACCGGTCAGGCGCTTCCCGAGCCGGGTGGAGCCGGTGGATCCGGCGGTGATCGGCGAGCCGCTGCTCGACGTGGTGCTCAAGGAAGGCGAGTGCCTCTACCTCCCGCACGGCTTCGTCCACGTCGGCGACACCACGGACGAGCCCTCGCTGCACCTCTCGATCGGCCTGCACGGGGTCAGTTGGGAGAAGGTCTTCCGCCGGCTGCTCGCCGCAGCCACCGAGCAGTTCGAGGAGCTCCGCGAAGCCCTCCCCCCGACCTTCCTGGACCTCGACCCCGCCGCCCTCTACCGCGAGCGGGCCGAGCTGCTGGCCACGCACCTGGCCGGCCTGGACTGGTCCCTGGTGCCCGTGGACACGCTCCGGTTCCGGCAACCGCAGGTGCCGCAGATCCTCGGCAGCCTGACCGCCGCACTGGCCCGGGCCGGCTCGACCCGGTCCGACTCGGCCAGGATGCCGGAGCAACGATCCGACTCGTAGAGCGGCCGGGGTCCGAGGCACGGAAATGGTCCGGAAATGCGGAAAGCCCCCTCCCGGTCTCCCGGGAAGGGGCTTTCTCGAATGATTGTTCGGCGGCGTCCTACTCTCCCACAGGGTC
>NZ_JYJF01000820.1 GCF_000955975.1 Saccharothrix sp. ST-888
CGTCGGCGGCCGTTGCGTTCTGGAGGAGGTACTGGGAGCCGAAGGTGGAGGTCATGATGGTAGCGGTGTGGCGCAAGTGGAAGGTGCGGCCCTGGGGGTGGGTGCTCCGGCCGTGGTGCAGTACCTGGAGCAGGGTGTTGAAGACTTCGGCGTGGGCCTTCTCGACCTCGTTGTAGAGGACGACGTAGTACGGCTTGCGGCGTACGGCCTCGGTGAGCTGGACGCCCTCCTCGTAGCCGACGTATCCGGGGGGTGCGCCGACCAGGCGGCTGACGGTGTGCTTCTCCTGGTACTCGCTCATGTCGAGGCGGATCATGTTGC
>NZ_JYJF01000821.1 GCF_000955975.1 Saccharothrix sp. ST-888
GGCTGCCGCGCCTGCGGACCCTCACCGCCTCCCACGGAACGCTTGCCGACCCGCTGGAGCTCGCGACGCTGACCGGCCTGGAGTTCCTGGAGCATCGGCCGCGGGAGTCGGGCGTTCACCTCGACTCCGGAGCCGTCCCGCGCAGTCTGTCGGCTTCTCCCCTCGAGCCACACGGCGCCGACGACCCCCCCGCCCGCCGTCAACACCGAACCGGAGAAGCCTACCTCGGTGTTCATCCTCGCCCTGACCGGCGAGGCGTACGAGGCCGAACTCGCCGCTCTGCGCTTCTGGGTCGACCACCTCCTCCTGCCTGTCTACGGC
>NZ_JYJF01000822.1 GCF_000955975.1 Saccharothrix sp. ST-888
TGATCCGCGAATTCCGACCGCACGTCATCACGACGTACTACGAGAACGGCGGCTACCCGCACCCGGACCACATCATGACCCACCAAATCTCCATGCTGGCCTTCGACGCCGCCGGTGACCCGGACGCGTACCCGGACGCGCGCGAGCCCTGGCAGCCGTCACAGCTGTACTACAACCACGGCTTCCCGCTGGGCCGGATCCGTGCCCAGCACGCATACCTCGCCGAGCACGGCCACGACTCCCCGTACGGCGAGTGGATCGCGGGCTGGGAGAAGAGCGGCCGCAAGGAGCGCGAGATCACCTCCCGGGTCCGCTGTGAGG
>NZ_JYJF01000823.1 GCF_000955975.1 Saccharothrix sp. ST-888
AGCATGGAGAAGATCGAGTTCGAGAACGTCGAGATCGCCGGTCTGGCGGACGACGAGCTCGCCGACGTTGTCGGTGGCAACGCCCTGGTTGCCCGACCCGCCAGGTGCGTTTCCTGAACCCCGCTGGGACAGGACGCATCGATGGATCTGAATTCCGTGACTGGAGGTGAATAGCATGGAGAAGATCGAGTTCGACAACGTCGAGATCGCCGGTCTGGCGGACGAAGAGCCCGGCTACTTTGTCGGTAGCAACGACCTGGTTGCCCGCCCCGCCAGACGCGTTTCCTGAACCCGTCTGGGACCCTATGCACCGTTTAGCTC
>NZ_JYJF01000824.1 GCF_000955975.1 Saccharothrix sp. ST-888
ACCACGACTGGAGCCACACCGAGATCGACGTCACCGACGCCCGGACCGCGGCCGCCATCCAGCAGGCGATCACCGCGTACGCCGCGGGCCCGCACGCCTCCGCCGCTGGCGACGTGGCCGGCCACACCATACGCGAGCTCGGCATCGTGGCCGGCAGCACCGCCCTGCGCCAGGGCAACCCCGGCCTGGTTACGCGGATCCTGGGCGGGTTCTGCCCCGGTACCGCGCTGGCCGGCAGGAGCGCCTCGGGCGCCGCCGCGCTCTCCGCAGTGAACGTCAACTACCTGGGTATCAACAACCACGACAAGCGCTTAAAGGCT
>NZ_JYJF01000825.1 GCF_000955975.1 Saccharothrix sp. ST-888
GTCGGGTCGGTGGGTCGGGTCGGTGCGGGGGGGCTGCGCGGGTCGGGTTGGTGGGGCGGGTGATGGCGTAGGACTGGTCGGTTCGGGGTGGCGCGCCGAAGTAGCCTCGGTCACCCGGGGGGGGTCGAATGCCGGGGCTGTCGGAGTCCGGCTGAACCGTTCGAAATGCCGTGGGGAGCGGGCGTGCTGCCGGGGGCCTTTCGCTCTTATGCCGGGGGGCCGAGCCGTGGAAGAAGGCCGTCGCAGCGACAGAAGCTCGGTTAGACCGGGGGTGGGGGCCCTCGGTTCGGCCGACCGACAGCGCGTCGACCGGTCGGGAC
>NZ_JYJF01000826.1 GCF_000955975.1 Saccharothrix sp. ST-888
TGCGGCAGATCTGGGCCCTGTGGGAACACGAGCAGCGGATCTCCGTGGTGACCTTCCTCGGCAACCGTGTTGCCGAGGCCCTGGCCGAGCGCCTGGCCGCTGACGTCATCCCGTACGTCAGCCTCATCTCCACCACGGCCGGCCACCTCGCCTCGCCCGTCGCCACCGACCCGGGCGTGCTGCAGGTCATCGGCCCCGCTCCCCGGCACCGGCGCACCTACGGCTCCACACGGCGGCACCTCCCCCCGCGCGACGCCGCCCTGATCGGCAGGCGCCTGTGAGCGTCAAGCCCGAGCACACCCCCCGGCCGGGCGTCACCT
>NZ_JYJF01000827.1 GCF_000955975.1 Saccharothrix sp. ST-888
GGGCGCAGGGGGGGGCCGTGTGGGCTGCGGAGGACGAGGAAGGGCGCAGCGTTGGGCATTCGCAAGCGGTACCGGTTGTGGAGCTTGACGCGGACGTGAGGGGCCGGGGTTGTGGGGAGGGCGCGGCTGGCTGCCGTGTGGCCGCCCACGTCTGAGCCACCTCCGGCGTGGCTGGGAGGCGTGACTCACGCCTCGCGATCCACGCGGCCTCGCCCTTGCGGGCGATGTTGCGGGATGGATTGTGGTCCGCGTGCATGGTGGCGCCGCAGGCGCGGCACGCGAACGTTGCTTGATCGACGCGGTTCTTGCGGTCGACGTG
>NZ_JYJF01000828.1 GCF_000955975.1 Saccharothrix sp. ST-888
GCGTCCATGCCGAGGGCGGCCGCGGAGCGGAAGATGGCACCGATGTTGGTGTGGTCGTTGACCGACTCCATGACCACCACGCGGCGGGCGGTCTGGAGCAGCTCGGTCGCCGTCGGCAGCGGCTTGCGCTGCATGGAGGCGAGCGCGCCGCGGTGCACGTGATAGCCGGTGACCTGCTCGGCGAGCTCGGGGCTTACCGCGTACACCGGGGCCGGGAGCTCGTCGATGACGTCGCGCATGACGTCGACCCACTTGGCCGACAGCAGCATCGA
>NZ_JYJF01000829.1 GCF_000955975.1 Saccharothrix sp. ST-888
CTCTTCGCGGCCGGCCAGCCCGCACGGATCGACGCGGCCTCGCATGCCGTCGCCGGCTACATGGCTGACCTCATCACGGCCAAGCGCCGCGCCCCCGACCACAGCCTGCTCAGCGACTTGATCCGTGCCCGCGACGGCGCAGCCGGGGTCGCAGATTACCCAGGATGCCCCAGAGGACTCGGTGCCGGCGGAGCGTATGGCTCCCGTGACCAACCGGCAGGTGGCCAAGCGCGCGGGCGAATAGATCGTGCGAAGCTCCTGCACGGCAGCGTCGACCCGGGCAGGCTCGTCGCGCATGCGGTGCAACGGTCTCCTGGCC
>NZ_JYJF01000084.1 GCF_000955975.1 Saccharothrix sp. ST-888
GCAACCCTCCAGCTGCTCGAAATCCTCCATCGACGGATCCTGCGCCTGAAGCATCGTGCCCATCGCCCCATCCGCAACCACCACACGAGTGGCGAGGGCTTCACGCAAGGCGTTGGCGCGGTCCTGCTGAACGGACGCTGCCGGGGCGGACGAGGGTACGGCTGTGGCCATGGGGCTGCTCCCTGGGTGCGACGGCTGTCGGCTATGCGTCCCCTCCGGTGTATGGGGATGCACGCCGTCAGCGTATCCGGAGAGGTGCCCGGCTGGAGAACCCATTCCGCATCGTGAGCGTCCTATTGGTCCGAGGGGGCGGATCAGTGGACAGCACCGGGACGCGTCGAGGCGCATGGCGACGCAGGTGGCACGGCTGGTCGCGGCGGCGCCGGGCCCTGGCGGCCGGCCTGCTGGGACTGGCCGTCCTGCTGCTGCCGGTGGCCTCGGCGGCCGCCGCGCTGCGTCTGCAGTACACGGGGGACCCGGCGGCCGAGGCCCGTACCAGGGGGCGTGACGCGGTCTGGCTCGGCCACGCCTGGGTGGACGGCCGGAAGGGGGACACCGATCTCGCCGCACTGACCCGGCAGCTCGCCGGTACCGGCATCCGCGACCTGTACGTGCACACCGGTCCGCTGGCCGACGACGGCTCGCTCGACCCGGCCAGGTACCCGCAGGCGGCCCGGTTCGTGGCGGACGTGCACCGTACGATGCCCGGTCTGCGGGTGCAGGCGTGGCTCGGGAACCTGGTGGCCCCCGAGAAGGACGGGCTGCACCTGGAGCAGGCCGCCACCCGTGACCGGGTCACCACCGCCGCCCGCCAGGTGCTGGACGCCGGCTTCGACGGGGTGCACTTCGACCTGGAGCCGGTCCGTTCCGGCTCGGCCGGCTTCCTCACCCTGCTGGACCAGGTGCACGCGGTGACCACCGAGCGCGGCGTGCCGTTCTCGGTCGCCGCACCGCAGATCGACCCGCTGCCGGGGCTGCACTCGGTGGGCATCGCGGTCGCCGACCACGGCAAGTGGTGGTCGCAGGCGTACTTCGCGCAGGTGGCCCGGCGGGTGGAGCAGATCGCGGTGATGTCGTACGACACCGGTATGCCGGTGGAGTCGCTCTACGGCGGCTATGTCGCCCAGCAGACCTCCCTGGCGCTGGCGGCCACCCCGCCCGAGGTCGATCTGCTGATGGGCCTGCCCGCGTACTGGGACGACACCCCCGGGCACCGGGGTTCGGCGGAGACGGTGGCCGCCGCGGTCCGGGGCGCCCGGCTGGCGCTGGGCCGCAGCGAGCGCCGGACCTTCGGCCTCGCGCTGTACGCCGACTTCTCCGCCAAGCCCGCGGACTGGGCCGCGTACCGGAGCGGCTGGTCCGGCTCCTGAGCTCCGCCGCCCGAACGGGCCGCCGGGAGGTGGTTCGCGCCCTCCGCTGCATTGCACTGGCAGGCCACTACCATCCGCATTCAACACGTCACACTCCGTGCACGTCGAATGCTCCGGGAGAAGCCCATGCACTGCCGCCTCCGCGCCGTCGCCGTTCTGCCGCTCGTCCTGCCGCTCACCCTGGGTGCGACACCCGCCGGCGCGACACCCGCCGGCGCGGCACCCGCCGTCCGGGCGGCGGCCGACTACGTCGCGCTCGGGGACTCGTTCTCCTCCGGGGTCGGCGCCGGCTCCTACGACCCCGACGGCGGGGACTGCCACCGCAGCCGCCGCGCCTACGGCCCGCTCTGGGCGGCCGGCCACCCGGTGAGCAGATTCGACTTCCTGGCGTGCAACGGGGCCACGACCGACGAGGTGCTGCGCGACCAACTGCCCAAGGTCGGCACCGGCACCACGCTGGCGACCATCACCATCGGCGGCAACGACCTGGGCTTCGCCAAGGCAGCCGCCTCCTGCCTCCAGCCCCTCACCGTCGAGCCCGTCTGCGACGCGGCGATGGCCGAGGCCGAACGGAAGCTGCGCGACGAGCTGCCCGGCGAACTGGCGGTGACCTACCGGGCGATCGCCGACGCCGCGCCGGCCGCGAAGGTGGTGGTCGCCGACTACCCCCGCCTGCTAGAGCGCGGCACCGCCCTGTGCACCGTCGGCACCCCGGCCCGCCGCGACCGCTTCAACGCCCTGACGGACCGACTGGACGAGCTGATCCGGACTCAGGCCACCAAGCAGGGATTCGAGTTCGCCGACGTGCGCGGCACCTTCGCCGGTCACGGTGTGTGCGCAGGCGGCAGCCAGGAGTGGATCAGGCGGATCGTCGTGCCCGCCTACTGGGAGTCCTTCCACCCGACCGCGGTCGGGCAGACCCAGGGCTACCTTCCGCCCGTCTCGGCGGCGATCACGAACTGAACGTTCCCCCGGCCTCCGACGGACCCGCCCCTGCCGTAACAGGGCAGGCATCAAAGCCCGTAGGCTGGGCAGGTAGGGACCATGGAACGGGCAGTTCCATGCGGAGAAGGTTCAGCAGTCGGCAGCCGGCCGGTTCCCGAAGGCGGACAGGCCGTACTGGCAACGTCGGAGCAGGTCGCTGACCGACCGGAGGGAGACACTGGGTGGTCGAGCTGGAAGATGTTCCCGAGTTGATCGACCCGGTGATGGTCTGCGCGTTCGAGGGCTGGAACGACGCGGGTGACGCCGCCTCGGCGGCGGTCGGGCACCTGGACGAGACCTGGGGCGGCAAGGTGTTCGCCGCGCTGGACGCCGAGGACTACTACGACTTCCAGGTCAACCGGCCCACCGTGTGGCTGGACGGCGGGGTGCGCCGGATCACCTGGCCGACCACCCGCCTCTCGGTGGTCCGGGTCACCGAGCCCACCACCCGGGACCTGGTACTGGTCCGGGGTATCGAGCCGAGCATGCGCTGGCGCTCGTACTGCAACGAACTGCTCGGATTCGCCCATGAGTTGGGCGTCGAGCTGGTGGTGATCCTCGGTGCGCTGCTCGGGGACACCCCGCACAGCCGTCCGGTGCCGGTCAGCGGTGTCACCTCGGACGCGGCGCTCGCCCGCCGGCTCGACCTGGAGGAGAGCCGCTACGAGGGGCCGACCGGCATCGTCGGTGTGCTCCAGGAGGCCTGCGCACACGCGGGCGTCCCGGCGGTGACCCTCTGGGCGGCGGTGCCGCACTACGTCGCCCAGCCGCCCAACCCGAAGGCCACGCTGGCGCTGATCAACAAGCTGGAGGACCTGCTCGACCTGCGGATCCCGCCGGGCGAGCTGAGCGAGGACGCCCGCGCCTGGCAGCTCGGGGTGGACCAGCTGGCCGCCGAGGATAGCGAGGTCGCCGAGTACGTCCAGCAGTTGGAGGAGGCGCAGGACACCGCAGAGCTGCCGGAGGCATCCGGCGACGCGATCGCGCGGGAGTTCGAGCGTTACCTCCGCCGCCGGGAGAACCTCGGCCCGACCGGCGAGAAGCCGGCCGTCGGCCACGCCACGGCGGAGCGGCCGGCCGAGCCGGAGTCCAAGGAGAGCAAGGAGGCCACGGACTCCGAAGCAGACGCAGAACCGGGCACCGAACCGGACGCGGCATCGGAGAGCGGCCCGGAGGCCGACTCGAAGACCGACTCGGAGGCCGGTGACGACAGGCCGTCCGAGTCCGACGAGAACGGCAAGGGCTGAACGAACGCCTGAGGGGCGCCGGGGATTTCCCCCGGCGCCCCTCAGGCGTTCCGGCGGTCGGACGGCAGCCGGGCCGTCCGACGGAGCTTAGAGCGCGACGCCGAGCAGCGCGTCCACCGTCCGCGAGACCAGGCCGGGCGCACCGATCTCGGTACCGCCGGTCTCGGCCTGCCGGGCGGCCCAGCGGTCGACGGCCGCCAGCGCGGCGGGCGCGTCCAGGTCGTCGGCGAGGGCGGCGCGCACCTCGGCGAGCAGCCCCTCGGCCGACGGGCCGTCCGGGCGGGAGACCGCCGCACGCCAGCGGGCGAGCCGCTCCACGGCGCCGTCCAGGTCCTCCTTGGTCCACTCCCAGTCGCTGCGGTAGTGGTGCGCCAGCAGCGCCAGGCGGATCGCCGCCGGGTCGACGCCGTCACGGCGGAGCACGGAGACGAACACCAGGTTGCCGCGCGACTTGGACATCTTGTGCCCGTCCAGGCCGACCATCCCGGCGTGCACGTAGGCACGGGCGTACGGGTGGCCGCCGGTCGCGACGTGGGCGTGCGAGGCGCCCATCTCGTGGTGCGGGAAGGAGAGGTCGCTGCCGCCGCCCTGGATGTCGAAGGACATCCCGAGGTACTCCAGGGCGATGGCCACGCACTCGATGTGCCAGCCGGGCCGGCCGTGGCCGAGCTCGGTGTCCCAGGCGGGCTCGCCCTCACGGGCGGCAAGCCAGAGCAGCGGGTCGAGGCGGTGCTTCTTGCCCGGGCGGTCCGGGTCGCCACCGCGCTCGGCGAAGACCGGCAGCATGGCCTCGCGGTCGAGCCCGGAGACCTCGCCGAAGTGCGGGTCGGACTCGACCGAGAAGTAGATGTCGCCATCCAGGTCGTACGCCGCACCGCTCGCCAGCAGCTTCTTGACCAGCGGGACGATCCACGGGATCGACTCGACCGCACCGATGTAGTGGGCGGGGGGCAGCATCCGCAGGGCGGTCATGTCCTCGCGGAACAGGGCGGTCTCGCGCTCGGCGAGGGCGGTCCAGTCCATGCCGGTGGCCACGGCCCGCTCCAGCAGCGGGTCGTCGACGTCGGTGACGTTCTGGACGTAGAGGACGTCGTGACCGGCGTCCTTCCACACCCGCTGCACCAGGTCGAACGTGGTGTAGGTGGCGGCGTGGCCCAGGTGGGTCGCGTCGTAGGGGGTAATGCCGCAGACGTAGATCCGGGCGGTGCCGTCCTGCGGCACGACCTCCCGGACCCCGCCCGTGGCGGTGTCGTGGATACGGAGCGGGAGCCCCTGACCAGGCAGGGCGGGAACCTCGGAGGCGGGCCAGGCATGCATGGAACCGACTCTAACCTTGCGATCATTTGAAAGGCTAACCAGTTAGCAAGATCGGCTTGAATCCACTTCCGATCGATCGGATTCGATCATCTCCACCGGAGTGCCCTCAGCGCTGCGGGAGCCGCCGGGAGACCCCGGGTCACCGACGGGCGCTGGACCGGCGCGGACCGGCCGGCAGAGCCGCCGTCAGACCGGCGGCCAGGGAATCGACGGCCAGTCAGAAGAGGGCATCGGGTGCCGTGCCGTACGGCGCAGCAGAGCCACCCGCTCGGCGGCGGCGGCCAGTTCGGCCGGAGTGAGGTGGGGGCGCAGGCGTTCGCCCAGGACGCCGTCCAGTGCGTCCGCAAGCCTGGCGAGGACGTCGAGCGCCTCCCCGGTCACGGGTTGCTCCGCCCATCCCCACAGCAGGGTGCGCAGCTTGCCGGGGACCGCGAAGGTGACCCCGTGGTCGATCCCGTAGAGCCGCCCGTCGGCGGCGGAGATCCAGTGGCCGCCCTTGCGGTCGGCGTTGTTGAGCACGGCGTCCAGCAGCGAGAGGCGGCGCAGCCGCTCGTCGTCCCGGTGCACCAGCAGCGCGGTCCGGCCGGGGCCGATCTCGGCCCGGACGATCGGCAGCCAGCCCGGTTCGTGACCGGCCGGGTCCTGGAGTGCCAGCAGTTCCTCGGCCGCCGGGTCCGGCTCCACCCAGAGCTGGACCATGCCGGGACCGTGCGGGCCGTCCCGCAGGACCGTCGGCGGTATCAGCCCCCAGCCGGTGGCCGCCGAGACCTCGTACGCGGCGACCTCGCGCCCGGCCAGCGTGCCGTCGGGAAAGTCCCAGAGCGGGCGTTCTCCGGCAACGGGCTTGTAGACGCAGGGAGCGGTCAGCCCGTCCAGGGACGCGGTGCAGTACAGCACGGCGTTCGAGGCGTCGGTGAGCCGGCCGTGGACGGTGAGCTCGCCCTCGCGCAGCAGGCGCAGCGCGGTCTCGGGGTCGGCCGCCAGGGCTGCGCTCTCGGCCGGATCCGCCGACGGCACCGCCGACTCGTCCTCCTGCACGGGGGCGGGGTCGGCGTTCAGCGCCGGTAGCCGTTCGCGCGCGGGCACAGGTGCCCCTCCGGGTCGAGCGGGAGGTTGCAGAACGGGCAGGGCCTGCGGCCGGCCGCGACCAGGTCCAGGGCGCGCTTGGCGAAGACCCGGGCCATCGCCCCGGAGAGCCGCACCCGGAGCATGTCGGGGCCGTGCTCCTCGTCCTCGAAGAGCCGCTCGTCCGCCTCGTCGTCCTCCGACTCCGCCTCTTCCTCGGTCAGCGCCTGGGCCTCGACCACCAGGCACTGCTCCGTGCTGTCCCAGGCGAGCGCCATGGTGCCGACCCGGAACTCCTGCTCCAGCGGGAGGTCCAGCGGTGCGGTGTCGATCAGCTCGACCGGGGCGACGGCGGGGATCGACGCGGATCCTCCGCTGCGCCGCAGCGCCTCGTCCAGCACCTGCTCGACCCGCTCGGCGAGCGCCATGACCTGGGCCTTCTCCAGCAGCACGCTGGTGACCCGCCCTTTGGTGCTGGCCTGCAGGTAGAAGGCCCGCTGGCCGGGCTGGCCGACGGTGCCGGCCACGAACCGCTCGGGCTGGTCGTAGAAGTAGACCTGACGGGGCACTCTCTCGCTCCGGGTTCAGATGGGTCAGTCATGGACTCTTGTGCCACCCTACGGCCTGTTCGCCCGCCCCGGTGGGTCAGGTACGGAGCAGTCCGTCAGGTGTCAGCCCGCTTCGCGGCGGGCCGCCTGGGCCCCGTGGGCGGGGCGGTGCGAGCCGATCGACACGGGCGCGCCGGACGGTTCGGACAGACGGGTCGGACGGGTGGGTCGGATCGGGGGTACGGACCTGGTGCGTCCGGGCGGGGCCGGGGCGGTGCGTGCCGGTCCGTGCCGGTGCGGGTTCAGCCCGTGCCGGTCTCGCCGCCGACCACCGCGTCGCCGCTGGGGGCGTGGGCGTCGGGGCGCGGAGCCAGCGAGGCGAGGCTGCCGGTGTCGCCGACCCGGAGCACGAACGGGCGCTGCGGGGTGTAGCGGATCGCGGTGATCGAGCAGGGCTCGACGGAGATCCGCTGGAAGTGGTCCAGGTGCAGGCCCAGGGCGTCCGCGACCACGGCCTTGATCACGTCGCCGTGGGAGCAGGCCACCCAGACCGCCTCGGGCCCGTGCTCGGCGGCGATCTTCTCGTCCCACTCGCGGACCGCCGTCACGGTGCGGTGGCTGAGCTCGCGCAGCGACTCGCCGCCGGGGAAGGCGGCGGCCGCGGCGTGGTCCTGCACGGTGCGCCAGAGCGGCTCCTTGGCCAGTTCGGCGAGCGGACGGCCGGTCCAGTCGCCGTAGTGGCACTCGCCGAGCCGCTCGTCCAGCGCGGCCGGCCCGAGCTCGGGCCGGGTGGCCAGCAGCGGCTCCAGGGTCTGGCGGCAGCGCTCCAGCGGGCTGCTCACCACCTGGGCCAGCGGGATCCCCGCCAACCGGTCCGCCAGTGCGTCGGCCTGGGTGCGTCCGGTGTCGTCCAGGTCCACGCCGGGGGTCCAACCAGCGAGAATCCCAGCGGTGTTGGCGGTGGAACGGCCGTGACGGACGAGCAGCAGGGTGGGCATGGGGCCCAGCCTACGGCCTGCGGCCCGGCATCGGAACGGCCGCCGGCCGGGCGGCTGGAGGGCGGGCGGCGGGCCCGCAGACTCCTTCGCGTCCGATATCCGGCACTCGGCGTCCGGGGCCGGGACCCACGGGTGCTGGATCCCGTGAAGGTGCGCCGGGCTCCGGCGGCTTCCGCGTCCGGGCCGGTGAGCCGACCGGTTGCCACCACCGGTTCGTGAACGATTGCGGGTGATGACACCGTCCACACCGCGGAGGCGCGACAATGGCCCGATGATCGTCGACAGCGCCATCTACCGCGACGGCCGCCGGGTCCCGGGGCCGTCGGACCTCTCCGATGCCCTCGCGGCCGCCAGGACGGCCGGGGACGGCTTCGTCTGGCTGGGCCTGTTCGAGCCCACGGCCGAGGAGCTGGAACTGGTCAGCGCCGAGTTCGGCCTGCACCCGCTCGCCGTCGAGGATGCCGTGATGGCACACCAGCGGCCCAAGCTGGAGCGGTACGAGGGCTCGCTCTTCATGGTCTTCAAGACGATCGGCTACCACGCCGACGGTCACGCCGTGAGCACCGGTGAGCTGATGCTCTTCGTCGGCGACTCCTACGTGGTGACGGTCCGCCACGGCACCGATCGCCCGCTGTCCGGCCTCCGGACGACACTGGAGAAGGAACAGGAACTGCTCACCCTGGGGCCGGTCGCCGTTCTCTACGCGATCGCGGACGCGGTGGTGGACGGCTATCTCGACATCGCCTACACCCTGCAGGCCGAGCTGGACGACCTGGAGGCCGAGGTGTTCGCACCCGGCCGCCCACCGCAGGGCATCGCCGAACGGATCTACGCCTTCAAACGTCAGGTGATGACCTTCCGTCGCGCCTCCCTGCCGCTCCAGGAGCCGATACTCCGTCTGGCGACCGGTGGCGTCGACCACATTCCCGAGAAGCTCCAGCCGTACCTGCGCGATGTGGCCGACCACCTCTCCCGGGTCAACGAGATGGTCGACGGCCTGGACCGGCTGCTCTCGGACATCCTCAACGCCAACCTCGCGCAGGTGAGCGTCCAGCAGAACGACGACATGCGGAAGATCTCGGCCTGGGCCGCACTGGCCGCCGTACCGACGCTGATCGCGGGCATCTACGGCATGAACTTCACCGACATGCCCGAGCTGCACTGGCACTGGGGCTACCCGGTGGCGATCGCGGTGACGCTCGCGATCTGCGTGGTGCTGTACCGGATCTTCAAACGCAGCGACTGGCTGTAGCCCTGCGTCGGGCTCGCCTCACGGCCGAGCGGGGTGCCGATCTGGTGCTGATTCGATGCTGATCCGGTGACGAGTTGGTCCTATGCCGGATCGGCAGCCGGCGCAGTGCGGCGGCCCGGGCCCTCGACCGGCACGCAAGGGGTCGAGGGCCCCGTCGGACCAGGGCTCAGGCCAGTCCGGCCAGCTCCAGCGCCTCGACGCCTGCGCGGAGCGCGGCGATCCGCTCGTCCAGGGTGAACCCGGCCGGCGCCAGGGTCAGCGTGGTGACGCCGGCGTCCGCGTACGCCTGCATCCGGTCGGCGATCCGGGCGGTGGAGCCCAGCAGCGAGGTGGCGTCGATCAGGTCGTGCGGGACGGCGGCGGCGGCACCCGCGTAGTCCCTGGCCAGGTAGCGCTCCTGGACCTCGTCTGCGGCCTGCTCGTAGCCCATCCGCCGGGTGAGCTGGTTGTAGAAGTTCTTCTCCTTGCTGCCCATGCCGCCGATGTAGAGCGCGGCGTAGGAACGCTGCGAGTCGGCGGCCGCCTTGACGTCCTCGCCGAGCGAGATGGCCACGGTCGGGCAGAGGTCGAAGCCGTCCAGGGTCTGCCCGGCCTTGGCCCGGCCGGCCTTGAGGGGCTCGACGGAGAGCGCGGCGTGCTCGGGCGCGAAGAAGATGCCGAGCCAGCCGTCGGCGATCTCGCCGGTCTGCTCCAGGTTCTTCGGACCGATCGCGGCGATGTACAGCGGGATGTGCTCACGCACCGGGTGCACCGTCAGCTTGATCGGCTTACCCGGGCCGCCGGGCAGCGGAAGCGTCCAGTTCGCGCCCTCGTGCACCAGCCGCTCGCGGGACATCGCCTTGCGGATGATCTCCACGTACTCCCGGGTGCGGGCCAGCGGCTTGTCGAACTTGACGCCGTACCAGCCCTCCGAGACCTGCGGCCCCGAGACGCCGAGGCCGAGCCGGAACCGTCCACCGGAGAGGGTGTCCAGGGTCGCGGCCGTCATCGCGGTCATCGCGGGCGTACGGGCCGGGATCTGGAAGATCGCCGAGCCGACGTCGATCCGCTCGGTCTTCGCGGCGACGTAGCTGAGCACGGTGGCGGCGTCGGAGCCGTACGCCTCGGCGGCCCAGCAGACCGAGTAGCCGAGCCGGTCCGCCTCCTGGGCCACCGCGATGTTGTCGGCGTCCATGCCGAGTCCCCAGTAGCCGAGGTTGATGCCGAGTCGCATGGTGCCAAGCCCTTCAGTCGGTCCGGTCCGGTCGGTGCTCCGCCCGGCCGTTTCGCGGTCGTTGTTGCTGTTCCGGCGGGTACGCGTCCGTGTCGGCCGAGCGTAACCGGGTGGTCGCGGATCAGGCTACTGGCCGGTAGACGTGGGCTGCGTCACGCCCGGCCGACCCGATCCCTGCGGGTCTGCCGGGCAGCCAGGGCCCCGGCCGCTACGCTCAGCCGACGGAGGAAGAACCCGCCCCCACCTGCGCATTTACCAGCTCACGGAGGCTCTGCCCGATGGAAAAGCGTCACCTCGGCCGCACCGGGCTGCGGGTCTCCAGGCTCGGCCTCGGCACCATGACCTGGGCCAGGGACACCGACGAGCACGAGGCCGCCGAACAGCTCAAGGTCTTCGTCGACGCGGGGGGAACGCTGATCGACACCGCCGACGTGTACGCCGACGGCGGCGCCGAGTACCTGATCTCCCGGCTGACCGAGAGTCTCGTCCCCCGCTCCGAGCTGGTCATCGCCACCAAGGCGGGCAGTGTCTCCGACTCCGACCGCCGCCTCGACACCTCGCGCGGCCGGATGCTCGCCGCCCTCGACGCCTCGCTGCGCCGGCTCGGCACCGACTACGTGGACCTGTGGCAGGTCCACGCGTACGACCCAGCCACTCCCACCGAGGAGACCCTGCACGCCCTCGACCTGGCCGTCAGTTCGGGCCGCGCCCGCTACGTCGGGGTCTCCAACTTCAGCGGCTGGCAGCTCGCCAAGGCGGCCACCTGGCAGCTCGGCCACCACGGGCGGGTGCCGCTGGCCGCCACCCAGATGGAGTACTCGCTGCTCCAGCGCGGCATCGAGCGCGAGGTGCTGCCCGCCGCCCTGGACGCCGGGATCGGGATCCTCGCCTCCTCACCGATCGGACGAGGCGTCCTCACCGGCAAGTACCGGCACGGCGTACCGCCCGAGTCGCGCGGTGCCTCCCCCTACCTCACCGGCTTCGTCCAGCCCTACCTCGGCGACCGGTCCCGGCGCATCGTGGACGCCCTCGCCACCGCCGCCGACGGCCTCGCCAGCAGCCCCCTCGCGGTTGCCCTGGCCTGGGTCCGCGACCGGCCCGGCGTGGCAAGCGCCCTGGTCGGCGCCCGCACCGCCGCACAGCTGACTGCGGCGCTGTCGGTGGAGGCGCTTACGCTTCCGGGGGAGATTCGAGGCGCGCTGGACGATGTGTCGGCGCCACTACACCGTTACCCCGACCAGGGCTGGACGGAGCTGTGAGGAGCGATTGATGGGCGACGGGGACGTGGAGAACGGCCACGTGGAGAACAGCGCTCCCGGGCACCGCACGGAGGCCGTCGCGGCCCTTGCGGAGGCGATCCGCAACATCGGCCGCCAGGGCGAGACGGTGGCGGCCGGTCAGCACGACGCCCCGGTACGGAAAGCCGTCGCCGGGGACGCAGGTGAGGGCGCGGCTCGGGGCACGGGCGGCGACCGGGGTGGTTCCGCCTCCGTGCCGGCTTCCGGTGCTGGGGCCGAGGTTGGGGCCGCGGCTGCGGCTGGCGTTGGGATGGGGAGCGAGGCTGGGGCCGGAGTTGAGCCCGGCCCGGTGACGGATCGGCAGCGCGCCGATGCGCTCCGAGCCGCTGCCGAGGTGCTGTCGGCCGGCGGTGCACCGAGCGCGCTGGCGGCTGCCGCCGTCGCCGAGTTCGGCGAGGGCGCAGCGGAGGCGCTGCGGGCCGACCCCTGGGCCGTGCTCGCACTGCCCGGCGTCCGGCCCGAGCACGCGGACGGCTTCGCACGCGGGCTGCTCGGCCCGGCCGCCGGCCCCGGCGACCGGCGCCGCGCGCAGGCGCTGGTGCCCTGGCTGCTGGAGCAGGCGGTGCTGCGCGGCCACTCCGCCGTCGAGATCGGCGAGGTGGTCACCGGGCTGGAGAAGCTCGGCCTGCCCGATGCGGCTGCCGCCCTCCAGGAGGTCGTGGTGGACGGCCGGGTGATGGCCTTTCAGGACGAGCTCCCGGGCAGCCACCACACCACCTCGGACGAGGACGAGCCCCCGACCCGGACCCTGCTGGCCCTGGAGCGCCTCGCCCTGGCCGAGGAGAGCCTCGCCGATGGCCTTGTACGGATCATGTCCACGTTCGTCCCCGCTGAGGACAAGCCCCTGACCGAGGACGAGCCCGAGACCGTATCCGAGAACACGGATGCGGACGCGGACGAAGGCCCGGCCGTAATCGAGGCCGACGCACCATCCTCCGCCGACGGTCCGACCGCCGACTCGGA
The DNA here is from genome assembly GCF_000955975.1 of Saccharothrix sp. ST-888. Classification (GTDB taxonomy): domain Bacteria; phylum Actinomycetota; class Actinomycetes; order Streptomycetales; family Streptomycetaceae; genus Kitasatospora. Next base: position 12,256 of record NZ_JYJF01000084.1, read on the forward strand.
CGCGCCGGTCGAGGACTCCGACGCCGCCCAGCCGCAGGACGTCCGAACTCCGTCCCCGCGTGCCGTCGGCCCGTCCGCTTGGGAGAGCGCCGCCACCGCTGCGTCGACCTCCTCGGCGACGGCCCTGATCAGGGCCGTCGCGGCCGACCCGCTGGTCCTGCACACCGGCGGCGAGGCCGCGCGCGCCGAACCCGCCGCGCTGCTGCACGCGGCCCACGGTCTCGGCCTGCGCGTCTGGGCCGCGACCTGGACGGACCAGGGGCGCGACAGCCTCGTCGCGCTGCTGCCCGCCGCCGGGTCCACCGACGATTCCGCCGGCGCGTCCCCCGATGACTCCGGCATTGCGGCTGCGGCACACGTCGTCACCCTCGCCGACCTGCTGTCCGGCACCGCCGGTCCGGGCCGAGCGGAGGACGGCTCGCTGGCGCTGGACGTCCTGATCGTCCTGGACGCCCCGCTGCTCGACGTCGAGCTGGCCGCGACCCTGCTGGAGGCCCTGGCCGATGGCACCCGGCTGGTGCTCAGCGGCGACCCGGGCCAGCTGTGGTCGGCCGGTCCCGGGCGGTTCTTCGCCGACCTGCTCGCCGCGAAGGCGTGCCCGGCCGTGGCGTCCCGAACCCCGGACTTCGGTCCGATCGGCGAACTGGTCTCCGGTATCGGCATCGGCGAACTGCAGAGCGTCGAGGCGCCGGAGAAGGAGGTGGTGATCGTCACCGCCAAGGACGGCGCCGAGGCCGTGCACCGGGCGATCCAGCTGCTCACCGACTCGATCCCGCGCGCGCTGGGCATCCCGGTCGAACAGGTGGTCCTGCTGACTCCCGGTCACGGCGGAAGCGCGGGCACCCGTGCGCTGAACGCCGCCGCCAAGGCCCGGCTCAACCCCGGCCCCGGGCGGTTCGGCGGCTTCGACCCGGGGGACCGCGTGGCGTACTCGCCCGTCCCCGGCATCACCCACCCGGCCCGGGTGGTGGACGGCGACGCGTCCGGTCTGCACCTCGAACTCTCCGACGGCACGCGGCTGACCGTCACCCCCGCCCAGGCCGCGAAGCTGCGCCACGGCTGGGCACTGACGGTGCATCAGGCGGTCGGCCGGCGCTGGCCCGGCGTGGTCGCCGTGCTGCCCGACGACGCGGCTGCCGGGCTGACCAGGCAGTGGGTGTACACCGCGTTCGGACGTGCCGAGCGGCACCTGTCCGTGGTCCACGCGGCGGGCCAGGCGCTCCCGCAGGCCGTCGCCGAGCGGCCGGCCCAGCCGCGCACCACCCGACTCCGGGCGATCCTGGCCGAGCAGACCGGCGAGGCGTAGTCCCAGCCGGGTATTGCACCGCCCCGGGGCGCGGGAGGAGCCGCGCGAGAACCCTGCACGTTCGCAGGGAGTCGCCCGCGCAGTTCCCCGCGCCTCGGGGCGGTACCGCATGGCTGCCCCTTGCACCCCGGGTGGGGCGTCGCCGCGTGTGCGCCGAGGGCAGCCTCCAGGGGCAGCGAGGGCGGTGCCGATGGTCTCCCTCCGGCACCGCCCACCGTCGTCGGCCTGGCTCAGCCCTCGCCCTCGAAGGACTCCAGGTCGTCGTCGTAGACCTCGCTGACGTCGAAGCGACAGATCAGCAGCTGCGGGTCCGCACCGTCGAAGGGCTCGGGCAGCCACTCCCCCGGGTCGGACGGCTCGGTCGCCGCGACCCAGAGCGTGGAGTCGCCCTCCTCCAGGCCGAACTCCTCGCAGCGGGCCGCGATTTCGTCCGGTTCGTACTCCCCGAAGAGCACGCCGATCGCCGCGTTGACGCCGCCGTCCTTGCCGCCGCCGGGAGTGAGGGTGCTGTCCACCCGCTCCGCCTGGGTGCGCAGCCGCTTCGCGTCGGCGACCAGGTAGTCGCGGCGGATCAGCACGCTGATCGCCTCGGGCTGGTCCGGGCCGGCGTAGCCGCCGGTGCCTTCGTCCCCCGGGACTTCGAAGGGAGTGACCTCGTCGTAGACCTCGTAGAGGATCTGGTCGTAGGCGATGGCCGCCGCTGCGAGCTCCTCGTAGGCGGTGACAACAGCAGGATCGTCCGCTGCTGCAGGGGCGGAGACCGCTTGCAGGTGGCGGTCGATGGCTGCCTTGACCGCCTCGGCGGCGGCGCGTACCTCGGCGATGGTGAGCTGCGCGGCATCAGACATGGTGCTGACGCTATCTCCCCGGAGCGACGACACGCACAGGGGTTGTCGCCTACATCCGTGAATTCCCGGCAACTTACCCCCGGATGTCCGGTCCGGGTGGTTCTGTGACACCCCGGACCGTCCGCCTCCGGACCGCCTCCGGACCGTCCCCGGAGCCGGACGCCGCCCGGCCGGCGTCCACCGACCGGTCCGTCTGCGGGTCCGCGCGCCAGTCCACTCGCCCTTCTGCTCGTGATTCCGCTCGCCGGTCCACCCGTCGTCCGGCGGTGGCCTGCAGCCGGGTCTTGCGCGCCTGCGCGCGCCCGTGCGGGCCCGTGCACGCCCACGGCGCACGCATCGCAGGAGCCCCGTCTGGGTATCTGGTCCGCAGCAGGAAAACTGATTGCCTGTCAGTGCGGTTCGCGACACCCTCGCTGGCAGCAGCCGCCCGGGACCGGCCCGCAGGACCGGTCCTGTTGTCACAGGCAGGTCGTACCCTGGCCTCCACACGTTCCGCAGGAGGAGAGTTTTGACCCCACCCAAACTGGTCCGGCAGCCCGAGTACGAGTACCAGTCGCTGCGCATGCCGCGCGGCACGTCCCGGAACGCGGCCCGGCAGTTGCTCACCGAGCACGCCGAGTACGGGAACTGGGAGTTGGACCGGCTGCGACTGTTCCCGGACGGCAGCCGTACGGTGCTGCTGCGCCGCCGGATCATCCGGCAGGTCCGGAGCTGGTAGCGGTGCGGCGCCAGCGGTCAGCGGGCAGCAGTCAACGGGTGCAGCTCGGCGGGAGCAGACCAGCAGGTGCGGCTCGGCGAGTGGATCGGGGCCTCTCGGCCTGCGGCTTCGGTGGATCGTCGGATGTCGGACGCCACCGTCACCGTCACTGTCTGCGCACGACAGCGCGCCCGCAGCCGTAATCGCACGACTGCGGGCGCCTGTACGGCCCTCCGGACGGCCTTCGGTCCCGAGGGTGGGGCTCAGCGGGCCCCGGCGCGGGCGCGACGGTAGAGCACACCGCCCGCGAGCAGCAGCGCCACACCGGCCGGGGCGATCAGCTCCAGCCCGGACGCACCGGTGGAGGCCAGCTGCTCACGGCTCGGCGGGCTGACCAGCGACTGCTGGGGCGCCTGGGGCTGCGACACCGTCGCGGCCGGCGGGGTGTGGCTGCCGCCGCCCGTGTCGGTACCGGTCGGCGGGGTGCTGACCGGGGGCGCGCTGCGCGGCGGCACGTGGGTACCGGTTTCTCCGGGCGGGCAGTCGTCGCCGGGCACGGGCTGCGGGTGGCTCGGCGGGGTGACCTCGGTCGCACCGTGGTTGCCGCAGTCGTTGCCGACGGCCGGGTTCCCGACGCCGATCACGTTGACGGAGTTCCCGCAGGCGTTCACCGGGATGCTGATCGGTGCCTGAGCACTGTTGCCGGAGATGACTCCCGGCGAGTTCTGCGCACCGCCCTGGGACGAGGCGCCCGACCCCGCGTGCGCGGGACCGCCCGAACCAGTGGGCCCGCCGTGGTCATCGCCCGTGCCGTAGTCACCGGCGCCGTCGGGGCTGCCGTGGCCACTCGGGCTGTGCTCACCGGGCGCGATCTGCCCGCCGTGTACAGCGCTCCCGCCGTGGGACACGTTCCCGCAGTTGTTCCCCATCGCCGGGTTGAGCAGACCGACCACGTTGACCGTGTTGCCGCAGGCGTTGACGGGGATGTCCACGGGGGCCTGCACGCTGTTTCCGGAGCCCACCCCTGGCGAGTTGGCCGCGCCGCCATGGGCTTCGGCACTTGCGTACGCGTAGCCCGCGGTGGAGGCCAGCACACTGCCGGTGGCCACGGCAGTGAGGATTCCTCTCTTGGCGACCTGTCGCATGTACTCCCCTGACTTCTGATTGTCGGAATTCCTGACGAAGCTGCTGCCCGTCTACGGGATAACGAGGCATGACCGTAAAGGTTGAGCCGAACGGGGTTCGTTCACCCAAACGTGTCATCTCGGATTGCAGACTGACCCGCAGGCCGGATAAGCAGGAACGCGCCCCCGGGCGGAGCCATCCGCCGCCCGGGGGCGCATTGATCAGTGAACCGGCTCGACCGACAGCACGTGCGCCGGTACCGCGCGCAACACCACCTGCGCCGCTACCGCTCGTACCGCTGCCGCGTGAGCCGTCACCGCTCTATGGGAGCTGCCGTAACGGGCTGCTCAGAAGTTCTGGCAGTTGTTGCCGAAAGCCGGGTTCAGCAGACCGATCACGCTGATCGTGTTGCCGCACAGGTTGACCGGCACGTGCACCGGGACCTGGACGTTGTTGCCCGACAGCACGCCCGGGGAGTTGACCGCAGCGCCGTCGGCCTGCGCACCACCGTGGGCGGAGGCGACACCGGCGCCGGCCAGCGCCAGACCACCCGCAGCGGCGACAACGGCAACGATCTTCTTGACCTTCATGGTTCCTCCTGGCCGACCCCGGGTCGTCTCCGGGCGGCTCGTATCGATTCGTCATTCCACAGCCCGTTTCCGCGCTGCCATATGGGTGAACGACGGCGTGGCAAACGGGGTACGGAGGCAGTCACCCATTCACCCGCAGCGGTGATATCTCGCACACATAATCGACCATTCATTCCGGGCCTTAACGTTTCTGCAGTGCCCTCGACGGCAAGCCTCAAGTCATTCGCTCCGACAATGCACCGACGTCACGCCGGGACCACGCCCACGACCACTCCCGCGACCGCCTCGGCAACTGCCCGGTGACGCTTCGGCGACGGCGGTGGCTATGGCGGCCGCGGCGAGAGCTACGGCAACGCCGCGAACCGAGTGCCCCGGACATGCGGACGGCCCGCCCCCGTGGTGCAGGGGCGGGCCATCCGTCGGGTGCAGGGCGCTCAGCAGGCGTCGATGAACCGGTCCAGCACCCGAACGCCGAACTTGAGCCCGTCCACCGGCACCCGCTCGTCCACACCGTGGAACATCCCGGCGAAGTCCAGCTCCGGCGGCAGCTGTAGCGGCGCGAAGCCGAAGCAGCGGATCCCCAGGTCGTGGAAGGACTTGGCATCCGTGCCGCCGGAGAGGCAGTACGGCACCGCGCGGGCGATCGGGTCCTCGGCGCGCAGCGCGGACTGCATCGCCGCCACCAGCGGCCCGTCGAAGTCGGTCTCGATAGCCTTGTCCGTGTGCAGGCTCTCGCGCTTCACGCGCGGGCCGAGCACGCTGTCCAGCTCGGCCAGGAACTCGTCCTCGTAGCCGGGCAGGAAGCGCCCGTCCACGTGCGCGGTGGCCTGGCCGGGGATGACGTTCACCTTGTAGCCGGCGCCCAGCATGGTCGGCTGCGCGGTGTTGCGCAGCGTGGTGCCGATCATCTTGGCGATACCGCCGAGCACCCGGAGCGTCTCGTCCATGTTCTCCGGGTCCAGCTCGACCCCGAGCGCGTCCGACAGCTCGTTCAGGAAGGCCCGCACGGACTTGGTGATCCGCAGCGGGAACTGGTGCCGTCCGAGGCGGGCCACCGCCTCGCAGAGCTCGGTGATGGCGTTGTCGTTGTTCTCCATCGAACCGTGTCCGGCCCGGCCCTCGACCGTGAGCCGCATCCAGTGCATGCCCTTCTCGGCCGTCTCGATCAGGTAGAGCCGCACATCGTTGTTGACCGTGAACGAGAAGCCGCCGACCTCGCCGATCGCCTCGGTGACGCCCTCGAACAGGTCCGGGTGCTTGTCCACCAGGAAGCGCGCGCCGTAGGTGCCGCCCGCCTCCTCGTCCGCGAGGAAGGCCAGCACGATGTCACGCGGAGGCTTCCGGCCGGTCCGCAGCCGGTCGCGGACGACCGCCAGGGTCATCGCATCCATGTCCTTCATGTCCACGGCGCCCCGGCCCCAGACGCAGCCGTCCGCGATCTCGCCGGCGAACGGGTCGTACGTCCAGTCGGCGGCGTTGGCCGGCACCACGTCGGTGTGGCCGTGGATCAGCAGACCGGGACGGGAGCGGTCCTCGCCCTCGATCCGGACCACGGTCGAGGCCCGCCCCTTGGCCGACTCGAAGATCTGCGGTTCCAGGCCGAACTCGGCCAGCTGCTCCGCGACGTACTCGGCCGCGCCCCGCTCCCCCGGACCCGAGCCGTCACCGTAGTTACTGGTGTCGATCCTGATCAGGTCGCGGCAGATCTCGGCGACCTCCGACTCAGCCGTCACACCCGGGGCAACCACCCGCTCCGCCTTCGACTCGCTCATGCTCCCACCTCGTCTCAGGCCCGCCCGGCGCATCTCCACGCCACCCCCGGCCCCACGGCCGCGGCCCTGCGGGCACGCTCCCGCCATCCTCCCCCAGCGACCGCCCCACCCCAAGGGCAATCCCCCAGATCGAAGCCCGCCGGCCCCTGCCAGGGACGATTTTGGATCCTCAAGCCGATCTTGCTACAGTTATGCATGTCAGCGCGGCACGGAAACGAAAGCCGCAAAGACAGACACCCAGTCCGGGTGGCGGAATGGCAGACGCGCTAGCTTGAGGTGCTAGTGCCCTTTATCGGGCGTGGGGGTTCAAGTCCCCCCTCGGACACCAGCAGGAACCCCAGTTGATCTGGGGTTTTTCTGTTTTCCGGGCACGGTTGGGCAGTCACGTGACCAACACCGTGACCAACGGGGTCGGAGCCAGCCGGTCAGACCAGGGCAGACAGTCCGAGTCGACGTACGTGGCGAAGCCCGGTGATCGGCTCCCCGGTGTCGCGGCCGTCGTCGTACGGGACGCCGGCTTCGGCGGCGAGACATTCGGCGACGGCCTCCGCCTTCGCGCGGTGCCGTTGCGGCAGTCGGCATCGAAGCTGATCGCCCTCCCGGGCGCATAGCGGCGTAGCACGTGCTGCTCGACGTCCTCGGATGCAGCGGACTGACTGAGCAACACGTACCGGCTGACGAGCCGCGTGAAGATCAGGTGGATGAGGCGCAGCGACACGACTCACGATCATGCCTTGATCGCAACGCCGCACACATCGTCCCTGGCCACAGAAGTAGGCCCGGTTCTGGAGCCCCACAGCACAGGTGGGCACGGCTGCCGCCACGATGCCCACCTGGCGCCGGAGGTTCAGCTGCTCCCATTGACGACGGAGTTGTGGACCGCGCCTGCGGACAGCTGCCGTTTCGCGAGGATGCCTTCGTACGTGCTGTCCACGACGAGCGAGTTGATCGCCTTCGTCAGGATGTCCCGCAGTACGCTGTCGCTCTTGCGGACGGCGATCCCGTAGGGCCGCGGCTGCAGTTGGGGACCGGCGAGATCGAAGGCCCGCCCGCCGTCGACGGTCTGGGTGTTGTACAGCGCCTTCGGGTAGTCGGTGAGGTACGCGTCCGCTTGGCCGCTGTGCAGATCGGCCAGCGCCTCCGCGTCGGCGTTCGTCGCCAGGACCTTGAGGGGCCTGCCGAGGTGCTCGCACGGCTTCTGTTGGCGGGTGGCGAGATCGTCGTGAATGGTTCCCTTCTTCACCGCGACGGACCTGCCGCACAGGTCGTCGATCTTGGAAAGCTTCTCGGGGTTCCCCTTACCGACCACTATCCCGATGCCGGCCATGAAGTAGTCCACGAAGTCGACGCCTTCGTTGATCTGCTTGTTGTCCTTGTCCACGCCCTGCTCGCGCTCGCGGGTGTCGGTGATCCCCGACATCGCGATGTCGTACTGCTTGTCCAGCAGCCCGGGGAGCACGTTCGCGAAGGGACCGACGTCCTGGAACTCGAATGTGACACCGAGCACCTTCTCCAGGGCGGCGGCGATGTCGGGATCGACGCCGCCCGGCTGTCCATCCGGGGTCCGGAAGATCACCGGGGCGGCTGTGAACGACGCGCCCACCCGGATCACCCCGGCTTTGCGGATCGCCTCGGGCAGCTGGTCGTGCAGGGAGGCCTTACCACCGCCCACGCCGCAGGCGCTCAGCAGTAGAGCACCGGTGGTAGCGGCGGCGATGGCGCCGCTGCGGCGGCTGATGGAGGGGTCCATCTTCGCTTCTCCCGGGTGGTCGATGCACAGTGCCGGGGTTCGGGACACGGCGGCAGACCTCGCCGACAGTGCCCCACCGGCCCCGTTCCGGTGAGACAGCATCCCGCCCGCCGACGCGGCCGGGCCGACGCCCAGCAGCACCCGGAGGCAGGGAGGCTGGCCAGACTATAACGGCCATGGCCACGTCAGTTTCCATCGGGGGGCCACGAGCGGCGGGCCGCCGATCCGACGCGCGGGTCAGGCGATGGCGTCCGCGACCACGTGCGGGCGCAAGGCCCCAGCGAGAGCGTGGGCCACCTGCTCGATTAGAGCGTCGACTCACCTGGACTGAGAGCTATCGTCCGGAAGTCCCATATCGTCGCCCGAGCACGCTGACCTCGCCCTGGTCCGTGAGGAGGTAGCTTCCAGTCTGTCCCTCAACACAGGCCACCTGCCGTCGCTCACCGGTCTCCAGGAGAACCATCGGGCTGTGGAGTCCCATGTGTGCTTCGCTCGCCGTCGGCATGATCCAGATAGACACGTTGCGCTTCCGGGCGTGCCCCAGGAGCCGTTGCAATTGCTCTCTCAGCACGATGGGGCCGCCAACTGGCCGTTGTAGTGCGACTTCCTCGAACCACGAACCCGAAGACGACAGTGGCGCGGTCGAGCAATGGCTGCCGTTCGGGCCGAACCTGCAGTCTCCGCTCCAGTGTTTCGCCATCCAGAGGCGGGCAGTGGGCCATGAGCAGGGCACGTGCATAGTCCTCGGTTTGGAGTAGCCCGGGGATGGGTTGCTTCTCGTAGGAGTACTCGCTCACCGCCTCCGCCTCCAGCAGCGCGAAGTCCTGGAACCACACTGGGCACCGCGCCTGCGCAAGGTATGGCGCACCCGCCTTCAGCACTCCGCCCCCGAGCGCCTCACCCGCCCGCTCGATGAAGTCCTGCTTCGGCACCCGTTGGCTCTACTCAACCGAGGCGACTCGACTCCGAGAAGCCGAACTACTCGCCCAACTCGGCCTGTGTGAGCCCGGACCGCGTCCGGAACAGTCGTAGCTGCTTGCCGGAATACCTCGGCGCCGCCGACTCTCCGTGATTTGCAGTTCAGCTCCACCCCACGTGGCGCCCACCTCGCCCGTCATCTCGCGCTCGACCACCTCGCCGCCGGGGGCCGCCCGCGCTGCAGCGACACCTCCGACACCGTCGCGCTTCTGGTCGCCGAGCTCGCCGCCAACGCCGTCCGCCACGGACTCACGCCCGGACGTGACTTCCATCTCCGACTCAACATCGACCCCACAACCGCGACCACCCGGATCGAGGTCTCCGACGCCTGCGGCGAGCGGTCGGCACGGCTCGCCGAAACCCCGTCACCCGAGGCCGAGTCCGGTCGCGGCCTGCGTCTCGTCGATATCCTCGCCACGTGCTGGGGCAGCGTCGCCCGGCATCCGATCGGCAAGACCGTCTGGTGTGAAATCGACCTCCCCCAGGAGTGTGCAGCGGCATCGCCGCGCCCTACGAGTGGTACCTGAGTTCACCGGCCGGCGCGCTTCCAGGCGTGCACGAACTCGCGGTACAGGAAGCGTTGGAAGGGCTGGGCTCCGGAGAACCCGAACTGCTTGCCGATCGTCCTCGCGCCGAACCACAACCCGCTGACCACCGGCACGCCCGCCGCGGCCTCGGCGACCGAGGCGACGGAGGCCACCAGTTCACGCTCCACCGAGGACATCTCGACCCTGCGCAGTCCGAGGCGTTCGAGCAGCTGCCGCTTGACACCTTCGATGTCCCGCGCGAGGCGGAGGTAGTCCTCGTCCGTGACGCACCGTTCGACGGCGTACCGCAGGGCGGCCGCCCGGGTCCGGTACTCGCGTATCCGGCTCACGATCAGGCCGATCCACTCGGCATCCGACAGCCTGCCCGTGTCTGCGGGTACCCAGAGCCGCCCGCCGAGCAGGGGAAGCTCCAGCTGGAGGAGCTGCAGGCGGTGCGACTCCTCCTCCCCGGCTGCCTCGCTCAGGGTGTCGTGGATGCCGCGGACGGCCTGGATGATGTCGAGCACCGTGCTGTCCGCGACGCCGTCGCGGGTGAGGTCGAAGGTGAGGGAGAAGTCCCGGCGCAGCGGGTGGGACTGGTACGAGATCGCGTCGGCCTCGGCCCTCGCCCGGTACTTCATGCCGCGGGCGAGGGTGGCCATGAGGTACTTGCCCTGCCCGGGGGCTGCGATCTCGCGCAGCGGCCCGGCCAGGATGACGGCTGCCGCTCGGGCCCACTCTCCGAAGGCATCCTCCTCCACACCGTCGCGGGTGGGGATCCGGTCACCGTGGTGGCCGACGGCCCCGCGCACCTGGCGCTCCTGGAAGGCACTCCAGTCCCGGATGCGGACCGACAGAGCCGTCTGTCCTCCCGCGCTCGCCTCGTCGATGACGAAGGCCTGTTCGACGAAGCGGGCCATGCTGGTGATGCCGTGCACGCTCTCCAGATCGCGGATGGCGCGGGTCTCGAGCTGCTCGGCCGCCTGCTGCTGGGGCAGGGTCAGGTACAACGGGTTGAGGAGTCCGGCCCGCATCAGCTCGCGGAGCAGCAGCGGGCGTTCCCCGAAGTCCTCGGGGCGCGGGGTCTGCAGGACCGGATGGGACACGCAGACCCTGGACATGAAGATCAGCGACTGCACGACCTCGACGAAGCACTGGCGGGCGAACGGGTCCTCGGGCTGGCCACCGCGGTTCTGGGCGAGAAGGAAGTCCTCGGCACTGATGAGCGACGTGACGTCTATCAGGACATCGGTGCTCCGCTGAATCATGCGCGCGCCGCTCCCAGGAACCAGGCGACCGCCTCCGGGCGGCCCATGACCGTGGACTCGAAGACGGGCTCCGCCCTGCTCAGCAGGTCGGCCCCGAGCGGGAGCGGCTTGCCGTCCTCGTCGCAGCTACGCAGTCCGGCCGCTGCGCCGAGGCAGAGCCCGGCCAGACCGTCCCAGACTTTCTGGCGGCGCCGCCAGAACAGGTCGAAAGCGGGAGCCGGCGGGTCCGTACGGCCCGCCAGGTCGACGACGGTGCGCACCATGTCGAGGGTCTGTGAGGTGGTCCGCACCTTCAACTCGTACCCCGCCGCTGCCGCCGCAGCGTCGAAGGGCCGCTCCGGGTCGCCCTCGCTGCGGGTCGCGGAGATCCACCGCACGGGTCCGGAACCGGCGGGACTACCGTCCAACAGCACCTGCCGCTGCCGTACGTCCGCCGTGACCAGCAGGGGCGTGCGGCCGGCGCCCAGCTCGGGCGCGAGGACGAAGGCCGCGACCGGCTGCCAGTCCTCCAGTAGGCACACCACCGAGCAGAACTCGGTCCGGTCGGCCCGGACGAACTCCGCCGTGCCGTCGATCGGATCGATCACCCAGACCCGGCCTGCGGACGCGGCCACCTCCTCGCGAGTGCCGGTGCGCTCGTCCTCCTCAGCGATGATCACTGCGTCGGGTTCGAGTTCGAGCACCGCGTCGATGATGAGATTCTGCACGGCGACGTCCGCTTCGGTGAGTAGCGTCCGGTCGGGCTTGATCTCGACCGGCAACTCGGCAATACGGCTTCGGTACTGGGCGAACACCGGCAGGAGCCGCTCTTCGAGCGTGTTCCAGAGTGAAGTGACGGACATGGCGTGTACCCCCGTGCTGCGGTCACCGATCCGATGGAGGCGCCGCCGAGACTGACGCCTCGTCAAATCGTGTCACAGCGGGACGCGCGGTCGATAGAGCACGGTCGAACCGGCGGTACGGGACCGATGACGATCCGTCGGAGCGCAGTCGGCTGCGCCCGCGCCTCTCGGTTCAGCCTGTCGCAGCGAGTTCGTGTGCGGGGAGCAGTTCTCGGGAGCAGCCGGTGCGGAGGCCCGGAGCCGGGGACCTGGAGGCGCGGTCGCAGCCGTCGCACCTGAGGGCTCGGGCGAGGAGGAGCTCGCCCTCCCTGAAGTGGGCGGCGAGCGCCTTGACCGTGACCGGCGCACCGTCCGGGAGGGAGAGGATGTAGACCGCGACGCCCACGGTGATCGCGCTGCCGCTGCGTTGGGCGAGGCGGTTGGCAAGGACCGTGAAGTTGGCGGTGAGGCGGGTGCGGATGTGGATGACGCCGGACGCGCGGCGGGGGCGCGCAGGGGCGCGTTGGACTGCTGCTCAGCCATCGGGAAGCTCGATTCTTCCCGGGTGGTCAGGCCCTCGCTCGGGATTGCCTTCCCGGCTGGGGGCCGTAGCCATGTATGGGGTTGTCTGCGCGAGCGTATCCGGACCATCCCCACCGCCGTGCCCAAGTCACCCGATGGGGTGGCCAGTTGGTTGGGTGGGAGTCCTCTACCAGGTTCTTGGGGAGCGACGTGGCCCACCGGCCACTCGTCGGCGGCAACCCCGCCCACCGGAGTGTGGGCCACCGGCCACCGGCCGCTTCCCCATCTACCGCACCGCCAGGCAGGTCCACCGGTGCGGCCTCTCCAGGTGCCCTGCAATGCCGGTTCGTGCGTACCGGAGCGGTTCTCGCGCTAATGTACGGACAGCCATCGCGGCCCGACGGGCTTCCGGTCTCGGACATGCCCCTACCCGCACGAGATCCGTCGTGTCCGTAGGGGAAGTCCTTGCTGCTCCGGAAGTCCGCGTCCGCGCTCGTCCCGTTGATCGCGCCACAGCCCGGGTGTGACCATCTTCCGCTCACCGAGCGCCTGATCGACGAGTACACCCGGAACCACGTCAACAAGGAGCGTCCCGGCAGCGGGATCATCGCGTCCTGGGACAACAGCCTGCCCACGGTCGTCGAGTCGCTGATGAAGCGCGACCTCGGTTCCGTCGAGGTACTGATCGAGTACACCAGGCCTGACATGGCCGGCGAGGCCGACGTGATTCTGGCCGGGGAACACCCGGTCACCGGTGACCTCTCGTATGTCGTCATCGAGCTCAAGCAATGGCGCAAAGCCGTGGTGGACCCGGATAACGCGGTTGCGGTCGACGCGGGCTTCTCGAAGTGGAAGCTGCATCCGGTCCGCCAGGTCCAGCGGTACTGCGAGTTCCTGGTTCACCACCTGGCACCGCTACACGGCCAGCCCGACCGCATCGCCGGGGCCGCGCTGCTGCACAACGCGCGGTCCGAGGTCGACGTGCTGTTCGACCTGCAGAGCAGCGACCACGGTCGGCTCTTCACCGTCGACCGCATGGACCTCTTCGAGAACTTCCTCGCCACCCGACTCGCAGCCGCGAAGTCGGGGAGCCGCGCCGCGGACGTGTTCCTCGCCGCCGACCAGTACGAGCCGCCGTCCTCCATCGAGGCCTTCAGCAGGGTGGGCGACCCGCATCCGGTCTTCGCTCTGCAGAAGGAGCAGGAGCTCGCCTTCCAGGAGGTCTACGAGACGGTGCTGCGGGGGCACAACGGAACCGGCCGCAAGAAGGTGGTGATCATCCAAGGCGGACCGGGAAGCGGCAAGACCGCGATCGCGGTCGAGCTGCTGCGCACGCTGAAGCAGGAGGGCCGACAGGTCGTGCACGCCAGCGGTTCGAGGTCTTTCACCAAGAATCTGCGCGCCGCCGCCGTCGACGCGGCACCCCGTGGCAAGAAGGGACTCGCGGACAAGCAGTCCCGCCAGGATTACCGCTACTTCCAGCAGTTCGGCAAACTGCCCGAGAACTCCCTCCAGGTCCTCATCTGCGACGAGGCCCACCGGGTGCGCCTGAAGTCCAACGGTCGCGATGTTCCGGCCTGGGTCAAGGCGTTGGACCGGCCGCAGGCCGACGAGCTCATCCTCGCCGCCGAGGTCCCCGTGTTCCTCCTGGACGACTGGCAGTCCCTGCGCCCCGATGAGGTCGGTTCGGCGGAATACCTCGCACAGCGCGCCAGGTTCCTCGGGTGCGACCCTGTGGTCATCCCGCTGTCGGGCATGTTCCGCGCGGCCGGCAGCACGGAGTACCGCGAGTGGGTGGCACAACTGCTCGGCCTGACAGTGGCGAGCCCACGAACGTGGAAGTCTGACGGACGGGTCGACGTCCGGCTCGCGGAGAGTCCTCAGGAGCTCGAGTCGTTCCTCGAGGAGCGAATCCGGAACGAAGGTGCGCACGCCCGCATCACCGCCGGGTTCTGTTGGGAGTGGGAGGAACCCGCCGAAGGCGAGGTCCGGTTCGAGGTTCAGATCGGGGACTGGCACCGTGCGTGGAACGCCCGAGAGGGCGTCAAGTCGCCGGACATGCCGGAGACCAGCCAGTGGGCGACCGATCCTCGTGGGTTCGGCCAGATCGGCTGCATCTACACTGCCCAGAACTTCGAGTTCGACTGGGCCGGGGTGATCATCGGACCTGACCTCGTGTGGCGCGACGACCGATTCGTCGTCAATCCGTCCGAGACGCATGACAGTCCGCTGAAGGCGAAGTCGGCCGACCCCGCCGTGGTGGACCGGCGCGTGCGGAACGCCTACCACGTGCTCCTGACCCGGGGGAGGCAGGGGACAGTCGTCTATTCCGAGGACGCCGAGACACGCGACGCCTTGCGGCGGCTTATCCCGGGCACCGTGGCCGACCAACCGATCCGTGTCCGGAAGATCAGGAGGGCGAAGCGTCCGCCCACGGCTTGAGCCGTACCAGGAACGCACCGGTGCCGGCAGGACGAGAGATCACGTGTGCACAGCACGTGATCCGTACTGAGGTCCGTGCTTCAGGGTGGCGTTGGTGCGTCCGGGCGGAGCCCGGTTCCGGCGAAGAAGCCGTCGAGGACGCCAGGCCGGTACTGCAGGCGTTTGAGTCGGTTCCGCACGAGCGTCTCCAGCTTGTCGAGGGCGACCGAGGCGAGGTTGGCGAGGCTTCGCTTGACGTGCGCCCACAGTCCTTCGACCGGGTTCAGCTCCGGCGCGTAGGCCGACAACAGGAACACCGTCAGCCATTCCCGGGCGGACGGCGATCGAACCGGCCACCGACAGCCGTCCGGAGCGGCGGCCGCTGACCGTCACGACCGGGGTGATCCCGCGCCGCCCCCAGGTACGTCCTCGGGCGGCCTGCGGGTGAAGCCGACCGTAACGTACGTGATCTGTACGTCGGCGCCGCTCGGGCGCCCGAGCGGGTGGCTGCGAGCGCCGACGACGGCTACATCGGCGCGTTGGCCTCTTCGGTGACCGGCGGACTCGGTGGCAAGGTGGGGATCGCACCTCGGCTGTTTCTGCGCAAACTCGTCGCCGATGTGCCGGACCGGGTGGACGAGTTCGAGGACTCCGACCCGCGCGTGCACTACAGGCTGACCGTATCGGCCGCAGAGTTGAGCGAAGAGGAACGCAACGCGGCGACGGCCTCCAGCGCCGACGGGATCGAGCTGGACCTGCCGTGAACGCGCTCGACACCGACTCGCCCATGGACCTGCTCGACCCCGTGTTACTGCACCACATCGTCAACTCGCTCGGTTGGCGGTCGCCCCGACCGCTGCAGCAGCGGCGGTGGATGGCGGTGAAAAGGCGACGTAGGGTGGGCTGCCGGGATGCACCGTATCGGCCGACTCTTCGCGGACCTCGGCCGCTCTGAAGGGCCTGAAGTTCAGCGACGAACTCCTGCCGCGCCCGGCGATGGCGACACTGGCCGTCCGGCTCGCGGACCTCGACGCTGTCATGCGGGTCCTCGCCGAACCCCACAGGTTCGTCCGAAAGCTGATGTAGTCCGTGTCTCACTCGACCGGCGAAGCTTGCGCTGATGTGACCGAACGCCATACGTTGGTGACAGCACTACACATCGCTGCACCGCGTGCAGCAAGTCCTATGGCCGTCTACCAGGATTCTGGGACGGCCATAGTTGTTTCCTAGGGGGATCGGCCTTGTACCTGTGCTACGTCGACGAGTCCGGCGACGGGGGCAAGCTCGACCTCGCACTTGCCAATTCCTCACCGGTCATGGTCATCGGCGGTTTCGCCGTCCCCGAGAGCCGACTCACGTCGCTCACCGTCGGATTCCTGGAGCTGAAGCGGACCTTCAACCCGTCCGAGCTGGGCAACGCCGAACTGATCGACGTCGTACGGCACGAGATCAAGGGATCGAACTTCCGCAAGGACATCCGTTCCTCCAGTCGCAGCCGTCAGCGCCGGGCCCACGGCTTCCTGGACAAGACGCTCAGGCTGCTGGAGGAGCACGAGGGCAGGATCATGGCCCGGGTACTAGTCAAGGCGGTCGGCGAGGCCAACAGCGAGACCAGCATGTACGCCGGATCGGTGCGGGCGCTGTGCGCCAACCTTCAGCAGTACCTCCACACCTGTGACAGCCAGGCGCTGCTGATCCTCGACAGCCGTAATCCGAAGAAGAATGCGGGCAACGTCCACGGAATCACGGTCCAGAAGTTCGACAAGGCGGGCGATCCCCTGCCCGGTATCGCGGAATCACCGGTCTTCGGCCACAGCGACACCCATCTCGCCCTGCAGATCGCCGACGTGCTGATCTCCGGGATCCTCTACCCCGCGGCCTGCCACACCTACGCAGGCGATCTGACGGGGAATGTCCACAGCCACAGCGGGTTCGCCGAGGTGCGCGATCGGTACATGGACCGAGTCCGGAAGCTGCAGCTGCGTCTCGAGGGCCAGGACGCGAAGTGGCAGGGCGGTGTGGTCGTATCGAATCGGCGCCATGTCGAGCGCACCGGCGCGATGCTGTTCAACAGCGCCAGGATCCCCGCGCAGGCCCGGGAATCGGCCGCTTCAACCCGGCAGTCGCCGTCTGCCCCGGAAGCCGGCCTCCCCGTTCTCCTCTGAGCCGCCTACCGGGCCGCCCTGTAAAGTTCCAGCTGTCGTCAACGCGGCCCGCCGGGCTTCCCCATCGGGACATGCCCCCACCCGCACGATTCTCTTCGTGCTGCCTAGGGGAATTCCTTGCTGTTCCGCGACTCCGCCACCGCGGTCGCCGCCGAGAAACTGGCCGGCTCGCTCTCCCTTCGGCTCATCGAACAGTTCGTCCACGTGCACGGCTACCGGCCCGGCCCCTCCGAAATCCGCTCCTGGGAACGCAGCATCCCGGTGCTGGCGAACGCCCTGGTCGATTCCGGGCTGGGCCTGGTGGAGATGCTGCTGGAGTACACGCTCCCGCTGAACAGCAAGCGCGCGGACGTGATACTCGCCGGCACCCACCCCGTCACCGGTGAGCCCTCGTACGTCGTGGTGGAACTGAAGCAGTGGAGCAGCGCCGAGCCCGAGGACGGCGAGCCGCTGCTGTGCCGGGTGGATTCCTACACACGGCCGGTACTGAACCCGATCGAGCAGGTCCGGGGTTACTGCGACTACCTGGTTGCCTTCAACGGCGCGCTGTCCGCGCACCCGGAGCGTGTCGCCGGAGCTGCATATCTGCACAACGCGACCGAGTTCGGTGTCAGCGGCCTCTACGAGATCGAACAGAGCGAGCGCGGCAGACTGTTCACAGGCGAACGACGTGGTGAATTCGTCGAGTACCTGCGAACCAAGCTGGCTCCTGCTTCGGGGGCGGAGGCGGCCGATCAGCTCCTCGCAGGAAAGATCGGACCCTCCAAGCAGCTGATGGCGGTCGCTGCGCAAGAGGTACGCGAACGCGAGCAGTTCGTTCTGCTCGACGAGCAACGGGTCGCCTACGAGCTGGTATTGAACGCTGTACGCCGCGCACAGCGGTCCGACCACAAGGAGGTGGTCGTGGTGGCCGGCGGTCCGGGGACGGGGAAGAGCGTCATCGCCCTGTCACTGCTCGGCGAGCTCTACCGCAACGGTGTCTCCGCACTGCACGCGACCGGGTCGAGCTCCTTCACCACGACCATGCGGAAGATCGCGGGCTCACGCAAGCGTGAAGTCCAGGAGCTGTTCAAGTACTTCAACAGCTTCATGACCGCCGAGCGCAACGGCCTGGACGTCCTGCTCTGCGACGAGGCGCACCGTATCCGTGAGACCTCGGCGAACCGGTACACCCGGGCTGAACAGCGAACCGGGAAGCCCCAGATCGAGGAGCTGATCGACGCCGCCCGGGTGCCGGTCTTCCTGCTGGACGAGCACCAGGTGGTGCGCCCCGGCGAGATGGGCACCGTGGCGCAGATCCGCGCGGCAGCGGCGGTCAAGGGGCTGGAGTGCCGGGTCGTCTCGCTGGACAGCCAGTTCAGGTGTGGTGGCAGTGATGCCTACCTGCGCTGGGTGGTCCGGCTGTTGGGGCTGGAGGGTGAAGCCCCCCTCGGCTGGGAACCGGACGGGAAGGTCGAACTCGACGTGGTCGACAGCCCTCAGGAACTCGAGGCATTCCTCGACGCACGCCGAGCAGAGGGCTACGGGGCCAGGATGTCCGCAGGGTACTGCTGGAAATGGACAACCAGGATCCCACCCGGCGCCCCCTTGCCCCTGGATGTGACGATCGGCGACTGGTCACGGCCGTGGAACCTCCACGGTGAGCGCTCGATCGCCGGCGCCCCGCCAGCCGCGCTGTGGGCCACCGATCCGGCCGGCTCCGGCCAGGTCGGCTGCGTCTACACCGCCCAGGGCTTCGAGTACGACTGGAGCGGCGTGATCATCGGCCCCGACCTCGTGTGGCGGACGGACCGTTGGGTGAGCGACCGTACTGCGTCCAAGGACCCGGTCTTCCGGAGGTCCACCAGCGATGCGGATGTGGACCGTTTGATCCGCAACACCTACAAGGTTCTGCTGACCCGGGGAATGATCGGGACCGTGCTGTACTCGACCGACGCCGAGACCCGTGCCAAGCTCCGGGAGTTGGTGACAGGAACACCACATCCGGTGGAGAGCGAGCAGCCCACGATCGCCCGCTGACCGACGAGGTCTCCAGGCATGGTGCCGCTCGGCCCACTGCAGTGGCTCGGCCTCATGGTCGGCCTTGGCCGGCTTCCGCGCGATCAGCGGGGTGGGGCTTCGGCTTCCCGAGGCGGAGAGGTCGGACGTGTGCCACGTGATCGGCGGGTCGGCGTCTTCTCGGCTCGGGTCAGCTGCCGCATCAGGTCCTTCTCGGCCCAGCCGGACGGATTGCGGCGTGATGCCTCCTGTGCCAGCTCGCCGAGTCGGGCGAGTCCGGCCTCGCCCAGGATGTCGCGGTAGTCGGTCAGGTCGAGCTCCAGCAGGAAGCCCTGGTCGTGCAGCAGCTGCGCCACCAGCCAGTCGGCCGTCTCCAGTGGGTCGGGCGAGGCTGTCCGGCATGCCTCCAGGTGCACCGTGCCGAGTTCGGCGACGACCTCGCCGACACCCCCGTCGGAGTCGTCCACCTGTTCGTAGACCTCGCCGAGCAGCCTGACTGCCTCCCGGGCCAGTGCGACCGCCTGAGCCGCCTGCCCCGCGCCCGTCAGCGCGCCGATGGCGGCCACCGCCTCCCTGGCTTGGCTCGCGTAGGCCCTGGCGTCGGCGTACTCGACGTACCCGTAGCGGCTGAAGCGGCTCACCGAGAGCAGGGCTGCCAGTCGGGGGCGGATCGCGGCCGGATCGGCCTGGGCCGTCGCGGCGCGGAGTTCCAGGCGGCGGCGCAGACCCCGGTCTGCGTCGATGAGTTCGCGTACCAGGGCCAGCAGATCGTCGCGGGACCGCGAGTCCAGCCAGGACTCCAGACTGCCGACCCGGGCCTTGGATTCGGCCCGCAGGCGGGGCAGCTCCGCCCGGTGCTCCAGTACGACCAGGCCGACCGCGACGCAGTGCTTGCAGAAGTTGCCGTCCAGCCCGTACGGGCAGTCGCAGTTCCCCGTCAGCCTCCGCCGTCCGTTCAACTCCAGTACGACCTCGTAGAGTTCAGTCCCGCAGACGGTGGCCGTGAAGCGGTTTCCCGCCACCTCAAGGCCGTTCACCGCATCCCGGTAGCCCTCGCCTCGTTCGTAGGAGCGTAGCCCGGCCAGCGCGCGCAGGTCGTTCTCGGTGAATATGGTCGCACTCGTCACGCCACTCATCCAAGCGGACGGGGACAGCGGGTGTCGACGCTTCGCCGCCCGGTCCCCCGAGGCTGCCGAACGTGCTCGGTGGGGTGGAGGTGACGGGGAGAGGCCGGGATGGCGCGGCGTGGGCCATGGAGTCGTCGCCGCAGGTGCGATGAGGAGTTGCGAGGCGGCAGGTACTATCGATGCCTCTGTGACCGATAGGTTCAAGTGGTGGATGTGACGAAACGTTGCGCGCTATGGTAAGGGAACAGAGCGGGCAGCGGGCAGCGGGCAGCGGGCAGCGGGCAGCGGGCAGCGGGCAGCGGGCAGCGGGCAGCGGGCAGCGGGCAGCGGGCAGCGGGCAGCGGGCA
>NZ_JYJF01000830.1 GCF_000955975.1 Saccharothrix sp. ST-888
GTTCCCGCTGAACGAGCCGGCCATCGCCAAGAAGAAGTCGTAGATCGACGAGTACCTGGAGTTCTACGGCGGCCCGGGCTGCCAGCGCCTGGCATTCGCCACCAACGACATCCTGACCACGGTGGACGCCCTGCGCGCCAACGGCGTTGAGTTCCTCGACAACCCCGACTCCTACTACGAAGACGCGGAGCTGCCGGCCCGGATCGGCGAGGCGCGCGACACGGTAGAGGAGAGCAAGACGCGCCACAGCAAGGTCGACCGCGACGAGGACGGCTACGTGTTGCAGATATTCATTATGCCGCACGGAGACCGCCCGCCG
>NZ_JYJF01000831.1 GCF_000955975.1 Saccharothrix sp. ST-888
GCCGAGTTCGTTGTCGATGAACGCGAAGATGTCGTCGGCGGAGGCGTTCTCCAGCCGCCCCGCGATCGACTCGCCGTCACCGGCGGCCAGGGTCTCGGCGCGTGAGTTGAGCATCGCCTGCAGGCGCGGGGTGATCCGGCCCTGCTCACTCTCCACCTGGCGTTCCATTCGCTGCGGCAGCGCGAGTGCACGCTGTCCCTGGCCGGCGGCGTCTCGGTGATGACCACCCCCTGCTCGTTCATCGCGTTCAGCCGCCAGCGGGGGATGTCCCCGGACGGCCGGTGCAAGGCGTTCGCGGACCGTGCGGACGGCACCGGCT
>NZ_JYJF01000832.1 GCF_000955975.1 Saccharothrix sp. ST-888
CGATGATCGGCCGGCATCTGGTGATGGAGTACGGCGCGCGCAGGCTGCTGCTGGGCTCGCGCCTGGGGACGCAGGCGGAAGGGGCCGCAGAAGTGGCCGACAGCCTGGGCGAGTTGGGTGCGGAGCCGGTCTTCGCGGCGTGGGGCGTCGCGGACCGCGGAGCGCTCGCCGCTCTCCTAACCGGGCTGGCGCACCCGCTCACCGCCGTCGTGCACACCGGCGGTGTGCTGGACGACGGCGTGATCTCCTCCCTCACCCCGGAGCGGATCGACACCGTCCTGCGGCCGAAGGTCGACGCCGCCTGGAACCTGCACGAGCT
>NZ_JYJF01000833.1 GCF_000955975.1 Saccharothrix sp. ST-888
CCCTTCGCCTTCTGCACGCGGTCGACGATCTCTCCGATCTCCAGATAGGGGTCGACCTCGGCCTTGATCCGCTTGAGGTTGCCGTCACGTTCCAGTGTCCGGAGAAACGAGCGGAGATCGTCGTATGCCATAGGAGTCAGTATCCGACACCGACCACCCTGGGCCCGCCAAGAGGGGACCACCTCACCGTCGCCGGCGGGAGCTCGCAGCTGTGCTGGGGATTCTGCCGCCACTGCTCGTCCGCGCCCGGTGGATCTGGGCGGTCATCGACTGCCTGACCACTCCTGAGCAGAGGGCCCGCCACCTCCCGCAGGTGCGC
>NZ_JYJF01000834.1 GCF_000955975.1 Saccharothrix sp. ST-888
GTCGTCGACCTCGAACCGGCGACTCCCAACACCGGGAACAAAGGTTCGGGCATCGTACTCGTCCTGATGCTGGAACGCGTCACCGCCTTCGGCGGCACGCTCGTGCCCGGCCCGTGCGTAGTCGGCGTCTTCCGGATCCCGGCCGGGGTGCCGACCGCCGGCGGGAGGACGGCGGGTGCAGCGGGCGGCACGGACCACACCGGGAAGGGAGACGGAGGAGGATCCGGGTACTGCTGGCCGACGACCAGGTCCTGGTGCGGGCCGGGTTCCGGGCGCTGCTGGACGCCCAGCCCGACATCGAGGTGGTCGGCGAGGCGGA
>NZ_JYJF01000835.1 GCF_000955975.1 Saccharothrix sp. ST-888
GGGAGCGGTTCGTACCGTCCTTCACCGCCGCCCGTCCCCGTCCGCTGATCGGCGAACTGCCCGAGGTCCGGGAGCTGCTGGCCGCCGAGCAGAAGGCGGTCGAGGCCACCGGCAGCGGTGCGGACGGTGAAGCGGCCGGACTGAAGGCCCGATTGGCCGGACTGTCCTAGGCGGACCGGGACCGTGCGCTGCTGGAGCTGGTGCGCGGAGAGGTGGCCCGAGTGCTCGGCTACCTCGGTGCGCAGTCGGTCGAACCGGCCAGGGCCTTCCGGGCCTTGGGCTTCGACTCGCTGACGGCGGTCGAGCTCCGCAACCGGC
>NZ_JYJF01000836.1 GCF_000955975.1 Saccharothrix sp. ST-888
GCGCGGTCCAGCAGCCCGACCAGCGAGAGTGCTGCGAGCGCCCGGCGCTTGCGCTCGGCGGCGCGCACGCCGGCGTACGCGAGCGGGCGTTCCACCTGGGCTAGCGCGGTGGTGCGGGGCACCAGGGTGAAGGACTGGAAGATGAACCCGATATTGCGGTTGCGGACAAGCGAGAGCTGCTGCTCGTCCAGATTGCCGACGTCTGTGCCGTCCCGCAGATAGCGGCCGGAGGTCGGGACGTGCAGGCAGCCCAGGATGATAATCAGGGTGGACTGGCAGGAGCATCAACTGTCCATCACCGCGACGTAGGCCCCATGC
>NZ_JYJF01000837.1 GCF_000955975.1 Saccharothrix sp. ST-888
CCGCCCGACAGCGTGCCGGACACCGGAGCGGCGAGCGGCTTCCAGGTCACCCGGTAGCGCCAGCCGTCCACGGTGGACTCTTCGCGGCTCCGGCGGCGCTAGGCCGAGATGGCGGGCAGGGCGGAGCTGAGCGGCTGGTCGCCGTCTAGGCCCAGGGTCGCGGTCAGCGCATCGAGGTCCTCACGCTCCACGACCTCCCAGAACCGGCTGTCCACCGTTGACTGGGCGGCGGCAGAACCGGCCGCCGGGGCGGAGACGGGTGCCTTCGGCCAGTAGTGCTCGCGCTGGAAGGCGTAGGTGGGCAGGTCGATCCGGCGT
>NZ_JYJF01000838.1 GCF_000955975.1 Saccharothrix sp. ST-888
CCTGCTGCCGGGCTGGCCGGGCTCCTCCGCCACCTGGTACGGATCGCTACACGTCACCACCAAGCGGAAGCCGCTGATGGAGAGCGGCGAGGTCGCTCCGTTCAGCCTGGTCTCCCCGCACACCCTGCTACCCGTCAACACCACCGGCACCGGCTGCGCGCACGTGCCCGGAAAGGTGAACGCGGAGCCCTGTCTCACACGGGACGTCTCGCAGATACTCCTGCACACCGTCCGGTTGGACGGGTCCGCCGACTGCGCAGCCGTGGCAGCCTACTCGGCCGGTGGCCACTGCGCCGAGAAGCTGTCGGTGGCGCACCG
>NZ_JYJF01000839.1 GCF_000955975.1 Saccharothrix sp. ST-888
GGATGATCTGGTCCACGCCCTTGGTGACGGAGTACGAGTCCCAGTAGGGGCCGCCCGAGTTAGGGCAGGCGCCGAAGGAGATCACGTACTTGGGCTCGGGCATCTGCTCGTAGAGGGGCTTGACGGCCGGGGCCATCTTGTCGGTCACCGTGCCCGGGACGATCATCAGGTCGGCCCGGCGCGGTCCCGTCGCGAACGGGATGACACCCATCCGGATTGAGTCGTGTTTGGCCATCGACGCGGCGATGGACTCGATCGCGCAGCAGGCGAGGCCGAAGTTGAAGCACCAGAGGCTGTAGCGGCGCCCCCAGTTGAGCA
>NZ_JYJF01000085.1 GCF_000955975.1 Saccharothrix sp. ST-888
CTGGTCCAGATCCCGGTGCACGTCCCGGTCAACGTCTGCGGCAACACCGTCAACGTGATCGGCCTGATGAACCCGGCCGCCGGCAACTCCTGCGCCAACACGGACCCGGCCAGCAACTGCTGAGACGCCCAAGCCGTGTACCAACTGCCCCTCGGCCCTTGGCCGGGGGGCAGTCCGCTTCGGTACGGCCACCCGCAACGGTCGAACCATTGCGACCGATCCCACCGAACAGAAGGACTCGCCCCATGCCTCGAATCACCGGCGGCACCGGCCTGTTGACCGCGCTGGGTGCGGCACTGCTGCTGGGCGCCGCGGCCCCAGCCGCTTCCGCCGCTCCCGAGACGGGCGGCACCGCACTGCCGGATCCGTCCGCCCGGCTGCAGAACATCGCGGTGGCCCCCGCCCTGGAAGGGGCCACCGGCGCACTCGGGTATGCCGTCAAGCCCGCCAAGGACATGCGGATCGACCCGTTCGCGCAGTCCCCCACCGATGTGCTCAACAACGGGGTCTCGGTCGAGCCGGACAACGGCCTCAAGCCCATCAGCAGCTCCGTGCTCACCAGGCCGCTGAGCGACGGAGGCGGCGCCCGGGACCTGCCGCAGGTCGGCCCACTGCTCGGCGTACTACCCGGCTGAACCGGAAACCACGGAGCCCGGCACCACCCCCTAGCGGGTGGTGCCGGGCTCCGTGTCACGGCGGTGCGGGTGCCAGCTCCCGCACCGCGGTTGGGGGTCCACCGGGGTGCGAGGAACTGTACGAAGCGCAAGGAGACCGGGTTCAGCCGGGCCCGGTGGGCAAGGACGGCTTCCGTCTCGCGCATGCAGTCGGCCAGGACAGGCCCCAGCTCCTGCGGGTTCTCCCCGCTCTCCGGGAGGTTGTCCCTGAGATGGGGCCCGCCCAGGGCGGCCTAGGCTTGGGTCCGGTCCAGGACACTGGTGCCGGCGCCCGCCACGGTAGCCGCCAGCCTCTCCACCGCTTCGGTGGCCGAGACGCGGTCGTCCTGCCCGCCGAGGGTGACCGCGGCGCCCGGGACGGTCCGGATCGGCTTGGTGATCAGCTGCGGCTTGATCTCACCGAACTCCACCGCGCCGTTGCCCTCGACGTAGGAGACCGGCTGGCCGAGCGCAAGGGCCGGTCCTGCGGCCTTGATCGGGGCAGCCGGGACGTCCACCCTCAGGTCGCCGAGCCTGGTGCTGCGGTCGACGACCGGCAGCGGCAGATCCGCCTGGGCGGAAGGGCCGACCTTGCCGGCGGTGAGCGAGGGGACGACCTCGTCCGGAAACATCTGACGGTCGGCCTGCTTGCCGGGGACGGGCGCCATCACCGGCGAGATCGGGATGCCACCGCTGATCCTGCCGCCCTCGGGCAACAGCGGAAGCTGATCGGCGTCCGTGCCAAGCGGGATCTCGAAGGGCACCTCCTGGGCGGCCAGGCGGTCCTCCAGATCCGCGACCTGACTCTGCGTAACCGGCGCTGCGGCGGCGGCACCCTGGGTCGCCAGGACACCCGCGCCGGCCGCCAGCAGGAGTGCGCCGGCCCGCTTCGAGAGCTTCATGCTATTCACCGTTCTGCCTGGGGATCATCGCTGCAGTCTGCCTAAACGAACCACGCCCGTCCTGGAATGCGCGACTCAACCGGTATGGCCTAATAATCCGACCGCCCGGCATCAGGTCGTACGGTGGAAGGCCGGACCGCGGTGTACCCGCGGTCCGGCCTTCCGCCGCCTGCGCCGTGCTACCCGAGCATCCTGGCGGCCTCGACGGCCCAGTAGGTGAGGATCGACTCGGCGCCCGCGCGGCGGATCGAGGTGAGCGTCTCCATGATCATGCGCTCGCGGTCCACCCAGCCCTTCGCGGCGGCGGCCTCGATCATCGAGTACTCGCCGGAGACCTGGTACGCGGCGACCGGCACCGGGGAGGCGTCGGCGATCTGCCGCAGGATGTCCAGGTAGGCCATGGCGGGCTTGACCATCACCAGATCGGCCCCCTCGGCGAGGTCCTGCTCCAGCTCGCGCAGCGACTCCCGGGCGTTGGCCGGGTCCTGCTGGTACGCCTTGCGGTCGCCCTTCAGCGAGGAGCCGACCGCCTCGCGGAACGGGCCGAAGAACGCGGAGGCGTACTTGGCGGTGTAGGCGAGGATGCCGACGTCCTGGTGGCCCGCGTCATCCAGGGCCCGCCGGATCACGCCGATCTGACCGTCCATCATGCCGGAGGGCCCGACCAGGTGGACGCCCGCCTCGGCCTGGACCAGGGCCATCTCCCGGTACCGCTCCAGGGTGGCGTCGTTGTCGACGCTGCCGTCCTCGGCGAGCACCCCGCAGTGGCCGTGGTCGGTGTACTCGTCCAGGCACAGGTCGGACATCACGACCAGCGCGTCGCCGACCTCCGAGACCACGTCCCGGATCGCCTGCTGCAGGATGCCGTCCGGGTTGGTGCCCTCGCTGCCAATCGCGTCCTGCACCTTCGGCACGCCGAACAGCATGATGCCGCCCAGGCCCGCCTCCGCCGCCTCGACGGCGGCCTTCCGCAGCGTGTCCCTGGTGTGCTGGACCACACCGGGCATCGACGTGATCGGCTTCGGCTCGGCGATGCCCTCGCGGACGAAGGCGGGCAGGATCAGCTCGGCCGGGTGCAGGCGGGTCTCGGCGACCAGGCGGCGCATCGCCGGGGTCGAGCGCAGCCGGCGCGGGCGTACGTACGGGAATTCAGCGGACACTGGGCATCTCCGAACGGGTGCGAAAAGCCCGGGGAGGCAACGTGCCTCCCCGGGCGGGGTTTCAGCGGGCGGCCTTGCGGCGTGAACCCGGGCGACGCTCGCTGGGACGGTAGACCGGCTCGCCGGCGGCGAGGGCGGTGTCCCGGCGGCCGGCGCCGAAGTCGGCCAGGGCCTGGGCCAGCGCGGTGGCGGACGGCGCAGGCGCCATCACGTCGACCCGCAGGCCGTGCTCCTCGGCGGTCTTGGCGGTGGCCGGACCGATGCAGGCGATGATCGTGACGTTGTGCGGCTTGCCCGCGATACCGACCAGGTTGCGCACGGTCGAGGACGAGGTGAAGAGCACCGCGTCGAAGCCGCCGCCCTTGATCGCCTCACGGGTCTCGGCCGGCGGCGGCGAGGCGCGCACGGTGCGGTACGCCGTCACGTCGTCCACCTCCCAGCCGAGCTCGACCAGGCCGGCCACCAGGGTCTCGGTGGCGATGTCGGCCCGCGGCAGCAGGACGCGGTCGATCGGGTCGAAGACCGGGTCGTACGGCGGCCAGTCCTCCAGCAGACCGGCGGCGGACTGCTCACCGGACGGCACCAGGTCGGGCTTCACACCGAAGTCCACCAGCGCCTGGGCGGTGGTCTCGCCGACCGCGGCGACCTTGATCCCGGCGAACGCCCGGGCGTCCAGGCCGTACTCCTCGAACTTCTCCCGCACCGCGCGCACCGCGTTCACCGAGGTGAAGGCGATCCACTCGTAGCGGCCCGTCACCAGGCCCTTGATCGCGCGCTCCATCTGCTGCGGCGTGCGCGGCGGCTCCACAGCGATGGTGGGCACCTCCTGCGGCACCGCGCCGTAGCTGCGCAGCTGCTCGGAGAGGCCGTGCGCCTGCTCCTTGGTCCGCGGGACCAGGACGTTCCAGCCGAACAGCGGCTTGGTCTCGAACCAGGAGTGCGAGGAGCGGTGCGCGACCTGCTCGCCGACCACGGCTATCACCGAGGTCGCCGGGTCGACCGGGGCCGACACCGGCGAGGGCAGCACCCGGGCCGCCTTCAGCTCGGCCGCGATGGTGGCCAGCGTGGAGGTGAAGGTGCGCTGACGGGTGGTGGTGCCCGAGAGCGTCGCACAGAGCGCGGACTCCGGCTTGCGGCCGTTGGCCACCAGGGCACTCGCGGTGGCGGGCAGCTGGCCCAGCGTGGTGCGGACCACCAGGGTGGTCTCGGGCGCGCCGAGGTCCACCGGGGCGCCGGCCAGCAGGGTCGCGCCGTCCACGAAGCGGACGTCGGCACCCTGGCGGCCGCGCAGCGGGACACCCGCGTACGCCGGGACACCGACCGACTGGGCGACGCCCGGGATCACCTCGAACGGGATCTCGGACTGCGCGCAGAGCAGCATCTCCTCGGCGGCGCAGCCGTCCAGGCCGGGGTCGCCGTCGACGGTGCGGACCACGTGCTTGCCCGCCCGGACGGCCTCGGCGACCAGCCTGGCCACGTCGAGGTCGCTCTCCTCGGCCGGGTTGTGCACCTGGACGCCCGACGGGCAGTGGGTGCGCACGGCGGCCGCGGTGAGCGGGTCGGCGATCAGGATGTCGGCCGAGGACAGCTCGTCGACCGCGCGCAGGGTGAGCAGCCCGGGGTCGCCGGGGCCCGCACCGAGGAAGGTGCAGCGGCCGGTCGGGGCGGCCGGAACGGCGGCAGCAGCAGACGGACTAGTGGCGGGGCTCATACTCCTGCCCTCTCTTCGCTCGGGCAGTGGCTTCGCCAGGCCCCATACTTTCCGGTTCGCTCGCTCCGCTCGCTCACAGGGCTCGCTCCCCCATCAGGTTGGCCGCTCCCGCGTCGAGCAGCCGGGCGGCGAGGGCGCGGCCGAGGGCCACCGCCTGCCGCTCGGCGGTCTCATCGAGGACGAGCGGACCGTTGGCGGTCATTCTCAGCAGGGTGGCACCGTCGACGGTGCCGACCACGCCCTCCAGCAGCAGTTCGCTGCCGTCCCAGGTCGCGAGTGCCGCGACGGGGGCGGAGCAGCCGGCCTCCAGGGTGGCCAGCAGGGCGCGCTCGGCGGCCACGGCGGCCCGGGTGGGGCCGTGGTCGAGCGCGCTCAGCGCGACGGCGAGGTCGGCGTCCACGCACTCGATGGCGAGGGCGCCCTGGCCGGGGGCCGGGAGCATCAGCTCGGTGTCGAGGTGCTCGGTGATCTCGGCGGCGCGGCCGAGGCGGTTGAGCCCGGCGGTGGCGAGGACCACGGCGTCCAGCTCGCCGTTGCCGACGAAGCCGATCCGGGTGTCCACGTTGCCGCGGATGGCGACGGTCTCCAGGGTGACGCCGCGGGCCGCGGCCCAGGCGTTCAGCTGGGCCATCCGGCGCGGCGAGCCGGTCCCGATCCGGGCCGGCCTCCCGGCTCCGGCGAGCTTCTCGACCAGCTCGGACAGCGCGAGTCCGTCGCGGGCGACCAGGGCGTCACGGACGTCCTCGCGCTCGGGGACGGCCGCGAGGACGAGGCCCTCGGGGGCGGCGGTCGGCAGGTCCTTGAGGGAGTGCACGGCGAAGTCGATCCGGCCCTCCAGAAGCGCGTCGCGCAGGGCGGAGACGAAGACGCCGGTACCGCCGATCTGGGCGAGCGCCTCCCGCGAGGTGTCGCCGTAGGTGGTGATCTCGACGAGCTCCACGGGGCGCCCGGTGACCCGGGTCACCTCGCGGGCGACCATGCCGGACTGGGCCATGGCGAGGGCGCTGCGGCGGGTGCCGAGGCGCAGAGGCTGCGTCGACTCGCCCTGAGTGGTGCTCAGTTGACCATTCATGAGGTGATCGTCCCGGTCGTGCTGATGGGCTGGCTGGGGGTTCATCTGGCCGCTCCGGTGGACGGAGTGGCGCCGGCCTGGGCGGCGGGGATGCCGCCCGCCGGAACGCTGGCGCCGGCCTGCGTCCCGATCGGGGTGCCGGAGACAGCGTGCACCGCCGCCGGGTCCAGGTCGAACAGCTCGCGCAGCGCGTCGGCGTACCCGGCACCGCCGGGCTCGGCGGCGAGCTGCTTGACCCGTACGGTCGGCGCGTGCAGCAGCTTGTCCACCACGCGGCGGACGGACTGCGTGATCTCGGCCCGGGAACGGTCGTCCAGGTCGGGCAACCTGGCCTGCAGACGGGCGAGTTCGCTGCTCACCACGTCGGAGGCCATGGCCCGCAGGGCGACCACGGTGGGGGCGATCCGGGCGGCGCGCTGGGCGGCGCCGAAGGCCGCCACCTCGTCGGAGACGATGGTGGTGACGGCGTCCACGTCCCCGGCGCCGGGGGTGGCGGCGTGGGCGTGGGAGAGGCTCTCCAGGTCGACCAGCAGGGCGCCGGGAAGCTCGTGCACCGCGTGGTCCACGTCGCGCGGCATGGCCAGGTCGAGGAAGGCCAGCAGAGTGTCGCCGCTGCGCGCGGCGACGGCCGCCGCGACCTGGGCGGCCGGAACGACCACTCCGGCGGCGCCGGTGCAGGAGATCACCAGGTCGACGTCGGCCAGCGCCTCGGGCACCTTGGCGAAGTCCACCGTACGGGCGCCCAGGTTGGCGGCCAGCCGTTCGGCGCGCTCGGGCGTGCGGTTGGCGATCAGCAGGTCGGTGACACCGGAGCGGACCAGGGTGGCGGCGGCCAGCGAGCTCATCGAGCCCGCGCCGACCACCAGCGCCCGCTTGCCCGCGATCTCCCCGGCGGCGATCCCCAGGCCGGCGGCGATCCGCTCCAGGCCGAAGGTGACCAGCGACTGCCCGGCCTTGTCGATCCCGGTCTCGCTGTGGGCGCGCTTGCCGACCCGCAGGGCCTGCTGGAACAGCTCGTTGAGCCCGCGCCCGGCGGTGTGCTCCTCCTGCGCCTTGGCCAGCGCGTCGCGCAGCTGGCCGAGGATCTGGCCCTCGCCGACCACCATCGAGTCCAGGCCGCAGGCCACCGAGAAGAGGTGGTGGACGGCGCGGTCCTCGTAGTGGACGTACAGGTGGGCGGTCAGCTCCTCCAGGTCCACCCCGCTGTGCTGGGAGAGCAGTTGGGAGAGCTCCGCGACGCCGGCGTGGAACTTGTCCACGTCCGCGTAGAGCTCGATCCGGTTGCAGGTGTTGACCAGGGCGGCCTCGCCGACCGTCGCGGACGCGGCGGCGGCGTGCAGCAGGCGGGTGGGGACCTCACCGGTCAGCGCGGCGCGCTCCAGCACCCCGACGGGTGCCGTCCGGTGGCTCAGCCCGACGACGAGAAGACTCATGCCCGCCCCTTGCGCATCCGGGTGCCACAGCTGCTGGTCCTGCTGCCGCAGGTGTCGATACCGCTCACGCCGGCATCACCGCGGAGAGATCGCCGTCGGTGCCCTTGGGCGCGGTCTTGCCGCCCTTGGCGGCCTCCGCCCTGTCGCCGCGCTCGGTGCGCTCCGCCTTGGCGGAGCCGCCCGCGGCGCGGCGGAGCTTGGCGGCGGCGGCGCGCACCGGGCCGGGCGCGCGGTCCAGCACGGAGTCGCCCGGGGTGGGCTCCTCGCCGGCCTTGCGCTGCTCGTGGAAGGCCAGGATCTGCAGCTCTATGGAGAGGTCCACCTTGCGCACGTCCACGCCGTCCGGGACGGTCAGCACGGTCGGCGCGAAGTTCAGGATGCTGGTGACACCCGCCTCGACCAGCCGGTCGCAGACCTGCTGTGCGGCGCCCGGCGGGGTGGTGATCACACCGATGGAGACCTGCTGGCTCTCCACGATGGCTTCCAGCTCGTCCATGTGCCGCACCGGCAGGCCGGCGGCACTGCTTCCCACCACGGTCGGGTCGGCGTCCAGCAGGGCCGCCACCCGGAAGCCACGGGAGGCGAAGCCGCCGTAGTTGGCCAGGGCGTGCCCCAGGTTTCCGATGCCGACGATGACGACCGGCCAGTCCTGGGTGAGGCCCAACTCACGGGAGATCTGGTAGACGAGGTACTCGACGTCGTAGCCGACCCCGCGGGTACCGTACGAGCCGAGGTAGGAGAAGTCCTTGCGCAGCTTGGCCGAGTTCACCCCGGCCGCGGCGGCGAGCTCCTCGGAGGAGACCGTCGGCACCGAACGCTCGGAGAGCGCGGTGAGTGCCCGCAGGTACAGCGGGAGTCGGGCGACCGTCGCCTCCGGGATGCCCCGGGCACGCGAGGGTCGGCGCGCGGCGCCCTGGTCGGGCGTCTGCGAACTGCTCTGGGTGGATCGGCCGATTGCCACGGTGCTCCTGTAGGTGAAGCTGGGCTTTGACAGCCAGGCTATGCGTTTGTGAACGTGTGCACAAAGATGGTGTCCGATTTGTCCCCGCACAGTGATGCGCATCACGTCGGGTGCCGTGCCCGGCATCACTCGCCGCCCAGCGACGTACGGACCAGCCCCGGGGACTGAACGCCCTGCGGCCACGGGCCGAACGGGGCCTCCCTGAGCACCAGCGGCAGCCGCTCGGACCGGCGGTGCGACAGCGCCCGCCGCAGCCTCGGCCACGGCACGGTGGCCGCCTCCCGCAGCGGGCCCGCCCACTCGGTCAGCGCGCACGAGGGTGTCCGTATGCAGTGCCGCAGCAGGTCGGCGGTGGCGCGGGCGTCGCCCAGCGCCGAGTGCGCCGGGTACCGGCCCAGGCCCGCCGCCGCCACACAGGCCGCCAGGCCGTAGCCGCCCGCACCCGGGATGTGGCCGCGGGCCAGGCGCATCGTGCAGAGCAGTGGGACGGGCGGCAGCGGGACGCCGATCCGGGCGAACTCCCGCCCCAGGAAGGCGTTGTCGCAGCTGACGTGGTGACCCACCAGCACCCGGCCGGCCAGCAGCTCCAGCAGGTGCGGGGCGACCTCGCGGAACCGGGGGACGCCGACCACGTCGTCCTGGGTGATCCGGTGCACATGGGTCGGGCCGACCGGGCCCGCCGGGTCGATCAGCGTGGCGAACTCGCCCTCGACCCGCAGCTGCCGATCCAGCAGCACCACCGCGACCTCCACCACCCGGTGGCGCCACGGGCTGCGGCCGGTGGCCTCGACGTCGACCACCGCATAGCCGCACCGGGCGGGGGCGTTTCGGCTGAGAAGCACGCGCGCTCTCCTCCGTCTCCAGCCCCCGACGGACAAAACCACTCGATCGTAAGCCGACCGAACGGGTGGGTCGAGTGAAGATCTCCGATCACCGGCCCCCGGGCATCGCCCGCAGGGGCAGTGCTCAGGCCGAGAGCGCGGCGCGCAGGCGGCGCTCGTCCACCCGCCAGAAGTCGTGCTGGCGGCCGTCGATGAGGGTGACCGGGATCTGCTCCGCGTAGCTGCGGTAGAGCTCCGGGTCCTGGGTGATGTCCTTCTCCTCGAAGGTCGCCCCCGTCTCCCCGGTCACCCGCAGGATCGTCTCGCGGGCGTCGTCGCACAGATGGCAGCCGGGCTTGCCGATCAGGGTGACGGTACGGTCGGCCGGGTTCTTCGGGGCGCGTCGCAGCAGTGGGCTCACCCGGCCCATTGTGCTACCGCGCCGCCCGGGGTCGGCAATGGGGCGGACGTGCGGCGTTTACCCGTCCTGCACACCGTCGTCACGGGGAGATGCGGCCCGGCTGACTATGCTCGGTGCCATGGCCGCGCTTCGAAGGCTCCACCAGGCAGGGCGTACCTCCACCGAGCGGACCGCCCTGGCGGGCGAGGCCGCCGCCGACGCGGCAACCGCCGCCCTCAACCGGCCGACCGGCCTTGACGACGCCGGGCGGTCCGGCACCGCCGCAGCCGCCGGAGCGGACCGGCCCGCCCAGGAGCCGAAGCGGCCCAGGCCCCCGAAGGCCCCCGTCGAGGACCACACCCCGACCCCGGGCGACCCGCAGGCCGCCGCCTTCTTCGACTGCGACAACACCATCCTGCGCGGCGCCGCGATCTTCTACCTGGGCCTCGGCCTGTACCGGCGCAGGTTCTTCACCCGCCGCGACGTGGCCCGGTTCGCCTGGCAGCAGACCTGGTTCCGGGTGCACGGCAGCGAGGACCCGGCCCACATCTCGGACGCCCAGGACACCGCCCTCGCCCTGGTCGCGGGGATGCGCACGGCCGACCTGGAGCAGATCTGCGAGGAGATCTTCGAGCCGGTCATCGCGGAGAAGATCTGGCCGGGCACCCGGGCCCTGGTGCACATGCACCAGGACGCCGGCCAGCAGGTCTGGCTGGTCACCGCGGCTCCGCAGGAGGTGGCCCGGATCATCGCCCGCCGCCTCGGGATGACCGGCGCGCTGGGCACCGTCGCCGAGACCGCGGACGGCGTCTACACCGGCCGCCTGGTCGGCGGACTGCTGCACGGCCCGGCCAAGGCCGCGGCGGTCGGCGCGCTGGCCCGCCGCGAAGGGCTCGACCTGGCCCGCTGCGCGGCGTTCAGCGACTCGGCCAACGACATCCCGATGCTGACCCTGGTCGGCCACCCCTACGTGGTGAACCCGGACGCCGCGCTGCTGCGGCACGCCCGCGCGATGGGCTGGCGGGTCCGGGACTTCAGGACCGGACGCAAGGCCGCCAGGACCGGCATCCCGGCCGCGGCCGCACTCGGGGTGCTGGCGGGCGCGGCGGCCGCCGCCGTCGCGATCCGCCGCAGGCACTACGCCTGAGCCTCCCGAAGGCCGGGGCGGGCCACCCGAGGCCGGGGCGGGCCGGCCCGGCCCCGGGACGCCACCGGCTGTACGCCGGGCTGACGTTGCGTCAGCCCGGACGGCCCGGCACCACCGCCGAGGTGTCACCCGCAGGCGTCATCCTGCGAGCCCGGCCCGCCGGGCCGGTCACGCTTACGAGCTAACCCGCCGTCACCGAGCGCAGCCTTCGGGTCGGTTCGGCCGTGACCGAATCCGATCGTTCGACGACTTGGGAAAGTCTGGGGTTGCCGGGGCTCGCGGCCGGGAAACCCCGTTCCCTGCTTACGAATCGGTCACGTAGCGTGCACGGTCGATCACATTGAGCCGAGCGGCTGACGGCACGCCCGGTCAGTTCCAGCTGAATATGCACGAGAAGCGGATCTCAAACGACCACTTCGACCACAGGGTGTAGCTGTCATTGCACAAAGCGTTATTCTCTCCTGGATGCACGCCACCCATGCGTCCCCGTGACGGGTGCCCTGGGAGATGTGCGCTCCGCGCAGGCGGAGGTGATCCGTCCACAGTTCTGCCTCTGGGAGTCCCGTGTACCCACCCGTCCGGAACGACGCGCCTGCCACCTCCCGCCCGTCGTCCGCCACCCTGCGCCCCGGCCCCGGTACACACAGCTGGCACAGCAGGCGGCTCGACCGACTCTGGGACGCGATCCGCGAGTTCGAGCTCTACCTGCCCCAACCGGCCCTCGCCGGGCCCGCGTTGGCTGCCTCCGCCGGACCGGCCTTCGCCGGGCCCGCCGCCCAGCGGCCGGGGGCGCTGCTGCGCTCCACCACGACCAGCGGCCCCGGCACCCGCAGCCGTACCGCCGTCGGCGGCACCAGCCGCAGCCGCGCCAGGACCGCGCCCAACCCCGGCGTCGAGACCGAGCACAACCCGATCATGGACCTGGTCGAGCGGGCCCAGAACGGCGAGAGCGAGGCGTTCGGGCGGCTGTACGACCACTACGCGGACACCGTCTACCGGTACATCTACTACCGGGTCGGCAGCCGGGCCACCGCCGAGGACCTCACCAGCGAGACCTTCCTGCGCGCGCTGCGCCGGATCGGCACCTTCACCTGGCAGGGGCGGGACTTCGGCGCCTGGCTGGTGACCATCGCCCGCAACCTGGTGGCCGACCACTTCAAGTCCAGCCGGTTCCGGCTGGAGGTCACCACCGGCGAGATGCTCGACTCCAACGAGTGCGAGCGCAGCCCCGAGGACTCGGTGCTGGAGTCGCTCTCCAACGCCGCGCTGCTGGAGGCCGTCCGGCGGCTCAACCCGCAGCAGCAGGAGTGCGTCACGCTCCGCTTCCTGCAGGGGCTCTCGGTCGCCGAGACGGCCCGCATCATGGGCAAGAACGAGGGCGCCATCAAGACTCTCCAGTACCGCGCGGTGCGCACCCTCGCCAGACTGCTGCCCCCCGACGCACGATGAGCGACATGTGGTGAGCCCGGCCGTCCCGGCCGGCGTGTCCGACGCGCCGTCACCGTGCGCGCAGCACTTCGGACACGTCCGGGTGAATGGGCGGTCACATGATCAGTCGTGCGTAACCGACTCCCGGCACTGCTCGTTGGCCAGCGTGCAAACCCCCACCGGGCCCACGGTCAAGCAAGTTCAGGCCTCGTCACCCGATGGAGTGTTTTTGGCCCGCCGTGGCAACCGTCCGGCAGGCCGGGGTGTCGACAACGACGAAGGGAGGTGTGGCCCGTGACGGCAAACATGCTGGAGCACCGCCGGGCGAGGGCCTTCGCCGAGGCGCTGGAGGCCCACCGAGCAGAGACCAGACCAGGCAACAGCCCAGCCGGCGACGGCCCACTGGGCAGCGGCTCGCCGGACAGCGGCCCCGAGCGCGGTTCCACCGCGATGGCGGAGCTGCTCGGCATGGCTCAGGCGCTCGGATCGCTGCCCGCACCGGAGCTGAGCAGCGAGGCCCGATCACTCCAACGCGCCCAGCTGATGGCCGCGTTCGAGCGGGAGTGGGCCAGTGGCACGGCGCACGGCGGCGGTCCGGTGGCCCGGGTGCCGCAGCAGCGGCGGCACCGGGCGGTCCGGGCCATCCGGGGCAGTCGCTGGGGCCGGCGGCTGGCGATCGGCGGCCTGGTCGCCGGAGTCGCGGTCGGCAGCTTCGCCGGTGCCGCCGCCGCCAGCTCCAACGCGCTTCCGGGAGACGCGCTCTACGGGATGAAGCGCGGCCTGGAGGGCATCCGGCTGGACTGGGCCGGTTCGGACGCCGAGCGCGGTTCGCTGCTGCTCGACCAGGCCTCGACCAGGCTGGAGGAGGCACAGGGCCTGCTCGGCCGGTCGAGTACGCCGTCCGGGCTGAGCTCGGGCACGGTCGACCAGCTCCGCCGGGCGCTGGACGACATGCACGCCGAGGCCATCCGCGGCAGGGAGTTGCTGCGCTCGGTGTACCGCAGCAACGGCTCGCTGGCCCCGATGCGCACGCTGGCCACCTTCGCGGACGGCGAGGACGACCGCTGGGTCGCCCTGCAGAGCCGGCTGCCGCAGCAACTCACCAGCCAGGCGAGCAGGGTGGACTCGCTCTTCGACGAGATGAGCGAGGACGTCGCCCCGCTGCACCTGGAGCAGCCGCCCCTCAAGGGCTCCCCCGGCCCCGGTGGCACGGCCGACGGCACGGACCGGCAGTCCCCGGGCAGTTCGGCGGCGGATCCGTCCCAGGGCGGCGCTGCGCACGGTTCGGCGAACCGGCCGGGCACGTCCGGCAGCTCCAACGCCACCACCGGCGGCGGCGCTTCGGCACCGGGCACGGCGCCCGGCCCGGTCGGCGGCCTGGTGGACCAGCTGACCAGCGGTCTCACCGGCCACGGCGCCACCCCCAGCGCCCCCGCCCCCGGCCGTCCCGGCAAGCCGGCCGGCCCGTCCTGGCCGTCGCAGTCGCCGAGCGGCGCCTCCGACGGCCAGGGCATCGACGTCCCGCCGCTCATCCCCGGTCTCCTCCCGGGCCTGACCCTGGGCTGAGGTCCCGACCCGCAGGAGATGGCCGTGAGTTGGCACACTCACGGCCATCTGCGGTTTTCCGGGGCACCCCTCGGGGCGCGGGGAGCCCGCTCAGAAGAAGACCGAGCGCCGCTGCACGAGCAGCTTGTACAGGGTGTGCTGGATGGTCTCGCGCACCTGGTCGGTCAGGTTGAAGACGAGCATCGGGTCGTCCGCCGCCTCCGGCGGGTGGCTGTCGGTCGGGATCGGTTCGCCGAACTGGATGGTCCACTTGGTGGGCAGCGGGACCGCCCCGAGCGGCCCGAGCCACGGGAAGGTCGGCGTGATCGGCACGTACGGCAGGCCGAGCAGCCGGGCCAGCGTCTTGGCGTTGCCGATCATCGGGTAGGTCTCCTCGGCCCCGACGATCGAGCAGGGCACGATCGGCACCTGCGCCCGCAGCGCCGAGGCGACGAATCCGCCGCGGCCGAAGCGCTGCAGCTTGTACCGCTCCGAGAACGGCTTGCCGATCCCCTTGAAGCCCTCGGGCCACACCCCCACCACCTCGCCGCGTTCCAGCAGCGCCTGGGCGTCCTCGTTGCAGGCCAGGGTGTGCCCGGCCTTCCTGGCGAGTTCGCCCGCCACCGGCAGGACGAAGACCAGGTCGGCGGCGAGCATCCGCAGGTGCCGCTGCCTGGGGTGGTGGTCGTGGATGGCGACCTGGGTCATCAGGGCGTCCAGCGGGATGGTGCCGGAGTGGTTGGCGACGATCAGCACGCCGCCCTCGCTCGGGATGTTCTCGATCCCCCGCACCTCGACCCGGAAGTACTTCTCCGCGAGCGGGCGCAGCGCCGACAGGAAGACCTCCTCGGTGAGTTCGCGGTCGAAGCCGAACTCGTCCACCTCGTAGTCGCCGGTGATCCGGCGGCGCAGGAAGGCGAGGCCGTTGGCGGCACGGTCCTCCCAGCCCTTGCCGAAGGCGCGGGTGGCTGCCGGGCCGAGCTTTCCGGCCAGCGCGCCGCCGACGGCCCCGGCGACGCGGTCGGCGAACCGCTCCGCCGCGTCCCCTCTCCGGTCGCCGTGCCAGCTGGGCGCGGACTCGATCGGGATGACCTTGGCCTCGCCCCTGGCGTACTCTCTCGCGGCAGTCATCGCGGCCTCAGCTCCTCGGGGCGTCGGTGTGGTCGGTGCCGAGCAGCGCGGTCAGCCGGTCGGTGACGGCGGTGAGGCGTTCGGGCGGCAGGAGCCCGGCGGACTGCGCGGCGGCGAAGTCGGCGAAGGCTTCCGGTGTGGTGAACTTCGGTACGTACCCGAAGGTTTCGCGCAGCTGGGTGGTGTCCACCACTCGGCCGTGGGTGAGCAGCCGGATCTGCTCGGGCGAGATGTCGGCCAGCCTGGTCTGCCGGACCACGCTCGCGACCAGGCCGAGTGCGGGCAGCAGCAGCGGCACGGTCGGCCTGCCCAGGCGCCGGGCGCACTGAGAGAGCAGCAGGACGCCGTCGCCGGCCACGTTGAAGGTGCCGGTGTTGGTGCTGCCGGGCCCGGGCTCGCCGGCCGCCAGCCGCAGGACCTCGACGGCATCGTCCTCGTGGATGAACTGCAGGCGGGGGTCGTGCCCGAGCACGGTCGGCAGGACGGGCAGCGCGAAGTACTCGGCGAGGGGGGTGTCCCCGGCCGGGCCGACGATGTTGGCGAAGCGCAGCACGGTGACCGCGACGTCGGGGCGGCGGCGGGCGAAGCCGCGTACGTAGCCCTCGACCTCGGCGGCGTCCTTGGCGAAGCCGCCGCGCGGCAGGTCCTTGGGCTGCATCCGCTCGCCGAAGACCGCCGGGTCGCGGGGCGCGGAACCGTAGACCCCGGTGGTGGACTTCACCACCAGGCGGCGCAGGTCCGGGGCCTTCTGGCAGGCGCCGAGCAGCTGCATGGTGCCGATGACGTTGGTCTCCTTCACCGCCGCCCGGCCACCGGGCCCGGTGGCGCTGACGGTGAGGTGGACCACGGTGTCGACGCCGTGCTCGGCCATCACCCGCGCGATGGAGGGACGGCGCAGGTCGACCTGGACGAACCGGCAGCCGGTCGGCAGCTCGCCGTGCGGCGGACGGACGTCCACGCCGACCACCAGGTCGACATCGGGGGCGCGGCTGACCTCCGCCGC
This sequence comes from Saccharothrix sp. ST-888, assembly GCF_000955975.1. Classification (GTDB taxonomy): domain Bacteria; phylum Actinomycetota; class Actinomycetes; order Streptomycetales; family Streptomycetaceae; genus Kitasatospora. The sequence continues at coordinate 15,368 of NZ_JYJF01000085.1, forward strand.
GAAGCGGGCACCGAGATGGCGTGCCACGCCGGTGACGAGCACGACCCTGCCCACTGCCTCGTGTCCTCCTCGCCGCCGTGTCCGGGGCTCGAACCCCTGACTGCACCGTACCGCGCGGGTGTTTCCGCACCGAAAACGCCACCGCCCGCCCGGACGGAAATTCGTCTGGGCGGGCGGTGGATCCACCTGGTGCGCGGGGCGTCCCGGAGGTGTTACTTCTTGTTGCGACGCTGAACGCGAGTGCGCTTCAGAAGCTTGCGGTGCTTCTTCTTGGCCATACGCTTGCGACGCTTCTTGATGACAGAGCCCACGGAACTACCCTCGCTCACTCAGACTCTCGCCCGTGAGAGACGGAGTCCATACGACTGACGGAGGGCCTAGCCTACCGTCCGGATGACCAGCACTGTAATCGCGGCCGGGACAAACGGTTAATCGGCGGCGAACGACCCTGCCCGGTCGGCTCGTGCCTACGCGCTCTCGAGCCGCACGTAGGACTCCTTCAGGTACTCGTGGACCGCCTGTTCGGGCACCCGGAAGGAGCGGCCGACCCGGATGGCCGGAAGCTCTCCACTGTGCACCAGGCGGTAGACCGTCATCTTGGACACCCGCATCACCGAGGCAACCTCCGCCACGGTCAGGAAGACGACCTCCTGCAGGGGGCGTTCGCCAGCACTCATGACCTCACCCGACCCTTACCCGTGTGCAAGGCACCGGCTTCCCCTCCGGTGACTCCACCGGCACACGTGTATCCCCAGAGTAGTTATGGGTGGTACCAGTGGGAAGAGGGGGAAGCCCAGTCTCTGTACGGTGCGAGATCCGCCCGTTGCAGTACGTAGTCACTCAGCGCTCTGTAGCACTCCGGGTGCGCACCGTCGTCCACCGGCACCGCCACCGCGACCGTGCCCTCGGCCTCGCCGACGAAGGGCGCGGGGTCGTTGGAGTCCGCGAGCCCGCCCGCCGGCACCCCCAGCCGGCCGGCTCCGCAGAGCCAGCCGTGGTCGCCCAGCACCAGGTCGGGCGGCGCCTGTCCGGCTGCGGCGAGGGCGCTCAGTGCCAGCCGTACGGGCTGCGGGGAGTGGGTGTGCAGCAGACCGCCGGTGGTTCCGACAGGGATTCTTCCGCTTCGGCCCGGTGCGGCGTCAAGGGATCGGACCACCGCCACCGGGCCGAGGTAGTCCAGGGTGCAGGTGCGCTGCCCGTCGGGGGTGGGCTCACGGAAGCGCGCGCCCCGCGCCGGTGTGAGCACGGCGCACCCCGATGCCTCCAGTGCCCGTACGAGCGCCCCGTGGAAGGCGGGCAGCCTGGTCGGGTGCCCGGTGCCCGCGAGCACCCGCCCCCGACTCCGGGCGGTGCGGCGCAGCAGGGCGGCGAGCCGGTCCAGGGCGTCCAGGGTGCGTTCGGGGTCGATGGTGTCCTGGCCGTGGCCGTAGCCGAACTCGGGGCGGACACCACAGCGTTCGGCCATCAGGTCGAGGACCGCCCCCGGGCCCCAGCGGCGTTCCGGGTCCAGGCCCATCAGGGCCTGCGGGTCGCCCTGGCCGAACAGGCGGTAGCTGCGGAGGTTCTTCTGCCGGGGGGTCGGGATCCGCCCTCCCGCCAGGCGGTGGCGGAGCAGGTGGGCGCGCAGCCGCTCGCGGGGCTCGGAAGCCGTCGGCCCGGGAGCCGCCGCATCCGGGCCCGCCGGATCCGCGCCCGCCGGCTCCCGGCTGGTCACGGCAGGAGGCCGTGGTGCGGGTAGACCGCGCGGCGGGCGGCCAGGATCGCCTGGTCGAGGCGGTCGCCGGGGTCGTAGCCGTAGTCGTGGAAGTCCCGCCAGTGCGGCTTGGCGCCGTCGGTCATCCGCAGCGGGGCCGGCCGCCCGGTGCGGCGCAGGACCTCGGCCCGCCAGCCCTCCGGGGTCTCGGTGGCCGGGTCGACCGGCTGCCCGGCGGCGGTGGCGACCAGGTGGGTCCAGGCGCGCGGGACCACGTCCACCACCGCGTAGCCGCCCCCGCCGGTGGCGACCCAGCGGCCGTCGGCGTACTGGTGGGCGAGCTCGTGCATCGACTCGGCGATCATCCGCTGGGCGTCGACGGTGACCGCCAGGTGCGCGAGCGGGTCCTCGACGTGGGTGTCGGCACCGTGCTGGCTGACCAGGACCTGCGGCCGGAAGGCGGCGAGCAGTTCGGGCACCAGGGCATGGAAGGCGCGCAGCCAGCCGCTGTCGCCGGTGCCCGCGTGCAGGGGGAGGTTGGCGGCCGAGCCCGGTGCGTTCGGACCGCCGGTCTCGGTGGACCAGCCGGTCTGCGGGAAGAGCGTGGCCGGGTGCTCGTGGATCGACACGGTCAGCACCCTGGGGTCGTCCCAGAACGCCTGCTGCACACCGTCCCCGTGGTGTACGTCCACATCCACGTAGGCGACCCGCTCGGCGCCCAGCTCCAGCAGGCGGGCGATGGCGAGCGCCGGGTCGTTGTACACGCAGAATCCGGAGGCGCGGCCGGGCATCGCATGGTGCAGTCCGCCGGCGAAGTTGACGGCGTGTCGGGCCTCGCCGCTCCACACCGCCTCGGCGGCGGCCACCGACTGGCCCGCGATCAGCGCCGAGGCGGTGTGCTGGGCGGCGAACGCCCAGTTGTCCTCGGTGCCCAGGCCGTGCTGCCGGTCGGTGCTGTCCGGATCGGCGGCGACGCGTCTGACCGCCTCCACGTACTCGCCGCTGTGCACCAGCCGCAGGGTGGAGTCGCCGGCCGGCGGCGCGGCCCGTACGGTCACGCCGGGCGCGGTGGTCAGGCCGAGGGCCTCGACCAGTCGCATGGTGAGCGCCAGCCGGGTCGGGTCCATCGGGTGGCCGGGGCCGAAGTCGTAGGCGGTGACGGCCTCGTCCCAGTAGAGGTGCAGGCCGCAGGGGGTGTCACGCTCGGCTTCGGACATGCCACCACGGTAGTGCACGCGCCTGCGCCGGGGGCGACGGCGACCCCGGCCGCACGCGTCAGGAGACCCGGTGCCGCCGGTCCGGAGCGAAGTGGTTGCCGAGCGGGACGATCAGGAGGATCAGGGCGAGCGGGGCGAGCAGGGCCAGCCGGTAGGAGGCGGCGTCGGCGAGGGCGCCGACCAGGGGGGAACCCAGCAGGAAACCCACGTAGTTGAAGAGGTTGAGCCGGGCCACGGCGGCGTCGGAGTCCTGCGGGAAGAGCCGTCCGCCCGCCGCGAAGACCTGCGGGATGATCGCGCAGATGCCCAGGCCCAGCAGGGTGAACCCGGCGATGCCGACCGCGGGCCCCGGCGCCGCCGCGGCGATCGCGAACCCGAGCGCGGCCACCGCCGCACCGGTCCGCACCACGGCCACCGGCCCCCACCGCTGCACCCCGCGGTCGCCGAGCGTCCGCCCGAGCAGCATGGCGACCATGTACCCGAGGTAGGACAGCTTGGCCACGTCGTCGGCGCTGTGCAGCCCGTCGGTGAGGTACTTGACGCTGTAGTTGGAGACCGAGGCGTCCGCGATGTAGGCGGCGGCCATCGCCACGCAGAGCGGCAGCAGCGGCCGCCACGGGATGGACCGGGCCGCCGCCTCGGCCGCCTCCCGTACCGCGTCGCCGAGTTCGGCCGGCCCGGGGAAGCGCGTACCGGCCAGCAGCGCCAGCGGGACGAGTACCGCCGCGGTGGTCCCGAACAGCGTGAACAGGCTCAGGTCGTCGTGCGCGCCGAGCCAGGCGATCCCGCCGCCGAGGATGGCACCCAGGCTGAACGCGGCGTGGAAGCCGAGCATGATGCTGCGCCCGTACCGGTGCTGGAGGCCGACCCCGAGCATGTTCATACTCGCGTCGAGCGCGCCGACCAGCAGCCCGAACAGCCCGAGTGCGAGGGCCAGTTGCCAGAGCCGGTCGCCGAGCCCGGCCGCGGCGAGGGTGAGGCAGACGGCGGGCTGGACGGTCCGCAGCACCCCGCGCGCGCTGCTCCGCTTCACCAGTTGCTCGGAGCCGACCGAGCCCACCCCGGCCAGGATCGGCACGGCCGCGAGGAACACCGGCAGCAGCGAGTCGCTCAGCCCGTACCGCTGCTGGATCTCGGGGATGCTGGTCACCAGCAGCGCGAACGCGGTGCCCTGCAACAGGAAGCCGACCGCCAGCGCGGCCCGGGCCCGGCGCAGTCTTCCGTCCACGGCTTGCTGCATCGCCGACCCCGCTCCCCCGACGCTACCGGCCGGTACGAAAGATGTTGGCCGCGAGCGTAGGTCCTTCGGGACGGTTGCGGGAGGGGTCAGGTCGGACTCTTTCGAAAAACCTCAGCCGTTCGCGCCGAGCCCCACCAGGTCGAGCAGCTCCGGGAGTTCGGCGAGCAGGCCGGTCGCCCCGGCGGCGGTGAGCCTGGCGGGATCGGTGAGGGCCGCGTAGCCGTACACGTCCATCCCGGCGGCGCGGGCGGCGAGGACGCCGTTGCGGCTGTCCTCGATCACCAGGCAGCGCGCGGGGTCCACCCCGAGGGTGCGGGCCGCGTGCAGGAAGAGGTCGGGGGCGGGCTTGCCGATGCCGACGTCCTGGGCGCTGAAGATCCGCTCCTCCGCGTGGTACCCGCGCAGGCCGGTGAGGTCGAGCGCGGTACGGATCCACTGGTGGTGCGCGGAGGAGGCCACGCAGTACGGGATCCCGGCCTGCTGGAGGGCCTTGAGCACCTGCTCGGCGCCGCGTACGGCGGTGAGTTCGCTCCGGAAGGCGGTGAACACCCGGTCGTGGAAGAGCTCGTCGAAGCGCTCGGGCAGCCGCGCCCCGTACCGCTCGGCGATGACGTCGTGCACGGTGTGCGCGGCGCAGCCCATGAAGTCCCGGTAGGAGTCCTCGATGGCGGTGGGGTAGCCGAGTTCGGTCAGGTACTCGGCCAGCGTCCGGTTGGAGATCGGCTCGCTGTCCACGAGCACACCGTCATTGTCGAAGATCACCAGGTCATAGCTCACCGGCCCCAGGCTACTGGGCCCCGCTCACCTGCCGCCGCCCGCCAGTTCGCGGGAGCGGTCGCGGGCCGCCTCCAGCGCGCCGAGCAGTGCGGCCCGGACCCCGTGGTTCTCCAGCTCGCGGATGGCCGCGATGGTCGTCCCGGCCGGCGAGGTGACCGCTTCGCGCAGCTTGACCGGATGCTCGCCGGAGTCCCGCAGCATGACCGAGGCGCCGATCGCCGACTGCACGATCAGGTCGTGCGCCACCTGCCGGGGCAGCCCGAGCAGGATGCCCGCGTCGGTCATCGCCTCCACCAGGAAGTAGAAGTACGCCGGGCCCGAGCCGGACAGCGCGGTGGCCGCGTCCTGCTGGGACTCCGGCAGCCGCAGCGCCTTGCCGACCGAGCGGAAGATCTCCTCCGCCCGCGCCAGGTGGGCCTCCTCGGCGTGCGAGCCGCCCGAGATCACGCTCATGCCCTCGTCCACCAGTACCGGCGTGTTGGGCATCACCCGGACCACCGGCGTGCCCGCCGCCAGCCGCGCCTCGAACCAGGCGGTCGGGATGCCGGCGGCGGCCGAGATCACCAGCCGGTCGGCGCCGACGTGCGGGGCGAGTTCCTCCAGCAGGGTGCCCATGTCCTGCGGCTTCACGGCCAGGATCAGGGTGTCCGCGAGCTTGGCCGCCTCGGCGTTGGAGACGGTGGTGACCCCGTAGCGGGCGGCGAGCTCGGCCGCACGCTCCGGACGGCGGGCGGTGACCAGGACGTCCGCCGGGTCCTTGCCCGCGCGCAGCAGACCGGAGAGCAGGGCCTCCCCGATCTTGCCGGTGCCGAGGAAGGCGATCTTCTGCCCGTGTGCACTGCTGCTCATGGCCGCTCCTTGGGTACGCTGTCCGGCCATCCTCGCACTCCGGGCAGTCGCGGCACGGCCGTGTCCAGCCCTCGGTCGGACAGCAGCGCAGGGGAGACCTCGGCCGTCAGGGCCGCCTGCCAGAGAACTCCGTAAGGCTTCTGGCAGCCGGTCAGGGCACCGTGAGGCAGCCGCCGGACGGCGCATCGCACCGCGCCGTGGGTGAACGGCCGTCCCGTCGGCCCGTACCGCTCCCGGTGCGGGCCGACACCGCCCCCGGCGGCCCCCTTACGGGGAAACTCAGGGTCCGCCGCCCTGGCGTCCCGGGCCCGCACGGAGCACCGTGGAGGCATGGGACACGCAGATTTGTCACGAAGTGAGACCCGGCAGCTCGCCGTGGCATCGGCCACGCTCGGGCCCTGGCGGACGGCTGCGGCCGTCGGCGTGGTGGTCGGCGGGGCGGCGCTCGGGGTGGACGCCGTCACCGGTCACTGGTCCATGGACATCCTGGCCGGACCGGTCGGGCTGGCCCTGTTCTTCTTCTTCCTGGTCGGCGCGGTGGGCGGGAAGCTCCGCCGGGACACCGCGGACCGGCGGCTGGCCCGCTGGGCCGACGAGCACCCGTGGCGGTCGGCGCTGCCCGCCGCCGGCGCCCTGCTGGTGCTGAACACGCTGACCCTTGCCCTGCTGGGCGGTTGGGGACTGTTCGGCGCGCTGTTCAGCTCACTGCTGCCGGCAGGCATCCTGCTGGTGGTCGCCGGGGTGGTCGGTTCGGTGAAGCGCGCCAGGCGCGGCGCCTAGCGCGGCCGGCCGGCTCGGGGCGGTCACAGTTCTACAACTGGCCGCCCCGCCCGCATGTTTGCGGTCCCGGCTCGCCATACTGACCGTGTGCCGACAGCCGAAGACCCGCATCCGCGCCCCGGGGACGAGCCAGCGGGCGACCCGTTCGAAAACCTGGTCCTGGACGAGGAGTTCGTCCGGTCCGCGACCGTGAAGGAGCAGTCCGGACGCGCCCGGATGCTCGCCGCCAAGTGGCAGCGCGAGCCCCCGGAACCCGTCCGGCCGCAGACTCCGGCACGGCGCCGGGCGGGCGGCGTCGGCCGACTGCAGGGGCGGGTCGGCCGGCGCTGGCAGTCCTGGCTGATCGTGGCGCTGGTCATCGGCCTGGTCCTGCTCAGCCTCCAGCTCGCGACGGGCGGCAGGCCGTCACCGACGCCTCCGGTGATCCAGCAGACCCAGACCCCGCTCGCGCCGCCGGCCTCACCCGCGCCGACGCCCGGCACGGACAGCCCGGTGGCCAGACCGGTCGGCTGGACGCCGTAGGGCGCCTTCACGTCCCTTCCCCTGGCGGACGGCGGCCGGGGACCGCTCGGCAGCGTCAGCGCTTGCGCTTGCCGGTCCTGCCCTGGCTGCCCGGCCTGCCTCCTCGGTCGGCCTGCCGGCGCTCGTACCGCATCCGCGCCTGGTCGTAGCCCGCGCGCTTGACGCTCTCACCGGGGGCCTCGACCAGGCTGCGGACGAAGTACGCGACCAGCGCGCCCACCACCCCGATCAGCCAGACCACACCGAGCGACTTGTCCTCGGCCATCCAGCCGGTCAGGGACTCCCGGCCCTCGGCGAGCAGCTTCCAGTTGCGCAGCGCGGCGAGGCAGGAGCAGACGGCGATGGCGGCGATCAGCAGCCCGTAGACGAAGCCGCCGGACTCGGACATCCGGACGCCCGTGACGGCGAAGCGCAGGACCAGCGCTCCGGCGACGGTGCAGACCAGCGCACCGACCGGGACGAGCACCCGGCGCACCCGGTAGTCGGCGCCGCGGTCGACCCAGCTGGTGCCGAACCAGCGGATGGGCTCCGGCTCGGGGGCTCGGTTCGGGGGCGTGCTGGGGGTGGTGCGCTGCTCGGTCACGGGTCCGATTATGACCGGGCCCGCCTCCGGACCTCGAAGGGCACGGCCCGCCCCGGCGGGCCCCCGGAGGGAACGGCGGGTGGAACGGCGGGGAACCGCCCGGCCGTGCGGCGGCTCCCTCCGGTGGCGCTGGTCCGTCAGCCGAGTCGGCTCACGTCGCGGACGGCGCCCTTGTCGGCCGAGGTGGCCATCGCCGCGTACGCCCGCAGCGCGGCGCTGACCTGGCGCTGGCGGGACTTGGGCCGGTAGCCGCCCTCGGACTCCAGTTTGAGGCGCCGCTCGTGCAGTTCCTCGAAGGAGACCTCCAGGGTCATCTTCCGGCCGGGGATGTCGATCGTGATGAGGTCGCCGTCCTCGATCAGCGCGATGGCGCCGCCGGAGGCCGCCTCGGGCGAGACGTGGCCGATGGAGAGGCCCGAGGTGCCGCCGGAGAACCGGCCGTCCGTGATCAGGGCACAGGACTTGCCGAGGCCGCGGCCCTTCAGGAAGGACGTGGGGTAGAGCATCTCCTGCATGCCGGGGCCGCCCTTGGGGCCCTCGTAGCGGATGACGACGACGTCGCCCTCCTTGACCCGCTTGGCGAGGATCGCCTCGACCGCGTCGTCCTGGGATTCGACCACGACCGCCGGGCCGCTGAAGGTCCAGATCGACTCGTCCACGCCCGCGGTCTTCACCACGCAGCCGTCCTCGGCGATGTTGCCGTAGAGCACGGCGAGGCCGCCCTCCAGGGAGTAGGCGTGCTCGAGGTCGCGGATGCAGCCGCGGGCCGCGTCGGTGTCCAGCGTCTCCCAGCGCTCGGACTGCGAGAAGGCGGTGGCCGACCGGACGCAGCCGGGGGCGGCGTGCCACAGCTCGACGGCCTCGGCGGACGGTGAACCGCCGCGCACGTCCCAGGTCTTGAGCCACTCGGCGAGCGAGTCGGAGTGGACGGTGTGGACGTCCTCGTTGAGCAGTCCGGCGCGGTAGAGCTCGCCCAGGATGGCGGGGATGCCGCCGGCCCGGTGGACGTCCTCCATGTAGTAGTTGCCGTTGGGGGCGACCTTCGACAGGCACGGCACCTTGCGCGAGATGGCGTCGATGTCGCGCATGTCGAAGTCCAGCTCGGCCTCCTGGGCGGCGGCGAGCAGGTGCAGGATGGTGTTGGTGGAGCCGCCCATCGCGATGTCGAGGGCCATCGCGTTCTCGAAGGCCGCCCGGGTGGCGATGTTGCGCGGCAGGACGGACTCGTCGTCCCCGTGGTAGTGCCGCCGGGCCAGCTCGACCACGTTGTGCCCGGCGCGCTCGTAGAGGGCCTTGCGGGCGGTGTGGGTGGCCAGCACCGAGCCGTTGCCGGGGAGCGAGAGGCCGATCGCCTCGGTGAGGCAGTTCATCGAGTTGGCGGTGAACATGCCCGAGCAGGAACCGCAGGTCGGGCAGGCGTTCTCCTCGATGATCGCGATGTCCTCGTCGGAGACGTTCTCGTTGACCGCCTGCGAGATCGCGTCGACCAGGTCGAGCTTGCGCACGGTGCCGTCGACCAGGGTGGCCTTGCCGGCCTCCATCGGGCCGCCGGAGACGAACACGGTCGGGATGTTGAGGCGCAGCGCGGCCATCAGCATGCCGGGGGTGATCTTGTCGCAGTTGGAGATGCAGATCAGCGCGTCCGCGCAGTGCGCGTTGACCATGTACTCGACCGAGTCGGCGATCAGGTCGCGGGAGGGCAGCGAGTAGAGCATGCCGGCGTGGCCCATGGCGATGCCGTCGTCCACCGCGATGGTGTTGAACTCGCGCGGGATACCGCCCGCCTCCTTGATCGCCTCGGAGACGATCCGGCCGACCGGCTGGAGGTGGGTGTGCCCCGGCACGAACTCGGTGAACGAGTTGGCCACCGCGATGATCGGCTTTCCGAAGTCCTCCCGGGCTACGCCCGCCGCCCTGAGAAGCGCCCGGGCGCCAGCCATGTTGCGACCGTGGGTGACCGTACGGGACCTCAGCTCGGGCATTCGCTCCACTCCTTCGGAGACTGCGCGCGGCCGTCTGCTTCGGTTGAGGGGGCGCAGGGCCGCTGTAGCTACCGAGCGTACGCCGCCCTTCGGGCCGTACGCACAGTTCGTCCGCCATGCGGTCAGGCCGCGCCGTCGGCGGCGTCAGCCGGCCGTGACCCCCACCGTCAGCCGCGCCACGAAGGGCTCGGGAAGCATCCCGGCCGGGAACTCGGCCAGCAGCGCTGCCCGTTCGGCGGCCAGCACCGACTCCCGCTCCTCCTCCGACAGCACCGCGATGAAGGACTTGGACCGCAGGTCGGCGAGGGCGGTGTCGACCGGCACCTCGCGCTGCCAGGCGATCTCCGCGGTACCCACCCGCAGGCCGTACCCGGCGATCAGGCCGCCGACCCGGCCGATGTCGGTCCGCTCGGCCCCCGGCGACGGGCCGGTCAGCGACGACACCCCGGCCATCAGCCGGTCGAGCTGGGCCTCGGCCCACGCGGTCCGGCGGTCCCGGTCGTTGCGCCAGACCGCGAGCGCGCCGCCGGGGCGCAGGACCCGGATCGCCTCGGGGATCGACCGGTCCGGGGCGGTCCAGTGGAACGCCTGCGCATACGTGATCAGATCCGCCGTCGCATCGCGGCACGGCAGTGCGTCGCCGACCCCCCTGACCAGCGGGATCCCGGGAGACACCGCATGCAGCCGGGCGGCCATCCCGGCACTCGGCTCCACCGCCGTCACCCGGGCACCCCGGCCCGCCAGCAACCGGGTCGCGATCCCCGTCCCCGCCCCGACGTCCAGCACCACCGAACCGCTCAACAGCCGTCCGCCGAGCCGCTCGATCTCGTCGAACAGCGCATCCGGGTACGAGGGCCGAGCCGCGTCGTAGTCCGCCGCGACCGCACCGAAGGAGGCGGCCCGGTCCCGCCAGATCGAGGCCGTCATGCCCGGGTCACCGCGACGACGACGGCCAGCACGTACGGCTCGGTGACCGCGCCGTCCGGGAACTCGGCGCGCAGCGCGGCCCGTTCGGCGGCGGGCAACAGCTCCCGCTGCTCCAGGTGCTGAAGATCCGTCATGTCCTGCCCCCGGTCCGGTGTCCCCTGCGGTCAGCGTACGCGCGCGGGGGTGGCCAGGTGCAGGCGGGTGAAGGCGAGGGCCTCGGCGAGATCGGCCTCGCGTTCGGCGGGGGAAGCGGCCCGGCGGGTGTTGACCTCCAGCACCACGTGGCCGTCGAAACCGGTCCTGGCGAGGCGTTCCAGCAGCTCGGCGCAGGGCTGCTTGCCCCGGCCCGGGATGAGGTGCTCGTCCTTGCCGGACCCCGAACCGTCCGCGAGGTGGACGTGGGCGAGGCGGCTGCCCATCCGGTCGGCCATCGCGAAGGCGTCGATCCGGGAGGTCGCGACGTGCGAGAGGTCGATGGTGAAGTGCCGGTACTCCTCCTCGGTGACGTCCCAGCCCGGCGCGTACGCCAGCACCTCGCGGTCCCGGTAGCGCCAGGGATACATGTTCTCGACCGCGAAGCGGACCTCGGTCTCGCCCGCCATCCGGCCGATCCCCTCGACGAACTCCCGGGCGTACTGGCGCTGCCAGCGGAACGGCGGGTGGACCACCACGGTGTCCGCGCCCAGCTTCTCGGCGGCCGCGCGGGCGCGGACCAGCTTGGTCCACGGATCGGTGGTCCAGACCCGCTGGGTGATCAGCAGGCAGGGCGCGTGGACGGCCAGGATCGGCATCCGGTGCAGGTCGGAGAGCCGGCGCAGGGCCTCGATGTCCTGGCTGACCGGGTCGTTCCAGACCATCACCTCGATGCCGTCGTAGCCGAGCTTGGCGGCGAGCTCGAAGGCGGTGGCGGTGGTCGCGGGGTAGACCGAGGCGGTGGAGAGCACCACCTTGGTGTCCGGGACGTGCAGCTTCGGGTGCGGCGGGAGCACCAGGCGGTCGGTGGTGCGCAGCAGGGGGGCGGGCTCGGGGGCCTTCCGACGCGCCGTCCTGGTGCGCTTCGCGGCGGTCTTGGTCGTCTTGGTCGCTTCGGTGGCACTGGTGGCACCGGTGGCCGTCCTGCGCCGCTGGGGGGACTGGGCGGACTTCGCGGCGGTCGCCGACTTCACGGCCTTGACCGCCTGCGCGACCTTGGCGGACTTCGTGCTCTTCGCGGTGGCGGGCTTCGCGGCCTCGGCGGACTTCGCGGACTTCGCAGCCTTCACGGCCTTCACGGCCTTCACGGTCCTGGCCGTCCGGGAGGCGGCCTCGGCGGCCCGCTCCCCCAGCCCCGGCCGCCCGGTGGCCGCTGCGCCGCCCTGCCCGGGTTCCGGCGTCCGCTTGGCAGCGGCGCTCGCCCTGGTCCGGCGCGGCCTGCCCGGCCGCGGCTGCCCGGCGTCTTCACCAGCAGCGCGGCCCGCCTGCGTACCGTCCTCGTCCGCTGGTTCCGCCACGGGAGACAGCGTAAGCGGCAGGACAGCCGAATGGGACCGTGTCCCGGCCCGGTGTGGGCGTGCTCACCCTGGTCCGGTGTGATCGGGAGCCGGCCGCCGCGGGGCCGGTGGCAGACCTCGCCGGGTGGTGCCGCCGTGGGCCGCGAGGCCGGGTCCGACCGGCTGCGGGCCCGGAAGGGAGGGGCTCCGACGCCGTACCGGCTCCGGCGGAAGCGCGCCGTACGCCCACCAGGGGCAGCCGTCCCGCCGGCTCGGCCGCCTCCCCGTTCCCCGCCCCCTCACGGGCGCGCCCGACCGCCCCGGAGGGGCTTCACCCCGTCAGGGCAGGGCGGCGGTCGGCGGGGCTGTCCATGGCGTCCAGACGGCGCAGGATGATGCCCTCGCGCAGCGCCCAGGGGCAGACGTCGAGCCCGTCCAGGCCGAAGAGGTCCATCGCCGCGTCGGCGACCATCGCCCCGGCCAGCAGCTGCCGCGCCCGCCCCTCGGAGACCCCGGGGATCTGGGCGCGCTGCGCGACGGTCATCCCGGCCAGCCTGGGGACCCAGGCGGCCAGGCCGGCTCTGGTGAGCCTGCGCTGCACCAGCGGTCCGGAGTCGGCGGGGGCGGCGCCGGTCATCCGGGCCAGCTGCTTGAAGGTCTTGGAGGTGGCGACCGCGTGGTCCGGGGCGCCGAGCCGGGCGAACTCGCCGACCACCTGGGCGATCTCGGCCCTGATCTGGCGCCGCAGCTCCCGTACGTCGTCGGGGTCGGCCACGTCCCCGGGCAGCTGGGCGGTCAGCCGACCGGCACCGAGCGGAAGGGAGCAGGCGACGTCGGGCTGCTCGTCCAGCCCGCAGGCGATCTCCAGCGAGCCGCCGCCGATGTCGAAGTTGAGCAGGCGCCCGGACGACCAGCCGAACCAGCGGCGGACCGCGAGGAAGGTGAGCCGGGCCTCGTCCTGGCCGGAGAGCACCCGCAGCTCCACGCCGGTCTCCTCGGCGACCCGGCGCAGCACGTCCTCACCGTTGGCGGCCTCCCGGACGGCGGAGGTGGCGAAGGGCAGCATGTCCACCACGCCCTTGTCCTCGGCCACCCTTATCGAGGAGGCCACCATGCCGACCAGCTTGTCCACCCCGGCCGTGGTGATCGCGCCGGCCGCGTCGAGCAGCTCGGCGAGCCTCAGCTCGGCCTTGTGCGAGTACGCGGGCAGCGGGGCAGCACCGGGGTGGGCGTCCACCACGAGGAAGTGGACGGTGTTGGAACCTACGTCGAGCACACCGAGTCGCATAACTCTCCACGCTACGCGATGCCCTCCCCCGACCTGGCCTCCTGTGCCGGACCGACCGACCCTTGAATATCTGACACTTCGTCACATCCGGACCGGCCCGGCACGGCCCGCCATCGGCGAAGTGGTTGCCGAGGATCGCCACCCGGCGGAACCTGGTTCCACATCACCAACCGGGAGCGACATATGACGATCAGTCACCGGGTAATCGGCGCCGGCGGGCACCGGGTCATCGTGCTGCACGACTGGTTCGGCACCAGCGCGGGCTGGGGGCCGTTCCTGGACTGTCTGGACGGCGAGAACTTCAGCTACGCGTTCCTCGACTACCGGGGCTACGGCCTGCGGGCCGACGTCCCGGGCGACTTCACCCTCGCCGAGATCGCCCAGGACGTCCTGGCGCTGGCCGACCGGCTCGGCTGGGCCACCTTCTCCCTGGTCGGCCACTCGATGGGCGGGAAGGCGGCGCAGCGCGTGCTGGTCGAGGCTCCGCACCGGGTGCGCCGGCTGGCCGGCATCGCCGGGGTGCCGGCCTCCGCGTACCCGCTGGAGGGCGAGGCGTACGAGCTCTTCCACGGCGCCGCCGACCACCCGGCCAACCGCCGCGCCATCCTCGACCTGGTCACCGGCCACCGGGCCACCGCCGCCTGGCTCGACCGGATGACCGCGCAGTCCCTCGCCCTCTCCCGGCGCGACGCCTTCGCCGCCTACCTGGACGACTGGAGCACCCTCGACTTCGCCGCCAAGATCACCGGCAGCCGCCTTCCGGTCCGGGTCTTCGTCGGCGAGCACGACCTGGCCCTCACCCCCGAGGTGATGCGGGCCACCTGGCTCACCCACTACCCGGACGCCACCCTCGAAATCCTCCCCAACTCCGGTCACTACCCCATGTACGAGATCCCCGTCGCCTTCGCGGCCGCCCTGGAGTCGTTCCTGAACGGGTAGCCCGAGGAGACCTGCCGGGCCGTCCCCCGAGGCCGGGGGGCGGCCCGACAGGGGCTAGAGCACGCCCTGCCAGAGCTGTTCCAGCACCACGGCCCACCAGTTCTCCGGGTCGGTGAACACCGTGCGGTCCAGCCCGGCCAGCCCCCACTGGAGTTCGGCCACCACCGGGCCCGCCGCGTAGGGCGGGAGGTCGCGGAGGCGGGGCAGGTACTCGGCGAGCAGGGTGAGGCAGCGGACGAACGCGGTGAGGTCGGCGTTGCAGTGGCGAGCGGTCGCGGTGTCGGGGTCGATCGCGCGGACCCGGCCCCGCGCGGTGTCCACGGTGATCAGCGCCCACCCGTCGGTGCCGACGAGCCGCTGCCCGAGCAGGTTCCGCCGCGCGTCCCCGGTGGCCCGCAGACCGCGTCCGAGGCCGTCCAGCCAGGCCGTCGCGTCGGGCAGGACCGACTCGGCCCGGCTGCCGTCCAGGACGCCGTCGGCGACCGGGCGGTGCAGGGTGAAGTAGCCCTCGACCGCCGTGGGCAGGCCGATGTCGAGCAGCGGCACGGCCACCGAGTCCGGCAGGTCGGCCGCCAGCACCTCGCCCTCCTCGAAGCGTTGCGCGCCCTCGGGCCCGAACCGCTCCGCGAGCCGGGCGGCCAGCACCTGCGCGGTCTCCGGCAGCGCTGGCGGGACGGCCGTCGGGAACGGCACCCGGTTGGGCCTGGGCGCCGCGTGCCTGCCGTCGGGGCCGGCCGCCGGGATCCGGGCGACCAACTCCCGCACCGCCGCCGCCCGGTGGTCGAAGTACGGCCCGTACCGCAGCTCGTGGCTGAACCGCGCCGACGGCAGTTCCTCGGCGAGCGCCTGCGCGGCGTACCCGCCGGGCAGCATCGCGAGGCTCAGATCGGTGTGGACCGCCACCACGTCCTGGGCCCGGACGCCCTGCTGTTCGAGCTGCCGCCAGGCGCGCAGCGCAGGGTGCGGACGGCCTGCGGCCGAGTGCAGCACCAGCGTCTGCGGTTCGCCGAACTCGTCGCGGTAGGTCAGCTCGGCCCGGACGCCCGGCCCGGTGACGGGCGGCAGCGCGGGCTCGTACAGGCCGGCGCCCAGCTTGTCGCGGTAGAGCCGGACCACCTCCGCCACCGGGACGGACGGCCAGACGCTCAGCTCGCCGGTCGCGCGGTCCACCACGGCGCAGGCCGCGCCGATCTCCTCGGGGGCCCGGCGCGCGCCGGTCAGCGGGTCCACCTGCACGGGTGCGGGGGCGGGCCAGAGCACCCAGCCGAGGTCGAACTCGTAGGACTGGACCGGGCGGGCCGCCTCCTGCGGCAGATCGCCGTTGATCCATCGGTGGGCGGCGTCGATCGCCTGTTCGCGGGTGGTCATCGCTGAGCGCTCCTCGCGCTGGTGCCTGCGGAGGCGCGGTGGATGGTCAGCCGGGAACGCGGGGGCGCGGGCTGTTCCGGGGCGGCGGCGGGCCGGCCGGGTGCCTGGGTGGAGTCCGCCTCCGGCTCCGGCGTCGGCTCGGACTTCGGCTCGGACTTCGGCTCGGACTTCGGCTCGGACTTCGGCTCGGACTTCGGCTCGGACTTCGGCTCGGACTTCGGCGCCGGGACGGCGAGTTGGATGTCCGACAGGTCGACCGGGCGGGACTCCGCGTCCACCGCGATCGCCCACAGGCCGTGGTCCGCGCCGTACAGCGGAACGGCCGACTGGCAGCCGGTCTGGTGGTCCAGGTAGGTGATCGCACCGGCGTGCACGGCGGCGTTCCAGGTGTGCGACCGGCCGAACTCGTCCGTGGTGAGCAGCACCGCCTGCGCACCGTGGCCGCTGTGCAGCAGGGCTTCGGCCAGCCGCAGGTGCGCCTGCTCGCCGTCGCCCAGGTCGCGGAACTGCGTGCCGAGTTCGCGCTCGGCCCGGTCCCGCCCGCCGCGCTCGCCCGAAGGACCGTCCGGCAGCCGGGGGGCACCACAGGTGGGGTGTCCGGCGTAGCTGTCGAGACCGGAGAGCGACAGCTCGACGCAGTTGTTGGCGCGGCCCTGCTCGCGGTAGCCGCCGCCGTTGAGCACCTCGGTCCAGGTCCCGGTGCGCGGGTCGGGGTGCGGGGCGGCGAAGCCCTCGGCCGCCTGGGGCGCCCGGAGTTCGGCCTCGGCCTGGTGCGCGGGGTCGACCGGCCCGAGCCCGCCCGGCACACCGTACGGGCGGCTGTCGGCGATGGTGCGCTCGTGCTCCGGCCCGCCCGGCAGCGGCACGCCCCGGCGGCGCGCGATCCGGGCCAGCAGGTACGCGGCACCGAGTTCACCGGTCGGCACGGCGGCCCAACCGGACGTCCCGTGGGCCTCGTTGGGCATCGGCAGGTCGGGGCGGCGGCGGAAGTCGGCCACCGGATCGCCGTAGGTCCGCGCCGGTGCGGGCGCGGTTCCGCCCGCACCCGCGCCCGGGTTCGCACCGAGGCCCGCACCCGGGAAGGGCGTGGCGACGGGCATCCTGGGCGCCGCACCCGGACGGGCGTCCTGCGGCGCACTGCCGGTACCGACACCGATCACACCGCCGACCGGCTGACCCGCCGCAGTCGGCGCACCGGGCGCACCAGGCGCGCTCCCGCCGATCGGGCCGCCCAAGGGACCGCCCACCGCGCCACCAGGGGCGCCGGGCAGGCCGGGCGTGCCCGGGGCACTCGGGGTGCCCCCGACCGGTCCGGTCACCACCGGGCCGGCGCCGACCGGCCCGCCCACCGGACCACCGGTGGCACCGCCGCCGACCGAGCCGCCCACCGA
>NZ_JYJF01000840.1 GCF_000955975.1 Saccharothrix sp. ST-888
GCGAGGTCGCGCCAGAGCCTCACGGCGGGGGGTGGGCGGGCGTAGGATCCGGAAGTAGACGTGGTCCGGATCACACTTGACTCGTCGGAGCAGACGTTAAAGAGGACGAGCACCCGGGAGCAGGGCGCATGGCGGACACGACCGACGGAACGCTGACCAGTCGGGTCTACGGCGAGGACCGCAGCACCCGGGGGCAGGTGACCCTGGCACTCGGCCGGCGGCCCGGCGCCGACCTCCCGGAGCTGCGCTACCTGGAGTGCGCGACGGTCCCCGCGGTACTGAAGGGGCTGGGGCGCGGCGGGATCGACCTCTGCATCC
>NZ_JYJF01000841.1 GCF_000955975.1 Saccharothrix sp. ST-888
GCTCGTCCCGGTACGTCGCCTTCCTGGACGACGACAACGAGTGGGAGCCCGACCATATGGAGCGCGCCGCCGGGGCGTTGACCGCGCCCGGCCGCCCGAAAGCCGTCTACCCGTCCCCGCGACGGCTGCGTACGGACGGCACCGGGAGGGGTGACGGGTCGGTTCCCTGGCGCCGCCGGGACGACGCCGAGGTCCGGCGGCTCGCCGCGGAGCTCGGCCGGCGCCCGTCGGCGCTGGTGGCGAGGGTGATCCCGACCTACCGGCGCCCCGAGGGCCTCCGGCGCGCGGTGGCCACCGCGCTGGCGCAGACCGTCCGGG